>NZ_CABVGX010000124.1 GCF_902497625.1 Pseudomonas fluorescens | reverse complement strand
CCCTCTCCACAGGGAGGTGACAAATGCCCTCTCCACAGGGAGGTGACAGATGCCCTCGCCACAGGTGATGCGTCGGCCACTGAGATCAATGCCGACTCTTGAGGGTGTCCGAGGGCAACTCGCCGAACTGCTTGCGGTAATGCTCGGAAAACCGTCCCAAATGCAGAAACCCGTAATCCATGGCGATTTCCGTAACGCTGCGCACGTTGCAGGTCGGGTCGCTGAGGCAGGCATTGATCCGTTCGAGGCGTTTTTCGCGGATGTAGTTTTTCGGCGTGGTGCCGGCATGGCGCTCGAACAACCCGTACAGCGAACGCAGGCTCATTCGGGCCTGGCGCGCCAGGTCTTCGCTGACGATGTCATGCTTGAGGTGTTGCGCGATGTAGTCGGCCAATACGTCGAACGTCGCCGTATGCGAGCCAAGGCAGATGCGGCTGACGTTGGTCTTCATCAAGCTGAGCATCTTGCTGACGATGATTTGCGCGTAGTGCTCCTGCACCCTGGGCAGCTGTTCCGTGGCTTCGGCTTCCTGACAAATCATCGCCAGCAGACCGACAAAACCTTCCAGCTCATCAAGCTGATAGCGGTTTTCCAGAAAACGCACGCCCTGGCCGGGATAGCGCCAGCGCTGGTCGTCGCAGACCGACTTGAACAGATGGGTGGGAATTTTCAGGATAAATTTTTCGCAATCATCCGAATACGTCAGGTCCACTGTGTCGTCCGGATTGATCAGCAGTAATTCACCGGGAGCGAAGTAATGTTCCTGACCGTGACCGCGCCACAGACAGTGCCCGCGCAGCAGCACCTGCAGGTGATAAACGCTTTCCAGCGCCCCCGATGTCACGCGCACGCTGGCCCCATAACTGATACGGCACAGGTCAAGGCTGGCGAACTTGCGGTGATCGAGGCTGGCCAATGGTCGCCCCGCTCGGGGCATCAGGATGCAGTGATTGCCGACGTGCTGATTGACGTAGCCCGACACCGCGTAGGGGTCGGCATGGTCGAATACTCTGCTGCGCTGACTCAGTAATTGCGCTTGCATCGTCGGGTTACTCTCATTGATGTATGGGGTTTCACTGGCAAACACTGTGGGAGCGAGCCTGCTCGCGAAAGCG
>NZ_CABVGX010000123.1 GCF_902497625.1 Pseudomonas fluorescens | reverse complement strand
CCCCAAAAAAAGGGACTGCTGCGCAGCCCACCGGGGGCAAGCCCCCTCGCCACAAAGGCCCCCTCGCCACAGGATCCGACAGGGTTACTCGTCGTCGAAGTTGTAGCTGCCCGGCGCGAGGTTTTCGAAGCGGGTGTATTTACCGATGAACGCCAGTCGGGCCGTACCGATCGGTCCGTTCCGCTGCTTGCCGATGATGATCTCGGCGATGCCTTTGTGTTCGGTTTCCGGGTGATAGACCTCGTCCCGATACACAAACATGATCACGTCAGCATCCTGCTCGATCGCTCCCGATTCTCGAAGGTCGGAGTTGATCGGACGTTTATTCGGCCGTTGCTCCAATGAGCGGTTGAGCTGGGACAGCGCCACCACCGGGCAATTGAACTCCTTGGCCAAGGCTTTCAGGGAACGGGAAATCTCAGAAATTTCGTTGGTGCGGTTATCGCCACCAGAGCCCGGGATCTGCATCAATTGCAGGTAGTCGATCATGATAAGGCCGACATCCCCATGCTCACGCACCAGGCGTCGAGTCCGCGCGCGCATTTCCGACGGGCTTATACCGGCCGTATCATCGATGAAGAGCTTGCGATCGTTGAGCAGGTTGACCGCCGAGGTCAGGCGTGGCCAATCGTCGTCCTCCAGACGTCCGGCACGGACCTTGGTCTGGTCGATACGCCCAAGGGAGGACAACATACGCATGATCAGCGATTCACCTGGCATCTCCAGCGAGTAAACCAGCACACACTTGTCACTGCGCAACACGGCGTTTTCCACCAGGTTCATCGCAAAGGTGGTTTTACCCATCGACGGACGGCCGGCGACGATGATCAGGTCGGCCGGCTGCAGACCGCTGGTCATCCCGTCAAGGTCGGTGTAACCGGTGGACAGTCCGGTGATGGCGTTGTCGGTGTTGAACAAGGTGTCGATGCGGTCGATGGCTTTGGTCAACAGGTCGTTGACGCTCACCGGGCCGCCGGTTTTAGGCCGGGCCTCGGCGATCTGGAATATCTGTCGCTCGGCTTCGTCGAGGATTTCTTCAGCGGTGCGGCCTTCCGGATTGAAGGCGCTGTCGGCGATTTCGGTGGCGATGCCGATCAACTGGCGCAGCGTTGCCCGGGCGCGAACGATCTGGGCGTAAGCCTTGATGTTGGCCACCGACGGCGTG
>NZ_CABVGX010000122.1 GCF_902497625.1 Pseudomonas fluorescens | reverse complement strand
GCTTGCTCGCGATGGGGTCATTAAATTCACCACGCATCTGTTGAACTGCCCATTTTGAAACTACCTACCCCCCAGCCCCCTCGCACCTGCTAGGCTCCAACCCAAGTCTCACTCGACAGATACCTGCCCATGCTCGCGCGCCTGTTGTTGTTCTGTGGTCTGTTCGTGGCCTGCACGTCGGCCGTGGCGATGACCATCTACAAGTCCAAAGATGCCAATGGCGTGGTCTCCTACAGCGACCGTCCCACGAAAGGCTCCAAAGTGTTCGTCTTCCGTGATCGCATGGACGAAAACCTGGAGCGGCAGGTGTACCTCGACATCCAGAAACAGAAGGGCACGGACAGCGTGTTCGTGCGCAACGACCTGTACGCGCCGGTCGAGATCGAATTGAGTTTCTCGGGTCTGAAAAACGTCAGCGGCGCGCCGAGCCGACCGATTCGGCGGGTCATGCCCGCGCGTAGCAGGATCCGTCTGGCGCTGCTCACGCCCAAACAGTCCGGTCGACCGCTCGTGTATGTCCCGAAGTTCGAATATTCCCTGGGTGACCCCTCAGGCGCCGCCATGGCCTACCGATACCCGCTGCCGTGGCGTGGCGGACCGTTTCGCCTGAGTCAGGGCGCCAATGGCCAGTACAGCCACTACGGCCCGAAAAACCGCTTCGCCATGGACATCGCCATGCCCGAAGGCACGCCGATCATCGCGGCGCGCGGTGGCATCGTAGTGAAAACCGAGAATAAACAGACCGGCCGCGGCACTGACCCGTCGGGCAATTTCGTGCGAGTACTGCACGATGATGGGACGATGGGCGTCTACCTGCACCTGCAACGGGGGTCGGTGAGCGTTAGGGAGGGGCAGCGAGTGTCAGTGGGCAGTGCCTTGGCGCTGTCAGGCAACACCGGCAACAGCAGCGGCCCGCACCTGCATTTCGTGGTGCAGCGCAATACCGGCCTTGGCCTGGTATCGATCCCCTATCAGTTCGCTCAACCGATGGGCAGTCTGCCCAACTTCGCGCTGGGCAAACAATAAGGCCAAGCGGATACCTGTGGTGAGGCGGCTTGCTGTGCAAGGAGGCTTGCCTGTGGCGAAGGGGCTTGCCTGTGGCAAGGGGGCTTGCCTGTGGCGAGGGGGCTTGTCTGTGGCGAGGGGGCTTGCCTGTGGCAAGGGGGCTTGTCTGTGGCGAGGGGGCTTGCCTGTGGCAAGG
>NZ_CABVGX010000121.1 GCF_902497625.1 Pseudomonas fluorescens | reverse complement strand
GCAAGCCCCCTCGCCACAGACAAGCCCCCTCGCCACAGGCAAGCCCCCTCGCCACAGACAAGCCCCCTTGCCACAGGCAAGCCCCCTCGCCACAGACAAGCCCCCTCGCCACAGGCAAGCCCCCTTGCCACAGGCAAGCCCCTTCGCCACAGGCAAGCCTCCTTGCACAGCAAGCCGCCTCACCACAGGTATCCGCTTGGCCTTATTGTTTGCCCAGCGCGAAGTTGGGCAGACTGCCCATCGGTTGAGCGAACTGATAGGGGATCGATACCAGGCCAAGGCCGGTATTGCGCTGCACCACGAAATGCAGGTGCGGGCCGCTGCTGTTGCCGGTGTTGCCTGACAGCGCCAAGGCACTGCCCACTGACACTCGCTGCCCCTCCCTAACGCTCACCGACCCCCGTTGCAGGTGCAGGTAGACGCCCATCGTCCCATCATCGTGCAGTACTCGCACGAAATTGCCCGACGGGTCAGTGCCGCGGCCGGTCTGTTTATTCTCGGTTTTCACTACGATGCCACCGCGCGCCGCGATGATCGGCGTGCCTTCGGGCATGGCGATGTCCATGGCGAAGCGGTTTTTCGGGCCGTAGTGGCTGTACTGGCCATTGGCGCCCTGACTCAGGCGAAACGGTCCGCCACGCCACGGCAGCGGGTATCGGTAGGCCATGGCGGCGCCTGAGGGGTCACCCAGGGAATATTCGAACTTCGGGACATACACGAGCGGTCGACCGGACTGTTTGGGCGTGAGCAGCGCCAGACGGATCCTGCTACGCGCGGGCATGACCCGCCGAATCGGTCGGCTCGGCGCGCCGCTGACGTTTTTCAGACCCGAGAAACTCAATTCGATCTCGACCGGCGCGTACAGGTCGTTGCGCACGAACACGCTGTCCGTGCCCTTCTGTTTCTGGATGTCGAGGTACACCTGCCGCTCCAGGTTTTCGTCCATGCGATCACGGAAGACGAACACTTTGGAGCCTTTCGTGGGACGGTCGCTGTAGGAGACCACGCCATTGGCATCTTTGGACTTGTAGATGGTCATCGCCACGGCCGACGTGCAGGCCACGAACAGACCACAGAACAACAACAGGCGCGCGAGCATGGGCAGGTATCTGTCGAGTGAGACTTGGGTTGGAGCCTAGCAGGTGCGAGGGGGCTGGGGGGTAGGTAGTTTCAAAATGGGCAGTTCAACAGATGCGTGGTGAATTTAATGACCCCATCGCGAGCAAGC
>NZ_CABVGX010000120.1 GCF_902497625.1 Pseudomonas fluorescens | reverse complement strand
GATCCGAAGGCCTGCCACGCTGCTCGTAAGCCATATCCAGCGCTTTGATCACCAGCTCAGCGTCTGGCTTTTCCGACAGCGCCCAGCCCACGATCCGACGCGTACAAAGATCTAGGACGACAGCCAGGTAATGCCACTTTCCTTGAGCCCAAATGTAGGTGATATCGCCGCACCAGACTTGATTAGGCGCTGGCACGTCGAACTCGCGGTTCAATGTGTTCGGGATATCCAGTCTTTCTACTGTTGCTCGTTTGTAGGCATGGGAGCCGGGTTGTTTGCTGACTAAATCAAGCTCGCGCATCAAGCTACGAACTTTGAATCGACCGAGTTGCTCACCGTCTTCACGCATCAGCGACAGAATGCTACGACTGCCCGCGGAGCTGCGACTTTGCGAGAACAGCTCACTGACGCGACTACGTAATCGAAGCCGTTCAACATCGGGCGTGCGGCGCCGCAGGCGCTGGGCGTAGTAACACGAGCGAGTGACGTCAAACACCTTGCACAGCCAATCAACCGGCTCATGGGCGCTCAACTGGGCAATCAGCGCGAACGCTCGTGATCTTCCGACATCAAGAGCGCGGTAGCCTTTTTTAATATGGATTTCTCTCGCTCAAGCCGAGCGATCCGGGCCTCCAGCTCCTGAATTTTTTGCTGTTCCGGCGTCAGCGCCTTGCTCTGCGGGGTGATGCCTTTATGTTCTTTCTGAATCTGGTCAACCCAGCGGCGCAATGCCGACTCACCAATGCCTAGTGAACGGCTGGCTTCGATGTAGCTGTAGTTTTGTTTGAGCACGAGGGCTGCGGCCTCGCGCTTGAATTCAGGAGTAAAGGAGCGGCGTTGTTTGGTCATCTGACACCTCGATCTGGCGAGCATTCTCGCCTAAATGGGTGTCCGGTTTCATTAGACCACTACAGGGATGCCTGTGATAAGGGGGCTTGTCTGTGGTGAGGGGGGAATCCTGTGATAAGGGGGCTTGCCTGTGGTGAGGGGGCTTGCCCCCGTTGGGTCGCGAAGCGATCCTGAAACCTGCAGACTCAATGTACCAGGCGCACCGCGTGCGAGGTTTTTACGACGGCTGCGCCGCCGAACGGGGGCAAGCCCCCTCGCCACAGAAACAAGTGATTAGATCAGATGAAGATGGTTGTCCCGGAGCCCTGCGGGCAGGTCTAGCGGTGAGGGGGGTAGCCTGTGGTGAGGGGGGATGCCTGTGATAAGGGGGCTTGTCTGT
>NZ_CABVGX010000119.1 GCF_902497625.1 Pseudomonas fluorescens | reverse complement strand
GAGCCGGAACGCATTCACCATTACGACTGCTGCGCAGCCGGACGCAGGCTGCGCCAGCTGCTACAGAACCTGCGACTAACGGTTGAACCGCTCCACCAGCGAGTACTGGGTTTTCGCGGTCTGCGTCAGTTCGGTGCTCAGTTGCGCCGAGTGCCTGGCCTGTTCAGATGTCTGATCCGCCAGATGCGCGATGGTGGTGATGTTGCGGCTGATTTCCTCAGCGACCGCCGTTTGCTCTTCAGTCGCGGCGGCGATCTGGGTGGTCATGTCGGTAATGTTCGCTACGGCTTCACTGATGCCTACCAGGGCCTTATCGGCCTCCAGCACCCAGGCCACCCCTTCCTCCGCCTGCCGGTGGCCGCTTTCCATAGTCTTCACCGCGTTGCTGGAAGACACCTGCAGTTTGGAAATCAGGCCGTGGATCTGTGCTGTAGACTCGGTGGTGCGTTGGGCCAGCTGGCGCACCTCATCCGCCACCACCGCAAAGCCGCGGCCCATATCACCCGCGCGAGCAGCTTCGATGGCGGCGTTCAGCGCAAGCAGGTTGGTCTGGTCGGCAATGCCTTTGATAACGTCGACCACTGTGCCGATTTCATTGCTGTCCCTGGCCAGTTGCGCAACGGTCAACCCTGTCTCGCCCACCACCACGGAGAGGCGCTGGATCGACTCGCGGGTATCGCGTGCGACGTCGCGTCCGCGGGCAGTCAGCACATTGGCTTCCTGCGTCGCATCGGCCGTGCGCTGGACGTGACTGGCGACTTCTTGTGTAGTTGCCGCCATCTGATTCACTGCTGCCGAGACCTGTTCGGTTTCGACGCGCTGACGATCCAGTCCCCGTGAACTGTCGGCAGCCAGACCGTCGGATTTGCCGGCCAGGCTGGTCAGTTGCTCGGCCGTGTCCTGAAGGCGCGTGAGGCAGGTCTTGAGCCGCGAGGCCTGACTGACGAACGCCGTTTCCAGACGAGCCTGAGGGCCGCGCTCATCACTGTACATTTTGCCGAGGAGGGCGTCGCAGGTTGAAGATTCAGCCAGCTCCAGCAGTTTGAGCGCGCCGCGATTCTGTCGGCGAGAAATGAACAAGCCGATCGGGACCGAAGCTGCAATTGTCAGGAGTGTCGCTTCAGTGGGACCCAGCCAGACACCGCTTGCGGTGCCGACGAGCCCCATTGTCAGCACTGGCAGCCAGGCGAGCAGCGCCGGTTGCCATTGATCGCTGACGGGAACGGCCGCCTTGCCCATGCTGATCCGCTTGTAAAGTGCTTCGGCGCGATGGATCTGTTCGGCAGTCGGTTTGACCCGCA
>NZ_CABVGX010000118.1 GCF_902497625.1 Pseudomonas fluorescens | reverse complement strand
GGACGCAGGCTGCGCCAGCTGCTACGAGATTGATGTCAGCGCCCGGGGAGTTGAGTGCGGCGGCTGAAGTACGGGTGGGATTGATTGGCCATGATTTTCATCAGTGAACCGAAAATCCACCGCCCCCTTGTAGCAGCTGGCGAAGCCTGCGTCCGGCTGCTACAGAACCTGCGACTAACGGTTGAACCGCTCCACCAGCGAGTACTGGGTTTTCGCGGTCTGCGTCAGTTCGGTGCTCAGTTGCGCCGAGTGCCTGGCCTGTTCAGATGTCTGATCCGCCAGATGCGCGATGGTGGTGATGTTGCGGCTGATTTCCTCAGCGACCGCCGTTTGCTCTTCAGTCGCGGCGGCGATCTGGGTGGTCATGTCGGTAATGTTCGCTACGGCTTCACTGATGCCTACCAGGGCCTTATCGGCCTCCAGCACCCAGGCCACCCCTTCCTCCGCCTGCCGGTGGCCGCTTTCCATAGTCTTCACCGCGTTGCTGGAAGACACCTGCAGTTTGGAAATCAGGCCGTGGATCTGTGCTGTAGACTCGGTGGTGCGTTGGGCCAGCTGGCGCACCTCATCCGCCACCACCGCAAAGCCGCGGCCCATATCACCCGCGCGAGCAGCTTCGATGGCGGCGTTCAGCGCAAGCAGGTTGGTCTGGTCGGCAATGCCTTTGATAACGTCGACCACTGTGCCGATTTCATTGCTGTCCCTGGCCAGTTGCGCAACGGTCAACCCTGTCTCGCCCACCACCACGGAGAGGCGCTGGATCGACTCGCGGGTATCGCGTGCGACGTCGCGTCCGCGGGCAGTCAGCACATTGGCTTCCTGCGTCGCATCGGCCGTGCGCTGGACGTGACTGGCGACTTCTTGTGTAGTTGCCGCCATCTGATTCACTGCTGCCGAGACCTGTTCGGTTTCGACGCGCTGACGATCCAGTCCCCGTGAACTGTCGGCAGCCAGACCGTCGGATTTGCCGGCCAGGCTGGTCAGTTGCTCGGCCGTGTCCTGAAGGCGCGTGAGGCAGGTCTTGAGCCGCGAGGCCTGACTGACGAACGCCGTTTCCAGACGAGCCTGAGGGCCGCGCTCATCACTGTACATTTTGCCGAGGAGGGCGTCGCAGGTTGAAGATTCAGCCAGCTCCAGCAGTTTGAGCGCGCCGCGATTCTGTCGGCGAGAAATGAACAAGCCGATCGGGACCGAAGCTGCAATTGTCAGGAGTGTCGCTTCAGTGGGACCCAGCCAGACACCGCTTGCGGTGCCGACGAGCCCCATTGTCAGCACTGGCAGCCAGGCGAGCAGCGCCGGTTGCCATTGATCGCTGACGGGAACGGCCGCCTTGCCCATGCTGATCCGCTTGTAAAGTGCTTCGGCGCGATGGATCTGTTCGGCAGTCGGTTTGACCCGCA
>NZ_CABVGX010000117.1 GCF_902497625.1 Pseudomonas fluorescens | reverse complement strand
CACCGCTTTCGCGAGCAAGCCCGCTCCCACCGGGGGTTATGTTCAGATTCCTGGCACTCGCGTCGTGGCCGGCGTCTGGCAGTAATGTTCAATCAGTTGCCGTAGTAGATGCACCGTAGGCTGTAAACGTGACATTTCCAGGTATTCCCCCGGCTGGTGTGCGCAGGCGATATCGCCGGGGCCGAGCACCAGGGTTTCACAGCCCAGGTGCTGAAGATAAGGCGCTTCGGTGCCGAACGCCACTGCTTCGGCGCGATGGCCGGTGAGCTTTTCCGCGACCCTCACCAGTTCGGCATCCTCGGCCTGCTCGAACGGCGGCACTTCAGGGAACAGCGGCGCATACTCAATCTTCACCTGATGCCGTTCGGCAACCGGCTTGAGTTTTTGCAGAATCTCGGCGCGCAAGGCGTTCGGGTCCATGCCCGGCAAGGGCCGCAGATCGAACTCCAGCGAGCATTGGCCGCAGATACGGTTGGGGTTGTCGCCGCCATGGATGCAGCCAAAATTCATCGTCGGCATCGGCACGCCAAACTGTGGATTACGAAACTCGCGCTGCCATAACAGCCGCAAGCCGCGCAGCTCACCGATGGCATCGTGCATGGCTTCGAGCGCGCTGTGGCCCAAGCGCGGATCGGAGGAATGGCCGCTCTGACCGAGAATGTCGATGCGCTCCATCATGATGCCTTTGTGCATGCGGATCGGCTTGAGCCCGGTCGGTTCTCCGATCACCGCCGCTCGACCCAACGGCCGGCCAGCCTTGGCCAATGCACGAGCGCCGGACATCGAGCTTTCTTCGTCACACGTCGCGAGAATCAGCAGAGGCTGCTTGAACGGCTGATCAAGCAAAGGCAGGACAGCCTCGATCGCCAGCGCAAAAAAACCCTTCATGTCGCAACTGCCCAGGCCGACCCAGCGACCATCCACCTCAGTCAGCTTCAGCGGATCGGTCTGCCACAATGCGCCATCGAACGGCACAGTGTCACTGTGACCGGCCAGCACCAGCCCGCCGGGGCCGGAACCGAAACTGGCGAGCAGATTGAATTTACCCGGGCTGACCTGCTGGATATCGCAGGCAAAACCCAGATCGCCGAGCCAGGTTGCCAGCAGATCAATGACTGGCCGATTGGTCTGATCGAGGCTGGCCTGCGTACAGCTGACGGACGGTGCGGCGATCAGCGCAGCGAACTGATCTTTCATGGATGGTAAAGGCATCGCTGACTCCAACTCCCGAATTGAAGACCATCATAGAACCATCCGGCGACAGGAATAAACCGCCGCAGAGCCGGTTAAACCCTACCCTCTCTCAGTCCTGTACACTGCACGGCCTTGGCAGCCACACATTCCCCCGGCTGCGCTCCCGATTCTGGATTTTCCGGCCATGCAAAAAGAAACTGAAATCAAACTCCGCGTCAGCCGCGAAACCCTCGCCGCTCTGC
>NZ_CABVGX010000116.1 GCF_902497625.1 Pseudomonas fluorescens | reverse complement strand
GAGTAGGCTGATTTTACGACTGCTGCGCAGTCGGACGCAGGCTTCGCCAGCTGCTACGGGGTTGTGGTGTTAGGGGATTGTGCTGATCAAGGGATCGGTACGCCTTCAGCCGATAGCATATCAATCAGCCGAATCAGCGGCAGACCGATCAGGCTAGTGGCATCAGGGCCTTCAGTGCTTTTAAACAGGCTCACCCCCAACCCTTCAGCCTTAAAGCTGCCAGCGCAGTCGTAGGGCTCTTCGGCTAGCAGGTAACGTTCTATGCGATCAACGTCCAAGGTGCGCATGTGCACGGTGAACGGTACGCAGTCGACCTGGCAGGCGCCCGTCTCACTGTTCAGCAGGGCCAGTCCGGTCAGGAACGTCACGCTGGCGCCGCTGGAGGCCAGCAATTGTTCGCGGGCCTTTTCGAATGTATGAGGCTTACCGATAATCCGCTCGCCGAGCACTGCAACCTGGTCGGAACCGATGATCAGGTGGGCGGGGTGAGTGCTGCCCAGCGCTTCGGCTTTTTCCCTGGCCAGGCGCTTGACCAGTTCCGTTGCAGACTCGTCCGGACGGTGACTTTCATCGATGTCCGGCGAACTGCAGATGAACGGCAATCGCAGGCGGGCCAGCAATTCCCGGCGATAGACCGAGCTGGAAGCGAGTAATAAAGGCAGCATGCGCATCTCCAAAGGGCGGGGGCGAATTCTAGCGAGGCTTGCGAGTGACGGACAGGGCTGAATTTCCTTTGACATGGCCGGGTGCATCCCTATAATGCTGCGCCTATGTTGAATGACCCGATTCCACCTCACGTTGACCCGCGCAAATTGGCTGACCGTGGCACCACCCTTCAAGGTGAACTGCTGCTGGCCGATTTGGAGAGACTCTGCGACCCGCTTTCCGACACTGTCGGTACGGTGCAGGCCAAATTCGTTTTTGAACGAGATGAACGTAAATCTGTGGTTATTCACAGCTTTATCGACACCGAAGTCAAAATGGTTTGCCAGCGTTGTCTTGAGCTGGTCACCCTGCCGATCCACAGCGAATGCAGTTACGTTGTGGTGAAGGAGGGTGCGAATACCCAGTCGTTGCCGAAAGGTTATGACGTGCTGGAACTGGGCGAAGATCCTTTGGATCTGCAGTCACTGATCGAGGAGGAGCTTTTGCTCGCCTTGCCCATTGTGCCTGCTCATCATCCGGAAGAATGCCAGCAGCCGGCGGGTCTCGATGAGCCCGAACCGAGCGAGGACGAGGTAACGCGGTCCAACCCGTTCAGTGTATTGGCGCAGTTAAAGCGTGACCCAAACGTTTAGGAGTTAATCAATTATGGCTGTTCAGCAGAACAAAAAATCCCGCTCTGCCCGTGACATGCGTCGTTCGCACGACGCCCTGACGGCAAGCACTCTGTCTGTAGAAAAAACCACCGGTGAAATTCACCTGCGTCACCACGTATCGCCAGAAGGCGTATACCGTGGCCGTAAAGTGATCGACAAGGGCGCTGACGAGTAATTTCTTGTCCGCTCAAGTTATCGCGATTGACGCAATGGGCGGGGACTTC
>NZ_CABVGX010000115.1 GCF_902497625.1 Pseudomonas fluorescens | reverse complement strand
CGCGATCGGCGGTGTGCTCGAGACCCTGCCGGCACAGATGGCCTTCCTCTGCCCGAACGTCAACTCGTACCGCCGCTTCGGCGCGCAGTTCTATGTGCCGAACTCGCCGAGCTGGGGCATCGACAACCGTACCGTTGCGGTGCGAGTGCCGACCGGTTCGCCGGATTCGGTGCGCATCGAGCATCGCGTTGCCGGCGCGGATGCCAACCCGTACTTGCTGATGGCGTCCGTGCTGGCCGGTATTCACCACGGTTTGACCAACAAGATCGAACCGGGCGCGCCTGTGGAAGGCAACAGCTACGAGCAGAACGAGCAGAGCCTGCCGAACAACCTGCGCGACGCATTGCGCGAGCTGGACGACAGCGAAGTCATGGCCAAATATATCGATCCGAAATACATCGATATCTTCGTGGCCTGCAAGGAAAGTGAGCTGGAGGAGTTCGAACACTCCATCTCCGACCTTGAATACAACTGGTACCTGCACACCGTGTAAGCGGGTGCAGTAAAAAAGAACGTCGCCGGCCTCACAGCCTGCGGCGTTTTTTTATGGCTCAGATAGACCTTCTAACCATGGTCAGCACTCAATCCCTGTGGCGAGGGGCTTTACCCCCGTTGGAGTGCGCAGCGCTCCCATGAACAGTCAACGCGGTATGCCTGACTGACCAGAATGGACTATAGAGGGAGCGCTGCGCACTCCTACGGGGGTAAACCCCCTCGCCACAGGTAGACCCCCTCACCACAAAGAACTCCTCACTACAGCGAACCCCCCTCACCACAAAGAACTCCCTCACCACAGCGAAACCCCTTCACCAATAAGACCCCCCGGCACAGGGGATGTGGAACATCTCTGCGCTCTGCGTACAATGCCCCCTGCCCCCGCAGGAGTCTCCAATGACGCGCATCGCCACCGTTCGCAAACCCCGCGCCCGCAGTCAGGCGCGGATCGATTCGATACTCGACGCCGCGCGCACGCTGCTGGCGGCCGAGGGCGTGGCCAGCCTGTCGATTTACAGCGTAGCCGAGCGCGCGGAGATTCCGCCCTCCTCCGTCTACCACTTTTTCGCGAGCGTTCCGGCCCTGCTCGAAGCGCTGACCGCCGACGTTCACGGCGCTTTCCGCGCCTGTCTGCAAGCACCCATCGATCACGATGCGCTGCGCAACTGGCACGACCTCTCGCGCCTGGTCGAACAGCGCATGCTGGAGATTTACGAAGGAGATGCCGCCGCGCGGCAGTTGATCCTCGCCCAGCATGGCTTGACCGAAGTGACTCAGGCCGACCGTCAGCACGACATTGAACTGGGCGATTTGATGCACAAGCTGTTCGATCACCATTTCGAACTGCCGAAACTGCCGACCGATGTCGATGTGTTTGCGCTGGCCATGGAGCTAGGGGATCGGGTGTACGCGCGCTCGGTGCAGCAGCACGGACAGATTACCCCGCGCATGGCAGAAGAAGGGATGCGGGTGTTTGATGCGTACCTTGGGCTCTATCTGCCGCCGTATCTGCCAAAGCGCACGGTTTCAACCTGATCTGCGTGGCGGCTCCTACGGCGTCATCGCGAGCAGGCTCGCTCCCAC
>NZ_CABVGX010000114.1 GCF_902497625.1 Pseudomonas fluorescens | reverse complement strand
CGCAGCCTTCGGCAGCTGCTACAGGATTTGCGTAATGGTTATGTAGGCTGGCGCTTCTGCAACCAACTCAGGAATCCGCCTTTCTTGATCTGCACCGGCTTCGCCATCAACGCCTGCCGGCTGTTCTGCTGGCGCACCGCTTGCAGTTTGTTCAGCGCTCGGCTCACTTCAGCGCGTTGCTCCATGATATTGCGCGTCAGGGATTTATCGATGCGGTAGATGATGCACGAGGTCAATGTGGTGAAGGTCGCCTGCGATGGCGTATCGGCGAGGATGCTTTGTTCGCCCATGACTTCGCTGGGGCCCATGCGGCCAGCTTCGGTGTGCCCGTTGCCGTCGGGCACGGTGGCGCTGACCACGCCGGTGGCGACCACCATCAGGCTGTCCGGCACTTCGCCCAGATCCAGCACCACCTGACCCGCTGCGTATTGCTGGGCAACCATCGACTGCGCCAGTTGATCGCGTTCGTCGTCACTCAGTGAACGGAAGATTTTCACCTCGTCGAGCAAGGCGCGGGCACGGGTCGTCGGTTCGATCACGCCGTCAAGCTGACGGGAGATGCCCGCGGCTTCGAGGTGCCGGTGCGCCAGGTCGAACAGCTGATTGCGTACTTCGCTTTTCTTGCCAAGCTCGGCGATGAAACCACTCGCAACGTACTCGGACATGGTTTCACCGGCCTCTTTGAGCACCGCTTTGGGTGCCGGATCCAGCAGCAAACGGCTGCTGCCCCGCAGTGTCCGCTCCAGTGCATCGAGTACCCGACGCGGGCGAATGTGATTGGGCACCATGATGCTGATCGACACGCCGTGCCGGTCATTTGGCCGACTGAGATTGACGATCTTGGCCTTGGCCGCTACAGAATTCGGGATCACCGCCGTGCTGCCGGCGCTGGTGAGCAGGTGCGTCGCGCGCCAGTCGATGTCGAGCACTTTGCCTTCGACGCCGTCGATGGCGATCCAGTCATCCACTTGATACGGCTTTGTGGTGTTGAGGACGATCCCGGAAAACACGTCGCTCAAGGTGCTCTGCAAAGCCAGACCGACAACGATTGCGACGACCCCCGAGGTCGCAAGCAAACCCTTGACCGGCAGTTCGAGCACATAACCCGCCGCTGCAACGATGGCGATGAGGAAAACCAGTGCACCGATGACGTCCTGCAACAACCGGCCGCTGTGACCGATGCGCCGCATCAGCACCAGGCCGATCACCCCGGTGAGAACCCGCGCAGCGTACAACCACCAGAGAATACCCAGCGCGGTGCCACCAAGTTGCGCTACCCGGTCCTCGCCAAACAGCGGCGCCTGCAACGGGCTTACGCCGGCGTTGATGATCAGCGCACTGAACAGCAGAAACAGTGCCAGACGCACCCCGACCCGTGTAACGCGATGGGTGAACGGCGCAATGTGCCAGAGCACGATGTCGACCACCAGCAACAGGGCACTCCAGGACAGCAGGTGAGCGAGGAAGAAGGACATGGGATGACTCCGGACAGGGTGTTAAACACTTTTGTGGCGAGGGGGCTTGCCCCCGTCCGGCTGCGCAGCAGTCGTAGAGCGCCTGATGCTGTCTGATTGGACAGATGCATCAGCTATCGCAGGGCTCGCTTCGCGATCCAACGGGGGCAAGCCCCCTCGCCACAAT
>NZ_CABVGX010000113.1 GCF_902497625.1 Pseudomonas fluorescens | reverse complement strand
AGCAGCTGGCGCAGCCTGCGTCCGGCTGCTACGGAAGGGAATATGCCTAGAGGCACCAAAAGGTGCCTTTTGCATATCCACCCAGGCATACACGCATTGCCCGGTGTCATTCACCTCACTCAGTCTGATAACGTGCGTCTATCGATTGCAGCCGTTATGCTTGGCTCGCAACTTCACGGACGTTCGCCATGACCCTTACAGAATTACGCTACATCGTTACCCTCGCCCAAGAGCAGCACTTCGGCCACGCGGCCGAGCGTTGCCACGTCAGTCAGCCGACCCTGTCGGTGGGCGTGAAAAAGCTTGAAGACGAACTCGGTGTGCTGATTTTCGAGCGCAGCAAGAGCGCCGTACGCCTGACTCCGGTCGGCGAAGGCATCGTGGCCCAGGCGCAAAAAGTGCTGGAGCAAGCTCAAGGGATTCGCGAACTGGCGCAGGCTGGCAAAAACCAGCTGACGGCCCCGTTGAAAGTCGGCGCGATCTACACGGTTGGCCCGTATCTGTTTCCGCATCTGATCCCGCAGCTACACCGCGTGGCTCCGCAGATGCCGCTGTACATTGAAGAAAATTTCACCCACGTGCTGCGTGACAAGCTGCGCAACGGTGAGCTCGACGCGATCATCATCGCCCTGCCGTTCAACGAAGCCGACGTATTGACCCTGCAGCTCTACGACGAGCCGTTCTATGTGCTGATGCCGGCTCAACACCCGTGGACGCAAAAAGAATCAATCGACGCCAGCCTGCTCAACGACAAGAGTCTGTTGCTGCTGGGCGAAGGCCACTGCTTCCGCGATCAGGTGTTGGAGGCCTGTCCGACGCTGACCAAAGGCAGCGACGGCGCCAAGCACACCACGGTGGAGTCCAGCTCGCTGGAGACCATTCGCCACATGGTCGCCTCCGGTTTGGGCATCTCGATCCTGCCACTCTCGGCCGTCGACAGCCACCATTACGCACCCGGCGTGATCGAAGTGCGTCCACTGACGCCGCCGGTGCCGTTTCGAACAGTAGCGATCGCCTGGCGCGCGAGCTTTCCGCGGCCCAAGGCAATCGAAATCCTCGCCGACTCGATCCGCCTGTGCTCGGTGGCCAAGCCGCCAGCGCCGGTGGCTGGCTAAGCAACAGTCATGACCGAGTTGTCGCAAGTGTCGGTGACGGCGCTCAAGGGTGTCGGTGAAGCCATGGCCGAAAAACTGGCCAAGGTTGGCCTGGAGAATCTTCAGGACGTACTGTTCCATCTGCCCTTGCGGTATCAGGACCGCACCCGGGTGGTCCCGATCGGTCATTTGCGCCCTGGCCAGGATGCCGTGATCGAAGGCACCGTCAGCGGCGCCGATGTGGTCATGGGCCGCCGTCGCAGCCTGGTCGTGCGTTTGCAGGACGGAACCGGCGGGCTCAGCCTGCGCTTCTACCATTTCAGCAATGCGCAGAAAGAAGGCCTCAAGCGCGGCACGCGAATTCGCTGTTACGGCGAAGCGCGGCCCGGCGCGTCGGGGCTGGAAATCTATCACCCGGAATACCGCGCCATCACCGGCGATGAACCGCCGCCGGTGGATGAAACCCTGACCCCGGTTTACCCGTTGACCGAAGGCCTGACCCAGCAACGCTTGCGCCAGCTCTGCATGCAGACCCTGACGATGCTGGGCCCGACCAGCCTGCCCGACTGGTTGCCGACAGAACTGGCACGGGACTATCAACTGGCGCCGCTGGCCGATGCGATTCGCTATCTGCACC
>NZ_CABVGX010000112.1 GCF_902497625.1 Pseudomonas fluorescens | reverse complement strand
GGGGCTTGCCCCCGTTCGGCTGCGAAGCAGGCGCAGATATGACTACAAGTCATACGTAGGGGTCTCTACGAAACCAACGGGGGCAAGCCCCCTCGCCACAGTAACTGTCTCGTCACACGTCAGTCGTCGAGGGCTTTCACCGACTTGGGCGACAAGCGCAAACTGCGCAGGCTGCGTTTCACGCTCTTGAGGTGATTGACCAGGCTCGGTCCGCGCGCCATCGCCACACCCATCGCCAACACGTCGATCACCACCAGGTGAGCAATGCGCGAGGTCAACGGCGTATAGATTTCAGTGTCTTCGTGCACATCAATCGCCAGATTTACGGTCGACAACTCTGCCAGCGGCGTCTGGCTTGGACACAGCGTGATCAGCGAGGCCCCGCTTTCACGTACCAGATTCGCGGTGATCAGCAGGTCCTTGGAGCGCCCGGACTGGGAGATACAGATCGCCACGTCGGTCGGTTTCAGTGTCACCGCCGACATCGCCTGCATGTGCGGATCGGAATACGCCGCAGCGGTCAGCAACAACCGGAAGAATTTGTGCTGCGCGTCTGCCGCCACTGCACCCGAGGCGCCAAAGCCATAAAACTCCACCCGTTGAGCCTGGGACATGAGCGTCACCGCTCGCTGCAACTCCACCGGATCGAGCCGCTCGCGTACCTCCATCAGGGTGTGCAGCGTGGTGTCGAAAATCTTCAGGCTGTAGTCGGCCACCGAATCGTCTTCATGGATCGCAAACTGACCGAAGCTCGCGCCTGCCGCCAGGCTTTGCGCCAGCTTCAGTTTGAGGTCCTGAAAACCGGAGCAACCGATAGCGCGACAAAAACGCACGATGGTCGGTTCGCTGATGCCCACGCTGTGAGCGAGGTCGGCCATGGAGCTGTGCATCACCGCCGCAGGATCAAGCAGCACGTGGTCGGCGACCTTGAGCTCCGACTTGCGTAACAGGTGGCGTGACTGGGCGATGTGTTGCAGCAGATTCAAGGGACGGACTCTTTGTTATTGGCAGGTGCCGGGGATGTAGCACGCTTGTAGTTATACTACATGAATCGGCATTTTGCCTGCTCAATACGTAACCAATCCCCAGAGCTGACGTGCCTGGGGCCTCATGTAGCGCAGAGCAACCGGTATCAGCAGCGCACTAGGTGTTTTGCTCTTGCAGCAAACTCGCCAAATCGTCCGCCTCGACCGGCCGACTCACCAGGTAGCCCTGGACCTCATCGCAGCGCTCGGCTTTCAAAAACTCAAGCTGCTCCGGCCTTTCCACCCCCTCGGCAACGACTTTCAGCGACAAGCCGTGAGCCATGGCAATGATCGCCCGGGTAATGGCCGCATCCTCACTGCCATCGCCCAACCCGCGAATGAACGCCTGATCGATCTTCACGTAATCCACCGGAATCCGCTTGAGATAACTGAGGGACGAATAGCCAGTGCCAAAGTCGTCGATTGCCAGCTTCACGCCCAGATTGCGCAATTGCTGGAACGTCGCAATGATGTGCTCGACGCTGTCCAGCAGCTGACTTTCCGTGAGTTCCAGTTCGAGGTATTGCGGGGCCAGCCCGGTTTCTTCCAGCACCTGACGCACCAGGCTGACCAGTTTGCCCTGCCGCAGTTGATGCACTGACAGATTCACCGACACGCGGATCGGCTCCAGTCCCTGGCGCTGCCATTCACAGGCTTGCCAGCACGCCTGACGCAGAACAAATTCGCCGATAGGGCCGATCAGCCCGGTTTCCTCCGCCAGCCCGATGAACTCGCC
>NZ_CABVGX010000111.1 GCF_902497625.1 Pseudomonas fluorescens | reverse complement strand
TTCGGCGATCTTGCGCTCGGTGCCGAAGATGATCCGGGTTTCCTGGGTTTCGAAATCGATCGCGCCACGCACGTGACGTGCGCCCAGCAACACTTTGTAAAGTGCATAAAGCTGTTTGAGGTGCGGCAGAACGTCGTTGTACTCGCCGCGAAGCTGACGCGCTTCGGTGAGTTTCGGCGTCTCCAGCATTGCGCTGACCTTGTTGTAGGTCAGGCGCGCATGGGAATGGATGACCGCTTCGTAGAAGCAGTAGTCGGTCATCTCGCCGGTTTTCGAGATGGTCATCTCACAGACCATGGCCAGGCGATCGACGTGCGGATTCAGCGAGCACAAACCGTTGGACAGTTGTTCCGGCAGCATCGGGATCACGCGCTCGGGGAAGTAAACCGAGTTGCCGCGAACCTGGGATTCGTTATCCAGGGCCGAGCCGATTTTCACGTAGCTGGAGACGTCGGCAATCGCTACGTACAGCTTCCAGCCGCCGGAGAACAGGCGCAGCTTGCCCGGTCTGGCTTCACAGTAAACGGCATCATCGAAGTCGCGCGCGTCTTCACCATCGATGGTGACGAACGGCAGATGGCGCAGGTCGATGCGCTTCTCTTTGTCTTTCTCTTCGACTTCAGGCTTGAGCTTGGCAGCTTCTTTCAACACCGCTTCAGGCCAGACGTGCGGGATATCGTACGCGCGAAGAGCGACGTCGATTTCCATGCCCGGCGCCATGTAGTTGCCCACGACTTCAACCACGTCACCTTGCGGCTGGAAGCGCGGAGTCGGCCAGTGAGTGATCTTCACTTCGACGAACTGACCAATCTTCGCATTGGCGTTGCGGCCCGGCGTGACCAGCACCTCCTGCTGGATCTTCGGATTGTCCGCCACCACGAAGCCGATACCGCCTTCTTCGAAATAGCGACCGACGATGGTTTCGTGAGCACGGGAAACCACTTCGACGATCATGCCTTCACGGCGACCGCGACGGTCCAGACCGGAAACGCGCGCCAGGGCGCGGTCGCCATCGAACACCAGACGCATCTGCGCCGGGCTCATGAACAGATCGTCACTGCCGTCATCCGGCACCAGAAAGCCGAAACCGTCCCGGTGACCGCTGATGCGGCCGAGGATCAGGTCGAGCTTGTCCACCGGCGCATACGTACCACGACGGGTGTAGATGAGTTGAGCGTCGCGCTCCATGGCGCGCAGGCGGCGGCGCAAGGCTTCGATCTGGTCTTCAGTGGTCAGACCGAATTCTTCGACCAGTTGCTCGCGGTTAGCAGGCGAACCCCGATCAGCAAGATGCTGAAGGATCAATTCGCGGCTAGGAATAGGGTTTTCATATTTTTCCGCTTCACGAGCGGCCTCGGGATCGAGGGACTGCCAATCGGCCATTAGAGAGTTTTCACCTTGTCTATATACGGGTTAGTTTGGCATAGGCGTAATGAAACGGGAAATTTCAGGCTGCAAGGGCCCGTCTAAAGGCCCTTATCGACATCGCAAAGCTGATTTAGAGACCGCTGGTAAAATTTTCAAGATTTTTTGAGTGCCAGGGGTTTACAGTTAAAAACACGCTCCGTATAGTGCGCGCCATCAACGACGGAGACGCTGTTGATACTGCCCAGATGGTGAAATTGGTAGACACGCCAGCTTCAGGTGCTGGTGACCGCAAGGTCGTGGAAGTTCGAGTCTTCTTCTGGGCACCAATTCAAACCCAAGGTCTCGATCTTGAGTTTCACAGGAACCCGCGAAAGCGGGTTTTTGCGTTTCTGGCTCCCAGAAAAAGTTCGGGAACTCCCTGCACGCTCACTACTTGTAGCAGCTGGCGGAGCCTGCGTTCGGC
>NZ_CABVGX010000110.1 GCF_902497625.1 Pseudomonas fluorescens | reverse complement strand
AACCGGCGAGCGCTTGACCCGTGCCTGCACCGTGCAGGTGGCGGTCGAAATGAGCAGCCGGGAAATGCAATTGGCCTCGCCGAAGGTCTTCACCGATGCTGTTGAAAGGATTCTGCGATGAACCTGCTAAAAATCGTCTGTAGCAGCTGGCGCAGCCTGCGTCGGCCAACCCACGCTCGGGCGCAGCAGTCGCCTTGCGCTTCATCCGATAAACCGCGGATGCAGGTTTTACGACGGCTTCGCCGCCGGACGCAGCCTCGCGGGCTCGGCAGCTGCTACCAGGTCGCGTTGTTTTCAACGGCTGTAGTAATAACCGCGGCTGCGCAGCGCCACGATGCGCGGGCGGCCATCGGGGTGCGGACCGATCTTTTTGCGCAGATTGCTGACGTGCATATCCAGGCTGCGGTCATACAGGGTCAGTTTGCGGCCGAGGGCTATCTGCGCCAGTGCCTGCTTGTCCAGTGGTTCGCCCGGTTGTTTTAGCAAGGCTTCCAACAGGCGGCTTTCGGAAACGGTGAGGGTGAACTCCTGATCGTCGATGCTGACCACGCCGCGCATCGGGCTGAAACACAAATCGCCCAGCTCGAGCTGGCTGGAGACGGCCGCCGGATGACTGCGGCGCAACACGGCGCGCAAGCGGGCGGTCAGTTCCCGTGGATCGCAGGGTTTGGCCAGGTAATCATCGGCGCCCAGTTCCAGGCCGAGGATGCGGTCAAGCGGTTCGCCGCGCGCCGAGAGCATCAGCACCGGCAGGTCCGGGTGATCACTGCGCAATTGCTTGAGCAATTCCAGGCCACTGCCGTCCGGCAGCATCACGTCCAGCACCACCGCTGCCGGGGACGTTTCGGCCAGCGCACGACGGGCGCTCTGGCCGTCGTGGCAGGCACGCACCTGAAAGCCTTCCTGGCTCAGCCAACTGACCAGCAGCTCACATAGCTCCTGGTCATCATCAATTAATAACAGCTCGCTCATGACTCACTCAATTTAGCCATTGTCGACGTTTTCTATACGCACCGCTGGCGAAGATACCGCAGAGCAGAGCCAATAGCGCTACTCCCGCGCCAACCACGAACCATTGCTGTTGATCCGTCAGAAAGCGCCGCAGCGGGCTGCCGGACTCGCTTTCCTTGAGCTGCTGCTTCAGGCGCTGATTGTCCTGACGCAACCGGCTCAACTGCACGCTCTCACGTTCGGCATGGGTGCCTTGCAATTGCCTGCTCAATTCTTCCCGTCGCTGCTCGCTCAGCTTCAAGCGCTGCTGCAATTCGGCGATCTGGCTCTCTGCACCGAGGGACACAGGCGTTGACTGACTGCCCTCGGCAATTTCCTCAGCGTGGGCGGGTGCCACGATTGCCAACGTGACCCACATCAGACACAACGGACCTTTGCGCATCGGAGCTCCTGATTCCAATTATTATTGGGCAGGTTGTCGGCAGGCAAACGGGAATGATGAGCGATTGAGCGCGCGATGAACCGGGAAGGTTCATCGCGACAGATGACGCTAAGGCAGGACTTGCTTGAACGGCTTGACCGATACATTGGCGTAGACGCCGGCCGCGATGTACGGATCAGCGTCGGCCCAGGCCTGAGCGGCGCTCAGGGAATCGAATTCGGCAACGATCAGGCTGCCGGTGAAACCCGCCGCGCCAGGATCGTTGCTGTCGACCGCCGGGTGCGGGCCGGCCAGAACGATGCGGCCTTCGCCTTTGAGCACTTGAAGGCGCTCAAGGTGAGCCGGCCGTGCGGCCAGGCGGGCTTCCAGGGAGTTGGCGACGTCTGTGGCAATGATTGCGTAAAGCATGTCAGTCCTCGGTTTTTGGCGTTGTAGTATCGGCGTCGTGCATATGACGCGACAGGTAGATGCCCTGTGCGATCAGGAACAGCAAGGTCAGGCCCAGGCTGCCGAAGACTTTGAAGTCGACCCAGTATTCCTGGAACGTGAACGCGACGAACAGGTTG
>NZ_CABVGX010000109.1 GCF_902497625.1 Pseudomonas fluorescens | reverse complement strand
GATGAGTTGGGAGACCTCGCACGCGGCTTCAACCGATTCCTCGACAGCCAGCGCGAAATGATCGGGGAAGTGCTCACCACCAGCGAGCGTTTGCGCACAGCAGTCAGCCAGGTGGCGAAGGTGGTCGATAACACCGCCGAGCGTTCCGGGCGTCAGCAGGAAATGACCGATATGGTCGCCACCGCTGTTCATGAGATGGGCTTGACCGTGCAGGAAATCGCGCAGAACGCCGGCAATGCGGCGTTCGCTTCGCAAACCGCCCGCGATGAAGCGATGCAGGCGCGCGAAGTGGTCAGCGGCTCGATCCGGCATATCGAAAGCATGTCCGACGAGATCGGCCTTGCCGCCAGTGCGGTGGGCGAGTTGGCGAATCAGGTGGCGTCTATCGATCAAGTCCTGGCGGTGATCCGCGGGATTTCCGAGCAGACCAACCTTCTGGCATTGAACGCCGCTATCGAAGCGGCACGCGCCGGGGACATGGGGCGCGGGTTCGCCGTGGTCGCCGATGAAGTGCGCACGCTTGCACGCCGTACGCAGTCGTCCACCGACGAGATTCAACAGATGATCGGCAGCCTCAAGCAAGGCGCGGAGAATGCGGTGTCGTCGATGCACACCGGGCAAGCGGCGACGGGTACCGGCGTGGAGTCGAGCCAGCGTACCGGCGCCTCGCTGACCGCGATCACCGGGCAGGTCGAGCGAATCAGCGACATGAATCATCAGGTGGCGACTGCGACGGAAGAACAGTCGGCGGTCACGGAAGAGATCAACCGCAACGTCCAGGGGATTTCCGATCTGGCGCGGGCGACGGCGGGAGAGGTCAGGGCTTGTCGTGAGGATTGTCAGATGTTGCAGCGCTTGGCCGATGATCTGGCGCGGCAGATGGGTGGATTCAAGTTGAGCTAAAAAAAAATCGCAGCCTCGTTTCACTCGACAACTCCTACAGGAAGAGCGCGCAATCCCTGTAGGAGCTGTCGAGTAAAACGAGGCTGCGATCTTGTGACCTTCAGCGGTAGAACAACCAATACCCGACCTGCCCAACCGCCTCATTGATCAATTGCCCACTGCGCCGGACAGATTTGGCGTCGGGTATCCAGCCACCCAACGGCTCGCCGTTAGCCACACTCAAAAAGCCCATCGGCGCCGGCACCACCTCAAACCCTGCCTGCTGGAAACTCCAGACCGAGCGCGACATATGCCACGCCTGCGTCACCACGACCACGCGCTTGATGCCTTGCGGCAGTAACATCTCGGCGCTGAACTGAGCGTTTTCCCACGTGGTGCGGCTGCGCTCTTCCTGCCAGCGCACGGTCACGCCGAAATCCTCGCGCATCGAATCTGCCATCAGGCGCGCCTCACTCGGCGGTGTGCCGTAGTGCAAACCACCCGTAGTGAGAATCGGTAAACCGGAAGCTTTGGCGAGGCGCGCGGCATAACGCTCACGGTCCAGTGCAACATCAGTTGGCTGATCGCTGCCCCAAGCGGGGTCCCCGCGCTCACGGCCCGATCCGAGCACGACGATCGCGTCAGCCCGCTGCGCCAGAGTCGCCCATTCTTCGCGACCCAACGCCGGATCATGTTCGAGGGCTTTGGCGCCCCACTCCACCGCAATCGGCAGGCTCATGAGCAAGAAGCCGCCAGAGCCCAGCGCAAAACATACGCCCGCCAGCCTCGGTCGGGTGCGACGAAACCACCAGGCAAGCGCCAGCAACAGCAACAAAATGCCGGGCGGCATCAGAAGGTGTTTAACGAAGTAACGAAAAGGCATCGAGCATCTCCAAAAGATGCCCGAAGCCTAAGTGGGTGGAACCCGGTCGACAACAGATACGCAAAAACAATTATGCTGAAGAATATGACCATAGATTATGGTTTCAATAACCCTTGCCTGAATTGCACAGAGCGCGACTTAGCTGCGTCCCTGCCAGACTGCTTGTCCTTGAGCCAGATGATCTTGGCCGAACGCGGTGCGT
>NZ_CABVGX010000108.1 GCF_902497625.1 Pseudomonas fluorescens | reverse complement strand
CCGATGCCGACGATGAATTTTGGCTGCATCCATGGCGGCGACAACCCCAACCGTATCTGCGGCCAATGCTCGCTGGAGTTCGATCTGCGGCCCTTGCCGGGCATGGACCCGAACGCCTTGCGCGCCGAGATTCTGCAAAAACTCAAGCCGGTTGCCGAACGGCATCAGGTGAAGATTGAGTATGCGCCGCTGTTCCCTGAAGTGCCGCCGTTCGAGCAGGCCGAGGATGCCGAACTGGTGAGGGTCGCGGAAAAGCTCACCGGCCATCGCGCCGAAGCAGTGGCGTTCGGCACCGAAGCGCCTTATCTTCAGCACCTGGGCTGTGAAACCCTGGTGCTCGGCCCCGGCGATATCGCCTGCGCACACCAGCCGGGGGAATACCTGGAAATGTCACGTTTACAGCCTACGGTGCATCTACTACGGCAACTGATTGAACATTACTGCCAGACGCCGGCCACGACGCGAGTGCCAGGAATCTGAACATAACCCCCGGTGGGAGCGGGCTTGCTCGCGAAAGCGGTGTGCCAGGCAACATCAATGGCGACTGATATGCCGCTTTCGCGAGCAAGCCCGCTCCCACATTAAAAATGTATCGGCCGTGAATCGTGGGACACAAAAAAAACCGGCCGAAGCCGGTTTTGTAATTTCTGCGCAGTCAGAACGAAGCGTTCTGCAGACCGTCCAGATAACGCTCGGCGTCCAGTGCCGCCATGCAGCCGGCGCCGGCCGAGGTGATCGCCTGGCGGTAGACGTGATCCGCTACGTCACCGGCGGCGAAGATGCCGTCGATGTTGGTGGCGGTAGCGTTGCCTTCACGGCCGCCATGCACCACCAGGTAACCGTCTTTCATGGTCAGCTGGCCTGCGAACAACGAAGTGTTCGGGGTGTGGCCGATGGCAATGAACACGCCGTCGACTTTCAGCTCGTCGAAGCTGCCATCGTTGTTCTTCAGACGGGCACCTGTAACGCCCATGTTGTCGCCCAGGACTTCGTCGAGGGTGGCGTTAAGCTTGAGGATGATCTTGCCCTCGGCAACGCGAGCGTGCAGCTTGTCGATCAGAATCTTCTCGGCACGGAACGTTTCGCGACGGTGGACCAGGGTCACGGTGCTGGCGATGTTGGCCAGGTACAGCGCCTCTTCGACAGCAGTGTTGCCGCCACCGACCACAGCCACTGGCTTGTTGCGGTAGAAGAAACCGTCGCAGGTCGCGCAGGCCGAAACGCCTTTGCCCATGAACGCCTCTTCCGACGGCAGGCCAAGATAGCGAGCGCTGGCGCCGGTGGCGATGATCAGCGCGTCGCAGGTGTAAGTCGCGCTGTCGCCGGTCAGGCTGTAAGGCTTGGAAGCGAAGTCCACCGCGTTGATGTGATCAAAGACGATCTCGGTTTCAAAACGTTCAGCGTGCTCTTTCATACGCTCCATCAATGCCGGGCCGGTCAGACCGTGGACATCGCCCGGCCAGTTGTCGACTTCGGTGGTGGTGGTCAGTTGACCGCCGGCCTGCATGCCGGTGATCAGCAGCGGCTTGAGATTGGCACGGGCCGCGTAGACAGCAGCGCTGTAACCGGCAGGGCCGGAACCGAGAATAATCACTCGCGAATGACGGACTTCAGACATGACCTGCTCCTGTTGACCGGCCCGAAACATCTGGCGCGGAACGCCGGGTTGGCCGGCGTGAATAAAAAAGGACCGTTGAAAGCACTTGGGGAAGGCTTGAACTCGACAGTCCTGTAAAAGAATGGGTGCAGCGTATCGAGGGGGCGAAGATTAAGGAAATACCGAATAACAATCCAGCTCATAGGCGGTCTCTATTCGGTTACCGCAAATATATAGACGCCTTTGTTACCGTTGATGTCGATGCTGCCGCTGTGCTTTCGCCCGTGTGGCAAAGCCGGTAAGGTCGGCGCGTTTCCCTTCGCTCGGAGCACGATATGCCTGCACCCGTACTGTCTGGCCCGCAATATTTGCGCGAAGGACTCAAG
>NZ_CABVGX010000107.1 GCF_902497625.1 Pseudomonas fluorescens | reverse complement strand
TTTCATCGAAATGGTAGGCAACGTACTGGCCGACGAGCGCGCCTGCACCCAGCAGGATCAACAGCAACCAGAACAACCGGCGACCCCAGGGCGAGCGGCGCGTTTGCCAGCCGAGTTGCAACGGATCGTCGGTCAGGTCTTGCAGGGCCTCGACGCGTTCGGTCGATTCGTTTCGCTCATGACGCTTGCGCAGGGGCGCGACTGAAGACAGGTCGTCGTCGAAATCGTCTCTGGCAGAGGTCGCCGACAAGCGTTCATGATGGGGTGGGGCATCGAGAGGATCGTCCAGGCGCAGTTGCGGCGGCTGCGGCTCGTCGTCCAGTTCGACCGGCACAAGCGACAGGGACGGCTCGGTGCGCGAAAGAACTCCAGTCTCGATCAGCGGCGGCGCCGTCTCGCCGACGTCAGCGACTTCCGCGCGATCGGCAGCCGATTCGCTGAACAGGCTGTCGGACCATGGCTCTTCTTCGTGCTCGTTGTTACTCCGGCGCGCGCTCAGGCTATCGTCCCGCTGACGGACAAACCCGGTGGTCGGCCGGCTTTCCCGCTGTTCGAGTCGCGCGAGTTCTTCGTCCAGATCCAGCGCATCGAGATCAAGTTCGGTCGCCGACCATTGTTTCTGGCTGATGGCACGGGGTTCCGTTGCTTCGACGTTGCCCGGAGCAACCGGCGTGCTCACCTCTTTGCCGGCTTGCTCGAGCAATTGCTTCGCGGCATTGAATACCTGCAGGCACGAGCCGCAACGAACTACTCCGCGGGCCACGCTCAATTGAGCATGGTTAACGCGGAAGCTGGTTTGGCAATGCGGGCACTGAGTGACGAAGCTGTCGGTCATGCGGCGATCCGGTGTGTGCAGAGGTTCATTCTAGCGCCGACGGCCGGTGATGCGCACCCAGCCATCGCGATTGGCGATCGGGTCCAGGTCAAAGTCTTGCGCATAAGCGGCGGCCACTTCGTCGCCCTGTTCGGCGAGGATGCCTGAAAGCGCCAGACGGCCGCCGGGCTTGACCAGGCTGGACAGTTGGGGCGCTAGCGCTACCAGCGGACCGGCAAGAATATTGGCCACCAGCACGTCAGCCTGAACCTGTGGCAGGTCTTCAGGCAAGTACAGCGGGAACAGCGCTTCGGCGATGTTGTTGCGCCCGGCGTTGTCGCGCGACGCTTCCAGCGCCTGCACGTCGATGTCGGTGCCGACAGCCTGTTCAGCGCCCAACAACAGGGCGGCAATCGCCAGAATCCCCGAGCCACAACCGAAGTCCAGTACCTTGCAGCCCTTCAGGTCCTGCCCGTCGAGCCACTCCAGGCACAGGGCGGTGGTCGGGTGCGTGCCGGTGCCGAACGCAAGACCTGGATCGAGCAGCAGATTCACGGCGTCCGGTTCCGGCGCGGCGTGCCAGCTCGGTACGATCCACAGGCGCTGACCGAAGCGCATCGGCTGGAAGCCGTCCATCCAGCTACGCTCCCAGTCCTGATCCTCGATGATTTCGCTGTGGTGTTCGGGCAGCGGACTACCGGTCAGCAACTCCAGATGGGCGAGGACACTGGTGGCCTCGGTGCCACCTTCGAACAGGGCCAGCAAGTGGGTGTGCGACCACAGCGGGGTGGTGTTGAGTTCCGGCTCGAAAATCGGCTGATCTTCAGCATCCATGAAGGTCACCGACACAGCGCCTACTTCGAGGAAAGCGTCTTCGTAGGTTTCGGCTTGTTCTGGGCTGATGGCGAGACGGACTTGCAGCCAAGGCATGGCGGGCACCTTTGAAAAATATTGATTGCAGCCTGGCGGCTGCGAGAAGCGCGCAAGTTTACGCGAGCTCGCGGCAGAAGACGACCGGGCGCGCAGGACTCAGCCTTGAACAACGCCGCCAATGTTGGGGCTTGAACAAATTGCCTGTGGCGAGGGGGCTTGCCCCCGTTGGGCTGCGCAGCAGTCGCCAAGCGAGTAAATGCGAACTGCCTGAAGCTTCACGGTTATTTTGGGGCTGCTGCGCAGCCCAACGGGGG
>NZ_CABVGX010000106.1 GCF_902497625.1 Pseudomonas fluorescens | reverse complement strand
CAGCGTGATCGGCGGTGCCATAAACAGTGCGCTACTGATCCGCTGGACGCTGAAGCGTTGCAGGCACAACCAGTAGAAACCATAACCGCCGACCGTGGCGAAAAACACCAGCCACGCGACGCCCGCAGCGAAACCCGCGCTGGCCGGTGGCAGCAGCCCGCCTTCAAAGTGCGCGAGCACGGCGAACAACGGAGTTACCGCACAAACCTGAATGAACAACGCGGTCGGTGCTGGCATCGGGACACCGGGGGAGGCTTTTTGATACAGCGTCGCCGCCGCCAGTGAGAACACGGCCAGCAGGGGCAAAACATACACCCACAGATTAGCGGCCGCCCACTCGACGCTGGCGCTGCTCGCCACCAGCATGCCCAGCAAACACAGAGCCAGGCCCAGCCATTGCCAGCCTTGTGTGCGTTGTCCGGGCACGCAACCGGCCAGTACCACAATCGTCAATGGCAACAGATTGGCGATAACCGCCGCGGTACCGGGGGCGACACCCAATTGAATGGCGCCGGCGATGGGGCCGATGTAACCGCCAATGGCGAACAGCCCCAGCAAACTTTGATGGATGACATCACGGCGTCGCAGTGCGCGCAATCCCTTCCAGGCAAAGGGCAGCAGCACGGCCGCGGCGAGAATGAAACGCCACAGTGTCGCAAGGTAAACGCCGCCCTGATCGGCCGCATAGCGGTAACCGATGAAACCGGAACTCCAGCTGACGACCATGGCCAGCAGCAGGGCACTTCCCAGCAGTGAAACTCGAGGGATGGCAACGTTCATCGCATGGCACCTGACAGTGGGCTTGACTCGATGGTATGAAGGAACCTCTGGTGCAATCAAACGATACGATCAGCACTAATGATGCAGGAATACAGAACCATGTCGGAGACGCTCGAAATAGATCTGCTGCGAACGTTTCATGCCATCGTGCGCTTTGGTCAGTTTCTCGCGGCGTCGCATTTTCTGAACAAGAGCCCCTCGGCGGTGAGCCTGCACGTCCGGCGCCTGGAAGCGTTGGCCGGTGGACGGCTGCTGGAGCGTGATAACCAGACCGTGACACTGACGCCACTGGGTCGACGCTTCGCGCTGCAAACCGCCGAACTGTTGCAGCTGCATGACCGCCTGCTGGCCGGCTTCACCGCGCCGGTCGCCAGTGGGCGGATCCGACTGGGGATTTCCGAGGAATATGCCGCCGCCGTGCTCGGCAGCACGCTGCCCCATCTCAGCGCAGATTTTCCAGGCATCGAGCTGGAAGTGGAAACCGGTAACAGTGGTCGCTTGAGCGCACGCCTGGAGCGTGGGCAGCTGGATATGGCGTTGCTGGTCGAGCCCATTGACGTGCCGGCACCGGTGGGGCGTTGCGTGAAGTCCTTTGGGGTAACCGAGCCCGTCTGGGTCGCGGCGCACGACTACGCGCTGGACCCGGGCAAGCCGGTGCCGTTAGCGTTGCACAGTAAAGGCTGCCCGTATCGCGCCGTGGCTATCGATAACCTGTCGCGGCTGGGTCGACGCTGGCGCACGGTGATCATCAGTGCGGGCGTCAGCGCGCTGGACGCGGCCATTGAGGCCGGCTTGGCGATCGGCATCGTCGACCGCGCCCGGGTCAGTGAAAGCATGCGCGTGCTGGCGCCGGCAGACGGGTTTCCCGAACTGCCTGTGCACGAACTGCGTCTGATGTCAGCGCCCGGGGAGTTGAGCGCGGCGGCTGAAGTACTGGTGGGATTGATTGGCCATGATTTTCATCTGTGAACCGAAAATCCACCGCCCCCTTGTAGCAGCTGGCGAAGCCTGCGTCCGACTGCGCAGCAGTCGTAAAATCAGCCTACTCGGTGAAAGAGCCGTAACGCATTCACCATCACGACGGCTGCGCAGCCGGACGCAGGCTTCGCCAGCTGCTACGAGATTGTGGCGATACGGACACAGGCTGCGCCAGCTGCTACGAGATTGATGTCAGCGCCCGGGGAGTTGAGTGCGGCGGCTGAAGTACGGGTGGGATTGATTGGC
>NZ_CABVGX010000105.1 GCF_902497625.1 Pseudomonas fluorescens | reverse complement strand
CGCTGGGACGGCGTGGCCGATTACCTGACCACCGCCCACGAGCAGCTGTGTCTGATCGTGCAGGTGGAATCGCGCACCGGCGTGGAAAACGTCGAAGCCATCGCAGCGGTCGAGGGCGTCGATGCGGTGTTTATCGGCCCGGCGGATTTGTCCATCGGCCTCGGTCATGCCGGCAATCCTGGCCACCCTGAGGTTCAGGAACGCATTCAACACGCCGTGCAAGCGACACTTGCGGCCGGCAAGGCCTGCGGGATTCTTGCGCCTGACGAAGACGACGCGCGCCGGTATCAGAGCTGGGGATGTCAGTTCATCGCGGTGGCTATCGACATCAGCCTGCTGCGCCAGAGCGCCAGCGCGACCCTTGCCCGTTACCGCACCCCAGCCACCGTCCAAGCGCCTTCGCGCACTTACTGATCAAGGAGTCGTCTGATGCCTTCCGTGCCTGTCTATGAGAACTTCATCAATGGCCAGTTTGTCGCGAGCGATGCTCACCTGGACGTGATCAATCCGGCCACCGGCGCCATGCTGTCGAAAGTCCCGGCGTCGACCGCCGAAGACGTGGACCGCGCCCTCACCGCCGCGCGCGTCGCGCAAAAAGACTGGTCGCGCAAACCGGCAATCGAACGCGCCGGCCACTTGCGCCGGATCGCCGCCAAGCTCCGGGAAAACGTTGCCCATCTGGCGCGCACCATCACCCTGGAACAGGGCAAGATCAGCGCGCTGGCGGAGGTCGAAGTCAATTTCACCGCCGATTATCTCGACTACATGGCCGAATGGGCGCGTCGTCTCGAAGGGGAAATCATCACCAGCGACCGCCAGAACGAAAACATCTTTCTGTTCCGCAAGCCACTCGGTGTGGTGGCCGGGATTCTGCCGTGGAATTTTCCGTTCTTCCTGATCGCGCGCAAGATGGCGCCGGCGTTGCTGACCGGCAACACCATCGTGATCAAACCCAGCGAAGAGACTCCCAACAACTGCTTTGAATTCGCCCGACTGGTGGCGCAAACCGACTTGCCAGCGGGCGTGTTCAACGTGGTCTGCGGCGATGGCCGGGTCGGTGCGGCCTTGAGTGCGCACAAGGGCGTGGACATGATCAGCTTCACCGGCAGCGTCGACACCGGTTCGCGCATCATGGCCGCCGCCGCGCCGAACATCACCAAGCTCAACCTCGAATTGGGCGGCAAGGCGCCGGCCATTGTACTGGCGGACGCCGACCTCGATCTGGCAGTCAAAGCCATTCGCGACTCGCGGATCATCAACAGCGGGCAGGTGTGCAACTGCGCCGAGCGGGTGTACGTCGAGCGCAAGGTCGCCGATCAATTGATCGAGCGTATAGCCGCGGCGATGAGTGCCACTCGTTACGGCGACCCGATTGCGCAGGCGGATGTGGAAATGGGCCCGCTGATCAACCGTCAGGGCCTGGACAGCGTCGACCGCAAGGTGCGCACGGCGTTAAGCCAGGGTGCGAGTCTGATCAGCGGCGGGCAGATCGCCGACCTGCCCAATGGCTTTCACTTCCAGCCGACGGTACTGGCCGGGTGCAGTGCACAGATGGAGATCATGCGCGAAGAGATTTTCGGCCCGGTGCTGCCGATCCAGATTGTTGATGACCTCGACGAGGCAATCGCCCTGGCCAACGATTGCGACTATGGCCTGACCTCGTCAATCTACACCCGCGACCTGAACAAAACCTTGCAAGCCATGCGCGAGCTGGACTTTGGCGAGACTTATGTGAACAGAGAACACTTCGAGGCCATGCAAGGCTTCCATGCCGGCGTGCGTAAATCCGGGATTGGGGGTGCGGATGGCAAGCATGGGTTGTATGAGTACACGCATACGCATGCGGTCTATGTGCAGGGCTGAGGCTTCATGGCGTATTCGCTCAAAACAGCTGCGCTCCCTGTAGCAGCTGCCGAGCTTGCGAGGCTGCGAGGCTGCGAGGCTGCGACGCTGCGCTCTCCGTAGCAGCTGCCGAGCCTGCGAGGCTGCGACGCTCCGCTCTCTGTAGCAGCTGCCGAGCCTGCGAGGCTGCGACGCTCCGCTCTCTGTAGCAGCTGCCGAGCCTGCGAGGCTGCGTTCGGCTGCGTAGCAGTCGCTGGATCAATCAATCGGGTATTCCCGGCCCATCCCGTCCACAGGTTTCACGACTGCTGCGCAGCCGAACGCAGCCTCGCAAGCTCGACAGCTGCTACCAATGCCCGGCGGTATTTCGGCTCAGAAGTCGACCGTCGCCGACAGCAGGTAAGTCCTCGGCGTCGCCAGGGTCATCCCGGCTCACTGTCATCCGAAGCGCCGGCTGAGCTCC
>NZ_CABVGX010000104.1 GCF_902497625.1 Pseudomonas fluorescens | reverse complement strand
CTGCTCGACCGTCTCGGCCTGGCCTCGCGCACCGGCAACCGCCCACATCAACTCTCGGGTGGTCAACAGCAACGCGTGTCCATCGCCCGCGCCTTGATGAACGGCGGGCACATCATTCTTGCCGACGAACCCACCGGCGCCCTCGATAGCCACAGCGGCGCCGAGGTCATGACTTTGCTGGACGAACTGGCGGGTCAGGGCCACGTGGTGATCCTCATCACCCACGACCGCGAAGTCGCGGCGCGGGCCAAGCGCATCATCGAAATCCGCGACGGGCTGATCATCAGCGACAGCGCCCGCGACAACCCGGACGTGCAAACCAGTGCCAACCCCGGCGCTCTGCAAGCGGTGGATCTGCGCAAGCGCCTGGGCGAGGGCGCCGAAGCCACCGGGGCCTGGAAAGGCGAACTGGTGGACGCCGTGCACGCCGCGTGGCGGGTGATGTGGATCAACAAGTTTCGCACGGCGCTGACGCTACTCGGCATCATCATCGGCGTCGCCTCTGTGGTGGTCATGCTGGCGGTCGGCGAAGGCAGCAAACGTCAGGTCATGGCGCAGATGGGTGCCTTCGGCTCCAACATCATCTACCTCAGCGGCTCGGCGCCCAATCCGCGCACTCCACCCGGAGTCGTCACACTGGACGATGTCGCGGCGCTGGCCAGCCTGCCGCAGGTCATGCGCATCATGCCGGTCAACGGCGCTGACGCCGGGGTGCGCTTCGGCAACCTCGATCACTTGAGCTACGTCGGCGGCAATGACACCAACTTCCCGGCGATCTTCAACTGGCCAGTGGTCGAAGGCAGTTATTTCAGCGAGGCCGACGAGCGCACTGCGGCGGCCGTCGCCGTGATTGGCCACAAGGTGCGCAGCAAGTTGCTCAAGGACGTCGCCAACCCGATCGGCCAGTACATCCTGATCGAAAACGTGCCGTTTCAGGTGGTCGGCGTACTTGCGGAAAAGGGCGCCAGCTCCGGCGATTCCGACAGCGACAACCGCATCGCCATCCCCTATTCGGCGGCCAGTGTGCGCCTGTTCGGCAGCCACAATCCCGAGTACGTGGTCATCGCCGCCGCCGATGCGCGCAAGGTCAAGGACACCGAACACGCCATCGAGCAACTAATGCTGCGCCTGCACAACGGCAAGAAGGATTTCGAGCTGACCAACAACGCTGCGATGATCCAGGCCGAAGCGCGCACGCAAAACACCCTGTCGCTGATGCTCGGTTCGATCGCCGCTATTTCGTTGTTGGTGGGCGGGATCGGCGTGATGAATATCATGCTGATGACCGTGCGCGAGCGCACTCGCGAGATCGGTATCCGCATGGCCACCGGCGCCCGTCAGCGCGACATCCTGAGGCAGTTTCTGACAGAGGCGCTGATGCTTTCGGTGGTCGGCGGGCTCGCCGGAATTGCCTTGGCATTGATCGTCGGCGGCGTGCTGATTCTAAGCGAAGTGGCGGTTGCGTTTTCCTTGGTGGCGGTGCTCGGTGCCTTTGGCTGCGCGCTGGTCACCGGAGTTGTCTTCGGCTTCATGCCGGCCCGCAAAGCTGCCCGGCTCGACCCGGTCACGGCCCTTACCAGTGAATGATCGATAGATGAAAACGCCTCTCAGCCTGTTGACTTTGTGCCTGCTGCTCAGCGCCTGCGCCACTCCGGCCCAGCGCCCTGACAGCGGTATCGTGGCGCCCTCTTCCTGGCAATCGTCGCACACGGCTGACGCCACGCTGCGCAACGCGCAATGGTGGACGCGCTTTAGCAGCCGCGAACTCGACGGACTGATCGAGCAGGCGCGGATCGGCAGTTACGACCTCGCCGCCGCTGTCGCCCGGGTGCGTCAGGCCCGGGCCGACACGGTGATCGCCGGCGGCTCGCAGTGGCCGGAAATCAAGGCGGTGGCGAATGCCAGTCGGCAGAAACTGCTGCGCGGCAATGGCTACAGCCAGCTCGATGTCGACGACAGCGACAAAGCTGTCGATGCGTTCGATGCCAGCCTCAGCGTCAGTTATGAAATCGACTTCTGGGGCAGCCAGCGCGCCGCTCGCGACAGTGCCGGCTTCAGTTGGCAAGCCAGTGAGTTCGACCGGGCCACGGTCGAGTTGACCCTGCTCAGCGGCGTCGCCAACAGCTATGCGCAGGCGCTGTCATTACGCGAGCAAAGTCGTATCGCCGAACTGAACCTGGCCAATGCGCAACGCGTGTTGCGACTGGTACAGACACGCTACGACTCGGGATCGGCCACGGCCCTGGAACTGGCGCAACAGAAAAGCCTGGTGGCGGCGCAGCAACGGCAATTGCCAACCGTGCAACAGAAGGCCCGGGACGTGCAGATCGGCCTGGCCGCCCTGCTCGGTCAGACGATTCAGGAACTGGGCACGCTGCAAGCCTCTTTTGATC
>NZ_CABVGX010000103.1 GCF_902497625.1 Pseudomonas fluorescens | reverse complement strand
TCCACTGTGGGAGCGAGCCTGCTCGCGAAGCAATCTCCCAGACACATCCAGCTAAAAGTGTGCACCTCGGTTTTCAGCTCATTGATCTAGTCTTGCCCTGAATTCATCCATGAGAGAGGCAAAGGAATGCCTGAACCATCTGCTTCGCATCGTTTGCGCCTCGGGCGTTACTCTGAGAAAAATCGTATTTACCTGCTGACCACCAACACCCTCGGTAGAGAACCTGTTTTCAAGGATTTCGCCCTGGGCAGATTAGTCGTCGAGCAATTTCGTGCAGCGCAAGACGTGGGCGCTGCTAACTCATTGGCCTGGGTGGTAATGCCTGATCACTTTCATTGGCTGATCGAATTGCAGCAAGGTTCGCTGAGTGCACTGATGCAAAAGACGAAGTCGTTGATTACCAAAGCGGTGCATCAGGCCACGGCGCGTGAACTTAGCCTTTGGCAGCAAGGCTTCCATGATCGAGCGCTACGTCGTGAAGAAGACCTGGTAAAAGTCGCCCAGTATGTTGTGGCTAACCCATTGCGGGCCGGGCTGGTTGAGAAGCTTGGCGACTACCCGTTGTGGGATGCGATTTGGATTTGAGTTAATCGGCTGCGCCTTTCGCGAGCAGGCTCGCTCCCACAAGGGTTTTGTGTCCTGCATGAAAACGGAGTACGCCACATGAACCCTGTGGGAGCGAGCCTGCCCGCGAAGAAGCCTTCAAAGCCAACGCAAAACTCAAATCGTTATTCAGGCTTACGCCAAATCCCTTTCCCATTCAACCGCGCCCGATCATGCGGCGCCGCAAAATCCTGCTCCGGCCCTTTCGGCACAATCCCTGTCGGATTAATCGTCTTGTGACTGCCGTAGTAATGATTCTTGATGTGGGTGAAGTCCACCGTCTCGGCAATCCCTGGCCACTGGTACATCTCGCGCAGCCAGTTCGACAGATTCGGGTAGTCGGCAATCCGCCGCAGGTTGCATTTGAAGTGGCCGTGATAAACCGCGTCAAAACGAATGAGGGTGGTGAACAGGCGGACGTCGGCTTCGGTCAGGTATTCGCCCGCCAGGTAACGCTTGGCATCCAACACCGCTTCCAGCCGATCAAGTTCGGTGAATACATCATCGAACGCCTCTTCATAGGCCTGCTGCGACGTCGCAAACCCGGCGCGATACACGCCGTTGTTGACCGCCGGGTAGATCTGCTCGTTCAACGCATCAATTTCATCACGCAGCGGCGCCGGGTACAGGTCCAGGTTGTTGCCGGTGAGCGCGTCGAACGCGGTGTTGAACATGCGGATGATTTCCGCGGATTCATTGCTGACGATTCGATTCTGCTGCTTATCCCAGAGCACTGGCACGGTGACACGGCCGGTGTAGTCAGCGGTGTCGGCAGTATAGCGCTGGTGCAGGAAGCTCAGATCATCCAGCTTGTCTCCACTGGATCCGTGGGATTGGTCGAACGTCCAGCCGTTTTCCAGCATCAAGTAGCTGACTACAGACACATCGATCAGGCTTTCGAGGCCTTTGAGTTTGCGCAGAATCAGCGTGCGATGCGCCCACGGACAGGCGAGTGATACATACAGGTGATAGCGGCCGGCCTCGGCGGCGAACCCGCCGACACCACTCGGGCCTGGCTTGCCGTCTGCGGTCACCCAATTGCGGCGCTGCGCTTGCTCACGCTGGAATGCACCGTCTTTGCTGCTTTCGTACCACTGGTCATGCCAGCGACCTTCAACTAACAAACCCATGTTCAGGACTCCTCAACCAATAAGCGTTGGAGAAGAGTCTATTCGCATAGGTTCGATAAAATAGTGCAAAGGTTGGGGGCTTATGATCGGTTAAATCGATTTGTCTCGTGCGTCCCAGTATTGCTGGGCGGTGGCGAATGCTTGCGCACGGGGTTGCCCGAGACCGCGCAGGGCTAGCGCCATGGTCGAAATCAGGGCCATTTGCGGATAGCTGTCCACCACATCGCCGCGCCATACGGCTTTCAAATGCTCGACGTCCAGCGAGGCCGGTTTAACGTGACGCTGGCTCGACATCTGCGGCCATTCCTCGTCCCAGCTTTCGCCGCCAGTGGTGCCGTAGAGGTGGCTGGCGGCATCCGGGTTGATTTCAATTTCGCCACCGTCACCCTTGACCACAATGGCAGTATCACCGAGCAAGCCGCTGGCATCGCGATGTACGGCCTGATAGCCGGGGTGGAAAATACTTTGCAGGCCACAGCGCGCGCCCAGCGGATTGAGAATCCGCGCCAGGGAATGGATCGGCGAACGCAGGCCCAGGGTATTGCGCAAATCGATCATGCGCTGCAACTGCGGCGCCCAGTCCACCAGCGGCATGAACGCCAGGCCGCCGTTGTCCAGCGCCGCGCCGGCCTGTTGCCAGTCGCGGCACAAGGGAATGTTCAAGTGTCCGAGCAGTTGCTCGCTGTACAAGCGTCCAGCGGTATGTGCGCCGCCGCCGTGCATGAAGATGCG
>NZ_CABVGX010000102.1 GCF_902497625.1 Pseudomonas fluorescens | reverse complement strand
CTGCTGGCCCGCGTGCGTGCCGTGTTGCGCCGCGTCGATGATCGCCGCCCGCTGGCGCAGGAACGCCCCCGGCCGCTGATCGACTTCGCTGACTGGCACCTGGACGTCACCCGCCGCGAATTGCGCTCGCCAGACAACGTGATGATCCCGCTCTCGGCCGGCGAATTCGATTTGCTGTTGGTCTTCGTCGAGCACCCCCAGCGCATCCTCACCCGCGAGCAGCTGCTGGACCTGGCGCGTGGGCACTGCCACGACGCGTTTGATCGCAGCATCGACGTCCAGGTCAGCCGCTTGCGGCGCAAGCTCGAGTCCGACACCAAACGCCCGGCGATGATTCGCACCGTGCGCAACGGCGGCTATCTGTTCACCCCCAGCGTGACCCGGCGATGAGATGGCTGAAATGGATTCGCCGCGACACGGTGGCGCGCTGGATCGCCTTGACGATCCTCTTGGCAATGCTGATTTCGCTGGTGCTCAACGGCCTGTTCATCCAGCTGGCGGGCGTGTGGGCGCGTCCGTCGCTGACGGAAATCGGCTTGCTGGAAAAGGCTGCCGCCGTCACTCGCATCATCGAAGCGGCCCCGGTTCCGTTGCGTGGCCAGTTGACCCTGGCCGCCAGCGAAGAGGGCTTTGTCGTCAGTTGGCACCGTGATCGACAGGGGCTGAATCTGCCCCCCGTGGAGGACCAGATTTCCGAGGACGGCGCGAAAATTCTGCAGCCGTTGCTCAATTCCGCGAACCGACGCATCGAAACCTACGAGCCCAGTGACTGGCCCGAGCCCGCGGCAGATGCGCGATACGCGCTGTTGATAGAGCTGACCGATGGCTCGTGGCTGATTTTCTCCCCGCCCACCCGCAGCTGGGGCCTGGATGAAACGCCGCGAGTGCTGATCATCATTTTACTGGCGCTGATTTCCACTGCACTGGTCGCCCTGATTGCCACACGCCGTCTCGCCACGCCCCTGCAACACTTCAGCGAAGGCGCCCGGCGTTTCGGTGTCGACTTTCGCGCCCCACCCATCGAGCCGCTCGGCCCGCAGGAAATCCGTCAGGCGATCGTTGCCTTCAACGCCATGCAGGCCCAACTGCAACACTTTATCCGCGACCGCACGCAAATGCTTGCCGCCATCTCCCACGACCTGCGCGCCCCGTTGACGCGAATGCGACTGCGCGGCGAATTCATCGAAGATGCCGGGCAACAGCAGCGCCTTTTCAGCGACGTGGATGAAATGCAGGCGATGATCAATTCGGCGCTCGATTTTTTCCGCGACGACGCGCGACTGGAACCGGCCACGCACTTTGACTTGGCGGAACTGCTGCAAACGTTGCTGGATGATTACCGTGATCAAGGTGCCGACATTGCGTTTGAAGGGCCCGCGCGACTGGTGTATTTCGGGCGGCCGTCCGGGCTCAAGCGCGTGATGACCAATCTGCTGGATAACGCGATCAAGTACGCCACCGAACCGGCTGTCGAACTGTTTCCCTCGGCGGGGGAAGTGCGGATCAAAGTACTGGATTGCGGGCCGGGAATTGCGCAAGACAGCCTCGAACAGGTGTTCGCACCGTTCTTCCGCATGGAAGGCTCGCGAAACAAAAGCACCGGCGGTGTGGGTTTGGGATTATCCGCAGCACGTGCGATTGTGTTGGAACATGGCGGCGAACTAACGCTGCGTAATCGCTCAATCGTTGGCCTGGAAGCGCTGGTGGTACTGCCCGTGCATTCGGCTTAGCTGTTCATTTGAAAACAGGGAATTACAGATGATTGATTTCAACAACAAAGGCTTTTTCAAGCTCAAGCAGAACGACGAATATGCAGAGCGCGTCACCGCACTGTTGCTGGATGGCGAGCAAGTCATCGACTCCTACAAATCCATGCGCGACGGCGTCGTGTTTACCAACAAACGCATCATCGCGGTCAACGTGCAGGGCCTGACCGGCAGCAAGAAGGATTTCACCTCGTTGCCGTACAAAAACATCGTGGCGTACTCGGTCGAAACGTCCGGCACGTTTGATCTGGATTCCGAGCTCGAGATCTATTTCTCGTCGCTGGGTCGAGTGAAGTTCGAGTTCACTGGCAGGACCTCAATGGTCGAGATCTCCAAATTGATCTCCCAGCATCTGCTCTAAAATCTTCATTTCAACCACAATACAAACCCTGTGGGAGCGTACTCCAGTTCGGATTCGGCTATGCCTATTATGGGGGCTCACTCCCACAGTGTCTGGATGCATACTCCAGTTCGGATTCGACTATGCCTATTGTGGGGGCTCACTCCCACAGTGTCTGGATGCGTCCTCCAGTTCGGATTCGGCTATGCCTATTGTGGGGGCTCACTCCCACAGTGTCTGGATGCATACTCCAGTTCGGATTCGACTATGCCCATTGTGGGAGCGAGCCTGCTCGCGAAGAGGCCAGCACATTCAACATCACTGTTGGCCGGCTTGACGCCATCGCGAGCAGGCTCACTCCCACAGTGTCTGGATGCGT
>NZ_CABVGX010000101.1 GCF_902497625.1 Pseudomonas fluorescens | reverse complement strand
TTTCAGTTCCTGAGGGCACTTCAACGCGGTCAGCGCGGCGAGGGTGATCAGGCTGCGGGTTTTCAGCTCCAGGCCTTCGCGATTCCATACGCTGCCCCACGCGTGCTCGTTTACCCAATCCTGCAATGGCTGTGTGAATTCGGTGGCATTGCCCAAGGCGCGATCGACAAAAGCATCGCCCATCACTTGGCGACGGACTTCAACCCCGGGTTTTTTATTGTCGGTCATGGCGATTCTCTTTTGTGGTGTTGGCGACGCCAGGCGCGCAGCGATGTAAACAGCAGAAAGGCCACCAGCGCCGGCAGGACGAAAAACAGCATCAAATGTTCAAGCTTGCCCGCCAGCGGCATGCCGGTGGTGAACGACACCACGTGCAGCCCATACGCCAGATACAGACCCAGAAACAGTAAGCCTTCGGCGCGCGTGACCCGATAACCGGAATAGAACACCGGCAGGCACAATACCGCGACACCGAGCATGACGGGCAGGTCGAAATCCAGCGCGTTCGGCGAGACCGACAGCGGTGACGGCGCGACCAGTGCAGTCAGCCCTAGCACCCCCAGCAGGTTGAACAGATTGCTGCCGATCACGTTGCCCACGGCGATATCCCGCTGCCCGCGCAACGCCGCGATCAACGAGGTGGCCAGTACCGGCAACGAGGTACTGACCGCCACGATTGTCAGGCCGATGATCCGCTCCGAAAGACCCAGATCGGAGGCGACCGACACCGCCGCACCCAGCAGCAAATGCCCGGCGTATACCAGCATCGCCAGCCCCACAACGATCGTCAACAGGCTGCGCAACCACGGTATTTGCCGCTTTTCATCGTGAGACGGCGGCCGCGACGAGTGCTGCGACTGGCGCAGGAGTAAACCGAGATACAACACCAGCGCTGTCAGTAACAGCATGCCGTCGGTGCGCGTCAGCTCCTCATTCCAGGCCAGCACGAACACCAACAGGCTGGCGCCGATCATCAGCGGGATATCCAGTCGCACCAATTCTCGCGACACCCGCAGCGGGATGATCAACGCCGAGAGCCCCAGCGTGACGAGGATGTTGAAAATGCTGCTGCCGATCACGCTGCCGACCGCGATGTCCGCGTTATGGGCCAGTGTGGCTTGCAGACTGACCGCCATCTGCGGCGCGCTGCTGCCCAAGGCGACAATCGTCAGACCGATGATCAGCGGCCGCACGTGCAGGCGCGCGGCCAGGCGCACAGCGCCGCGTACCATCAGTTCGGCGCCGGCAATCAGTAACAGCAAGCCGCCGAGCAACTCGATCACGCTGATCAGGGGTAAATCGGCAAGTCCGAAAATAGTCGGGGCTCCATGGGTTAATCGAGGGCTTGCACGCGAACCCGTGCGGTGCCGCTTCTGAGCATACCCAGTTGTTCGGCGGCTTCGTGGGAAACATCGATCAGCCGTCCGCGAGTATGCGGCCCGCGGTCGTTGATGCGCACCACGCAGGACCTGTCGTTATTCAGATTGGTGACCTTCACCCGGGTGCCGAATGGCAACTGGCGGTGGGCGGCGGTCAAGGCATTCTTGTTGAAACGCTCGCCACTGGCCGTGCGTTTGCCATGGTGTTTGGCGCCGTAATAGGAGGCGGTGCCGGTCTTGTTGTAACCGTGGGGGTCGATGATGTCCGTGCTGGCGCAACCGGCCAGCAGGGAGAGCAGGGCGAAGGTGCCGAGTAGACGTTTCATTCAAGGATTTCCACAGACAAATGCGGGCGCAAGCTTTTGTGGCGGGGGGACTTGTTGTGGCGAGGGGACTTGTCCCCGTTGGGCTGCGAAGCAGCCCTCAGGTGTATCTATTGAAACCGGGTCGCTCGCATGGGAGGGGACTGCTTCGCAGCCCGACGGGGACAAGTCCCCTCGCCACAGGGGTCGAGACACGTTCGAAGGTGATTACAAATCGCTAACACAGGTCTTTTCCTGACCGATGCGTCAAGGCGTAGAATGCGCCGCCTTTGTGCATAAATTTTTCTGGACGCTCTGCCCTTGAATTCCGTGACCGAACGCTCTGACGCCGCCCCCCTCACCCGCCCTGCCCGGGTTCGCCTGGAGCTGAAAAACCTGCTCGGCCTGGCGCTACCGATCATGGTTGCGCAGCTGGCGACGACCGCGATGGGTTTCGTCGACGCAGTGATGGCCGGCCGAGTCGGGCCGCGCGATCTGGCGGCGGTGGCCCTGGGCAACTCGATCTGGGTGCCGGTATTTCTATTGATGACCGGCACGCTGCTGGCGACCACGCCGAAAGTCGCCCAGCGCTTCGGTGCCGGCACCCACAGCGAGATTGGTCCGATCGTGCGCCAGGCCCTGTGGCTGGCGCTGGTCGTGGGCGTGCTGGCGACCGCCATGTTGCTTGGCGCCGAGCCGATTCTGCACATCATGAACGTCGATCCCGAACTGATCGGCCCCTGCATGCAATACCTGCACGGCATCGCCAGCGGCTTGCCGGCGGTGGCGATTTATCATGTACTGCGCTGCTTCAGTGACGGGCTCGGGCGCACGCGGCCGGCGATGGTCCTTGGCCTGTGCGGGCTGGCGCTGAATATTCCGCTTAACTACATTTTCATTTATGGCCATTTTGGCGTGCCGGCCATGGGCGGCGTCGGTTGCGGCTGGGCGACGGCCATTGTCATGTGGGTGATGGCGCTGGGCATGGCGGGATGGGAACGCTGGGCGCCGGTGTATCAGTCGAGTCAACTGTTCAGCCGTTTCGACTGGCCGCAATGGACGGTGATCAAGCGTCTGCTGAGCATTGGTTTGCCCATCGGCATCGCGGTGTTTGCCGAGTCGAGCATCTTCGCGGTGA
>NZ_CABVGX010000100.1 GCF_902497625.1 Pseudomonas fluorescens | reverse complement strand
ATCCTGCTGTTGCAGAACTACCTGCCGCTCAACCCGCAGAACCTGCCGGGCCAGGAGTGGACGCAAGCGTTCAACACCGCCGTCAGCTTCATGACCAACACCAACTGGCAGTCGTACAGCGGCGAAGCCACGCTCAGCTACCTCAGCCAAATGGTCGGCCTGACCGTGCAGAACTTCGTCAGCGCCGCCACCGGCCTGGCCGTGCTGGTCGCGCTGTGTCGCGGCATCGGGCGCAAATCCAGCCGCACCCTCGGCAACTTCTGGGTCGACATGACCCGCGCCACACTCTACGGATTGTTGCCGCTGTGCCTGTTGCTGGCGCTGTACCTCGTCTGGCAGGGCGTGCCGCAAACTTTCGCGCAGTATGTGAATGCCGTGACGATGCAAGGTGTCGATCAGGTGATCCCGCTAGGCCCGGCTGCCAGCCAGATTGCGATCAAGCAACTGGGCACCAACGGTGGCGGTTTCTTCGGCGTCAACTCGGCGCACCCGTTCGAGAACCCGACTGCCTGGAGCAATCTGTTCGAGATGGCTTCGATCATTCTGATCCCGGCCGCGCTGGTGTTCACTTTTGGTCATTACGTCAAAGACCTGCGTCAGAGCCGCGCGATCATCGCCTGCATGCTCGCGCTGTTCCTGATCGGCGGCGCCACTTCGTTGTGGGCCGAATATCAACCGAACCCGACCCTGAACAACGCCGCCGTCGAACAGACCGCGCCGCTGGAAGGCAAGGAAGTGCGCTTCGGCACCACGGCCACCGTGCTCTGGTCGGTGACTACCACCGCTGCATCGAACGGCTCGGTCAACGCCATGCACGACAGCCTTAATCCGCTGAGCGGCATGGTGGCGATGGTCAACATGATGGTTGGCGAAGTGATCTTCGGCGGCGTCGGCGCGGGGCTCTACGGCATGTTGCTCAATGTGCTGATCGCGGTGTTCCTCGCCGGCTTGATGATCGGCCGCACCCCGGAATACCTCGGCAAGAAACTCCAGGCCAGGGAAGTGCAGTTGCTCGTGGTGACGCTGCTGGTGATGCCCATGGGCGTATTGGTATTCGGCGCAATTGCCGCCAGCCTGCCGGGCCCGGTGGCATCGGTGAGCAACCCCGGCGCGCACGGTTTCAGTCAGTTGCTGTACGCCTACACCTCGGCCAGCGCCAACAACGGCTCGGCGTTCGGCGGCTTCGGTGCCAACACCGCGTTTCACAACCTGATGCTCGGGTTCGGCATGTTGCTCGGCCGTTTCGGCTACATCCTGCCGGTGCTGGCGCTGGCCGGCAGCCTGGCGATGAAGAAAGCCGCGCCGATCAGCCCGAACAGTTTCCCCACCCATGGCCCGTTGTTCGTGACGTTGCTGACCGTGACCATTTTGCTGGTGGGCGGTTTGACCTTCCTGCCGGCACTGGCGCTCGGTCCGATTGCTGAACATTTGAGCCTGGGTTTCTGAGCCTGATGCCAATCAGTCAGACAAATCCCGCGCTCTGGAGCAGCCGGACGCAGCCGGACGCAGGCTGCGCCAGCTGCTACAGAGTTCGGATTAGCGCATGGCTGATTGGTACTGGATTTCAGTTCTCTTTTTAGGAGCAGAACATTGAACATGCCCGCAAGTAAACCGGCTGCCGCGAAGGCACCGGAACAACCGAAGACCGCTATCTCGGCGCTGTGGCGACCGGCGTTGTTGCAAGCGTTCGTCAAGCTCGACCCGCGCCAGCTGAAGCGTTCGCCGGTGATGCTGGTGGTTGAGCTGACCGCCATTTTCACCACCGTGCTGTGCTTTATTCCCGACCCTGCGGTGCCAACCTTTGTCGCCGCGCAAATCGCCCTGTGGCTGTGGTTCACCGTGCTCTTTGCCAACTTTGCCGAGGCTCTGGCTGAGGGGCGCGGTAAAGCTCGCGCTGACAGTCTCAAGGCCGGCAGCGAAGGCCTCAGCGCTCGCCGAAAAGCCGCTGACGGCACGTTCCAGATCGTCCCGGCCGCCAGCCTGCGCAAAGGTGATGTGGTGCGCGTCGCGGCGGGGGAAATGATCCCCGGTGACGGCGAAGTGATCGAGGGCATCGCGGCGGTCAACGAAGCGGCGATTACCGGTGAATCGGCGCCGGTGATTCGTGAGTCCGGTGGCGATCGCTCGGCGGTCACCGGCAACACCCGCTTGGTCTCCGATTGGCTGATGGTGCGGATCACCAGTAATCCCGGCGAGTCGACACTCGATCGCATGATCGCCCTGGTCGAAGGTGCCAAACGCCAGAAGACCCCGAACGAAGTGGCGCTGGATATTCTGCTGATCGGCCTGACCCTGATCTTTCTGCTGGTGGTCGTCACCCTGCAACCGTTCGCGCATTTTGCCAACGGCAGCCTGCCGCTGGTGTTCCTCGTGGCGTTATTGGTCACGCTGATTCCGACGACGATTGGTGGTTTGTTATCGGCCATCGGGATTGCCGGGATGGACCGCCTGGTGCGCCTCAACGTGATTGCCAAATCCGGTCGCGCGGTGGAAGCGGCGGGGGATGTGCACGTGTTGTTGCTGGACAAGACCGGCACCATCACGTTCGGCAACCGTCGGTGCACGGCGGTGTATGCCGCGCCCGGCGTCAGCGCCATGCAACTGGCCGAAGGTGCGCTGTTTGCATCGCTGGCCGATGACACGGCGGAAGGCAAATCCATCGTCGAGTTTTTGCGCAGTCTGCATCCGCAACCTGAGCCTGCCGCCGAGTTGCTGACCGGCGTGCCGTTCAGTGCCGAGACGCGTTTGTCCGGCGTGGATTATCAGGGCCGCGTGTTCCGCAAAGGCGCGGTGGATTCGCTGTTGGATTTTGTCGGCTTGAAACGCGCCGATCTGGCCCCGGCACTGACGCGGGAAATCGAG
>NZ_CABVGX010000099.1 GCF_902497625.1 Pseudomonas fluorescens | reverse complement strand
CCCGTTGGGCTGCGCAGCAGTCGCCAAGCGAGTAAATGCGAACTGCCTGAAGCTTCACGGTTATTTTGGGGCTGCTGCGCAGCCCAACGGGGGCAAGCCCCCTCACCACAAAAGCCGACTCACCACGGAAGCCCACTCACCACGGAAGCCTACTGGCCACTGAAGCCCCCTCACCACTGAAGCCCCCTCACCACAAAAAGCCCCTTCACCACAGGAGCTTCCTGCCACGGATATTGCGCTTCACTCTTGACGCATTTTCAACCCGTATCACCCAAGCCCGGCAAAACCCACCTAGACTTCCAACACCCCCTCCGACAAGGCAGTCGCCCATGATCTCGCCGCAATCCTTCAACGCCATGCTGATCCCGATCCTCACCGGGATGATCCTGCTGGCGATCGGTTACAACTTCCGCGACAAGAACGCCGGGATCTTCGCGATGTGGATCGGCATGCTCACCATCCTCGGCACCGTGGTGTTCAAGATCCTCGCCAAACTCAACGAATAATCGCCGCCCGGCTCGCATTGATTTTGACGGGCTCGTACACTCGTTCGATCCGCTTACCCCGAGGTTGACCGTCCAGTGTTCGCTCGTTTTCCCGCCCTCCCGTATTTTCTCTTTCTCTGCCTGCTGACGCTGCTACCAATAGCGCCTGCCCAAGCGGTCGGTTTGCCCGGCCTGCTCAACGGCGGCGCCAAGACCCAACCGCAAGCCGAGCAACCCCTGGGGCAATCTCTGGACGAAGTGATCAAATCGCTGGAGAACGATCAGCAACGCACCCAGTTACTGACCGACCTGAAAAAACTGCGTGACGCCACAGCGCAAGCTCAACCGACACCGGAACAAGGTGTGCTCGGCCTGATCGGCGGCACACTGGCCAGTTTCGAGAAGCAGTTCTCCGGGGCGGACAGTCCGCTGACTCGCTGGACGCAGGAATTCAGACTGGCCGAGGACGAGCTCGCAACGCTGATACTGCCGGCCAACGAATGGCTGCCGATCATCTTTGGCTTCGCCATGATCCTGATGGTCTGGAGCCTGCTGGCGGCGGCGCTGATCTGGCTAGGCCACCGGGTGCGGATGCGCTTCGGTCTGACCGAAGAACTGCCGCAGCACCCCAAGGCGCTCGACATGTTGCGCTTTGCGTTGCGCAAGCTCGGACCGTGGCTGATTGCCTTGGTGATCACCGTTTACATGAGTTACGCGCTGCCCTCGTCCCTGGGCAAAAGCCTGGCGATGGTGTTGGCCTATGCGCTGGTGGTAGGAACGTGCTTTTCGGCGATATGCGTGATCGCATTCTCCGTGCTCGACGGTCCGCACCGCCACCGCGCCTTGTACATCCTGCGCCATCAAGCCTTTCGCCCGCTCTGGCTGATTGGCAGTTTCGCCGCCTTCGGTGAGGCCTTGAGCGACCCGCGCCTGGTGACCAGCCTAGGCACTCATCTGGCCCACACTGCTGCGACCATCGCCAACGTGCTGGCAGCCCTGTCGACCGGGCTGTTCATCCTGCGCTTTCGCCGGCCGATCGCGCACCTGATCCGCAACCAGCCGCTGTCCCGGCGCCTGACCCGTCGTGCGCTCAGCGACACGATCGATATTCTCGGGACCTTCTGGTACGTGCCAGCGCTGGTGCTGGTGGCAATCTCGCTGTTCGCCACATTCGTTTCGGCCGGCGACACCAGCACGGCGCTGCGCCAGTCGCTGATCTGCACCGTGCTGCTGGTTTTGTGCATGGTCATCAACGGATTGGTACGCCGCCATTCGCTGCGCCCGCAACGCGGGGTAAAACGCCACGCGCTGTACTCGGATCGCTTGAAAAGCTTCTTCTATACCCTCGCCCACCTATTGGTCTGGCTGGTGTTCGTTGAGCTGGGGTTGCGGGTGTGGGGCATGTCGCTGATCGCTTTTACCGAGGGTGACGGGCATGAGATCAGCGTCAAACTGTTCGGTCTCGCCGGCACACTGATCTTCGCCTGGCTGGTGTGGATTCTGAGTGACACTGCCGTGCACCACGCCCTCACCCGCTCGCGCAAAGGCCTGGCGAATGCCCGCGCGCAGACGATGATGCCGTTGATCCGCAACGTGCTGTTCGTGGCGATTTTCATCATCGCGCTGATCGTCGCGCTGGCCAACATGGGCATGAACGTCACGCCACTGCTCGCCGGTGCCGGTGTAATCGGCCTGGCCATTGGTTTCGGCGCGCAGTCGCTGGTCGCCGACCTGATCACCGGGTTGTTCATCATCATCGAAGATTCTCTGGCCATCGACGATTATGTCGACGTCGGCGGCCACCTCGGTACCGTCGAAGGCCTGACCATCCGCACTGTGCGCCTGCGCGACATCGATGGCATTGTCCACACCATTCCCTTCAGCGAAATCAAAAGCATCAAAAACTACTCACGGGAATTCGGCTACGCGATATTCCGGGTGGCGGTGCCAGCGAACATGGACATCGATAACGCGATCAAACTGATGCGCGAAGTCGGCCAGAAAATGCGCACCGATCCTCTTCAGCGGCGCAACATCTGGTCGCCGCTGGAGATTCAGGGTGTCGAGAGTTTCGAATCAGGCAACGCGATCCTGCGCGCCCGCTTCAAGACTGCACCGATCAAGCAGTGGGAAGTGTCCCGTGCTTTCAACCTGTCGCTGAAACGTCACCTGGACGAAGCAGGCTTTGATTTGGCAACGCCACGCATGAGTGTGCAAGTCGTCACCGCCGGCGGCGGAACGGCTACGGAATAACCCGCTCTCTGCTGCAGCGATTCGTGTAGCAGCTGTCGAGCCTGCGAGGCTGCGTCCGGCGGCGCAGCCGTCGCCAAATCAGGCACCGCGTTTTCGCAGATAGACCGCGCATGCCGGCTTTACGACGGCTGCGCCGCCGGACGCAGCC
>NZ_CABVGX010000098.1 GCF_902497625.1 Pseudomonas fluorescens | reverse complement strand
GCTGTTCCCGCAGAACGCGGCGGAGCAGGCAGCGTTGGAGACCTTGGTCCTGGGCGCGGGCAAGGATGACGGGCCGAAACCGGCGATGCGCGACTACACGCCGAGGCGCTACGACCTGGCAACACTCGAGCTGGACATCGACTTCGTGCTGCACGGCGATGGCCCTGCTTCGACTTGGGCCGAACAGGCCACACCCGGGCAATTCCTGCACATTGGCGGGCCACGCGGTTCGATGATCGTGCCGGACATCTTCGACAGTTATCTGCTGATCGGCGACGAAACCGCCTTGCCCGCAATCGCTCGTCGGCTGGAAGGCCTGGCGGGTAATCGTCGGGCGTTGGTGATTATCGAGGTGGAAAACGGCAAGGAGCAACAAGTGCTCAACAGCGCTGCTGAAATCGATGTGATCTGGGTACTGCGCGAGGGCGGTAAAGATCACCTGCTGACCACGGTGCGCCAGGTGCAGATTCCGACTGGCAATTTGTACGCGTGGGTAGCGACCGAAAGCAAAGTGTCGCGGCAGATTCGGCGAGTGTTGCTCGATGAGCACGGGCTGGATGAGCAATTTGTCAAAGCGGCCGGGTATTGGCGGCTGGATGGCAGCGACGAGGAGTGAGAGACCTTCGCGCCTGCTGCCACGGGCATTTTGGCTAAGCACAGACTGGCGGTGGGCTTGGGGCTCATCGCTGGCTCGCTACCGTTGCGCCTGGTTAACCCGCCTGCCCTGCCATCGATCCAGCCCGATCAGCGCCAACGCAATCAATATAAACCCCACCAGCAAGCCCAGCGCATTGATAAACACCTGTGGATAACCCAGCTTGTCGACATCAATGAACGGGTACGGATAAACCGCCAATTCATGACCGCGCACCATTGAATAGGCGAAATACACCAGCGGATAAATCGCCCACAGCGCGATATGCCGAATGCGTAACAGGCCTTTGGGCACGCACAACCACCAATAGCCCAGAAACAGCAGCGGGGTGACAACGTGCATCAATTCATCAGCCAACCGCTGCCAGCCTTCCGGATGCCAAAGGTGACGCAGCAACACGTTATAGGCGAGGCCGACCACAGCGATACTGACGGCAACGCCACTGCTGACCGAGGGCTGCAAAAACCCGCGTCGCGCGGCTGACTGACGGGACGTGAGCTCGAAGCTGAACACCGTGGCCACCAGCGTGTTGGTCAGTACGGTGAAATAGCTGAAAAAACTCATCAGCCCACCCAGCAGGCTCGCCTCGATACTCCAGCGCGAATACAGTACCAGATACAGCTGAATGACCAGTCCCGCCCAGGCGAGAAAGGCCGCCACAGCGACAAAAGGACGACGCGCCGCCGACTGGACGAGCACGCTCAGACCGGTCGCTTGGTGCGCATCAACTTGACGTACAGGCGCTCGACTTTTTCCCGTGCCCACGGGGTTTTGCGCAAAAAGGTCAGGCTCGACTTGACGCTGGGGTCGCTCTTGAAGCAGCGGATATCGATGCGCTCGGCCAGCCCCGACCATTCGTAATGTTCAACCAGGGCGTTGAGAATCTGCTCAAGCGTCACGCCGTGCAGCGGGTTGTCATGTTGTTCGGTCATGCCGGGCCTTTCGAGCGAAGTGGGAATTGGAAGCCGCGCACCTTAGCCGAGGGCTTCGTTGGGGGGAAGTGATCTGTGGTGCTGTAGTAAATGTAGGTGAGCTTGAAAAGATCGCAGCCTTCGGCAGCGCCTACGCTGGAATGCGTAACCCTACAGGAGCTGCCGAAGGCTGCGATCTCTTGATCTTCAGCCAATAAAAAGCCCCGTCACACGACAGGGCTTTAACTTGCAGCTTGCAGCCTGAAACTAACCGCTGCCCTTAAAACACCACCCCTTGGCTACGCAGGTAATCGTCATACGTACCGCTGAAGTCAATCACGCCGCTTGGGCTCAGCTCGATGATGCGGGTGGCCAGGGACGATACGAATTCACGGTCGTGGCTGACGAAGATCAGCGTGCCCGGGTAGTTTTCCAGCGCCAGGTTCAGCGCTTCGATGGATTCCATGTCCAGGTGGTTGGTCGGTTCGTCCATGATCAGCACGTTCGGCTTTTGCAGGATCAGCTTGCCGAACAGCATGCGACCCTGTTCACCACCGGAAATGACCTTGACCGATTTGAGAATCTCGTCGTTGGAGAACAGCATGCGGCCCAAGGTGCCGCGAACGATTTGTTCGCCACCCTGGGTCCACTGGCCCATCCAGTCGAACAGGTTGCAGTCGTCTTCGAAATCGTGCGCGTGGTCTTGGGCGTAATAACCCAGTTCCGCAGCGTCGGTCCACTTGACGGTACCGGCATCCGGAGTCAGTTCGTTGACCAGGGTACGCAGCAGGGTGGTTTTACCGATACCGTTCGGACCGATGATCGCCACGCGCTCGCCAGCTTCAACCTGGAAGCTGAAATCCTTGAACAACGTCTTGCCGTCAAAGCCTTTGGCCATGCGCTCGACGATGACCGCCTGACGGTGCAGCTTCTTGGTTTGTTCGAAGCGGATGAACGGGCTCACACGACTCGAAGGCTTGACCTCGGCCAGCTGGATCTTGTCGATCGCCTTGGCGCGGGAGGTGGCCTGCTTGGCTTTCGAGGCGTTGGCCGAGAAGCGGCTGACGAACGATTGCAGTTCGGAAATCTGCGCTTTCTTCTTGGCGTTATCCGACAGCAGCTGCTCGCGGGACTGGGTCGCCACGGTCATGTACTCATCGTAGTTGCCCGGGAACAGACGCAGTTCGCCGTAATCCAGGTCAGCCATGTGGGTGCACACGCTGTTCAGGAAGTGACGGTCGTGGGAGATGATGATCATCAGGCTGGAACGCTGGGTCAGGATATTTTCCAGCCAGCGGATGGTGTTGATGTCCAGGTGGTTGGTCGGTTCGTCGAG
>NZ_CABVGX010000097.1 GCF_902497625.1 Pseudomonas fluorescens | reverse complement strand
TTGCGTGGCATCCAAAAAAGCCCGGACGACCAGCGCCGCGGCGAAGTGCGCGATGCCTGGCGCAAGACTGCCGAAGCTGCGATTCATGCACTGGAAGCCGAGGAGGCCAAACCCCAGGATGCCGCCGAGGCCGCGTTGGCCACTGAACTCAAGGGTCGGATCATGTCCGAATATCGCCATCAGCTGGAAGTATTCAACGATTCGGCTGAAGCCCAGGCGCTGGCATTCCAGATGGATTTGCTGGAACGGCGCCTGCGACTCAAGGCGCTGCGAGCGCAACGCCTGGAGTTATACAAACTCAGTCGACTTCACCAGATCGGTGATGACGTGCTCAGGGAAGTCCTTGCGGATCTGGACCTGAGCGAAGCCAACCTGGGACAGGTGAAGTGACTCTGGTGACCGCAATGAGGGTTACTTGCGGCGCTGAACGAAGTCCCGAATGCGCTCGGCGGCCTCAACACATTCCGCCAACGGTGCAACCAGCGCCAGGCGCACGCGGCCGGCACCGGGGTTAAAACCGTCAACTTCGCGGGACAGGTAAGACCCCGGCACCACGGTCACGTGCTGTTGAACAAACAGATCACGGCAGAACGCTTCGTCATCGCCATTTACATTCGGCCACAGATAGAAGCCACCGTCCGGTCGCTGCACGTCCATGACCGGGCCGAGAATTTCCAGAACAGCATCGTATTTTTCACGGTACAGGTCGCGGTTGGCGCGCACGTGAGCTTCGTCATTCCACGCGGCCACGCTGGCCAGTTGCGTCTGCACCGGCATCGCACAGCCATGGTAAGTGCGGTAAAGCAGGAAGCCTTTGAGAATATCGGCATCGCCGGCGACGAACCCCGAGCGCAGGCCCGGCAGATTGGAACGCTTGGACAGGCTGTGAAAAACCACGCAACGCTTGAAGTCTTTGCGACCCAGTTCCACGCAGGCGCTGAGCAGACCCGGCGGCGGCGTTTGTTCGTCGAAGTACAGCTCGCTATAGCATTCGTCAGCGGCGATCACGAAGTCGAACTCATCAGCCAGCGCGATGAGTTTTTTCAGGGTTTCGACCGGAATCAGCGCGCCTGTCGGGTTGCCGGGCGAGCAGAGGAACAGGATCTGGCAACGCTTCCAGATGTCTGGCGAAACGGCGTCGAAATCCGGGTTGAAGCCGTTTTCATCCAGGCACGGCAGGTAGTGCGGTTTGGCCCCGGCAAGGAAGGCCGCACCTTCGTAGATCTGATAGAAGGGATTGGGGCTGACCACCAGCGCGTCATCGCCCCGGTTGACCACGGTTTGAGTGAAGGCGAACAGCGCTTCACGCGTGCCGTTGACCGGCAGCACATTGCGCGCCGGATCGAGCCAGCCAGTGGGTACATCGAAACGACGTTCGCACCAGGCGGCAATGGCTTCGCGCAAAGCCGGAACGCCGAGGGTGGTCGGGTAGACGGCCATCTGATCCAGATTGCTCGCCAACGCTTCGGCGACGAAGCCTGGCGAACGGTGCTTCGGCTCGCCGATGGACAGTGCGATCGGGCGCTTGTCCGGGTTAGGCGTGACACTGCCGAGCAGGGCGCGGAGCTTCTCGAACGGGTAGGGCTGCAACTGGTTCAGAGCATTGTTCATCGGTGCGGGGTCTCTTTGAATGTGGGAGTAACAGGCGGTTCCACGGCTTTTGTGGCGAGGGGGCTTGCCCCCGTTGGGCTTCGCAGCAGCCCCATAACCAATAACCCTTAACCCACTTCCCCCAGGGATGTCGCGATCGCCATCTAACGACTGCTGCGCAGCCAAACGGGGCGGTGCGACGTTTCGCTAAACCCCCTCGCCACAAATAGTAGGCTAGCCACAGGCGGTATCCCTTACCGCAGGCCCGTCACACAGACAATGAATTACAACCGAAACTGCGCGAAATTGACGTTCGTCCCCGCCGGACGCATGTCTTGCAGATATGAATCCTTGTCTGCGCTCAGTTCCAGGCTCAGCGCAGCTTTGCGCTTACCCTCATTACGCACGACCAGACCTTCAAGCTTCTCGCGCAGGAACACCGTCGGCACCTTCAGGTGCAGCAGTTCGTCGGTATCCGGAGTATGCATCAGCAGGTGAATCCATTCGTACTGACCAATCGCCAGACGCGCTACCGGAAGGTCGAACCACCAAATATTGCGGTTGCGGTTCAATTCGGTGAAATGGCAGTTATTGACGCCAAGCACAGCACCGCCGAGCTCCTGGTTTCTGCGGGCAATGGCCTGCTTTTTATCGAGTTTCATAACATTCCTACAGTATTGGATCTTCAGCGCCAGAGGCCTGAATACATGGCGCATTCTCGGGGGTTGTCGCGCAAACATAAAGCCCCGACTGCGTTGGCCGATGAAAAGCGCTCGAAAAAAAAATGAAACTCCATGCAAGTCGGCCCGGTCAATCTTTGTGTAACCACTTACCTCGTTCAATTGTTCACAGGAGAAACACCATGAGCAGCACTGGCGATAAAGTAAAAGGCATGGCCAACGAAGCAGTCGGCAACGTCAAGCAAGGCGTCGGCAAGGCTACCGATAACGACAAAATGCGCGCCGAAGGTGTGGTCCAGGAAAAGAAAGGCGAAGCTCAGCAAGCGGTGGGCAACGCCAAAGACGCCGTCAAGAAAGGCGTCGACAAAGCGTAATTGTGGCTTTGTGCGCGACCGAAACGGCCATCTGCGGATGGCCGTTTTTGTGTCAGCCTGACGGGTATGAAACAAGCACAGTGTTTCAGAGTCGCCACTTAGGCTACTTTGATGTAAAAACGGCCCCTGAGTCGCCACGACTTCTACCGATTTGCGGCGAAAGGAGACGCTCATGATTTTCCCGGACATGAAAGGTATGCCCATCACCCGGGTGATGGTGCGCACCGTCAAAGAGTTTGTTAACGACGAGATGTCGACTTACGCGTCGGCGTTGGCGTATCAAATGCTGTTTTCCTTATTCCCCTTCATTTTGTTT
>NZ_CABVGX010000096.1 GCF_902497625.1 Pseudomonas fluorescens | reverse complement strand
CACTCAACACCGTGGGTATTACCCTGATCGGTTTTTTGATCGCCATTGTGCTCGGTCTGTTTCTGGCGATTGGTCGACGCAGTCGCAGGCTGTGGTTGTCATGGCCTGCCACTGGGCTGATCGAGTTCATCCGCAGCACGCCACTGCTGATTCAGGTGTATTTCCTCTACTACGTGCTGCCCAACTACGGCGTGAGCATGAGCGCCATGCAAGTGGGGATTCTCGGCATCGGCCTGCATTACGCCTGTTACATCGCCGAAGTTTACCGCGGCGGCCTCGACGCGGTGCCGCGCGCGCAGTGGGAAGCTGTTACGGCGCTGAACATTGCCCCGTTCAGCGCGTATCGCAACATCATCCTGCCCCAGGCGCTGCGGCCGATCCTGCCGCCGTTGGGCAACTACCTGGTGGCGATGCTCAAGGACACGCCGGTGCTGTCGGCCATCACCGTGGTGGAAATCATGCAGCAGGCGAAAAACATTGGCTCCGAGAATTTCCGCTATTTAGAGCCGATCACCATGGTCGGTCTGTTTTTCCTCGCCTTGAGCATCGCTTTGGCTTATCTGGTACGGCGCCTCGAAGTGCGTCTGGAGGCACACTAATGACTTCTACATTCTCGACACCCAGTGATCTCTCCCGGCCGGGCCTTCCAACTCCGCTGCATTCGCAGGAGACCAGCGCCATGCAGGCAAACCCGGCAGTCAAGCCGATTGTCAGCTTTCAGGACGTCACCAAAAGCTACGGCAACTTCACCGTGCTCGATCATTTGAATCTGGACGTCATACCCGGCGAAAAAGTCGCGATCATCGGGCCCAGCGGCTCAGGCAAGTCGACGCTGCTGCGCGTGTTGATGACGCTGGAAGGCATTGACGACGGGCTGATCCGCATCGAAGACGATCTGCTGACGCACATGCACAATCGCAACGGAGTGCTGGTGCCGGCCAATGACCGACACATCCGCCGCGTGCGCGGCAAGATCGGCATGGTGTTCCAGAGTTTTAATCTGTTTCCGCACATGACGGCGCTGCAGAACGTGATCGAGGCGCCGGTGCAAGTCCTCGGCATGAAGCCCGCTGAAGCACGCGAACGCGCAGCGGATTTGCTGGAACTGGTGGGATTGGGCAGCAAGCTCGGGCATTACCCGTCGCAGCTCTCCGGCGGGCAGCAACAACGGGTGGCGATTGCACGGGCGCTGGCGATGCGCCCGAAGGTCATGCTGTTTGACGAAGTGACCTCGGCACTGGATCCGGAGCTGTGCGGTGAAGTGCTTAACGTGATCCGCAAGCTCGGCACCGAACATAACCTGACCATGCTGATGGTCACGCACCAGATGGGCTTCGCCAGGGAGTTTGCCGATCGCGTGTGCTTCTTTTTCAAAGGGCAGATCCACGAACAGGGCACACCGGCGCAGATTTTTGAACATCCGCAGCAGGAGCGTACTTGCGCGTTTCTCAGTGCGGTGAGAGAGGCGAACTAGCACAGGAAGGAGAAACACAACTCCCAATGTGGGAGCGGGCTTGCTCGCGAAAGCGGCACAACAGTCAACGATGATGCTGAATGTTAACCCGCCTTCGCGAGCAAGCCCGCTCCCACATTGGGGTATAGCGTTGTTATGGGTATTGCTGAACGTTGCCTTGCTGCTGGCCACCGTACTGCTGACCCGGAATAGCTTTCAGATTCACTTCGACGCGACGGTTCTGCGCGCGGCCGTTGACATCGCCGTTGCTCGCCACCGGATTGTCCGGGCCGGCACCGCGGGCGCTCAGGTTGGCTCCACTGACACCTTGCGAGGTCAGGTAAGTCGCCACGCTCTGCGCGCGGCGCTGAGAAAGGTCCATGTTGTGCTGGCGGCTGCCAGTGCTGTCGGTGTAGCCGACGATTTCGATCTGGTTCTGGTTGAATTCCTTCAACGAGCCGGCAAGGTTGTTCAGCGGCTGGTAGAAGCTCGAAGCAATGTTCGCCGAGTCGGTGGCGAAGGTAATGTTACCCGGCATGATCAGCTTGATCTGATCGCCTTCACGCTGAACTTCCACACCGGTATTGGCCATGCTGGCGCGCAATTTTTTCTCTTGCTGGTCAGCGTAGTAACCATAACCGGCGGCAGAAGCACCGACGACAGCGGCACCGATCAGCGCCCCTTTGCCACGGCTGTTGTGATCGATGGCAGCACCGGCCAAGGCTCCGGCCAGCGCACCGAGGCCACCGTATTTGGCGGTTTTGCTCATGCCGGTGGAACCGCTATCAGCCTGGCCCTGATTGTCATAAGGGTTGGGCGACGCGCAGCCGGACAGCAAGGCCACGGCCGAGGCGACAATAATCAAACGCTGCTTGGTGAACATGAAGAGCTCCTACTTTTGCATTCGGTGGTGCAACGGCTCAAGGCATCAGCCTTTGCGGGGTTTTGGATCCTGTCCGGCGAGGAAAATTCCCTGGCCAACCTCACGCGCGCACAAAAGGGTTGTCACGCATTTCATCGCCCAGTCGCGTATCCGCACCGTGACCAGTCACCACAATCGCGTCTTCGTCGAGGGTGTACAGCCGCTGTTTGATGGAACGCACGATGGTCGCCTGATTGCCCCCCCACAAATCCGTGCGCCCTACTCCGCGACGGAACAGCGTATCTCCGGCGATCAGCAGCTTGGCGTCCGCAAACCAGAAACTCATCGACCCCGGCGTATGCCCCGGCGTGTGCAAAGCCACACCGCAACCGCAGGCCAGTTCCTCATCATCGCTGAGCCAGCGATCCGGCGCAGGCACTGGCGTGTAGGGCACGCCGAACATCTGGCATTGCATCTCCAGATTGTCCCAGAGGAATTGATCTTCCTTGTGCAGATGCAGGGTCGCGCCGGTTTTCTCTTTCAACTGGCCGGACGCCAGGAAGTGATCGAGGTGCGCGTGGGTGTGAATGATGCTGACCACCTGCAAACCCAAGGCATCAAGCCGAGCAAGGATAAGTTCGTGATTG
>NZ_CABVGX010000095.1 GCF_902497625.1 Pseudomonas fluorescens | reverse complement strand
TGAGGAGAACGGGCGCGAGCATGTGGTTCTGAGCCTGGGTGAATTCGACGACGGTGCGCCAGTACTGGGCCGTTTGCATTCCGAATGCTTGACGGGCGATGCCTTGTTCAGCCAGCGTTGCGATTGTGGTTCACAGCTGGAAGCCGCCCTGCAGGCGATTGCTCGCGAGGGCCGGGGCGTATTGCTCTATCTGCGCCAGGAAGGCCGCGGCATTGGTTTGCTGAACAAGATCCGTGCGTATGAATTGCAGGATGGCGGCGCCGATACCGTCGAAGCCAATGAGCGTCTGGGGTTTGCCGCTGATCAGCGAGATTACGCCATGTGTCTGCCGATGTTGCAGCACCTGGGGGTGAAATCCTTGCGCCTGATGACCAACAACCCGCGCAAGGTCAAAGCGCTGACTGACATGGGCATCGTCGTTGCCGAGCGCGTGCCGCTGCACACCGGACATAATCCGCACAACAAACTCTACCTGGCGACCAAGGCCAGCAAGCTCGACCATATGATGGGCAACGAGCACCAAGGCGAGGTAGACCGCGCGTGACTCGCGGTCAGGTGCGGCGCCGGCTGTCCGTCAGTTGGTGGCAATATCTGGCGCTGGCCCTGTTGCCGTTATTCGTGATCAACGGAGTATTCGGTCAGAGCGAGGCGATCCTGCCAGTATTGGCCATGCCGATGTTCATTGCCGGTATGGCTTCGATGTTTGTCAGCCTGAAGTTTTTTGGTGGCTATAAACACGGCCTGATCGCCACGCAAAAAGCCCTCGACACCCCTGAAGAACCTGCCGCCTGGATCGCCCTGGCTGCCAAACGCCGAGCGGCGTTTATCGCTGCCGGGCTGCCCGCGTGGATCGGCGCCCTCGCGGTATTTGTCGGGCTGGAAGCAGTGCCGCTGATGTTGCTGGCGCTGTCCACCGCCGTGCTGTTCTACCTCTACCGTATCCCGCGTCAACTCGCTTGATGCTCCGCAGTGGGCTGGCGATTCTGCTGCTTGCCTTGGGCGCTTCGGCGCATGCCGTCGAGCGGGTCGTCAGCCTCGCACCGTCTCTCTCCGAAATCGTTGTAGAACTGGGGTCTGCCGATCTGCTGGTGGGTGTGTTGGACGCCGGCGAGCGTCCAGCCGAACTGCAAGGCCTGCCCACTGTAGGCCGTTATGGTCAGTTGGACATGGAACAACTGCTCAGCCTGCGGCCCGATCTGCTGCTGCTGTGGCCCGACAGTGTCGGCCCGGCCCAGCGTGAGCAGCTCAAGCGTTTGAACATTCCTACTTACGTCGCCGAACCGCACAACCTTGATCAACTGACCGAGCATATCGAAGCGATTGCCGTACAACTTGGTCGCGCCGAACGTGGTATTTCCCTGGCTGCGGCTTTGCGTCAGCGCCTCGAGTCATTGCGCGAACGCTACAGACGCGATCAGCCTCTACGGGTGTTTTATCAGGTTTGGGATCGGCCACTGTATACCGTCGGTGGCGGACAGATCATCAGCGATGCGTTGCAGGTTTGCGGTGCGCGCAATGTGTTTGCCGACCTGACGCTGCCCGCGCCGCAGATCAGCGTCGAAGCGGTGCTGCTGCGTGATCCGCAGGTGATCCTGGCCAGCGATCAGGCGCAGCTCGATGCCTGGAAGGCCTGGCCGCAGGTGGCGGCTGTTCGGCACGGGCAATTGCTCATGCTGACCAATAAAGGCCTCGAACGCCCGAGCGGGCAGATGATTGCAGCGACTGTCGAACTCTGCCACCTGATCCAGCCTGATCGCTGACTTTTGGCGAGGGAGCTTGCCACCGCTCGACTGTGCAGCAGTCGCAAACCAGGCGGATGCGATTTGATTTGAAGTCAATCTCTGACAAGTTTGGGGCCGCTTCGCAGCCCAGCGGGGGCAAGCCCCCTCGCCACAGAAATCACCTCTTCTCGATGGTCCGTGTTGCCACTCGTACACGCGCACCAACAAAAACGCCGCGATCCTTTCGCGGCGTTTTTGTGTGTGACGGGTTAGCCCAGGTTCTTGCCCAGCAAGGCGTGATACAGCTCGCTGTCGCCGAGAATCCCGACCACTTTGTGGTTGTCGTGCAGCACCAGTTTGTTGCCCGTTTGATAGCGAATCTGCAGCGCATCGCGCATGCCGATATTTGAATCCACCAGTGTCGGCCGACGTCCCAGACCTTCCACCGCCTGCCCTGGAATCCAGTTCTGCAAATCCAGGCTTTCACCGTTCTGGCGAGCGCCTTTTATGGTGTTGCCTTCGGCCAGGTCCAGCCAGGAATCACCACCCGGATCGAGGCACACCGAACCGTTGATGCGTTTGCAGTTGTCCAGCGTGCGCATCAGGCTGCGACCGCACAGTACGTTCAGCGGATTGGTGTGGGCGACGAACGTGCGAACATAATCGTCGGCCGGGTTCAGGACGATTTCTTCAGGTTTGCTGTACTGGATGATCCGTCCGTCTTTCATGATCGCGATACGGCTGCCGAGTTTCAGCGCCTCATCGAGGTCGTGGCTGACGAAGACGATGGTTTTGCTCAGCTTGCGTTGCAATTCCAGCAGTTCGTCCTGCAAGCCTTGGCGGATCAGCGGGTCAAGCGCCGAGAACGGTTCGTCCATCAGCAAAATGTCAGCGTCCATCGCCAGCGCACGGGCCAGGCCAACACGTTGTTGCATACCGCCGGAAAGCTCATCGGGTTTCTTGTTGCGCCACTGGGTCAGACCCACCAGTTCGAGTTTTTCGTCGACCAGTTTCTTGCGCTCCTTTTCCGGGCGCCCCTGCATTTCCAGGCCGAAACTGATGTTCTCGCGCACTGTCAGCCACGGCATCAAGGCGAACTTCTGGAACACCATGGCGATACGTTTGGTGCGCATCATTTTCAGCTCGGCCGGCGTGCAGGAAGCGATGTCGATCTGCCGACCCTCGTGCTCGACGAACAACTTGCCACGGCTGACGGTGTTGAGCCCGTTGATGCAGCGCAGCAAGCTGGACTT
>NZ_CABVGX010000094.1 GCF_902497625.1 Pseudomonas fluorescens | reverse complement strand
CATCGGCCACTTCATTTTTCGGCCAATGCTCGGCATGAGCCAGAAAAACCAAGGCTTCGCGCACTTGTGTCGGCGTATTACATGGTGCTTGAAACGGCAGCCAGTAGAGGGCCTGACCGATTCGCAGGTGCATCCCTTCAGTGTCAATACCGGCTAACAATGCCGGTTCGGTCTTCGGCAATCCGGCCAGTTCGACATAGTGGGCAATGGCTTTGGCGTGGTCGGTATTCATGTGCTCGACCATGCTGATTTCGGCCTTGCCGGCGAAAGGGTTTGCCAGTGTCAGTTGATCGATCCAGTGAATAGCGCCAAAGCCGCCGATGTAGCGATGACGCACGGGCTCGAGTACCCAGAAATCGAAATCATGGGCCTGGTGATAATTCTGCGACTCGGGGAAATAGCGGTAGTAGCGATCGGCAGCAGCGTCGATGGCGCAATTGTCTTCAAGTTTTTGCGCCTCTGCTAGGTAAGTCAGGCGACCGACCGCTTGTACGTCTTCTGCTCCGCGCTCGCCCACAAACAGTGAGCATTTTGGATCTTTCTGCAGGTTGTGGGTGTGCTGGGCAATGCGGCTGATCAGGATCAGAGGGCGCCCCTGCCCATCCAGGCAGTACGGAACGACCGAACCGAAGGGAAAACCAGGCATTGCTTTCGAGTGTGTCGAAAGCACTCCGCGGTATTCCTTGAGAAGTAATTCTCGGGCATTCTTGGCCGCTTCAACGCTCAATTTATGACTCCTTATCTAGAATCCGTCGAAAAAACGGACAGGCTCCGCGGACAAGTTCCGCTACGCCCTTTGGGCAATTTCTCGTGCAACCAGGCCTATGCCGGTGCAGATCGAGAGCCTCTCTAATAAGAAGACCACTCCAAAACGGCTACCGGGGCATGCGAATGCAACTCACTGACAAAGTAATCATTATCACCGGCGGTTGCCAGGGTTTAGGCCGCTCGATGGCCGAGTATTTCGCCGGCAAAGGCGCGAAGCTTGCACTGGTCGATCTCAACCAGGAAAAGCTCGACGATACGGTCGCCGCGTGCAAAGCCAAGGGCGTCGAAGCCCGCGCCTATTTGTGCAACGTCGCCAATGAAGATCAGGTGACGCACATGGTCGCTCGGGTGGCCGAAGATTTCGGCGCGATCCATGGCCTGATCAACAACGCGGGCATCTTGCGCGACAGCCTGCTGCTGAAGGTCAAGGATGGCGAAATGACCAAGATGAGCCTGGCGCAATGGCAAGCGGTCATCGACGTCAACCTGACCGGCGTGTTCCTCTGCACCCGTGAAGTCGCGGCGAAAATGGTCGAGCTGAAGAACAGCGGCGCGATCATCAATATCTCCTCGATCTCGCGCGCCGGCAACGTCGGCCAGACCAACTACTCTGCCGCCAAGGCCGGCGTCGCGGCGGCGACCGTGACCTGGGCCAAGGAGCTGGCGCGCTACGGCATCCGCGTCGCGGGCATTGCGCCGGGCTTTATCGAAACAGAGATGACGCTCGGCATGAAGCCGGAAGCGCTGGAGAAAATGACTGCCGGAATACCGCTCAAGCGCATGGGCAAACCCGAGGAAATCGCCCATTCGGCAGCGTACATTTTCGAGAACGACTATTACACCGGGCGCATTCTGGAGATGGACGGCGGGTTGCGGATTTAACGCAAAACCATCACTTCGCTGTGTAGCCATCGTCGAACACGAGGCTTCGCTGTGTAGCAGCTGCTACATGAGGAGGCTGCGATACTTTCTGTAAATCAATCGTCGCTGATGGTGATATTGGGCATCGCCGGCGACGCTGCTTCCTGCAACACAATTCGCGCGCCGACATGCCGCGCGAGTTCCTGGTAAACCATGGCGACAGGGCTGTCCGGCTCGGCGATCACCGTTGGTTTACCGCCATCGGCCTGCTCGCGAATGGCCATCGCCAGCGGCAACGAGGCCAGCAGTTCGACGCCATACTGGTCGGCCAGCTTCACCCCGCCACCTTCGCCAAACAGATGCTCGGCATGCCCACAATTTGAGCAAATGTGCACGGCCATGTTTTCCACCACGCCCAACACCGGAATGTTGACCTTGCGGAACATTTCCACACCCTTGCGCGCGTCCAGCAGCGCGAGGTCTTGCGGGGTTGTGACGATCACTGCGCCGGCCACCGGGACCTTCTGCGCCAGGGTCAGCTGGATGTCGCCGGTGCCTGGCGGCATATCGATGACCAGGTAATCCAGATCGCCCCACGCGGTCTGCGTGACCAGTTGCAGCAGCGCGCCGGAGACCATTGGTCCGCGCCAGACCATCGGCGTGTTGTCGTCGGTGAGGAAGGCCATCGACATCACCTCGACGCCATGGGACACAATCGGCACGAACCACTTCTGATCCTTGACCTGCGGGCGGGTGCCTTCGGGAATACCGAACATGATGCCCTGGCTCGGGCCGTAAATATCCGCGTCGAGAATGCCGACTTTGGCGCCTTCACGAGCGAGTGCGAGGGCCAGGTTCGCGGCGGTGGTCGACTTGCCTACGCCGCCCTTGCCCGAGGCCACGGCCACCACGTTCTTGACGTTGGCCAGGCCCGGAATCTGCGCCTGAGCCTTGTGCGCAGCGATCACGCTGGTGATGTCGACGCGGGCGTTGGTCACGCCGTCCAGGCCTTCGAGTGCCATCTGCAGCATCTGCGACCAGCCACTCTTGAACAGTCCGGCGGCATAGCCCAATTCGATTTGGACGCTGACGTGGTCACCCAGGATGTCGATGTTGCGCACGCACCCGGCGCTGACCGGGTCCGCGTTGAGATAAGGGTCGGTGTATTGGCGAAGGACGGCTTCCACCGCTGCGCGATTGACGGCGCTCATGGGCAACTCCGATAGCAAGACTGGAAAATCAGGCGGGTATCGTACCTGTTCTAAAGTCTGGACGGCATGCTTTCAGAATGTGTCTTCAATCCGGGGCTGACCTCACAACTTGTAGCAGCTGGCGCAGCCTGCGACCGGCT
>NZ_CABVGX010000093.1 GCF_902497625.1 Pseudomonas fluorescens | reverse complement strand
AGATAGCGAATCGCATCGGCCAGCGGCGCCAGTTGATAGTCCCGTGCCAGTTCTGTCGGCAACCAGTCGGGCAGGCTGGTCGGGCCCAGCATCGTCAGGGTCTGCATGCAGAGCTGGCGCAAGCGTTGCTGGGTCAGGCCTTCGGTCAACGGGTAAACCGGGGTCAGGGTTTCATCCACCGGCGGCGGTTCATCGCCGGTGATGGCGCGGTATTCCGGGTGATAGATTTCCAGCCCCGACGCGCCGGGCCGCGCTTCGCCGTAACAGCGAATTCGCGTGCCGCGCTTGAGGCCTTCTTTCTGCGCATTGCTGAAATGGTAGAAGCGCAGGCTGAGCCCGCCGGTTCCGTCCTGCAAACGCACGACCAGGCTGCGACGGCGGCCCATGACCACATCGGCGCCGCTGACGGTGCCTTCGATCACGGCATCCTGGCCAGGGCGCAAATGACCGATCGGGACCACCCGGGTGCGGTCCTGATACCGCAAGGGCAGATGGAACAGTACGTCCTGAAGATTCTCCAGGCCAACCTTGGCCAGTTTTTCGGCCATGGCTTCACCGACACCCTTGAGCGCCGTCACCGACACTTGCGACAACTCGGTCATGACTGTTGCTTAGCCAGCCACCGGCGCTGGCGGCTTGGCCACCGAGCACAGGCGGATCGAGTCGGCGAGGATTTCGATTGCCTTGGGCCGCGGAAAGCTCGCGCGCCAGGCGATCGCTACTGTTCGAAACGGCACCGGCGGCGTCAGTGGACGCACTTCGATCACGCCGGGTGCGTAATGGTGGCTGTCGACGGCCGAGAGTGGCAGGATCGAGATGCCCAAACCGGAGGCGACCATGTGGCGAATGGTCTCCAGCGAGCTGGACTCCACCGTGGTGTGCTTGGCGCCGTCGCTGCCTTTGGTCAGCGTCGGACAGGCCTCCAACACCTGATCGCGGAAGCAGTGGCCTTCGCCCAGCAGCAACAGACTCTTGTCGTTGAGCAGGCTGGCGTCGATTGATTCTTTTTGCGTCCACGGGTGTTGAGCCGGCATCAGCACATAGAACGGCTCGTCGTAGAGCTGCAGGGTCAATACGTCGGCTTCGTTGAACGGCAGGGCGATGATGATCGCGTCGAGCTCACCGTTGCGCAGCTTGTCACGCAGCACGTGGGTGAAATTTTCTTCAATGTACAGCGGCATCTGCGGAGCCACGCGGTGTAGCTGCGGGATCAGATGCGGAAACAGATACGGGCCAACCGTGTAGATCGCGCCGACTTTCAACGGGGCCGTCAGCTGGTTTTTGCCAGCCTGCGCCAGTTCGCGAATCCCTTGAGCTTGCTCCAGCACTTTTTGCGCCTGGGCCACGATGCCTTCGCCGACCGGAGTCAGGCGTACGGCGCTCTTGCTGCGCTCGAAAATCAGCACACCGAGTTCGTCTTCAAGCTTTTTCACGCCCACCGACAGGGTCGGCTGACTGACGTGGCAACGCTCGGCCGCGTGGCCGAAGTGCTGCTCTTGGGCGAGGGTAACGATGTAGCGTAATTCTGTAAGGGTCATGGCGAACGTCCGTGAAGTTGCGAGCCAAGCATAACGGCTGCAATCGATAGACGCACGTTATCAGACTGAGTGAGGTGAATGACACCGGGCAATGCGTGTATGCCTGGGTGGATATGCAAAAGGCACCTTTTGGTGCCTCTAGGCATATTCCCTTCCGTAGCAGCTGGCGTAGCCTGCGTCCGGCTGCTACAGAGATCGCTTCAGCGGCGGCGCTTTTCCAGGGAATACACAAACGGCGCAACGATTTCGATCGAGCCGTTGTTCAGCATGTCGGCCGGCGGCTTGGGCAGCGGTTGCGCACGCCTGATCATTTCCAGAGTCGCCCTGTCCAGATCGGCATTGCCGGAGCGGCCCACCAGTTCGAATGACAACACGTTGCCTTCACCGTCCACCACGAAGCGCAGTCGGTTCAACCCTTCCTTACCACGCGATTGAGCGCTGGCCGGGTACTTTTTGTACTTGGCCAGATGAGCGAGCAGGGTGCCTTGCCAACTGGCCTTGGCTGCTTGCTGCGCCGGCGAAGGGCCGGGTGCCGGTTGTGCAGATTTGTCCGTTGGCGTCTGGGTCGGTTGCGCGTCGCTCGGTTTTTCCTCGGTCGGCTTTTCCTTCGGCGGCTCGGGTTTTTTCTCCACGGGCTTGGGCGGTTGCGGTTTTGGCTTCGGCTTGGGTTTAGGCTTGGGCACGGCAATCTCGGCCTTCGGCGCTTCTGCAAGCTTGGGCATCGGCAGTTCTTCCACCGGCGTCGGCGGCTGCGGTGGCGTGACCACCTTCGGCGGTGCAGGCGGTGGCGGGGCAGGAACCGGCGCCAGCTCGACCATCATCGCCTGCGGGGGCAGTTCGATGGGCGGACGCGACGACCAGTTCAGCGCCAGCGCAATGGCCAGCGCATGGACACCCAGCACCACGGCCAGGCTCCCGCTGTAACGCGTCAGCTTTTGGCGCGTCGTGATCATTTCTTGGCTGCCGTCTCGAGTCCGACCAGGCCGACTTTCAGGTAACCAGCGGCGCGCAAGGCATCCATCACGCTCATCAGGTCGCCGTAATCCACGCCCTTATCGGCCTGGAAGAAAATCGTCGTGTCTTTCTTGCCTTTGGTGCGGGCGTCCAGCGTGGCGCCGAGTGTCTCGGCCTTCACTTCGTCTTCACCAAGGAACAGGCGTTGATCAGCCTTGACGCTGAGAAACACCGGCTTCTCGGGCCGTGGCGCCGGTTTGGCAGTGGAGGCGGGCAGGTCGACCTTGATGTCCACAGTGGCCAATGGAGCGGCCACCATGAAAATGATCAACAGCACCAGCATCACGTCAATGAACGGCGTGACGTTGATTTCATGATTCTCGGCCAGATCGTCGTCTGCGCCTTCTTTTAGATGCAAGCCCATGGCTGATTACCCTACTTTGGCCACATGCGGTTGCGAGGAGCGCTCGGCTGTTGGCAGGTGATCGAGATCACGGCTGACCAGCA
>NZ_CABVGX010000092.1 GCF_902497625.1 Pseudomonas fluorescens | reverse complement strand
CCTCGGCCAGCACGTCGTCGACGCCCGCCTCCGCCGCAATCGCCGCTGCAGTCAATGGGTTGTCGCCGGTGACCATCACCGTGCGAATCCCCAACTTGCGCAGTTCGGCAAAACGCTCGCGAATGCCGGGCTTCACCACGTCTTTAAGATGGATCGCACCCAGCAACTTGCCATCAGCACAGACCAGCAACGGCGTACCACCGCTCTGCGCAATCCGCTCGATTTCCCGCGTCAGTGCCGGGGCCAGATCGGCGCGTTTCAAGCCGACAAAATCCAACAGCGAATCCACCGCGCCTTTGCGGAACACGCGGCCCTGATAATCCACGCCGGACAAACGCGTCTCGGCACTGAACGGCACGCCGGTCAGCAACTCGGCGGCAGGCTCAGGTTGCGGATGCAGACTGCGCAAAAACTCGACGATGGATTTGCCTTCCGCCGTGTCATCGGCCAGCGATGCAAACAGCGCACCTTCGGCCAGTTGCATGGCGCTGACGCCGGGCGCGGCATACACCGCCGTGCACCGACGGTTGCCGAACGTGATGGTGCCGGTCTTGTCCAGCAACAACACGTGCACATCCCCCGCCGCTTCCACCGCGCGACCGGATTTGGCAATCACGTTGAGGCGCACCAGGCGGTCCATCCCGGCAATCCCGATGGCCGATAACAAACCACCAATCGTCGTCGGAATCAGCGTGACCAATAACGCCACGAGGAACACCAGCGGCAGGCTGCCGTTGGCAAAATGCGCGAACGGTTGCAGGGTGACGACCACCAGCAGAAAGATCAGGGTCAGGCCGATCAGCAGAATATCCAGCGCCACTTCGTTCGGGGTCTTCTGGCGTTTGGCACCTTCGACCAGGGCGATCATGCGATCGAGTGTCGACTCGCCGGGATTACTGGTGATCCGCACCATCAGCCAATCGGAGACCAAGCGGGTGTTGCCGGTGACCGCCGAGCGATCGCCACCGGACTCACGAATCACCGGCGCCGATTCACCGGTAATCGCCGCTTCGTTGACCGCCGCGATGCCCTCGATCACTTCGCCGTCACCGGGGATCATTTCCCCCGCCGCGACGCGCACCACATCACCTTTGCGCAGGCTGGCGGCCGGGACGATCTGGAACGTGCCGTCAGCGGCTTTTCGGCGAGCGCTGAGGCCTTCGCTGCCGGCCTTGAGACTGTCAGCGCGAGCTTTACCGCGCCCCTCAGCCAGAGCCTCGGCAAAGTTGGCAAAGAGCACGGTGAACCACAGCCACAGGGCGATTTGCGCGGCGACAAAGGTTGGCACCGCAGGGTCGGGAATAAAGCACAGCACGGTGGTGAAAATGGCGGTCAGCTCAACCACCAGCATCACCGGCGAACGCTTCAGCTGGCGCGGGTCGAGCTTGACGAACGCTTGCAACAACGCCGGTCGCCACAGCGCCGAGATAGCGGTCTTCGGTTGTTCCGGTGCCTTCGCGGCAGCCGGTTTACTTGCGGGCATGTTCAATGTTCTGCTCCTAAAAAGAGAACTGAAATCCAGTACCAATCAGCCATGCGCTAATCCGAACTCTGTAGCAGCTGGCGCAGCCTGCGTCCGGCTGCGTCCGGCTGCGCAGCAGTCGTAAAACCTGAGCGCCTGGTTTTTCTGACGCAGCGCTTGGGAAAGGTAAGCGACTGCTGCGCAGCCGGACGCAGGCTGCGCCAGCTGCTACAGAGCGCGGGTTTTGTCTGACTGATTGGCATCAGGCTCAGAAACCCAGGCTCAAATGTTCAGCAATCGGACCGAGCGCCAGTGCCGGCAGGAAGGTCAAACCGCCCACCAGCAAAATGGTCACGGTCAGCAACGTCACGAACAACGGGCCATGGGTGGGGAAACTGTTCGGGCTGATCGGCGCGGCTTTCTTCATCGCCAGGCTGCCGGCCAGCGCCAGCACCGGCAGGATGTAGCCGAAACGGCCGAGCAACATGCCGAACCCGAGCATCAGGTTGTGAAACGCGGTGTTGGCACCGAAGCCGCCGAACGCCGAGCCGTTGTTGGCGCTGGCCGAGGTGTAGGCGTACAGCAACTGACTGAAACCGTGCGCGCCGGGGTTGCTCACCGATGCCACCGGGCCCGGCAGGCTGGCGGCAATTGCGCCGAATACCAATACGCCCATGGGCATCACCAGCAGCGTCACCACGAGCAACTGCACTTCCCTGGCCTGGAGTTTCTTGCCGAGGTATTCCGGGGTGCGGCCGATCATCAAGCCGGCGAGGAACACCGCGATCAGCACATTGAGCAACATGCCGTAGAGCCCCGCGCCGACGCCGCCGAAGATCACTTCGCCAACCATCATGTTGACCATCGCCACCATGCCGCTCAGCGGATTAAGGCTGTCGTGCATGGCGTTGACCGAGCCGTTCGATGCAGCGGTGGTAGTCACCGACCAGAGCACGGTGGCCGTGGTGCCGAAGCGCACTTCCTTGCCTTCCAGCGGCGCGGTCTGTTCGACGGCGGCGTTGTTCAGGGTCGGGTTCGGTTGATATTCGGCCCACAACGAAGTGGCGCCGCCGATCAGGAACAGCGCGAGCATGCAGGCGATGATCGCGCGGCTCTGACGCAGGTCTTTGACGTAATGACCAAAAGTGAACACCAGCGCGGCCGGGATCAGAATGATCGAAGCCATCTCGAACAGATTGCTCCAGGCAGTCGGGTTCTCGAACGGGTGCGCCGAGTTGACGCCGAAGAAACCGCCACCGTTGGTGCCCAGTTGCTTGATCGCAATCTGGCTGGCAGCCGGGCCTAGCGGGATCACCTGATCGACACCTTGCATCGTCACGGCATTCACATACTGCGCGAAAGTTTGCGGCACGCCCTGCCAGACGAGGTACAGCGCCAGCAACAGGCACAGCGGCAACAATCCGTAGAGTGTGGCGCGGGTCATGTCGACCCAGAAGTTGCCGAGGGTGCGGCTGGATTTGCGCCCGATGCCGCGACACAGCGCGACCAGCACGGCCAGGCCGGTGGCGGCGCTGACGAAGTTCTGCACGGTCAGGCCGACCATTTGGCTGAGGTAGCTGAGCGTGGCTTCGCCGCTGTACGACTGCCAGTTGGTGTTGGTCATGAAGCTGACGGCGGTGTTGAACGCTTGCGTCCACTCCTGGCCCGGCAGGTTCTGCGGGTTGAGCGGCAGGTAGTTCTGCAACAGCAGGATCGCGAACAACAACACAAAACCGGCGAGGTTGAAGGCGAGCAACGCCAGGGCGTATTTCT
>NZ_CABVGX010000091.1 GCF_902497625.1 Pseudomonas fluorescens | reverse complement strand
GGATGTGCCGGCGCTGGAAGCTGCGCTGGGGCGCGTCATCGACCGGCATGACATCCTGCGCACCGCCTTCATCGAGTTCGAGGGCGAACCGAGGCAAGTGGTCGAACGTCAGGCCAGACTGACCCTGCAGCACGAAGACTTGTCGAAACTTGCAGCGCCGGCGCGGGCACTGGCCCTGGCCCAGCGCGTTGAGGATCAGGCGACGCAGGCCTTCGACCTGACCCAGGCGCCCCTGATCCGCGCGACGATGCTCAAGACCGCGGCTCAGCAACACGTGCTGCTGTTGACCATGCACCATATCGTTTCCGATGCCTGGTCCAACGCCATCCTCATGCAGGACCTGCTGCGCGCCTACACTCAGGCATGCCTTGACGATCCTTCGCCGCTGCCGCCACTGCCGCTGCAATACACCGATTACGCGCACTGGCAACGCGATGAATACCTCGACAGCGCCGCGTGTACCCGCAGCGGTGAGTACTGGCGCCACTACCTCGGCAATGAACTGCCGGCCCTGGAGCTGCCACAGGACCACGCCCGTTCAGCCGACCAGCAACACCTGGCCGGGCGTCATCAATGGACCCTCGCGCCGAGTCTGGTCGCCCGCTTGAATGCCTTCTGCCAGCGCCAGGGGCTGACGCCGTTCGTGGTGGCGCTGGCAACCTGGCAGCTGCTGCTCGGGCGCTACAGCAACCAGCACGACTTCACCGTCGGTGTGCCCAACGCCAACCGCAATCGCGGCGACACCCAGGCATTGGTCGGGTTCTTTGTCAGCAGTCAGGTGTACCGCGTACGCCTTGATCCGAACCAGCGGGTGGTCGACTTTCTCCACGAGTTGCGCGGCCAGTCCCTGGCGGCGATGGACCATGCCGATTACCCGCTGGAGCTGCTGCTCGACCAACTGCAACGGCCCGGCAGCCAGAGCGGCCACTCACTGTTTCAGGTGTTGTTCAACTGGCGCACCGGCAGCGCCGAGACAGCGGCAATCGCCTGGGATGGGCTGACGTTGGACTTCCTCGATGGCGGAGAAAACCAGGCAAAATTCGACCTGTCCCTGGACATCGATTATTCGTCACAAGGCCTGAGCGGCAGCTTCGAGTTCAGTCGTGACCTCTTCCAACCCGCTACGATCGAGCGCATGGCCGGGCACTGGCAGAATCTGCTGCAAGGCATTCTTCAATCGCCTGAACGCACCCTCGGCGAATTGCCCTTGCTGAGTGCGGACGAACAGCGACACACCCTGGCCGACTGGAATCGTCAGCCTACCGTGATACCGCGCCAACACTGTCTGCATCAGTTGATCGAAGCCCAGGCCCGGCGTGCCGCTGAAGCCATTGCCCTGAGTTTCGGCGACCAGCAGATGAGCTACGCCGAGCTCAATCGCCAGGCCAACTGCCTGGCGCACCGGTTGATCGCTGAGGGCGTCGGGGCGGAAGTGTTGGTGGGCCTCGCCGTGGAGCGCACGCCGCAGATGATTATCGGCCTGTTGGCGATCCTCAAGGCAGGCGGCGCTTACGTGCCGCTGGACCCGGCGTATCCGGCCGATCGCCTGGCCTACATGATAGAGGACAGCGGGGTCGCCCTGGTCGTGACCCAGGCGCACTTGCGCGAACAGCTGCTGCTCGCGCCCGAGGTACGTTGCCTGCTGATCGAGCAGACTGCCAGCGACAACGAGCACAACCCCGACGTCGCGGTGCACCCGGACAATCTCGCGTACGTGATCTACACCTCCGGCTCGACCGGCAAACCCAAGGGCGCCCTGCTGTCCCATCACAATGTGGTGCGCCTGTTCAACGCGACAGCCGACTGGTTTGATTTCAATCACACCGATGTCTGGTGCCTGTTTCATTCCTACGCCTTTGATTTCTCCGTGTGGGAGCTCTTCGGGGCATTGCTGCACGGTGGCCGTCTGGTGATCGTGCCGCATGCCGTGAGTCGTTCGCCAGCGGACATGTACGCGCTGCTGTGCGCGGAAAAGGTCAGCGTCCTCAACCAGACACCCTCGGCGTTCAAGCAATTGATGCACGTCGCCTGCGCAGTGGAACAAGCGTTGACGCACGCTCTGCGCTACGTGATCTTTGGCGGCGAAGCCATTGATGTGCCGAGCTTGCGCCCGTGGTTCGAACGCTTTGGCGATCACTCGCCGCAGCTGATCAACATGTACGGCATCACCGAAACCACCGTGCACGTGACCTACCGGCCGCTGTCGCTGGACGATGTTCAAACGGAGACGGCCAGCCCGCTCGGTGTGCCGATTGGCGACCTGACGTGGTACGTGCTCGACCCGTATCTGCAGCCGGTCGCCAAGGGCTGTGTCGGTGAGTTGTACGTCGGCGGCGCGGGCCTCGCCCGTGGTTACCTCAAGCGCAGCGATCTGACCGCCAGCCGCTTCATTCCCGACCTGTACGCCCGGCAACCGGGCGGGCGTCTGTATCGCACCGGCGACCTGGCCCGCTATGGCGCCGACGGGAGTCTTGAATACGCCGGACGCATCGACCATCAGGTAAAAATTCGCGGTTTCCGCATCGAGCCGGGAGAAATCCAGGCGCGTCTGCAAGCCCTGCCGGCGGTGCAGGACTGCGCGATACTGACCCATGAAGGGCCGAGCGGGCTGCAACTGGTTGGCTACGTGATCCCGCGCGAACCGGCGACCGCCGAACTGCGCGAGCACTTGTTGAGCGACCTCAGGTCACGGTTGCCGGACTACATGGTGCCGGCCCATCTGCTGTTCCTCGAGCACTTTCCGCTCAATGCCAACGGCAAACTCGACCGCCAGCAATTGCCGACGCCGGACGCGAGCCTGTGGCGGCAAACGTATGTGGCGCCGACCACTGCGCTGGAGCAGGCGCTGGCCGAACTCTGGCAGCAGGCGCTGGGGATCGAGCGGGTGGGCGTTAGCGATAATTTCTTCGAACTGGGCGGGCACTCGATTCTGGCCATCCAGTTCATTTCCACCCTCAAGGCCCGGCTGAATATCGAACTGCGTCTGCAAGAACTGCTGGCCCATCCGAGCATTGGTGCGTTGGCCTCGTTTATCTCGCGCAAGCATCGCGAACAGAGCCAGTGCGTGGTCCGTCTGAATACCGCACCGGCGACTGCGCCTAACCTGTTTTGCGTACACCCCAGCGGCGGCATTGTGTTCTGCTATCAGCCATTGGCGAAAAAACTTCAGGGCCAGGCATCGGTGTATGGCGTGATGCATCGCGGGTTCAATCAGCAACAGAACGATGGGCAAACCTGGGACGCGATGATTGCCGACTACAGCCGCGAAATCATCAAGGCGCAACCGCAGGGGCCTTACCATTTGCTGG
>NZ_CABVGX010000090.1 GCF_902497625.1 Pseudomonas fluorescens | reverse complement strand
TTCGCCGGCGTCAGAACGAACTGCCGTTATGAATGACGTGCAGCGAGTGGCCGCCAGCCTGATCCGTGCCTGGGAGGAGGGCGTGCGTCAGCCGCTGACAGGTTTGCACCTGGACAATCAGGCCCAGGCCTACGAAGTCCAGCAACAGGTTGCAGAGGCTGTGGGATGGTTTGCCGATGCACCGGCCCGCGCCTGGAAACTGGGCGGCGCGCCCCACGGCCTGATCAGCGCCGCCGGCGTACCCGCGACCGAGATCAAACCTTCAGGCTGGCAATTGCCCACCGGTTATTGCCATGCCGCCGGCATCGAAGGTGAATTGTTCGTGCGCCTTGGGCGCGATCTCGACCAGCACACTGACCTGGCCGCCGCCTATGCCGCCATCGACGCGTGGATGCCGGGCATCGAGTTGTGCGACACCCGCTGGATACAGGGCGATCAGGCCGATCCGTTGTTGCGGCTGGCCGATCGGCAACTCAACCGCGCCTTGATTGTTGGTCCGGCGCAAGACTTGACCCAATCACCGGACTGGGCCCATCAGCGAGTCGAGCTGTGGGTCGATGGGCAACCCGTGTTCAACGGCAACAACAGCCATCCCTTTGCCGAACCGCTGAACTCCCTGCCGTGGCTGGCCAGGCACGCGGTAGAACAAGGCAACCCATTGCGCGCCGGCGACCTGATCGCGACCGGGAGCTGGACAGGCATTTTCTGGGCACCGTTTAGCGCCAGGGTCGAGGTGCGGTTTGCCGGTGTCGGGGGGGCAACGTTGTTCACCTGAAGAGGCCCGCGTGTCGGTGTGTGTGTAGGCCTCCACGTCGTCAGAGCTGATCCCTCTGTGCCAAACTGCGCCATCCACTGCGCAGGAACGACCATGCTAGCCGCAACCCCCGCACTCATTCGTGAAACCTTCCCCGTCGGCCCTTTGCAGTGCAACTGCACGATCATCGGCGATCCGGTCAGCAAAAAAGCGATCGTGGTCGACCCGGGCGGCAATCACGAACTTATCCTTGCTCGGCTTGATGCCTTGGGTTTGCAGGTGGTCAGCATCATTCACACCCACGCGCACCTCGATCACTTCCTGGCGTCCGGCCAGTTGAAAGAGAAAACCGGCGCGACCCTGCATCTGCACAAGGAAGATCAATTCCTCTGGGACAATCTGGAGATGCAATGCCAGATGTTCGGCGTGCCCTACACGCCAGTGCCTGCGCCGGATCGCTGGCTCAGCGATGATGAGGAACTGGCCTGCGGTTGCGGTGTGGCTTTGCACACGCCGGGGCATACGCCGGGGTCGATGAGTTTCTGGTTTGCGGACGCCAAGCTGCTGATCGCCGGAGATACGCTGTTCCGTCGCGGAGTAGGGCGCACGGATTTGTGGGGGGGCAATCAGGCGACCATCGTGCGTTCCATCAAACAGCGGCTGTACACCCTCGACGAAGACGCGATTGTGGTGACTGGTCACGGTGCGGATACGCGACTGGGCGATGAAATGCGTGACAACCCTTTTGTGCGCGCGTGAGGTTGGCCAGGGAATTTTCCTCGCCGGACAGGATCCAAAACCCCGCAAAGGCTGATGCCTTGAGCCGTTGCACCACCGAATGCAAAAGTAGGAGCTCTTCATGTTCACCAAGCAGCGTTTGATTATTGTCGCCTCGGCCGTGGCCTTGCTGTCCGGCTGCGCGTCGCCCAACCCTTATGACAATCAGGGCCAGGCTGATAGCGGTTCCACCGGCATGAGCAAAACCGCCAAATACGGTGGCCTCGGTGCGCTGGCCGGAGCCTTGGCCGGTGCTGCCATCGATCACAACAGCCGTGGCAAAGGGGCGCTGATCGGTGCCGCTGTCGTCGGTGCTTCTGCCGCCGGTTATGGTTACTACGCTGACCAGCAAGAGAAAAAATTGCGCGCCAGCATGGCCAATACCGGTGTGGAAGTTCAGCGTGAAGGCGATCAGATCAAGCTGATCATGCCGGGTAACATTACCTTCGCCACCGACTCGGCGAACATTGCTTCGAGCTTCTACCAGCCGCTGAACAACCTTGCCGGCTCGTTGAAGGAATTCAACCAGAACCAGATCGAAATCGTCGGCTACACCGACAGCACTGGCAGCCGCCAGCACAACATGGACCTTTCTCAGCGCCGCGCGCAGAGCGTGGCGACTTACCTGACCTCGCAAGGTGTCAGTGGAGCCAACCTGAGCGCCCGCGGTGCCGGCCCGGACAATCCGGTGGCGAGCAACGGCGATGTCAACGGCCGCGCGCAGAACCGTCGCGTCGAAGTGAATCTGAAAGCTATTCCGGGTCAGCAGTACGGTGGCCAGCAGCAAGGCAACGTTCAGCAATACCCATAACAACGCTATACCCCAATGTGGGAGCGGGCTTGCTCGCGAAGGCGGCGTGTCAGACAGCGCTATGTCGACTGACAAGCCGCCTTCGCGAGCAAGCCCGCTCCCACATTGGGAGTTGTGTTTCTCCTTCCTGTGCTAGTTCGCCTCTCTCACCGCACTGAGAAACGCGCAAGTACGCTCCTGCTGCGGATGTTCAAAAATCTGCGCCGGTGTGCCCTGTTCGTGGATCTGCCCTTTGAAAAAGAAGCACACGCGATCGGCAAACTCCCTGGCGAAGCCCATCTGGTGCGTGACCATCAGCATGGTCAGGTTATGTTCGGTGCCGAGCTTGCGGATCACGTTAAGCACTTCACCGCACAGCTCCGGATCCAGTGCCGAGGTCACTTCGTCAAACAGCATGACCTTCGGGCGCATCGCCAGCGCCCGTGCAATCGCCACCCGTTGTTGCTGCCCGCCGGAGAGCTGCGACGGGTAATGCCCGAGCTTGCTGCCCAATCCCACCAGTTCCAGCAAATCCGCTGCGCGTTCGCGTGCTTCAGCGGGCTTCATGCCGAGGACTTGCACCGGCGCCTCGATCACGTTCTGCAGCGCCGTCATGTGCGGAAACAGATTAAAACTCTGGAACACCATGCCGATCTTGCCGCGCACGCGGCGGATGTGTCGGTCATTGGCCGGCACCAGCACTCCGTTGCGATTGTGCATGTGCGTCAGCAGATCGTCTTCGATGCGGATCAGCCCGTCGTCAATGCCTTCCAGCGTCATCAACACGCGCAGCAGCGTCGACTTGCCTGAGCCGCTGGGCCCGATGATCGCGACTTTTTCGCCGGGTATGACGTCCAGATTCAAATGATCGAGCACGGTGAAGTTGCCGTAGCTTTTGGTGACGTCCTGAAAGCTGACAATCGGCTTGACTGCCGGGTTTGCCTGCATGGCGCTGGTCTCCTGCGAATGCAGCGGAGTTGGAAGGCCCGGCCGGGAGAGATCACTGGGTGTCGAGAATGTAGAAGTCATTAGTGTGCCTCCAGACGCACTTCGAGGCGCCGTACCAGATAAGCCAAAGCGATGCTCAAGGCGAGGAAAAACAGACCGACCATGGTGATCGGCTCTAAATAGCGGAAATTCTCGGAGCCAATGTTTTTCGCCTGCTGCATGATTTCCACCACGGTGATGGCCG
>NZ_CABVGX010000089.1 GCF_902497625.1 Pseudomonas fluorescens | reverse complement strand
CATTACCCGTCAGCTCGGCCAGTTCAATCCGGTCGGCCAGATCATGCGGCGTATGTGCAAGGAATACCGGATGGTGGTGCGCATGCTCGAAGCGCGCGGTACCGAGGATTTTGGTCTGATCTCGCAAGAGCTGTATGGCGCTGCCTCTGACGCGTTTCATGCCGGCGATCCGACGCTGTCTGATCTGGGCTTGATGCTTTCCGATTACCTCAACAACATCGACGGTCGCGGCGATCTGAAGGACGAGCCGAAAATCCTCACCGCCAAGGACGCCGTGAACATGTTGCAGACCCGCTTGAGCCGGGTGTTCGGTGAGGCTGAAGAAACTATTCGCGTGTTCGAATCCGACGGTATCGTCGCCGACGCGGCGGCCGGTGCCGACTACATCAAGATTCGCACCGACGCGATGTTCAACGAGCGCGACGTGCGCGCCCTCGAAGTGCACGAAGGGCTGGTGCATGTCGGCACGACATTGAATGGATTGAATCAGCCGATCTGCACCTTTCTGTCCAAAGGTCCACCGTCGTCGACGGTGACCCAGGAAGGCCTGGCGATCCTGATGGAAATCATCACTTTCGCCTCGTACCCGAGTCGCCTGCGCAAACTCACCAACCGCACCCGCGCCATTCACATGGTCGAGGAGGGCGCGGATTTCCTGCAGATCTTCGAATTTTTTCGCGAGCAGGGTTTCGAAATGGCGGAAAGTTATGGCAACGCCAGTCGGGTTTTCCGCGGCTCGGTGCCGACCGGCCTGCCATTCACCAAAGACTTGTCCTACCTCAAGGGCTTTATCATGGTTTACAACTACATTCAGTTGGCCGTGCGTAAGGGCAAGCTGGAGCAGGTGCCGCTGCTGTTCTGCGGCAAGACCACGCTGGAAGACATGCGCACGTTGCGTCAGTTGGTCGATGAAGGTCTGGTGGTGCCGCCCAAGTATTTGCCGGAACAATTCCGCGACATGAATGCGCTGTCGGCGTGGATGTGCTTCTCCAACTTCCTCAATCACCTGAGCCTGGACCGGATCGAAGCGGATTACTCCAATATTTTGTAAAACACTGATCCCCCTGTAGGAGCGAGCCTGCTCGCGATAGCGGACCGAAATTCAGTATTGATGTTGCCTGATACTCCGCTATCGCGAGCAGGCTCGCTCCCACAGGGAACCGCATGGAAACAGGCCCGACGGGGTTAGCCGTCGGACCCAGGGTCAGCGCATTATTGCGCTTTTTGCGGTTGTTGCGCTTTCCAGGCCTTGAATTCAGCCCATTCCGCGCGGCGCTCAGCCTTCTTCTTCTGCATGTCGTCGAATTGCTTCTGTTGATCGGGCTTCAGCAGGGCGCGTACGTCGGCGTCGGCTTTCTTGTGGTTGGCAGCCATTTCGTCTTTCATGGCTTTCTGATCGGCTGGCGACAGCTTCTCCAGGTATTTGCCGACCACTTGCTTACGTTCGTGCATCTGCTCGCCCATGATCTTGCGGATCTGCTCGCGCTGTTCGCGGCTCAGGTCCAGTTGGCTGTACGGGCCTTTGCCGTGCATGCCATGCATCTGACCACCGTGACGCGGGCCGTCCATCGGGCCGCCACCTTCAGGCATGGCCATGGCGACGGTTGGCAGAGCGGCAGCGAACATCAGAGCGATTAGAGTCTTGCGCATGGTGAATCTCCTTGTCTCGTTCCCGGTACGTTCCGGATGAGTTCAGATTACGCAGATCAAGGTCAGCGGCGGTCAGCGAAGCGTAAAGCTTCGGTAAAGAGGATTTAGTATCTGCCTGACAAACCCAGCGATTCACCGGGCCCGCTGTAGCAGCTGTCGAGCCCGCGACGCTGCGTCCGGCGGCGCAGCCGTCGTCAATTCAGTCGATCGTATTTTTCAGGTAGACCGCGTTTACAGGTTTTGCGACGGCTGCGCCGCCGGACGCAGCCTCGCGGGCTCGGCAGCTGCTACCAGGTCGCGTTGTTTTCAACGGCTGTAGTAATAACCGCGGCTGCGCAGCGCCACGATGCGCGGGCGGCCATCGGGGTGCGGACCGATCTTTTTGCGCAGATTGCTGACGTGCATATCCAGGCTGCGGTCATACAGGGTCAGTTTGCGGCCGAGGGCTATCTGCGCCAGTGCCTGCTTGTCCAGTGGTTCGCCCGGTTGTTTTAGCAAGGCTTCCAACAGGCGGCTTTCGGAAACGGTGAGGGTGAACTCCTGATCGTCGATGCTGACCACGCCGCGCATCGGGCTGAAACACAAATCGCCCAGCTCGAGCTGGCTGGAGACGGCCGCCGGATGACTGCGGCGCAACACGGCGCGCAAGCGGGCGGTCAGTTCCCGTGGATCGCAGGGTTTGGCCAGGTAATCATCGGCGCCCAGTTCCAGGCCGAGGATGCGGTCAAGCGGTTCGCCGCGCGCCGAGAGCATCAGCACCGGCAGGTCCGGGTGATCACTGCGCAATTGCTTGAGCAATTCCAGGCCACTGCCGTCCGGCAGCATCACGTCCAGCACCACCGCTGCCGGGGACGTTTCGGCCAGCGCACGACGGGCGCTCTGGCCGTCGTGGCAGGCACGCACCTGAAAGCCTTCCTGGCTCAGCCAACTGACCAGCAGCTCACATAGCTCCTGGTCATCATCAATTAATAACAGCTCGCTCATGACTCACTCAATTTAGCCATTGTCGACGTTTTCTATACGCACCGCTGGCGAAGATACCGCAGAGCAGAGCCAATAGCGCTACTCCCGCGCCAACCACGAACCATTGCTGTTGATCCGTCAGAAAGCGCCGCAGCGGGCTGCCGGACTCGCTTTCCTTGAGCTGCTGCTTCAGGCGCTGATTGTCCTGACGCAACCGGCTCAACTGCACGCTCTCACGTTCGGCATGGGTGCCTTGCAATTGCCTGCTCAATTCTTCCCGTCGCTGCTCGCTCAGCTTCAAGCGCTGCTGCAATTCGGCGATCTGGCTCTCTGCACCGAGGGACACAGGCGTTGACTGACTGCCCTCGGCAATTTCCTCAGCGTGGGCGGGTGCCACGATTGCCAACGTGACCCACATCAGACACAACGGACCTTTGCGCATCGGAGCTCCTGATTCCAATTATTATTGGGCAGGTTGTCGGCAGGCAAACGGGAATGATGAGCGATTGAGCGCGCGATGAACCGGGAAGGTTCATCGCGACAGATGACGCTAAGGCAGGACTTGCTTGAACGGCTTGACCGATACATTGGCGTAGACGCCGGCCGCGATGTACGGATCAGCGTCGGCCCAGGCCTGAGCGGCGCTCAGGGAATCGAATTCGGCAACGATCAGGCTGCCGGTGAAACCCGCCGCGCCAGGATCGTTGCTGTCGACCGCCGGGTGCGGGCCGGCCAGAACGATGCGGCCTTCGCCTTTGAGCACTTGAAGGCGCTCAAGGTGAGCCGGCCGTGCGGCCAGGCGGGCTTCCAGGGAGTTGGCGACGTCTGTGGCAATGATTGCGTAAAGCATGTCAGTCCTCGGTTTTTGGCGTTGTAGTATCGGCGTCGTGCATATGACGCGACAGGTAGATGCCCTGTGCGATCAGGAACAGCAAGGTCAGGCCCAGGCTGCCGAAGACTTTGAAGTCGACCCAGTATTCCTGGAACGTGAACGCGACGAACAGGTTGGCGGCACCGCAAAACAGGAAAAAAGCGATCCAGGCAATGTTCAGGCGGGCCCAGACCGGGTCCGGCAACGTCAGTGCATGGCCCATGA
>NZ_CABVGX010000088.1 GCF_902497625.1 Pseudomonas fluorescens | reverse complement strand
GCCAACTTTGCCGAGGCTCTGGCTGAGGGGCGCGGTAAAGCTCGCGCTGACAGTCTCAAGGCCGGCAGCGAAGGCCTCAGCGCTCGCCGAAAAGCCGCTGACGGCACGTTCCAGATCGTCCCGGCCGCCAGCCTGCGCAAAGGTGATGTGGTGCGCGTCGCGGCGGGGGAAATGATCCCCGGTGACGGCGAAGTGATCGAGGGCATCGCGGCGGTCAACGAAGCGGCGATTACCGGTGAATCGGCGCCGGTGATTCGTGAGTCCGGTGGCGATCGCTCGGCGGTCACCGGCAACACCCGCTTGGTCTCCGATTGGCTGATGGTGCGGATCACCAGTAATCCCGGCGAGTCGACACTCGATCGCATGATCGCCCTGGTCGAAGGTGCCAAACGCCAGAAGACCCCGAACGAAGTGGCGCTGGATATTCTGCTGATCGGCCTGACCCTGATCTTTCTGCTGGTGGTCGTCACCCTGCAACCGTTCGCGCATTTTGCCAACGGCAGCCTGCCGCTGGTGTTCCTCGTGGCGTTATTGGTCACGCTGATTCCGACGACGATTGGTGGTTTGTTATCGGCCATCGGGATTGCCGGGATGGACCGCCTGGTGCGCCTCAACGTGATTGCCAAATCCGGTCGCGCGGTGGAAGCGGCGGGGGATGTGCACGTGTTGTTGCTGGACAAGACCGGCACCATCACGTTCGGCAACCGTCGGTGCACGGCGGTGTATGCCGCGCCCGGCGTCAGCGCCATGCAACTGGCCGAAGGTGCGCTGTTTGCATCGCTGGCCGATGACACGGCGGAAGGCAAATCCATCGTCGAGTTTTTGCGCAGTCTGCATCCGCAACCTGAGCCTGCCGCCGAGTTGCTGACCGGCGTGCCGTTCAGTGCCGAGACGCGTTTGTCCGGCGTGGATTATCAGGGCCGCGTGTTCCGCAAAGGCGCGGTGGATTCGCTGTTGGATTTTGTCGGCTTGAAACGCGCCGATCTGGCCCCGGCACTGACGCGGGAAATCGAGCGGATTGCGCAGAGCGGTGGTACGCCGTTGCTGGTCTGTGCTGATGGCAAGTTGCTGGGTGCGATCCATCTTAAAGACGTGGTGAAGCCCGGCATTCGCGAGCGTTTTGCCGAACTGCGCAAGTTGGGGATTCGCACGGTGATGGTCACCGGCGACAACCCATTGACTGCAGCGGCGATTGCGGCGGAGGCGGGCGTCGACGACGTGCTGGCCGAGGCCACGCCGGAGAAGAAACTTGCGCGCATCCGTCATGAGCAGAACGACGGTCGTCTGGTCGCGATGTGCGGCGACGGCGCTAACGACGCCCCGGCCCTGGCGCAGGCGGATGTCGGCATGGCAATGAACGACGGCACGCAAGCGGCGCGCGAAGCGGCCAACATGGTCGACCTCGATAGCGACCCGACCAAGCTGCTGGATGTGGTGCAGATCGGTAAGGAATTGCTGGTGACCCGTGGCGCGCTGACGACGTTTTCGATTGCCAACGACGTGGCCAAATACTTCGCGATTTTGCCGGCGCTGTTTGCCTCGATTTATCCACAGCTTGGCGTGCTCAATGTCATGCAGCTGAGCAGTCCGCAAAGCGCGATCCTCTCGGCGATTGTCTTCAACGCGCTGATCATCGTCGTGCTGATCCCGCTGGCGCTGCGCGGCGTGCGAGTGCAGGCGGCAAGTGCGGCGGCCTTGTTGCGGCGCAATTTGCTGATCTATGGATTGGGCGGGTTGGTGGTGCCGTTTGTGGGCATCAAAGCCATCGACATGCTGCTGACAGCCCTGCATCTGGTTTGACGATCAGCCGCTGTGGAGCGGGCTTTTGTGGCAGGCACGCTTCTGTGAAGGGGCTCCTGTGGCAGGCACGCTTCTGTGAAGGGGCTTTTGTGGCAGGCACGCTTCTGTGAAGGGGCTTTTGTGGGAGGCACGCTTCTGTGAAGGAGCTTTGTGGTGAAGGCCTTTTGTGGCGAGGGGGCTTGCCCCCGTTGGGCTGCGCAGCAGCCCCAGCCTATCAGCCGCTGTGGAACGGGCTCTTGTGGCGAGGGGGCTTGCCCCCGTTGGGCTGCGCAGCAGCCCTAGCCAGCAACATGCGGTATGCCTGAAGAAATCAAATTGTAGGTTAGGGGGCTGCTGCGCAGCCCAACGGGGGTAAACCCCCTCGCCACAGATGTGTGATGGCACAGATGTGTGATGCCACAGAAATGAGGTGGCGCACAAATGTGGTGTTTTTTCCCAGAGAATCCGAGGAGTTTGTAATGTCCAAAACCCTACGCCCAGCCCTCAGCCTGTTGGTGCTGATGACCCTGATCACCGGCATCGCTTACCCCTTGCTGGTCACCGGCATCGCCCAGGTCGCATTCCCGGACCAGGCCAACGGCAGTCTCATCCACGATGCCGACGGCAAAGTCCGCGGCTCGTCCCTGATCGCCCAGGAGTTCAGCGGCGACGCCTGGTTCCACCCGCGCCCATCCGCTGGCGCCTTCGCCACCGTATCAAGCGGCGCCAGCAACCTTGCACCGAGCAACCCGGCTCTGGCGACTCGGGTGATTGAAGATGCCAACAAAATGCTCGTGCAAAGCCAAGGCCCGGTGCCGCTGGCGCTGCTGACCACCTCAGGCAGCGGCCTCGATCCGCACTTGCCTCCGGCCGCGATTGCCTATCAACTGGCGCGTGTCGCGGCGGCGCGTAACCTGCCGGTGTCGACGCTGCAGCAGTTGCTGGATTCGCACATCGAACAACCGCTGGTGGGGCCGGCGGTGGTGAATGTGTTAGCGCTTAACGTTGCGCTGGAAAAGCTATAAATCAGCGGCGCCACCATTCGCGAGCAGGCTCGCTCCCACAGGAGAATGCATTCCAATGTGGGAGCGAGCCTGCTCGCGAAGGCAATGGAACAATCACCCTTTCAACATCTGAATAAAGTGAGCTTCAAGCATGAGCAACTCCGGCCGCGCCGACGCGCTTCTAGCAGACCTGCCCCGCAATGGCCGTGGCCGTCTCAAGGTTTTCCTCGGCGCTGCACCCGGCGTCGGCAAGACCTACGCCATGCTGCAAGCCGCGCACACGCAACTGCGCCAGGGCGTCAAAGTCCTCGCCGGTGTCGTCGAAACCCACGGCCGCGCCGAAACCGAGGCGTTGCTTGGCGGCTTGCCCCAGCAACCGCTGGTGCGATCTGAATACCGTGGCGTGATGCTCGAAGAAATGGACCTCGACGGCCTGCTCGCGGCCAAGCCGAAGCTTGTGCTTGTAGATGAACTCGCCCACAGCAACGCCCCCGGCAGCCGGCACGCGAAACGCTGGCAAGACATTCAGGAACTGCTCGCCGCCGGCATCGACGTGTTCACCACCGTCAACGTCCAGCACCTCGAAAGCCTCAACGACCAGGTGCGCGGCATCACTGGCGTACAGGTCCGCGAAACCCTGCCGGACTGGGTTCTGCAAGAAGCCTACGAACTGCTGCTGATCGACCTGCCACCGCGCGAACTGCTCGAGCGCTTGCGCGACGGCAAGGTGTACGTGCCGGAGCAGGCGCGGGCGGCCATCGATGCGTTTTTTACCCAGACTAACCTCACCGCCCTGCGTGAACTGGCGATGCAAACCGCCGCCGCGCAAGTCGACAATGACCTCGCCCAGGGTTATCGCCAACTCGGCCAGGCGGCGCCCGCCGTGCGCGGTCGCTTGCTGGTCGGCGTCGATGGCGATGAGCACGCCGAGCGCCTGGTGCGTCACGCCAGCCGCGTCGCCCAGCGTCGACATTTGCCGTGGAGCCTGGTGCACGTCGACAATGGCAGCGCGCGCGATGAGCAATCGCGCCTGCGCCTGCAGAGCGCCCAACAACTGGCCGAACGTCTGGGC
>NZ_CABVGX010000087.1 GCF_902497625.1 Pseudomonas fluorescens | reverse complement strand
CCCTTAAGTGGCTTTGAGATTAGCGGAACGTTCTGGAAAGTACGGCCATAGTGGGTGATAGCCCTGTACGCGAAAATCTCTTAGTCATGAAATCGAGTAGGACGGAGCACGAGAAACTTTGTCTGAATATGGGGGGACCATCCTCCAAGGCTAAATACTACTGACTGACCGATAGTGAACTAGTACCGTGAGGGAAAGGCGAAAAGAACCCCGGAGAGGGGAGTGAAATAGATCCTGAAACCGTATGCGTACAAGCAGTGGGAGCCCACTTTGTTGGGTGACTGCGTACCTTTTGTATAATGGGTCAGCGACTTATTTTCAGTGGCGAGCTTAACCGAATAGGGGAGGCGTAGCGAAAGCGAGTCTTAATAGGGCGTCTAGTCGCTGGGAATAGACCCGAAACCGGGCGATCTATCCATGGGCAGGTTGAAGGTTGGGTAACACTAACTGGAGGACCGAACCGACTACCGTTGAAAAGTTAGCGGATGACCTGTGGATCGGAGTGAAAGGCTAATCAAGCTCGGAGATAGCTGGTTCTCCTCGAAAGCTATTTAGGTAGCGCCTCATGTATCACTGTAGGGGGTAGAGCACTGTTTCGGCTAGGGGGTCATCCCGACTTACCAAACCGATGCAAACTCCGAATACCTACAAGTGCCGAGCATGGGAGACACACGGCGGGTGCTAACGTCCGTCGTGAAAAGGGAAACAACCCAGACCGTCAGCTAAGGTCCCAAAGTTATGGTTAAGTGGGAAACGATGTGGGAAGGCTTAGACAGCTAGGAGGTTGGCTTAGAAGCAGCCACCCTTTAAAGAAAGCGTAATAGCTCACTAGTCGAGTCGGCCTGCGCGGAAGATGTAACGGGGCTCAAACCATACACCGAAGCTACGGGTATCATCTTAGGATGATGCGGTAGAGGAGCGTTCTGTAAGCCTGTGAAGGTGAGTTGAGAAGCTTGCTGGAGGTATCAGAAGTGCGAATGCTGACATGAGTAACGACAATGGGTGTGAAAAACACCCACGCCGAAAGACCAAGGTTTCCTGCGCAACGTTAATCGACGCAGGGTTAGTCGGTCCCTAAGGCGAGGCTGAAAAGCGTAGTCGATGGAAAACAGGTTAATATTCCTGTACTTCTGGTTATTGCGATGGAGGGACGGAGAAGGCTAGGCCAGCTTGGCGTTGGTTGTCCAAGTTTAAGGTGGTAGGCTGAGATCTTAGGTAAATCCGGGATCTTAAGGCCGAGAGCTGATGACGAGTGTTCTTTTAGAACACGAAGTGGTTGATGCCATGCTTCCAAGAAAAGCTTCTAAGCTTCAGGTAACCAGGAACCGTACCCCAAACCGACACAGGTGGTTGGGTAGAGAATACCAAGGCGCTTGAGAGAACTCGGGTGAAGGAACTAGGCAAAATGGCACCGTAACTTCGGGAGAAGGTGCGCCGGTGAGGGTGAAGGACTTGCTCCGTAAGCTCATGCCGGTCGAAGATACCAGGCCGCTGCGACTGTTTATTAAAAACACAGCACTCTGCAAACACGAAAGTGGACGTATAGGGTGTGACGCCTGCCCGGTGCCGGAAGGTTAATTGATGGGGTTAGCTAACGCGAAGCTCTTGATCGAAGCCCCGGTAAACGGCGGCCGTAACTATAACGGTCCTAAGGTAGCGAAATTCCTTGTCGGGTAAGTTCCGACCTGCACGAATGGCGTAACGATGGCGGCGCTGTCTCCACCCGAGACTCAGTGAAATTGAAATCGCTGTGAAGATGCAGTGTATCCGCGGCTAGACGGAAAGACCCCGTGAACCTTTACTATAGCTTTGCACTGGACTTTGAATTTGCTTGTGTAGGATAGGTGGGAGGCTTTGAAGCGTGGACGCCAGTTCGCGTGGAGCCAACCTTGAAATACCACCCTGGCAACTTTGAGGTTCTAACTCAGGTCCGTTATCCGGATCGAGGACAGTGTATGGTGGGTAGTTTGACTGGGGCGGTCTCCTCCTAAAGAGTAACGGAGGAGTACGAAGGTGCGCTCAGACCGGTCGGAAATCGGTCGTAGAGTATAAAGGCAAAAGCGCGCTTGACTGCGAGACAGACACGTCGAGCAGGTACGAAAGTAGGTCTTAGTGATCCGGTGGTTCTGTATGGAAGGGCCATCGCTCAACGGATAAAAGGTACTCCGGGGATAACAGGCTGATACCGCCCAAGAGTTCATATCGACGGCGGTGTTTGGCACCTCGATGTCGGCTCATCACATCCTGGGGCTGAAGCCGGTCCCAAGGGTATGGCTGTTCGCCATTTAAAGTGGTACGCGAGCTGGGTTTAGAACGTCGTGAGACAGTTCGGTCCCTATCTGCCGTGGACGTTTGAGATTTGAGAGGGGCTGCTCCTAGTACGAGAGGACCGGAGTGGACGAACCTCTGGTGTTCCGGTTGTCACGCCAGTGGCATTGCCGGGTAGCTATGTTCGGAATAGATAACCGCTGAAAGCATCTAAGCGGGAAACTAGCCTCAAGATGAGATCTCACTGGGACCTTGAGTCCCCTGAAGGGCCGTCGAAGACTACGACGTTGATAGGTTGGGTGTGTAAGCGCTGTGAGGCGTTGAGCTAACCAATACTAATTGCCCGTGAGGCTTGACCATATAACACCCAAGCAATTTGCTTGCTCTAACGAGCACCAGATTGCGGTGACTGTGAAGACGACACGAACCGAAAGTTCGCACGCTTTGCTCACAAGCAGCACACAAAACTATCACATACCCATTCGCTGGAGCGTGAACCGAAAGGTAAACGACCTGGCTACCGAATTTCTTGACGACCATAGAGCATTGGAACCACCTGATCCCATCCCGAACTCAGCAGTGAAACGATGCATCGCCGATGGTAGTGTGGGGTTTCCCCATGTGAGAGTAGGTCATCGTCAAGATTAAATTCCGAAACCCCTATCTGCGTATGCAGGTAGGGGTTTTGTTTTGCCCGCAGGAAAGTTCGTACAGCATCTTCGGACAGCGTTTGGCTGTCTTGGACGTCCGACAATGCTAAGGTCTGGCCCTAGCTTTTGATATTTTCCAAGGAAGCCTTTATGCCGGACGCAACGTCCCTCAATGCTGGTTTTATGGTGGTTCACGGTAACCGCCTGGACGAGTTGCGCAGCCTGGTGGTCAGCTGGATGCGGCGCTACCCTCTGGCTCCCTTGGAAAACGAAATTGCTCTGGTACAGAGCAACGGTATCGCGCAATGGCTGAAGCTGGCGCTCGCGGAAGATCCTGAGGAAGACGATACGGGCGGATGCGGCATTGCCGCAGCCATTGACGTGCAGCTGCCGGGCAGCTTCATGTGGCAGTTGTACCGCATGGTGCTGGGTCGAAATGAAATCCCGGTCAAATCCTTGCTTGATAAAGCCCCGCTGACCTGGCGCCTCATGCGTCTGCTGCCGCAGTTGATCAATCAACCGCACTTCGAACCCTTGCAACGCTTCCTTACGAATGACACCGATCTGCGTAAACGCTATCAGCTCGCCGAGCGCCTGGCTGACTTGTTCGACCAATATCAGGTCTACCGGGCTGACTGGCTCGAAGACTGGGCAGACGGTCGGCATCAATTACGTAGCGTTCGAGGGGAAGCCAAACCCCTTACCCCGGCGAATTGCTGGCAGGCGGAGTTGTGGCGTGCATTGTTGCTGGATGTCGGTGAACAAGGCATGGCGCAGAGTCGAGCGGGCGTCCATCAACGGTTTATCGAACGGATCAACAGCCTCGACGTTGCGCCCGATGGCCTACCTTCCAGAGTAATCGTTTTCGGCATTTCCTCACTGCCAGCCCAAGCCTTGGAAGCCTTGGCGGGACTGGCACGCTTCAGTCAGGTCTTGCTCTGTGTGCATAACCCGTGTCGCCATCATTGGGCAGACATCGTCGCCGATAAAGACCTGCTAAGGCATCAATACAAACGGCAGGCGCGCAAGAGCGGCATGCCAGTCGTGCTCGACCCGCAAACACTGCATCAGCATGCTCACCCACTCCTCGCCGCGTGGGGTAAGCAAGG
>NZ_CABVGX010000086.1 GCF_902497625.1 Pseudomonas fluorescens | reverse complement strand
TGGTTGATCAGCCGGCAGCTGCCGCTGGAGGTCTGGCGTGCCGATCTGCACACCGCCACCGGCGAGCGCAACGCGGTCCGGCTCGCCGATGGCAGTGCCTTGCAGCTCAATACCGCCAGTGCCGTCGATGTCGATGTGCGCAACCGGCACGTGACGCTGATTGCAGGCGAAATCTCGCTGAAGGTGCCGGGCGTCATGCCGCTGACGATCCAGACTCCGTTTGGGCAAGTGCGCGTCAGCCAGAGTGAAGTCTGTGTTCGCCAGAACCCGCAGGGCTGCCGGGTTTCAGTGTTCAACGGTGCGGTGCAAGTGCTGCCCTTGCAAGGGCCGACTTTGACCTTGCACAGCGGGCAACAGGTCAACCTGCAAACCACCGGCGTCGGCGCGATCACGCCCTTCGATGCGCTGGCACCGGGCTGGCGCGAAGGGGTGCTGATGGCCAACAATCAGCCGCTGGGCGATTTCCTCCGCGAACTCAGCCGTTATCGACCGGGCGTGCTGCGCTGGGAGCCGGAGCTGGACACCCTGCGCGTCACCGGCAGTTTTCGCCTCGACGACACCGACCGCGTCCTCGCGCTGCTCGCGGCCAGCCTGCCGCTGGAGGTGCATTCCCGCACCCGTTATTGGGTGACGTTGCTGCCACGTAAAAATAGTGTGTGACGCCTGTCCCCTTTTTTCGACTCGCTTGTCATTCAAGGCATGTGATCGAATCAAGAGAGCAATTCCCATGTCCGCACCTTGCCATCCGCGCCCGGCTTCTTTGCGCTTTCGTCCCTTGATGCACCTGAGCCTGTTGTTGAGCCTGAGTGCGAGTCCGTTGTTCATCTCCAGCAGTTCGGCCGAGGACAGCGTCAAACGCGCTTATCAAGTACCGGCCGGTAGCCTCAGCGATGCATTGACGCGTTTTGCCGGTCTGGCGGGCGTCAATCTGTCCGTCGACCCGGCACTGGTCAGCGGACGTAACAGCGCCGGTCTGTCTGGCGAGTTCGCGGTGGACGAGGGCTTTGCTCGACTGCTGCACAATTCCGGCCTGCAATTGCAAGCGGTCGGCGATCAGGCGTACATCCTGACCCCGGCGCCGGAGGGGAGCAGCCTGCAACTGGCGCCGACCTCGATTCTTGGTGCCAGCGGTTCGGCCGACGCTGACGTCTATGCCGGTGGCCAGGTCGCTCGTCGCGGCTCGCAAGGTCTGCTCGGCTCGAAGGACTTCATGGAAACGCCGTTCAGCATGACCAGCTACACCAGTGAGGCGGTCAAGAATCAACAGGCGCGCACACTTGGTGATGTGATCGCCAGCGATCCATCGGTGCGTGCCACCAACCCGGCGGGCGGGCGTTATGAGCAGTTCACCATTCGCGGGTTCAGTCTGTTTAACAGTGATGTCGCTTACAACGGACTCTACGGTGTTCTGCCGACGTACTCGATCGACATGGAAATGGCCGACCGCGTCGACATCATCAAAGGCCCTAGCCAGCTCATAAACGGCATTTCCCCGCGCGGCAGTGTCGGGGGCGGGATCAACGTGGTGCCCAAACGCGCGACCGACGCACCGATCACTTCATTCACTGGCAGCTATGCCTCCGACAGTCAGGTCGGCGGTGCCGTGGACGTCGCTCGGCGCTTTGGTGAGGGCAACCAGTTCGGCCTGCGTTTCAATGGCGTCAAGCAGTCCGGCGACACTGAATGGGATCACCAGAACGTTGACCGCGAAATGGCCGTGCTGGGCCTGGATTTTCGCGGTGAACGTCTGCGTCTTTCGACCGACATCGGCCGCACCGAGCGGGACACCGACGCGCCGCAGGAACGCGTGCAGGTCAACGCCAACGCGAAGGTGCCAGATGCCAGCGACGTGCGCCATAACTACGCGCAGCCGTGGAGCCAGGCGAGCACCAACGATACCTTTGGCACGGTGAATGGCGAGTTCGATGTCAGCGATTCGGTCATGGTGTATGGCGGTGTCGGTGCGCGCAAAAGTAATCATGACTTCCTCCGGCATGCGGTGGCGGTCACTAACGACGCTGGTGATTTCAGCGTGCTGCCGCGGGATTTCACCCGTGACGAAAATGTCCGGACGGCCACCGCCGGGGTGCGTAACTGGTTTCACACCGGGCCGGTCAGCCATGAGGTGAACCTGGCGGCGAGTTATTTCTACATGGACTTCGAAAATGGTGGCGCCCGTTATGCCGCTGCGCCGAGCAATTTATACGACCCGGTGCAAACGCCCACGCCTGGCCGGGCGACGCGCCAGGACGCGAAGGTCTACACCGAGAACCGCTTCAGCGGCGTGGCGTTGTCCGACACCCTGGGCTTTTTCGATGACCGCCTGCTGCTGACCCTCGGCGCACGCTGGCAGCGAGTCAAAGTCGACGACTGGAGTGACAACGTCAAAGGCGATACCGCGTACGACGAGGAAAAGGTCTCGCCGTCCGGCGGCATTCTGTTCAAGGCCACCGACAAATTGTCGCTTTATGCCAACTACATGGAAGGCTTGAGCCAGGGCAAGATCGCGCCGTCGACTTCGGTCAACGAGGATGAAATCTTCCCGCCGTTCATCAGCCGCCAGGTCGAGGTCGGCGCCAAGTACGATGCCGGTGCCTTCGCGCTGACGGCCGCGGTGTTCCGGATCAAGCAGCCGGCGTATGAGACCAACGCCACCACGCGGGTCTTCGGGCCGAACGGCAAGCGGGAGAATACGGGGGTGGAGCTGAGCGTGTTCGGTGAGCCGCTGCCGGGGTTCCGTTTGCTGGGTGGCGTCATGTACATCGATAGTGAGCTGGCGGAAACCACCAACGGCTCTTTTGATGGCAACCGCGCCCCGGCCACGCCGGAATACAACGTCAACCTCGGTGCCGAGTGGGACGTGCCGAACGTGCAAGGCCTGACCCTGACCAGCCGCGGCATGTATTCCAGTTCGCAGTACCTGGACCAGTCGAATAACAAGGAAATTGACGCTTGGGAACGTTTTGACGTCGGCGCGCGTTATGCCTTCAAGGTCGAGCAGAAGAACATCACCTTGCGCGCAAACATCGAAAACGTCGCAGACAAACGCTACTGGAGCTCAGCCGGCGCTTCGGATGACAGCGAGCCGGGATTGACCCTGGCGACGCCGAGGACTTACCTGCTGTCGGCGACGGTCGACTTCTGAGCCGAAAACCGCCGGGCATCGGTAGCAGCTGTCGAGCTTGCGAGGCTGCGTTCGGCTGCGCAGCAGTCGTGAAACCTGTGGACGGGAGGGGCCGGGAATACCCGATTGATTGATCCAGCGACTGCTACGCAGCCGAACGCAGCCTCGCAGGCTCGGCAGCTGCTACAGGGAGCGGAGCGTCGCAGCGTCGCAGCCTCGCAAGCTCGGCAGCTGCTACAGGGAGCGGAGCGTCGCAGCCTCGCAGGCTCGACAGCTGCTACGGAGAGCGCAGCTAGAAAACGTCGCATACAAACGCTACTGGAGCTCAGCCGGCGCTTCGGATGACAGTGCGCCGGGACGACCCTGGCGACGCCGAGGACTTACCTGCTGTCGGCGACGGTCGACTTCTGAGCCGAAATACCGCCGGGCATCGGTAGCAGCTGTCGAGCTTGCGAGGCTGCGTTCGGCTGCACAGCAGTCGTGAAACCTGTGGACGGGGTGAGCCGGGAATACCCGATTGATTGATCCAGCGACTGCTACGCAGCCGAACGCAGCCTCGCAGGCTCGGCAGCTGCTACAGGGAGCGCCGCGTCGCAGCCTCGCAGGCTCGACAGCTGCTACGGAGCGCAGCTAGAAACGTCGTAGACAAACGCTACTGGAGCTCAGCCGGCGCTTCGGATGACAGTGAGCCGGGATGACCCTGGCGACGCCGAGGACTTACCTGCTGTCGGCGACGGTCGACTTCTGAGCCGAAATACCGCCGGGCATTGGTAGCAGCTGTCGAGCTTGCGAGGCTGCGTTCGGCTGCGCAGCAGTCGTGAAACCTGTGGACGGGATGGGCCGGGAATACCCGATTGATTGATCCAGCGACTGCTACGCAGCCGAACGCAGCCTCGCAGGCTCGG
>NZ_CABVGX010000085.1:1981-4177 GCF_902497625.1 Pseudomonas fluorescens | reverse complement strand
TGACCGGCAACGGGTCGCCGAATTGCAGCCACGCCCACAGCAGCGTGATCGGCGGTGCCATAAACAGTGCGCTACTGATCCGCTGGACGCTGAAGCGTTGCAGGCACAACCAGTAGAAACCATAACCGCCGACCGTGGCGAAAAACACCAGCCACGCGACGCCCGCAGCGAAACCCGCGCTGGCCGGTGGCAGCAGCCCGCCTTCAAAGTGCGCGAGCACGGCGAACAACGGAGTTACCGCACAAACCTGAATGAACAACGCGGTCGGTGCTGGCATCGGGACACCGGGGGAGGCTTTTTGATACAGCGTCGCCGCCGCCAGTGAGAACACGGCCAGCAGGGGCAAAACATACACCCACAGATTAGCGGCCGCCCACTCGACGCTGGCGCTGCTCGCCACCAGCATGCCCAGCAAACACAGAGCCAGGCCCAGCCATTGCCAGCCTTGTGTGCGTTGTCCGGGCACGCAACCGGCCAGTACCACAATCGTCAATGGCAACAGATTGGCGATAACCGCCGCGGTACCGGGGGCGACACCCAATTGAATGGCGCCGGCGATGGGGCCGATGTAACCGCCAATGGCGAACAGCCCCAGCAAACTTTGATGGATGACATCACGGCGTCGCAGTGCGCGCAATCCCTTCCAGGCAAAGGGCAGCAGCACGGCCGCGGCGAGAATGAAACGCCACAGTGTCGCAAGGTAAACGCCGCCCTGATCGGCCGCATAGCGGTAACCGATGAAACCGGAACTCCAGCTGACGACCATGGCCAGCAGCAGGGCACTTCCCAGCAGTGAAACTCGAGGGATGGCAACGTTCATCGCATGGCACCTGACAGTGGGCTTGACTCGATGGTATGAAGGAACCTCTGGTGCAATCAAACGATACGATCAGCACTAATGATGCAGGAATACAGAACCATGTCGGAGACGCTCGAAATAGATCTGCTGCGAACGTTTCATGCCATCGTGCGCTTTGGTCAGTTTCTCGCGGCGTCGCATTTTCTGAACAAGAGCCCCTCGGCGGTGAGCCTGCACGTCCGGCGCCTGGAAGCGTTGGCCGGTGGACGGCTGCTGGAGCGTGATAACCAGACCGTGACACTGACGCCACTGGGTCGACGCTTCGCGCTGCAAACCGCCGAACTGTTGCAGCTGCATGACCGCCTGCTGGCCGGCTTCACCGCGCCGGTCGCCAGTGGGCGGATCCGACTGGGGATTTCCGAGGAATATGCCGCCGCCGTGCTCGGCAGCACGCTGCCCCATCTCAGCGCAGATTTTCCAGGCATCGAGCTGGAAGTGGAAACCGGTAACAGTGGTCGCTTGAGCGCACGCCTGGAGCGTGGGCAGCTGGATATGGCGTTGCTGGTCGAGCCCATTGACGTGCCGGCACCGGTGGGGCGTTGCGTGAAGTCCTTTGGGGTAACCGAGCCCGTCTGGGTCGCGGCGCACGACTACGCGCTGGACCCGGGCAAGCCGGTGCCGTTAGCGTTGCACAGTAAAGGCTGCCCGTATCGCGCCGTGGCTATCGATAACCTGTCGCGGCTGGGTCGACGCTGGCGCACGGTGATCATCAGTGCGGGCGTCAGCGCGCTGGACGCGGCCATTGAGGCCGGCTTGGCGATCGGCATCGTCGACCGCGCCCGGGTCAGTGAAAGCATGCGCGTGCTGGCGCCGGCAGACGGGTTTCCCGAACTGCCTGTGCACGAACTGCGTCTGATGTCAGCGCCCGGGGAGTTGAGCGCGGCGGCTGAAGTACTGGTGGGATTGATTGGCCATGATTTTCATCTGTGAACCGAAAATCCACCGCCCCCTTGTAGCAGCTGGCGAAGCCTGCGTCCGGCTGCGCAGCAGTCGTAAAATCAGCCTACTCGGTGAAAGAGCCGTAACGCATTCACCATTACGACGGCTGCGCAGCCGGACGCAGGCTGCTACGAGATTGTGGCGTTGCGGACCCAGGCTGCGCCAGCTGCTACGAGACTGATGTCAGCGCCCGGGGAGTTGAGTGCAGCGGCTGAAGTACGGGTGGGATTGATTGGCCATGATTTTCATCAGTGAACCGAAAATCCACCGCCCCCTTGTAGCAGCTGGCGAAGCCTGCGTCCGGCTGCTACAGCAGTCGTAAAATCAGCCTACTCGGTGAAAGAGCCGGAACGCATTCACCATTACGACGGCTGCGCAGCCGGACGCAGGCTGCTACG
>NZ_CABVGX010000085.1:0-1961 GCF_902497625.1 Pseudomonas fluorescens | reverse complement strand
TCGCGCTGCAAACCGCCGAACTGTTGCAGCTGCATGACCGCCTGCTGGCCGGCTTCACCGCGCCGGTCGCCAGTGGGCGGATCCGACTGGGGATTTCCGAGGAATATGCCGCCGCCGTGCTCGGCAGCACGCTGCCCCATCTCAGCGCAGATTTTCCAGGCATCGAGCTGGAAGTGGAAACCGGTAACAGTGGTCGCTTGAGCGCACGCCTGGAGCGTGGGCAGCTGGATATGGCGTTGCTGGTCGAGCCCATTGACGTGCCGGCACCGGTGGGGCGTTGCGTGAAGTCCTTTGGGGTAACCGAGCCCGTCTGGGTCGCGGCGCACGACTACGCGCTGGACCCGGGCAAGCCGGTGCCGTTAGCGTTGCACAGTAAAGGCTGCCCGTATCGCGCCGTGGCTATCGATAACCTGTCGCGGCTGGGTCGACGCTGGCGCACGGTGATCATCAGTGCGGGCGTCAGCGCGCTGGACGCGGCCATTGAGGCCGGCTTGGCGATCGGCATCGTCGACCGCGCCCGGGTCAGTGAAAGCATGCGCGTGCTGGCGCCGGCAGACGGGTTTCCCGAACTGCCTGTGCACGAACTGCGTCTGATGTCAGCGCCCGGGGAGTTGAGCGCGGCGGCTGAAGTACTGGTGGGATTGATTGGCCATGATTTTCATCAGTGAACCGAAAATCCACCGCCCCCTTGTAGCAGCTGGCGAAGCCTGCGTCCGGCTGCTACAGAACCTGCGACTAACGGTTGAACCGCTCCACCAGCGAGTACTGGGTTTTCGCGGTCTGCGTCAGTTCGGTGCTCAGTTGCGCCGAGTGCCTGGCCTGTTCAGATGTCTGATCCGCCAGATGCGCGATGGTGGTGATGTTGCGGCTGATTTCCTCAGCGACCGCCGTTTGCTCTTCAGTCGCGGCGGCGATCTGGGTGGTCATGTCGGTAATGTTCGCTACGGCTTCACTGATGCCTACCAGGGCCTTATCGGCCTCCAGCACCCAGGCCACCCCTTCCTCCGCCTGCCGGTGGCCGCTTTCCATAGTCTTCACCGCGTTGCTGGAAGACACCTGCAGTTTGGAAATCAGGCCGTGGATCTGTGCTGTAGACTCGGTGGTGCGTTGGGCCAGCTGGCGCACCTCATCCGCCACCACCGCAAAGCCGCGGCCCATATCACCCGCGCGAGCAGCTTCGATGGCGGCGTTCAGCGCAAGCAGGTTGGTCTGGTCGGCAATGCCTTTGATAACGTCGACCACTGTGCCGATTTCATTGCTGTCCCTGGCCAGTTGCGCAACGGTCAACCCTGTCTCGCCCACCACCACGGAGAGGCGCTGGATCGACTCGCGGGTATCGCGTGCGACGTCGCGTCCGCGGGCAGTCAGCACATTGGCTTCCTGCGTCGCATCGGCCGTGCGCTGGACGTGACTGGCGACTTCTTGTGTAGTTGCCGCCATCTGATTCACTGCTGCCGAGACCTGTTCGGTTTCGACGCGCTGACGATCCAGTCCCCGTGAACTGTCGGCAGCCAGACCGTCGGATTTGCCGGCCAGGCTGGTCAGTTGCTCGGCCGTGTCCTGAAGGCGCGTGAGGCAGGTCTTGAGCCGCGAGGCCTGACTGACGAACGCCGTTTCCAGACGAGCCTGAGGGCCGCGCTCATCACTGTACATTTTGCCGAGGAGGGCGTCGCAGGTTGAAGATTCAGCCAGCTCCAGCAGTTTGAGCGCGCCGCGATTCTGTCGGCGAGAAATGAACAAGCCGATCGGGACCGAAGCTGCAATTGTCAGGAGTGTCGCTTCAGTGGGACCCAGCCAGACACCGCTTGCGGTGCCGACGAGCCCCATTGTCAGCACTGGCAGCCAGGCGAGCAGCGCCGGTTGCCATTGATCGCTGACGGGAACGGCCGCCTTGCCCATGCTGATCCGCTTGTAAAGTGCTTCGGCGCGATGGATCTGTTCGGCAGTCGGTTTGACCCGCA
>NZ_CABVGX010000084.1 GCF_902497625.1 Pseudomonas fluorescens | reverse complement strand
CGCACTGCGCACTCTCTGCTCCAGCGCACGCTGATCACCGAGCGGGCGGCAGCGGTATTGAACCGTATCGCCGATAGATAAAAGCACTTGAATGTCCGGTTTCCGACAAACGAAAAAAACCCGCCATAGGCGGGTTTTTCCAAGACCATTGTCGACTCCCTGTCGATAGCGAATCCTTGCTGATGGTCGATCATCCATGATCCTGAAGCGCTCCCTGTGCTTCAGTTGATGTGGCTAGAATACGCAACGGATCCAATATGGCATAGACGACATCGCTACCCTCGCGTGTAAGACATTCGCTATACCTGCGGTTGCACGATGCTCCCAGGCATCAACTTTCCAGTCGACTGCCCGGCCTGATCATCGATGCGCCGTCTGGCACCAGGGTCCAGCGACTCAAGCTTTCTTCAAACGATCAGCGATCAGTTTTCCTGTAGCTTCCGAGCGCTAGTCGTCTCTTTGATGAACGTTTCGATGTTACCCATTTGTTCATCCCAGCCGCGGCTGTCCATTCGGAAAGCTTTGAGACGACGCGATTGAGGTATGTGATCGAAACCGGACTCGGTGACTTTCAATAAGGTGCCTCCATCAAGGTCTTCCAGCTCGAATTTGACCAGCGTAGTCGGCTCCTGGGTGTAATCGATATCCGGCTCGACCGCATAGGGGTGCCAGCGAAACGAAAACACCCGCTCCGGCTCGACGCGCTCTACCAGCACGTTCCACAGCAAATGCTCGTAGCCGGGGTAGGTAATCTGCCCTTGGGTCCAGTCACCAGCAACAAAACGCTTGCCCTCCAGCGCCACGCCAAACCATTGCCCGAATGCTTCGGCATTGGCCACCACGCGCCAGACATGCGAGCGCGGCGCTTTAAGCAGGATCTTTCTTTCGATTCGATCTGATGCAGGATTCATAAATCACCTCCTGTAATGAACAGTAGGCCTGTAAGACCACAAGACCAACCTTAAAGTTGTACTACAGGTCCACAATCGACCATCCTGCAATATTCGGCCGTCTCCGCATGCGTAAGTTCTGGCCTTGTGCCAGGCAGCGACACAACAAGTGGAGCGCAGATCGCTACACTGCATCTCAATATTCATGACACAGCGAGAATCTTATGCAAGCACGCTTTCTCTGGGCATTGACGCCTCTGCTCGTCGCAACGCTGGCCTCGGCTGCAGATTGCGATAACGCGACCGATCAGGCCACCATGAATCAGTGCGCTGTCCAGCAAAACAAGGCCGCAGACAAGGAACTGAATACGCTGTATCAGCAAATCACGGCGCGCTTGAAGGGCAGCCCGGACAGCAAAAAGGTGTTGGTGGGTGCACAGCGTGCGTGGATTGCGTTCCGCGATGCTGAATGCAAGTTCTCTGCCTCAGGCGTCGCGGGTGGCAGCGTGTATCCGCTGATCTACAGTAACTGCCTCACTGACCTGACCAAAGCGCGCGTGGAAACATTCAAGGGTTACCTGAAATGTCCGGAGGGCGATATGAGCTGCCCCGTACCCGCGACTTGATGGTTTCCCACTATTGAAAAGCCTCGGCTGCGACGGTAGTCCCCTGGACAACACCAAGGATCACCGTCTCTCCCGGGAACCTGCCCGGGGTCGAAGACTCTGGTTTGCGCAGGGACTTCGCCAGCGTCGAGGCCGGCAGTCTATGCACTGCACTGGCCAGTGTAAGAAACACGACTTTCCCGCAGGCAAAACAAAACCCCTACCTGCATACGCAGATAGGGGTTTCGGAATTTAATCTTGACGATGACCTACTCTCACATGGGGAAACCCCACACTACCATCGGCGATGCATCGTTTCACTGCTGAGTTCGGGATGGGATCAGGTGGTTCCAATGCTCTATGGTCGTCAAGAAATTCGGTAGCCAGGTCGTTTCGGAAACAAGCTGGTGAAAACTGGTGACTTCTACTAAAACAAAACCCCTACCTGCATACGCAGATAGGGGTTTCGGAATTTAATCTTGACGATGACCTACTCTCACATGGGGAAACCCCACACTACCATCGGCGATGCATCGTTTCACTGCTGAGTTCGGGATGGGATCAGGTGGTTCCAATGCTCTATGGTCGTCAAGAAATTCTGTGACCGGCCCGTTTCGGAAACAAGCTGGTGAAAACTGGTGACTTCTACTAAAACAAAACCCCTACCTGCATACGCAGATAGGGGTTTCGGAATTTAATCTTGACGATGACCTACTCTCACATGGGGAAACCCCACACTACCATCGGCGATGCATCGTTTCACTGCTGAGTTCGGGATGGGATCAGGTGGTTCCAATGCTCTATGGTCGTCAAGAAATTCTGTGACCGGCCCGTTTCGGAAACAAGCTGGTGAAAACTGGTGACTTCTACTAAAACAAAACCCCTACCTGCATACGCAGATAGGGGTTTCGGAATTTAATCTTGACGATGACCTACTCTCACATGGGGAAACCCCACACTACCATCGGCGATGCATCGTTTCACTGCTGAGTTCGGGATGGGATCAGGTGGTTCCAATGCTCTATGGTCGTCAAGAAATTCTGTGACCGGCCCGTTTCGGAAACAAGCTGGTGAAAACTGGTGACTTCTACTAAAACAAAACCCCTACCTGCATACGCAGATAGGGGTTTCGGAATTTAATCTTGACGATGACCTACTCTCACATGGGGAAACCCCACACTACCATCGGCGATGCATCGTTTCACTGCTGAGTTCGGGATGGGATCAGGTGGTTCCAATGCTCTATGGTCGTCAAGAAATTCGGTAGCCAGGTCGTTCACCTTTCGGTTCACGCTCCAGCGAATGGGTATGTGATAGTTTTGTGTGCTGCTTGTGAGCAAGACATGCGAACTTTCGGTTCGTGTCGTCTTCACAGTCACCGCAATCTGGTGCTCGTTAGAGCAAGCAAATTGCTTGGGTGTTATATGGTCAAGCCTCACGGGCAATTAGTATTGGTTAGCTCAACGCCTCACAGCGCTTACACACCCAACCTATCAACGTCGTAGTCTTCGACGGCCCTTCAGGGGACTCAAGGTCCCAGTGAGATCTCATCTTGAGGCTAGTTTCCCGCTTAGATGCTTTCAGCGGTTATCTATTCCGAACATAGCTACCCGGCAATGCCACTGGCGTGACAACCGGAACACCAGAGGTTCGTCCACTCCGGTCCTCTCGTACTAGGAGCAGCCCCTCTCAAATCTCAAACGTCCACGGCAGATAGGGACCGAACTGTCTCACGACGTTCTAAACCCAGCTCGCGTACCACTTTAAATGGCGAACAGCCATACCCTTGGGACCGGCTTCAGCCCCAGGATGTGATGAGCCGACATCGAGGTGCCAAACACCGCCGTCGATATGAACTCTTGGGCGGTATCAGCCTGTTATCCCCGGAGTACCTTTTATCCGTTGAGCGATGGCCCTTCCATACAGAACCACCGGATCACTAAGACCTACTTTCGTACCTGCTCGACGTGTCTGTCTCGCAGTCAAGCGCGCTTTTGCCTTTATACTCTACGACCGATTTCCGACCGGTCTGAGCGCACCTTCGTACTCCTCCGTTACTCTTTAGGAGGAGACCGCCCCAGTCAAACTACCCACCATACACTGTCCTCGATCCGGATAACGGACCTGAGTTAGAACCTCAAAGTTGCCAGGGTGGTATTTCAAGGTTGGCTCCACGCGAACTGGCGTCCACGCTTCAAAGCCTCCCACCTATCCTACACAAGCAAATTCAAAGTCCAGTGCAAAGCTATAGTAAAGGTTCACGGGGTCTTTCCGTCTAGCCGCGGATACACTGCATCTTCACAGCGATTTCAATTTCACTGAGTCTCGGGTGGAGACAGCGCCGCCATCGTTACGCCATTCGTGCAGGTCGGAACTTACCCGACAAGGAATTTCGCTACCTTAGGACCGTTATAGTTACGGCCGCCGTTTACCGGGGCTTCGATCAAGAGCTTCGCGTTAGCTAACCCCATCAATTAACCTTCCGGCACCGGGCAGGCGTCACACCCTATACGTCCACTTTCGTGTTTGCAGAGTGCTGTGTTTTTAATAAACAGTCGCAGCGGCCTGGTATCTTCGACCGGCATGAGCTTACGGAGCAAGTCCTTCACCCTCACCGGCGCACCTTCTCCCGAAGTTACGGTGCCATTTTGCCTAGTTCCTTCACCCGAGTTCTCTCAAGCGCCTTGGTATTCTCTACCCAACCACCTGTGTCGGTTTGGGGTACGGTTCCTGGTTACCTGAAGCTTAGAAGCTTTTCTTGGAAGCATGGCATCAACCACTTCGTGTTCTAAAAGAACACTCGTCATCAGCTCTCGGCCTTAAGATCCCGGATTTACCTAAGATCTCAGCCTACCACCTTAAACTTGGACAACCAACGCCAAGCTGGCCTAGCCTTCTCCGTCCCTCCATCGCAATAACCAGAAGTACAGGAATATTAACCTGTTTTCCATCGACTACGCTTTTCAGCCTCGCCTTAGGGACCGACTAACCCTGCGTCGATTAACGTTGCGCAGGAAACCTTGGTCTTTCGGCGTGGGTGTTTTTCACACCCATTGTCGTTACTCATGTCAGCATTCGCACTTCTGATACCTCCAGCAAGCTTCTCAACTCACCTTCACAGGCTTACAGAACGCTCCTCTACCGCATCATCCTAAGATGATACCCGTAGCTTCGGTGTATGGTTTGAGCCCCGTTACATCTTCCGCGCAGGCCGACTCGACTAGTGAGCTATTACGCTTTCTTTAAAGGGTGGCTGCTTCTAAGCCAACCTCCTAGCTGTCTAAGCCTTCCCACATCGTTTCCCACTTAACCATAACTTTGGGACCTTAGCTGACGGTCTGGGTTGTTTCCCTTTTCACGACGGACGTTAGCACCCGCCGTGTGTCTCCCATGCTCGGCACTTGTAGGTATTCGGAGTTTGCATCGGTTTGGTAAGTCGGGATGACCCCCTAGCCGAAACAGTGCTCTACCCCCTACAGTGATACATGAGGCGCTACCTAAATAGCTTTCGAGGAGAACCAGCTATCTCCGAGCTTGATTAGCCTTTCACTCCGATCCACAGGTCATCCGCTAACTTTTCAACGGTAGTCGGTTCGGTCCTCCAGTTAGTGTTACCCAACCTTCAACCTGCCCATGGATAGATCGCCCGGTTTCGGGTCTATTCCCAGCGACTAGACGCCCTATTAAGACTCGCTTTCGCTACGCCTCCCCTATTCGGTTAAGCTCGCCACTGAAAATAAGTCGCTGACCCATTATACAAAAGGTACGCAGTCACCCAACAAAGTGGGCTCCCACTGCTTGTACGCATACGGTTTCAGGATCTATTTCACTCCCCTCTCCGGGGTTCTTTTCGCCTTTCCCTCACGGTACTAGTTCACTATCGGTCAGTCAGTAGTATTTAGCCTTGGAGGATGGTCCCCCCATATTCAGACAAAGTTTCTCGTGCTCCGTCCTACTCGATTTCATGACTAAGAGATTTTCGCGTACAGGGCTATCACCCACTATGGCCGTACTTTCCAGAACGTTCCGCTAATCTCAAAGCCACTTAAGGG
>NZ_CABVGX010000083.1 GCF_902497625.1 Pseudomonas fluorescens | reverse complement strand
CCAACGGGGGCAAGCCCCCTCGCCACAGTAACTGTCTCGTCACACGTCAGTCGTCGAGGGCTTTCACCGACTTGGGCGACAAGCGCAAACTGCGCAGGCTGCGTTTCACGCTCTTGAGGTGATTGACCAGGCTCGGTCCGCGCGCCATCGCCACACCCATCGCCAACACGTCGATCACCACCAGGTGAGCAATGCGCGAGGTCAACGGCGTATAGATTTCAGTGTCTTCGTGCACATCAATCGCCAGATTTACGGTCGACAACTCTGCCAGCGGCGTCTGGCTTGGACACAGCGTGATCAGCGAGGCCCCGCTTTCACGTACCAGATTCGCGGTGATCAGCAGGTCCTTGGAGCGCCCGGACTGGGAGATACAGATCGCCACGTCGGTCGGTTTCAGTGTCACCGCCGACATCGCCTGCATGTGCGGATCGGAATACGCCGCAGCGGTCAGCAACAACCGGAAGAATTTGTGCTGCGCGTCTGCCGCCACTGCACCCGAGGCGCCAAAGCCATAAAACTCCACCCGTTGAGCCTGGGACATGAGCGTCACCGCTCGCTGCAACTCCACCGGATCGAGCCGCTCGCGTACCTCCATCAGGGTGTGCAGCGTGGTGTCGAAAATCTTCAGGCTGTAGTCGGCCACCGAATCGTCTTCATGGATCGCAAACTGACCGAAGCTCGCGCCTGCCGCCAGGCTTTGCGCCAGCTTCAGTTTGAGGTCCTGAAAACCGGAGCAACCGATAGCGCGACAAAAACGCACGATGGTCGGTTCGCTGATGCCCACGCTGTGAGCGAGGTCGGCCATGGAGCTGTGCATCACCGCCGCAGGATCAAGCAGCACGTGGTCGGCGACCTTGAGCTCCGACTTGCGTAACAGGTGGCGTGACTGGGCGATGTGTTGCAGCAGATTCAAGGGACGGACTCTTTGTTATTGGCAGGTGCCGGGGATGTAGCACGCTTGTAGTTATACTACATGAATCGGCATTTTGCCTGCTCAATACGTAACCAATCCCCAGAGCTGACGTGCCTGGGGCCTCATGTAGCGCAGAGCAACCGGTATCAGCAGCGCACTAGGTGTTTTGCTCTTGCAGCAAACTCGCCAAATCGTCCGCCTCGACCGGCCGACTCACCAGGTAGCCCTGGACCTCATCGCAGCGCTCGGCTTTCAAAAACTCAAGCTGCTCCGGCCTTTCCACCCCCTCGGCAACGACTTTCAGCGACAAGCCGTGAGCCATGGCAATGATCGCCCGGGTAATGGCCGCATCCTCACTGCCATCGCCCAACCCGCGAATGAACGCCTGATCGATCTTCACGTAATCCACCGGAATCCGCTTGAGATAACTGAGGGACGAATAGCCAGTGCCAAAGTCGTCGATTGCCAGCTTCACGCCCAGATTGCGCAATTGCTGGAACGTCGCAATGATGTGCTCGACGCTGTCCAGCAGCTGACTTTCCGTGAGTTCCAGTTCGAGGTATTGCGGGGCCAGCCCGGTTTCTTCCAGCACCTGACGCACCAGGCTGACCAGTTTGCCCTGCCGCAGTTGATGCACTGACAGATTCACCGACACGCGGATCGGCTCCAGTCCCTGGCGCTGCCATTCACAGGCTTGCCAGCACGCCTGACGCAGAACAAATTCGCCGATAGGGCCGATCAGCCCGGTTTCCTCCGCCAGCCCGATGAACTCGCCCGGCGGAACATTGCCCATCACCGGATGATCCCAGCGCACCAGCGCCTCCGCCGCGTTCAACCGACCCGTGGCGAGGCACAGTTTCGGTTGATAAAAAACTTTCAGCTGCTTCTCTTCGATGGCTTTGCGCAACTGGTTTTCCAGCTGCAGACGCTCCAGGGTGCTGGCTTGCAGGCTGTCGGTGTAGAACTGGAAATTGTTGCCGCCCAGGTGTTTGGCGTGTTGCATGGCGATGTTGGCCTGGCTGACCAGCGCGGAGATCTCCCGGGCATTGTCCGGCAACATGCTGATGCCCATGGACGCACTGACCACCAGCTCGTGGCCTTCGACAGTCACCGGCAGGCGCAGCTTGGTCGACAAGCGAGTCGCCACCCGCGCCAGACTCGACAGGTTGCCGTAGCTGTCGAACAGCACGGCAAACTCATCGCCGGACAGCCGCGCGATAGTGTCAGCCTCCGGCACCGCATTGATCAGGCGCCGGGCCAGCTTCTGCAACAGTTGATCGGCGATGTCATGGCCGAGGCTGTCGTTGAGCAATTTGAAGCGATCCAGGTTGATGTGTAGCAACGCCAGACTGCGCCCGCCCTGACGCATGCGCTGATGGGCCTCGTGCAACCGTTCGCGAAACAGCGAGCGATTGGCCAGGCCGGTCAGTTCGTCATAATGCGTCAGGTAACGCATACGCTCTTCGGACTCACGCCGTGCCGACAGATCGGCGAAAAAACCGACGATGTGGCTGACATTTCCCCGGGTGTCGCGAACCGCGTTCAGTTGCAGCCATTGCGGGTACAGCTCGCCATTCTTGCGCGTTTCAATCAACTCGCCTTGCCAGCTGCCATGTTGCTCCAGCGCCTGATGAATGGCTGCGTAATGCCGGCGCGCATCGCGACTGCAGGGCAACTCGACGACGTTGCGCCCCAGCATGTCTTCGATGTCGTAGCCTGTGACGCGACTGAACGCCTGGTTGATGGCAATCAGCGCGTAATCCGGATCGAAGATCACGATGCCTTCACTGGCGGCTTCGAACACAGTCGCCGCCAGTTGCCGTTGTTCCTCCAGCGCTTTGCTGACGCTGATATCGCGGCGCGTGCCGACCATTCGGATGACCCGGCCGTTTTCACTGCGCTCGACTGCTCGACCGCGATCCTCGATCCACACCCAGTGCCCATCGCCATGGCGCACGCGGTACTCGATCTGATAATCCTCGCTGCGTCCCTTCAAATGCTCGACCAGCGCGCGCTTGAGCGCCGGTACGTCATCGGGGTGCAGACGCGGTTTGAGATGGCGCAACATGGCTGTGACAAATTCCGGCGCCAGGCCGAACAATTCCTGAATCTGCGTGTGGTGGACTTCGTCGGTCTGCAGATTCCAGTCCCAAAGGCCCAGCTCACTGGCTTTCAACGCGAGCGCCAGGCGCGCTTCACTTTTGCTCAAGGCCTGAGTGGCCGCATCAAGTTCCAGGCTGCGCTGGGCGACGTGGTCCTGGAGGCCGACCTGGATATCGAGCAATTCCTCCTCTGCCCGGCGACGCTGGTCGATCTCTTTGGCCAGCGCCTGATTGAGCTGGTCGCTGCAGCCTTGTGCTTTACGCAAATGCTCAATCAGGGATTGATTCTGGAAACGTCGCAACAACTCACGGTCAATCAGTCGATTGACCTGCCAGGCCACCACGCTCAGCGATCCCAGCAAAATCAGACCAAACCAGCCCCAACCCTGCCCTTGTTGGTCACCGCCCCAAAACAGGTAGGCGACCGCCGGCAGCAGACAGGGCAATGTAAAAGACAGGAAGGCTGGCAAACTGACAGCATACGCCACGCTGGCCGACAGGGCCGCTGCGCCGATCAGGCCGAACACCCAGGCTTGTTGCATGAAATTGTCGACGGGCACCAGGGCGATACCGGCCCCCGCCAGCGTAAGGCCGGTCATGGCCGACCCCAGCAAGAACATACGCCGCCAGACCGGATGGGCCTGACGGTTGGGAATGGCCGAGTCGAACGCGGCAACCTGAATAACTCGCAGCGCCACCAGAGACAGCAACCAGACCAGCCAGACACTCAGCACGAAGTAGCGCTGCGGACTCCACAGCAGCCACGCACACACCAGACCGTTGATCAGCATGAACAGCGTCGGCAGCAGCGAGCCCTGATACAGCAAGCGCGTGCGCTCGACCGCCATCTCCATGGCGTACTGTTTGCGAATAACCCGGGGCTCCACAGTGGGGCCCGACAGGTCGAGGCTGACGGTCATAGGCGTAGTTCTTGTTCTTATAATGATGAGCATGAGCCCGAAACGTGGACGGAGCATACACAAGCCAATGGCCTTACCAAACAGCTCCCGCGCATATATTCGACGAAAGCCCTGGCCGCGTTTACCCGCCGAAAACCCTGCAGGCTAACCCCGCCAATGGCTGTGGCCGGTGACTGACCGGTCGTCCCGCACGTATCTTTCATCGGCTAAAGCAAAGCGATGTTTGCCCGGTATGCCGCGGCCCCCTAGAATGCTCCGATGCGCGATGATCTCTCCCTTCTGCTGAACTCCCTCAACGATGCCCAACGGCAGGCTGTAGCTGCCGCCGTGGGTCGTCAGTTGGTCCTGGCCGGTGCTGGTTCCGGTAAAACCCGAGTGCTGGTGCACCGTATCGCCTGGTTGATCCAGGTCGAGAACGCCTCGCCCCACTCGATCCTGTCGGTGACCTTCACCAACAAGGCTGCTGCCGAGATGCGTCATCGCATCGAGCAGCTGATGGGGATCAACCCGGCCGGCATGTGGGTCGGCACCTTTCACGGCCTGGCGAACCGCTTGCTGCGGGCGCACTGGCAGGAAGCCGGCCTGAGCCAGACTTTCCAGATTCTCGACAGCGACGATCAGCAAAGGCTGGTCAAGCGTGTGATCCGCGAACTGGGGCTGGATGAGCAACGCTGGCCGGTCCGTCAGGCGCAGTGGTTCATCAACGGGCAAAAGGATGAAGGCCTGCGACCGCAACATATCCAGGCCAGCGGCGATCTGTTCCTGTCGACCATGCGCAGCATCTATGAAGCCTATGAGGCTGCCTGTGCACGAGCGGGCGTCATCGATTTCTCCGAGCTGCTGCTGCGAGCCCTCGACCTGTGGCGTGACAATCCAGGCCTGCTGGCGCACTACCAAAAACGCTTCCGGCACATTCTGGTGGACGAGTTCCAGGACACCAACGCCGTGCAATATGCCTGGCTGCGCCTGCTGGCCAAAGGTGGCGACAGCCTGATGGTGGTCGGCGACGACGACCAGTCGATCTACGGCTGGCGCGGCGCGAAAATCGAAAACATCTATCAGTATTCCGATGATTTCCCGGATGCGGAAGTGATTCGTCTGGAGCAAAACTATCGCTCCACCGCCGGCATCCTCAAGGCTGCCAACGCCCTGATCGCCAACAATACCGGGCGTATGGGCAAAGAGCTGTGGACCGACGGCGGTGAAGGCGAAGCGATCAATCTCTATGCCGCGTTCAACGAACATGACGAAGCACGCTACGTTGTGGAAACCATCGAGAGCGCGCTGAAAACCGGCCTCGCCCGTAGCGATATCGCGATTTTGTACCGCTCCAACGCCCAATCCCGCGTTCTCGAAGAAGCATTGCTACGCGAGCGTATCCCGTATCGCATTTATGGCGGTCAACGCTTCTTCGAACGGGCAGAAATCAAGAATGCCATGGCCTATCTGCGCTTGCTCGAAGGTCGCGGCAACGATGCGGCGCTGGAGCGGGTGATCAACGTTCCGGCACGGGGCATCGGCGAGAAAACCGTCGAAGCGATTCGTGAACATGCGCGCCACAGCCATGTCTCCATGTGGGAAGCGATGCGTCAGCTGGTGGCCAACAAAGGTTTGACCGGCCGCGCAGCCGGGGCGCTCGGGGCATTTGTCGAACTGATCGAAAACCTCGCCGCCAAGTGCATGGAAATGCCTTTGCACTTGATGACTCAGACCGTCATCGAGCAGTCCGGTCTGATCGCTTATCATCAGGCTGAAAAAGGCGAGAAAGGCCAGGCCCGGGTGGAAAACCTTGAGGAACTGGTTAGCGCCGCGCGCAACTTCGAGAACGCTGAAGAAGAGGAAGACCTTACGCCGCTGGCGGCCTTCCTCGGTCATGCCTCGCTGGAGGCTGGAGACACTCAAGCCGAAGAGCATGAAGACAGCATTCAGTTGATGACCTTGCACAGTGCCAAAGGTCTGGAATTCCCTTACGTGTTCCTGGTGGGCATGGAAGAAGGCCTGTTTCCGCACAAGATGAGCCTGGAGGAACCCGGCCGCCTTGAAGAGGAACGTCGTCTCGCCTACGTCGGCATTACCCGGGCCATGCAAAATCTGGTGATGACTTACGCAGAGACCCGACGCCTGTATGGAAGCGAGACCTACAACAAGGTGTCGCGTTTCGTACGTGAGGTGCCAAAGGGTCTGATTCAGGAAGTGCGCCTGTCCAACAGCGTCAGCCGGCCGTTCGGTGGTGGCCAGCAGCAGAGCTCCAGCAGCCTGTTCGGCGGAAGCGAAATTCCGGATACCGGTTTCAGCCTCGGCCAGGCTGTGCGCCACTCGGTGTTTGGTGACGGTGTAATCCTCAACTTCGAGGGCGCCGGGGCTCAGGCTCGGGTGCAGGTGAATTTCAGCGAAGGCAGCAAGTGGCTGATGCTCGGTTACGCCAAGCTGGAAGCGATTTAGTACTGTCTGATCATTCCTGCGCTCTGCGTGGGAATGCATCCCGTGACGCTCCGCGTCAAAGTGGACGTAGAGCGTCCATGGGAACGATCTATATCTAATTCGGGAGCGATCCGACTACTACAGGATCACATTCCTACAGAACTTAACTACTTGTCCTACAGACCAACGTTAACAAGCCTTACAGCGTTGACTGAAGCTGTACTACGGCTGTCAGGCAAAAGCCCGAAACACTCTGCCGCTAGCCAGCAACACTTCAGCTGTGCAACATGGCGCGCGTGCCTTCCACAAATGGGAATTCCCTATATGAAACGTTTTCTTAGCATCGCCATGGCGTTGTGCATCGGCCTGACGATGAGCCTCGACGCCAACGCCAAGCGCTTTGGTGGCGGCAAGAGCTCCGGCGCTGCGCCGACTCACCAGACC
>NZ_CABVGX010000082.1 GCF_902497625.1 Pseudomonas fluorescens | reverse complement strand
GATTGTCAGGCCGATGATCCGCTCCGAAAGACCCAGATCGGAGGCGACCGACACCGCCGCACCCAGCAGCAAATGCCCGGCGTATACCAGCATCGCCAGCCCCACAACGATCGTCAACAGGCTGCGCAACCACGGTATTTGCCGCTTTTCATCGTGAGACGGCGGCCGCGACGAGTGCTGCGACTGGCGCAGGAGTAAACCGAGATACAACACCAGCGCTGTCAGTAACAGCATGCCGTCGGTGCGCGTCAGCTCCTCATTCCAGGCCAGCACGAACACCAACAGGCTGGCGCCGATCATCAGCGGGATATCCAGTCGCACCAATTCTCGCGACACCCGCAGCGGGATGATCAACGCCGAGAGCCCCAGCGTGACGAGGATGTTGAAAATGCTGCTGCCGATCACGCTGCCGACCGCGATGTCCGCGTTATGGGCCAGTGTGGCTTGCAGACTGACCGCCATCTGCGGCGCGCTGCTGCCCAAGGCGACAATCGTCAGACCGATGATCAGCGGCCGCACGTGCAGGCGCGCGGCCAGGCGCACAGCGCCGCGTACCATCAGTTCGGCGCCGGCAATCAGTAACAGCAAGCCGCCGAGCAACTCGATCACGCTGATCAGGGGTAAATCGGCAAGTCCGAAAATAGTCGGGGCTCCATGGGTTAATCGAGGGCTTGCACGCGAACCCGTGCGGTGCCGCTTCTGAGCATACCCAGTTGTTCGGCGGCTTCGTGGGAAACATCGATCAGCCGTCCGCGAGTATGCGGCCCGCGGTCGTTGATGCGCACCACGCAGGACCTGTCGTTATTCAGATTGGTGACCTTCACCCGGGTGCCGAATGGCAACTGGCGGTGGGCGGCGGTCAAGGCATTCTTGTTGAAACGCTCGCCACTGGCCGTGCGTTTGCCATGGTGTTTGGCGCCGTAATAGGAGGCGGTGCCGGTCTTGTTGTAACCGTGGGGGTCGATGATGTCCGTGCTGGCGCAACCGGCCAGCAGGGAGAGCAGGGCGAAGGTGCCGAGTAGACGTTTCATTCAAGGATTTCCACAGACAAATGCGGGCGCAAGCTTTTGTGGCGGGGGGACTTGTTGTGGCGAGGGGACTTGTCCCCGTTGGACTGCGTAGCAGTCCCAAAAAACTGAAGACCGGGTTGGTTCAGATGCAACCCGAACTCAGAAATGGGGGCCGCTGCGCGACCCAACGGGGACAAGTCCCCTCGCCACAAAAGACCTCTTAGCCACAAATGATCTCTAGCCACCAAAGATCTTTTAGCCACTAGAGGAATACTCCCACAGGCAATGGAGCCAAACTCAAGAGCTGACTCCGTTCTCATCAGCCTTCGAGCTTGCTCTTCAGCAATTCGTTGACCTGTTGCGGGTTGGCCTTGCCCTTGGAGGCTTTCATGGCCTGGCCGACAAAAAAGCCGAACATCTTGCCGCGCTTGGCTTCGTCTGCCGCGCGGTATTGCTCGACCTGCTCGGCGTTGGCCGCGAGCATCTCGTCCAGCACCGCAGAGATCGCACCGCTGTCGGTGACCTGCTTCAGGCCGCGCTTGTCGATGATCTCGTCCGCGCTGCCTTCACCGTTGGCCATCGCTTCGAACACTACTTTGGCTATTTTGCCGGAGATCGTGTTGTCCTTGATTCGCAGGAGCATGCCGCCCAGTTGCTCGGCCGACACCGGCGACTGATCAACGTCCAGTCCCTGTTTGTTCAAGAGGCTGCCCAACTCCACCATCACCCAGTTGGCCGCCAGCTTGGCGTCGCCGCCGATGCTCACGACTTTCTCGAAATAGTCGGCTTGCTCGCGGCTGGTAGCCAGGACGCTGGCGTCGTAGACCGACAGACCGAACTGCGCCTGAAAGCGCTCGCGCTTCTGCGGTGGCAGTTCCGGGAGGGTGGCGCGCACGTCGTTGAGGAACGAGTCCTCGATCACCACCGGCAGCAGGTCCGGATCCGGGAAGTAACGGTAGTCGTTGGCTTCCTCTTTGCTGCGCATCGGACGGGTTTCGTCCTTGTTCGGATCGTACAGACGCGTCTGCTGGATCACCCTGCCGCCGTCTTCGATCAACTCGATCTGGCGTTGCACTTCGGTGTTGATCGCCTTCTCGATGAAGCGGAACGAGTTGACGTTCTTGATCTCGCAACGCGTGCCGAACTCAGCCTGACCTTTCGGACGGATCGAAACGTTGCAGTCGCAACGCAGCGAGCCTTCGGCCATGTTGCCGTCGCAGATGCCCAGGTAACGCACCAGCGCGTGGACAGCCTTGACGTAAGCCACGGCTTCCTTGGCGCTGCGCATGTCCGGCTCGGAAACGATTTCCAGCAGCGGCGTGCCGGCACGGTTCAGGTCGATGCCGGTGGCACCGTTGAACTCTTCGTGCAGGCTTTTGCCGGCGTCTTCTTCCAGGTGCGCGCGGGTAATGCCGACGCGTTTGACCGTGCCGTCTTCAAGGGCGATGTCCAGGTGACCCTTGCCGACAATTGGCAATTCCATCTGGCTGATCTGATAACCCTTCGGCAGGTCCGGGTAAAAATAGTTTTTACGGGCGAACACGTTGTGCTGGCCGATCTCGGCATCGATAGCGAGGCCAAACATTACTGCCATGCGCACCGCTTCCTGGTTCAGCACCGGCAGCACGCCGGGCATGCCCAGATCAACCAGGCTGGCCTGGGTGTTCGGCTCGGAACCGAAGGTGGTGGAACTACCGGAAAAGATTTTCGACCGGGTGGTGAGCTGGGTGTGAATCTCCAGCCCGATCACGACTTCCCATTGCATGTGTTTCTCCTCAGAAGCCGGTTGGGGTGCGGGTGTGCCAGTCAGTGTTCAACTGATACTGATGGGCGACATTGAGCAGGCGGCCTTCCTGGAAATACGGGGCAAGCAGTTGCACGCCGACCGGCAGACCGTCGACAAAACCTGCGGGCATGGACAAGCCCGGCAGACCGGCGAGGTTGGCGGTGATGGTGTAAACGTCTTCCAGGTACGCAGCAACCGGATCGCTGTTCTTCGCGCCGAGCTTCCAGGCCGGGTTTGGCGTGGTCGGACCGAGAATGATGTCGACCTCATTGAAAGCGGTCATGAAGTCGTTCTTGATCAAGCGCCGAATCTTCTGCGCCTTCAGGTAATAGGCGTCGTAGTAACCGGCGGACAGCGCGTATGCACCGACCATGATCCTGCGCTGCACTTCAGCGCCGAAGCCTTCGCCACGGGAACGCTTGTACAGGTCGATCAGGTTTTTCGGGTCTTCGCAGCGGTAGCCGAAACGCACGCCGTCAAAACGCGACAGGTTCGACGAGGCTTCCGCCGGGGCGATCACGTAATACGCAGGAATCGCGTGCTGCATGTTCGGCAGACTGATTTCCTTGATCACCGCGCCGAGCTTTTCCAGCTCCTTGACGCTGGTGTGGATCAGCTCGGCGATGCGCGGGTCGAGACCGGCACTGAAATATTCTTTCGGCACACCGACGCGCAGGCCTTGCAGCGAATCGTTCAGGCTTGCGCTGTAATCCGGCACGGGCTCGTCGATGCTGGTGGAGTCATTGGCGTCGAAACCGGCCATGCCTTGCAGCAGGATCGCGCAGTCTTCGGCGGTGCGCGCCATCGGGCCGCCCTGATCGAGGCTGGACGCGTAGGCAATCATGCCCCAGCGCGAAACGCGACCGTACGTCGGTTTCAGGCCGGTGAGGTTGGTCAATGCAGCAGGTTGACGAATCGAGCCGCCGGTGTCGGTGCCAGTGGCCGCCGGCAACAGGCGTGCCGCTACCGCCGCTGCCGAACCACCGGACGAACCGCCCGGAACATGTTCCAGGTTCCACGGGTTTTTCACCGCGCCGTAGTAGCTCGACTCGTTGGCCGAACCCATGGCGAATTCGTCCATGTTGGTCTTGCCCAGCGTCACGGCGCCGGCCGACGCCAGTTTGGCCACGACAGTGGCGTCATACGGGGCCTTGAAGTTGTCGAGCATCTTCGAGCCGCAGCTGGTGCGGATGCCTTGCGTGCAGAACAGGTCTTTGTGCGCGATCGGGGCACCCAGCAGCGCGCCGCTTTCACCATTGGCCCGGCGTGCGTCAGCGGCTTTCGCCTGCTCAAGCGCGAGGTCTTCGGTGACGCTGATGAAGCTGTTGAGCTGCGGATCCAGCTGGGCAATGCGCGCCAGCAGGCTTTTGGTCAGCTCTTCGGATGAGAACTGTTTGTCGGCGAGTCCGCGGGCGATCTCGGCCAGAGTCAATTGATGCATTGCAGGCTCTTTCCCTTTAGTCGATGACTTTCGGAACCAGGTACAGGCCGTTTTCGACCGCTGGTGCGATGGACTGGTACGCCTCGCGATTGTTGCTCTCGGTCACGACGTCTGCACGCAGGCGCTGGCTGGCTTCCAGTGGGTGGGCGAGCGGCTCGATACCATCGGTATTGACCGCCTGCATTTCGTCGACCAGCCCCAGAATGCTGTTCAGGGCCGAAGTGATGTGTGGAAGATCGGCATCATTGAGGCCAAGACAGGCCAGATGAGCGATTTTTTCCACGTCGGAGCGTTCAAGCGCCATGGGAATCTCCAGTGGAAAACAGAACGGACGGCGTCCGTGTGTTAGATTGTCGGAACACTACCGCATTTCTACGGTCATAAGGCCGCGATTGTGGGGGTTGGTGCCAAGAAAAGCGGCCAATTTAACATATTGGCGCCTTGCCCAAAATCCCTGTCGTTGTTAGAGTTTGCCGCACTTTTTTACCCACGCGTTGCCTAGGGTCCCTTTCCCATGTTCAAGAAACTGCGTGGCATGTTTTCCAGCGATCTTTCCATTGACCTGGGCACTGCCAACACCCTTATTTACGTGCGCGAGCGCGGCATCGTCCTGAATGAGCCATCGGTTGTGGCCATTCGGACACACGGTAACCAGAAAAGTGTCGTTGCTGTCGGCACCGAGGCCAAGCGCATGCTCGGTCGTACGCCGGGCAACATTGCCGCCATTCGTCCGATGAAGGATGGCGTGATCGCCGACTTCAGCGTGTGCGAAAAGATGCTGCAGTACTTCATCAACAAGGTTCACGAAAACAGTTTCCTGCAGCCCAGCCCTCGTGTGCTGATCTGCGTCCCCTGCAAATCCACCCAGGTTGAGCGTCGCGCCATCCGTGAATCGGCACTCGGTGCCGGTGCCCGTGAAGTGTTTCTGATCGAAGAGCCGATGGCGGCCGCGATTGGTGCCGGCCTCCCGGTTGAAGAAGCGCGCGGTTCGATGGTGGTCGATATCGGTGGCGGTACTACTGAAATCGCCTTGATCTCCCTGAACGGTGTGGTGTACGCCGAATCCGTCCGCGTTGGCGGCGACCGCTTCGACGAAGCGATCATCACTTATGTGCGTCGCAACTACGGCAGCCTGATCGGCGAATCCACCGCCGAGCGCATCAAGCAGGAAATCGGTACTGCGTACCCGGGCGGCGAAGTGCGCGAAGTCGACGTTCGTGGCCGTAACCTGGCCGAAGGCGTTCCACGTGCCTTCACCCTGAACTCCAATGAAGTGCTGGAGGCTCTGCAAGAGTCGCTGGCAACCATCGTTCAGGCTGTGAAAAGCGCGCTGGAGCAATCGCCGCCTGAACTGGCTTCCGACATCGCCGAACGTGGTCTGGTACTGACCGGTGGTGGCGCCTTGCTGCGCGACCTCGACAAGTTGCTGGCCCAGGAAACCGGTCTGCCGGTCATCGTTGCCGAAGACCCGCTGACCTGCGTAGCTCGCGGCGGTGGTCGTGCCCTGGAAATGATGGATAAACACACCATGGACCTGCTTTCCAGCGAATAAGTCGTTGGGTTGCATCTATGCTGTTGGCGCACAGGCAGCACTTTGCAGTGCTGCCTGTTGCGTTTATCTTCTGTCAGTCTGTATCCAGGCCGGTCTGCCGTATGAATAAACAACACATTTGCCTGGGAGGAGCGGCTCATTAAACCGCTTTTCACCAAAGGGCCTTCACTGGGCGTGCGCTTGTTGGTGCTGGCCGTGCTTTCGGTCGCACTGATGGTGGTCGATGCCCGCTTCACACTGCTCAAGCCAGTGCGTAGCCAAATGTCGCTGGCATTGATGCAGTCTTACTGGATCACCGACCTGCCGCAGCGGTTATGGCAGGGTGTAGCCAGCCAGTTCGGCAGCCGCACCGAGCTGGTCGCCGAAAACGAAAAACTCAAAACCGAAAACCTGCTGTTGCAGGGACGCATGCAAAAGCTCGCGGCCCTGACCGAGCAGAACGTTCGGCTGCGCGAGTTGCTCAACTCTTCCGCGCTGGTCAATGAAAAGGTCGAAGTGGCCGAATTGATCGGCATGGACCCCAACCCCTTCACGCACCGTATCATCATCAACAAAGGTGAGCGCGACGGTGTGGTCCTCGGCCAACCGGTGCTCGACGCCCGTGGCTTGATGGGCCAGGTGGTTGAGTTGATGCCGTACACCTCGCGCGTATTGTTGTTGACCGACACCACCCACAGCATTCCGGTGCAGGTCAACCGCAACGGCCTGCGCGCCATTGCCAGCGGCACCGGCAACCCGGAGCGTCTGGAATTGCGCCACGTTGCCGATACCGCTGACATCAAGGAGGGTGATCTGCTGGTCAGCTCCGGCCTCGGTCAGCGCTTCCCGGCCGGCTACCCGGTGGCCACGGTGAAAGAAGTGATCCACGATTCCGGTCAGCCGTTTGCCATTGTCCGTGCCGTGCCAACCGCCGCCCTGAACCGCAGCCGTTACCTGCTACTGGTATTCACCGACAGCCGCACCGCCGAAGAACGCGCCAACGAGGCTGCACAGGCTCAGGAAGCATTGGACCAGTATGGCGGTGGGCCGATGATTCC
>NZ_CABVGX010000081.1 GCF_902497625.1 Pseudomonas fluorescens | reverse complement strand
ACGCAGCCTCGCGGGCTCGGCAGCTGCTACCAGGTCGCGTTGTTTTCAACGGCTGTAGTAATAACCGCGGCTGCGCAGCGCCACGATGCGCGGGCGGCCATCGGGGTGCGGACCGATCTTTTTGCGCAGATTGCTGACGTGCATATCCAGGCTGCGGTCATACAGGGTCAGTTTGCGGCCGAGGGCTATCTGCGCCAGTGCCTGCTTGTCCAGTGGTTCGCCCGGTTGTTTTAGCAAGGCTTCCAACAGGCGGCTTTCGGAAACGGTGAGGGTGAACTCCTGATCGTCGATGCTGACCACGCCGCGCATCGGGCTGAAACACAAATCGCCCAGCTCGAGCTGGCTGGAGACGGCCGCCGGATGACTGCGGCGCAACACGGCGCGCAAGCGGGCGGTCAGTTCCCGTGGATCGCAGGGTTTGGCCAGGTAATCATCGGCGCCCAGTTCCAGGCCGAGGATGCGGTCAAGCGGTTCGCCGCGCGCCGAGAGCATCAGCACCGGCAGGTCCGGGTGATCACTGCGCAATTGCTTGAGCAATTCCAGGCCACTGCCGTCCGGCAGCATCACGTCCAGCACCACCGCTGCCGGGGACGTTTCGGCCAGCGCACGACGGGCGCTCTGGCCGTCGTGGCAGGCACGCACCTGAAAGCCTTCCTGGCTCAGCCAACTGACCAGCAGCTCACATAGCTCCTGGTCATCATCAATTAATAACAGCTCGCTCATGACTCACTCAATTTAGCCATTGTCGACGTTTTCTATACGCACCGCTGGCGAAGATACCGCAGAGCAGAGCCAATAGCGCTACTCCCGCGCCAACCACGAACCATTGCTGTTGATCCGTCAGAAAGCGCCGCAGCGGGCTGCCGGACTCGCTTTCCTTGAGCTGCTGCTTCAGGCGCTGATTGTCCTGACGCAACCGGCTCAACTGCACGCTCTCACGTTCGGCATGGGTGCCTTGCAATTGCCTGCTCAATTCTTCCCGTCGCTGCTCGCTCAGCTTCAAGCGCTGCTGCAATTCGGCGATCTGGCTCTCTGCACCGAGGGACACAGGCGTTGACTGACTGCCCTCGGCAATTTCCTCAGCGTGGGCGGGTGCCACGATTGCCAACGTGACCCACATCAGACACAACGGACCTTTGCGCATCGGAGCTCCTGATTCCAATTATTATTGGGCAGGTTGTCGGCAGGCAAACGGGAATGATGAGCGATTGAGCGCGCGATGAACCGGGAAGGTTCATCGCGACAGATGACGCTAAGGCAGGACTTGCTTGAACGGCTTGACCGATACATTGGCGTAGACGCCGGCCGCGATGTACGGATCAGCGTCGGCCCAGGCCTGAGCGGCGCTCAGGGAATCGAATTCGGCAACGATCAGGCTGCCGGTGAAACCCGCCGCGCCAGGATCGTTGCTGTCGACCGCCGGGTGCGGGCCGGCCAGAACGATGCGGCCTTCGCCTTTGAGCACTTGAAGGCGCTCAAGGTGAGCCGGCCGTGCGGCCAGGCGGGCTTCCAGGGAGTTGGCGACGTCTGTGGCAATGATTGCGTAAAGCATGTCAGTCCTCGGTTTTTGGCGTTGTAGTATCGGCGTCGTGCATATGACGCGACAGGTAGATGCCCTGTGCGATCAGGAACAGCAAGGTCAGGCCCAGGCTGCCGAAGACTTTGAAGTCGACCCAGTATTCCTGGAACGTGAACGCGACGAACAGGTTGGCGGCACCGCAAAACAGGAAAAAAGCGATCCAGGCAATGTTCAGGCGGGCCCAGACCGGGTCCGGCAACGTCAGTGCATGGCCCATGATGCGTTTGATCAGCAACTGGTCGCCGATGAAGTGACTGCCCAGGAATGCCAGGGCAAACAGCCAGTTGACCACCGGTGCTTTCCATTTAAGGAAGGTCTCACTGTGGAACGCCAGGGTCAGGCTACCGAAAACCAGGCAGGCAATCAGCGTCAGCCATTGGCTCTTTTCCAGCTTGCGCTGCTTGAAGTAGAGCGCGCCGTAAACGACCAGCGAACTGACAATCAGCATCGCCGTTGCGCTGTAGATGCCGCCAACACTTACCTGATGGCCAGCAATATCGACAACCCGAGGGTCAATTTTGAAAACGATGAAAAACAGCAGGAGCGGGATGAAATCGATGAATTGTTTCACAGTGGCAGCCAGAAGCAGGATGTGGCGGCATAATAACAAACATATGGGCGCGCGATAGCGCCAGCTGATTTGAGGTTACACATCCCCGTGAATGTTGATTTGCACTGCCATAGCACAGCCTCCGATGGCGCCCTTGCGCCCGCGGTCCTGGTTGCGCGTGCGTTCGAGAAAGGCGTGCGAGTGCTGGCCTTGACCGATCACGACACCCTGGAAGGACTAGACGAGGCCCGTGGCGCAGCGACGGCGCTGGGGATGCAGCTGGTCAACGGTGTCGAGTTGTCTTGCACTTGGGGCGGTGCGACTATTCATGTGTTGGGTTACGGCTTCGACATGACGGCCCCGTCGCTGGTCGAGGCCATTGCCCGACTGCACGATGGCCGCTGGCTGCGGTCCGAGGAAATAAGCCGCAAACTGGCGTTGAAGGGTATGTCCGGTGCCCTCGAAGGCGCCCGGGCGATCCAGCAGGAACTCGGCGATAGTGGCAACGCGCCAGCCCGTCCGCACTTCGCTGACTGGATGGTTCGTGAAGGTTTCGTCAAGGATCGCGCCGAAGCATTTCGCAAATGGCTGGGCGCCGGCAAGCTCGGCGACGTCAAGCAACACTGGCCAACCCTGGAAGAAACCGTCGAAACGCTGCGTGCGGCGAAAGCCTGGGTCAGCCTGGCGCATCCCTGGCATTACGATTTCACCCGCAGCAAACGCCGTCGGCTGATTGCCGACTATATTCAAGCAGGGGGCCACGCTATCGAGGTGGTCAACGGTCATCAGCCCGCCGAACAAGTGGGAAGCCTGGCCATTCTCGCCCGTGAGTTCGGTCTGCTGGTCAGCGCCGGCAGTGATTTTCATGGCCCTGGAGGCTGGTCCGAGATCGGCGAATACCGCCCGCTCCCGGAGGACCTGCCGCCGCTGTGGTGTCGGTTCAAACATGACCCAATTATTGCCGCCGTCTGAACAGGTAGAGAACGTGAGTCAATTTTTCCAGATTCATCCGGAAAACCCGCAAGCGCGCCTGATCAAACAGGCTGTTGAAATCATCCGCGGTGGCGGGGTGGTGATTTATCCCACTGACTCGTCCTATGCCATTGGTTGCCAGATCGGCGACAAGAATGCCGTGGAGCGCGTGCGCCGCTTGCGTCAACTGGATGACAAACACAACTTCGCACTGATTTGCAGCGACCTGTCGCAATTGGGGATTTTCGCCAAGATCGACACCGGCACCTTTCGCATTCTCAAGGCGCACTTGCCGGGGCCCTATACGTTCATTCTCAATGCCACGCGCGAAGTGCCGCGACTGCTGCTGCACCCGAAAAAACGCACCATCGGCCTGCGCGTGCCGAGCCATCCGATTGCCTTGGCACTGCTTGCCGAACTTGGCGAACCGTTGATGAGCGTGACGCTGATCATGCCCGGCGACACCGATCCGCTGACCGACCCTTATGAAATGCGGCAATTGCTCGAGCATCAGGTCGACTTGATCATCGACGGCGGTTACGGCGGGATCAAGGCGTCCACGGTAATCAGCCTCGCCGACGGTGAACCGGAAGTGATCCGCGTCGGTTGCGGCGACCCTGCGCCGTTCATGGCCGAGGCCTAGATGTCTGCAGTAGAACCCGTTGACAGCCAGGCCGGCGCCCAGCAGGAACTGCCCTTTGCCATGGTTTATGGCCAGGCCGTGCTGGAAATGCCGCTGGACCTGTACATTCCACCGGACGCGCTCGAAGTGTTTCTCGAAGCCTTCGAAGGACCACTCGATTTGCTGCTGTACCTGATCCGCAAACAAAACATCAACATCCTCGACATCCCGGTGGCGGAAATCACCCGCCAATACATGGGCTACGTCGAGCTGATGCAATCAGTACGCCTGGAGCTCGCCGCCGAGTACCTGGTGATGGCAGCGATGCTCGCCGAGATCAAATCGCGCATGCTGTTGCCGCGCGCCGAGACCATTGAAGACGAAGAAGACGATCCGCGTGCCGAGCTGATCCGGCGTCTGCAGGAATACGAACGCTTCAAGGCCGCCGCCGAGGGCATTGATGGCCTTAGCCGGGTCGGTCGCGACGTCGTGGTGCCCAAGCTCGATGCTCCGGAAGCGCGGGCGCGCAAGCTGTTGCCGGATGTCAGCCTGGAAGAGCTGCTGATGTCCATGGCCGAAGTCCTGCGACGTGGCGATATGTTCGAAAGCCACCAGGTCAGCCGTGAGGCGCTGTCCACGCGCGAACGTATGAGCGATGTGCTGGAACGGCTCAAGGGCGGCGGTTTCGTGCCATTTGTCGAGCTGTTTACCGCGGAAGAAGGGCGCCTGGGCGTTGTCGTGACCTTTATGGCAGTTCTCGAACTGGTCAAGGAATCCTTGGTCGAGCTCGTGCAGAATGAGCCCTTCGCGGCGATACACGTCCGAGCCCGAGCCGAATAACGAGCCCAATCATGAACCTGACTGAACCCCGCGAGCTGGCGCCACTGCTTGAAGCCTTTCTGTTGGCCTCGGGAAAACCGCAATCGCTTGAGCGCCTGTTCGAGTTGTTCGAGGAGGGCGAGCGCCCGGAACCGCCGGTGTTCAAGAAAGCCCTGACGCTGCTGGCCAAGTCCTGCGACGGACGCGCTTTCGAGCTGAAGGAGGTCGCCTCGGGGTATCGTCTGCAGATCCGCGAAAAGTTTTCGCCATGGGTAGGGCGTTTGTGGGAAGAGCGCCCGCAACGCTACTCCCGCGCCATGCTCGAAACCATGGCGCTGATCGCTTATCGCCAGCCGATCACCCGGGGTGAAATCGAAGACGTGCGTGGTGTGGCGGTCAATAGCCACATCGTCAAAACGCTCATGGAGCGTGAGTGGATTCGCATCGTTGGTTACCGCGATGTGCCGGGCAAACCGGCGATGTTCGCGACGACCAAGGTGTTTCTCGATCACTTCAACCTGAAAAACCTCGACGATCTGCCACCACTGGCCGATCTGCGCGAGTTGGAACCCGATCCTGTTCTGGACTTCGACGATGCGCCAGTGCCGACGAGTTTGCAGGAATTGGCCGACGCTAGCGCCGAGCCGGAAGAGCCGAAGGAAGAAACCAGTTTCCACACGTTGTTGCTTGAACTGGACACGATGGAGGAGGGGATCAAGACGGACTTTGACGATTTGTTGCGTGATGGCGGGGAAACTTCAACCGAAGCGATCGTGGATCAGCCTGACACCGAACCAGCCCCGGAGCCTGGAATTGAAGTTGAACTTCAGCTCGAGCCAGACGCCCCAGTCCAAGAGCTGCCGGAAGATGACGTGTTGGGCGTCGCCGAAGCCCGCGAGAAACTTCTGGCCGCCGTCGCCGCGCTCCAGCCGTCCGCACCCGAGCCGCGGCCCGAGTTGAGCGACGAAGAAGCTGAAGCCAGGGCGCTCGCCGAAGCCATCGAAGCCGAACGCCGCGAATTCGACGACTGACCCGGTTATCGAGAACGACAGAGATCCCTGTGGGAGCGGGCTTGCTCGCGAAAGCGGTGGGCCAGCTCATGCAAACGTTGACTGATCAACCGCATTCGCGAGCAAGCCCGCTCCCACAGGTTTTATGTGCATACCGGAGAACTGGATGAGCTCAACCAAAGACCCCTGCATCAGCGTCTGCAAATTCACCGACGAGCAAATCTGCATCGGTTGCGGGCGCAGCAAGCGCGAGATCAAAGCCTGGAAGAAGCTCGACAAGTCCGACAAACGCACGGTGCTCGCAGAGGCGGCCATGCGCCTGATCAAACTCGGCGCCACCGGTCGGCGGAAGAAATAACCTGGCGCCCATCAGCTAGTCTCTGATGCGCAAACGCTTGCATGAGCGTATGATTCTCGGCCCTTCGGCGTTCCCCTCGCCCAAGTTCTGCAAAAAGTACCCAGATTTACATCGCTTCAGGACGCTCAATTCAGGGCCGCCTGAACAGACCACACCGGGAGGTGCCCAGATGAGTATCAAAGACCAGAAAGACGGCTCTAAAGACGATCAGGAAATCGGCCCCGCAGGCGAAAAACTGCAGAAAGTCCTCGCCCGTATCGGCGTCGGCTCGCGCCGTGATGTAGAAGCCTGGATCAGCCACGGCCGCATCAAGGTCAATGGCAAAGACGCCACCCTCGGTCTGCGCGTCGACCTGCATGACGCCATCACCATTGATGGCAAGGTGATCAAGCGCGAAGAGGCCGCCGAGTCGGTCCGCCGCGTGATCATGTACAACAAACCCGACGGCGAAATCTGCACCCGTGACGACCCGGAAGGCCGTCCGACCGTGTTCGACAAGATGCCGCGCCCGAAGGAAGGTCGCTGGATCAACATCGGTCGTCTGGACATCAACACCACCGGTCTGCTGATGTTTACCACTGATGGTGAGCTGGCCAACCGTCTGATGCATCCTTCCTACGAGATGGACCGTGAATACGCGGTACGTGTGCGTGGCGAGGTCGATGACGAGATGATCGAGCGTCTGAAGGCAGGCGTCGTCCTTGAAGACGGCCCGGCCAAGTTCACCGACATCAAGCAGGCGCCGGGTGGCGAAGGTTTCAACCACTGGTACCACTGCGTGGTGATGGAAGGTCGCAACCGCGAAGTCCGTCGTCTGTGGGAATCCCAGGGCCTGGTGGTGAGCCGTCTCAAGCGCGTGCGTTTTGGTCCGGTTTTCCTCAACTCCGATCTGCCGATGGGCCGCTGGCGCGAAATGAGCCAGTACGAAGTCGACATTTTGAGCGCTGAAGTCGGCCTTACGCCGGTGGCCATGCCGCAGATGAACGCCAAGAGCAAAGACAAGCTCGACCGGATGCAGCGTAAGTCGTCGCGCCCAATGGGCAAGACCGAGCGCGTGCGTACCTTGCGTCCAGCGGCCGCTGCTCCAGCTGCCGGCCGTGAGTCCCGCGAACCGCAGATCGAAGGCGAGCGCCCATCGCGCAAGCC
>NZ_CABVGX010000080.1 GCF_902497625.1 Pseudomonas fluorescens | reverse complement strand
CCCGTCACCACAGGAAGCCCTCATCACAGGCAAGCCCTGTCACGCAAGATCAGCGAAGTGAGCAGCAGATACATTGTGGTGAGGGGGCTTGCCCCCGTTGGGTGGCGAAGCCGCCCCAGAGCAGTCATCGAGGGGAATCAGGTGTACCGGGTTCAATGGTTTCACGACTGCTGCGCAGCCGAACGGGGGCAAGCCCCCTCACCACAGAAAAGTCCCACCACCACAGGAAGCCTTCATCACCGAAAAGTCCCCATCACCACAGGAAGCCCTCACCACAGAAAGTCCCATCACCACAGGGAGCCCTCACCACAGAAAAGTCCCACCACCACAGGGAGCCTTCCTCACCGAAAAGTCCCCATCACCACAGGAAGCCTCATCACGGGCAAGCCCTGTCATGCAGCGATGTGAGCAGCAGATACATTGTGGTGAGGGGGCTTGCCCCCGTTGGGTGGCGAAGCCGCCCCAGAGCAGTCATCGAGGGGAATCAGGTGTACCGGGTTCAATGGTTTCACGACTGCTGCGCAGCCGAACGGGGGCAAGCCCCCTCACCACAGAAAGTCCCATCGCCACAGGGAGCCCTCACCACAGAAAAGTCCCATCACCACAGGGAGCCTTCATCACCGAAAAGTCCCCATCACCGCAGGAAGCCCTCACCACAGAAAAGTCCCGTCATCACAGAGGAGCCCGGTCACCACAGAAAGCCTTCATCACAGAAAAGCCCCATCACCACAGGAAGCCCTCGCTACAAACAAGTTGCCCGGTCATAGAGCGTCAACCTCAGCAAACCCTCCACACCCCATGACGATGCACCAATGCTGTGCAATAATCCGCGCCGTTTCACTTGCGAAAAATCCTACGCATTACAGGTAATGCCCCTCCGCAAACTGCTGTTTTACCGAGAGTTCTCGCTAAATGTTGTGGTTTATAGAGTGAAAAACCCTGTGCGAAGCTTTTTATACTGCACGCCCCGCTGATCTTGCAGGTTTTGTCCTACAAGACGGTGCTGCCCACGAAGCCGCACCGGTTTCACACAGGCAAATGGCTTACCGGCCTGCACCTGGACACTCGGTGGTCATATCCAATAACAAGACGAGGTTGTACCCCTATGCCAGTCGGCAATCATCTGCCCCACGGCGAAACCGCTCAGGGCGGCCCGCTTAAACGCGAACTCGGCGAACGGCATATACGCTTGATGGCGCTCGGTGCCTGTATCGGCGTCGGTCTGTTTCTTGGGTCGGCCAAAGCCATCGAAATGGCCGGCCCGGCCATCATGCTGTCCTACATCATTGGCGGTCTGGCGATTCTGGTGATCATGCGCGCGCTCGGCGAAATGGCCGTGCACAACCCGGTTGCCGGCTCGTTCAGCCGTTACGCTCAAGACTACCTTGGCCCCTTGGCCGGTTTCCTCACCGGCTGGAATTACTGGTTCCTGTGGCTGGTGACCTGTGTTGCCGAGATCACTGCGGTGGCGGTGTACATGGGCGTCTGGTTCCCCGATGTGCCGCGCTGGATCTGGGCGCTCGCTGCCTTGATCAGCATGGGTTCGATCAACTTGATCGCGGTTAAGGCCTTCGGCGAATTCGAATTCTGGTTCGCCCTGATCAAGATCGTCACCATCATTGCGATGGTCATCGGCGGGATCGGCGTGATCGCGTTTGGCTTCGGCAACGACGGCGTTGCCTTGGGGATTTCCAATCTCTGGGCCCACGGCGGCTTCATGCCCAACGGCGTGCAAGGCGTGTTGATGTCGCTGCAAATGGTCATGTTCGCCTACCTCGGCGTCGAGATGATCGGCCTGACCGCCGGCGAAGCGAAGAACCCGCAGAAAACCATTCCAAATGCGATCGGCTCGGTATTCTGGCGGATTCTGTTGTTCTACGTTGGTGCATTGTTCGTGATTCTGTCGATCTACCCGTGGAACGAAATTGGCACGTCCGGCAGTCCGTTCGTGATGACTTTCGAACGTCTGGGCATCAAGACCGCGGCCGGCATCATCAACTTCGTGGTGATCACGGCTGCACTGTCCTCCTGCAACGGCGGCATTTTCAGCACCGGGCGCATGCTCTACAGCCTGGCGCAGAACGGTCAGGCACCGGCCGGTTTTGCCAAGACTTCCAATAACGGTGTGCCACGTCGTGCCTTGCTGCTGTCGATTGGCGCGTTGCTGCTGGGTGTGCTGCTCAACTATCTGGTGCCGGAAAAAGTCTTCGTCTGGGTGACCGCTATTGCCACCTTCGGCGCCATCTGGACCTGGGTGATGATCCTGCTCGCCCAGCTGAAATTCCGCAGAGGTCTGAGCGCCAGCGAACGTGCCGGCCTCACCTACAAGATGTGGCTGTACCCGGTGAGTTCGTACCTGGCGTTGGCGTTCCTGGTGGTGGTAGTCGGCCTGATGGCGTACTTCCCGGACACGCGCGTTGCGCTGTATGTCGGCCCGGGGTTTTTGGTGCTGCTGACGGTTTTGTTCTACGTGTTCAAGCTGCAGCCGACCAATATTGCGCAAGGTGCGGTGCGTTCGGCTTCGTAAATTGAAGGGTTGAAATTCGAAAAACCCCGGTCGTTGTGACCGGGGCTTTTTTTTTCTGGCGGCGTTCCGGCGAAGGGGCCAACCCATTCTTATGGGTACTTACGCTTATCCGGTGCCGGCGGGAAATACTGATACAACCAGGTCTCGCTCAACGTCCGGTCATTGGTGCGGATGAACAGCCGCAATTCCACCGGCTCGACACTGTCACTGGTCGGGTACCAGTCGAACAGAATCCGGTAGCCCTTGATGTCGTCGAGCACCAACACGCTGAAATCCTTGACCTCGCCGTGGGAGCAGGTGACCACCGGTTCAATGCCCGTACCTTCGGGCAGGCGATCCAGACCACCGCCATTGAAGTCGACGGCAAAGCGGCGCGCCCACACCGGCGGATAATGCTCGCCCGGTGCCCAACCTTCGACAAAGCCGCCCATGCCCGAACGCGTCGCGTGAACCCGCGCCAATGGCGTACCCACCGGCGGTAGCGCGCTCCAGTAAAGCTTGTAGCCGTAATTCAAGGAATCGCCGGCTGCCACTGGTTTTTTCGGCGTCCAGAACGCGACGATGTTATCCAGCGTCTCGCCGGTGGTAGGAATTTCCAACAGATCGATAGAGCCTTCGCCCCATGCGGTTGTAGGTTCTACCCATAAGCTTGGACGCTTGCTGTACCAATCGACGGTGTCCTGGTAGTTGGCAAATTCGTGATCGGTCTGCACCAGACCGAACCCTTTCGGGTCGGTGTCGGCGAAGGCGTTGAACTGCAGGGTGGCCGGGTTGTTCAGCGGGCGACAAATCCACTCGCCATTGCCTCGCCACATCGCCAGGCGATCGGAATCGTGGATCTGCGGATGAATCGTGTCGCACATGCGCCGCTCGTGGGTGCCGCAGCTGAACATGCTGGTCATCGGCGCGATGCCCAATTGTTCGATCGCGGTACGCGCGTTGATGTGGGCGTCGACAGCCATGACGACCTGGCTGGCCTGGCAATCGATATCAAAACGGTAGGCGCCGGTGGCGCTCGGTGAATCGAGCAGGGCATAGACGACAAAACGGGTGCTGTCTTTATCCGGAGTCTCAAACCAGAACTTGGTGAAGTCGGGGAATTCCTCACGCTTTTTGGCGTACGTGTCAATTGCCAGGCCACGGGCCGAGAGGCCGTATTGGCCAGTGGCGTCGACTGCACGGAAATAACTTGCACCGAGGAAAGACAGCACATCATGCCGGTCCAGCTCCGGCGCCTTGAACAACTTGAACCCGGCAAAACCCAGGTCACCCTTGAGTTGTTTGGTGTCGACCGTGGTTTTTTCGTAGTTGAACAGGGAAGGGCGAAAGTGCACTTCGCGGGATTGATGCGTTTTCGGATCGACGCTGTACATGCGCACCGGCTGCTTGAAACCCATGCCGACGTGGAAAAACTGCACATCCAGCTGCCCTTTCAAATCCTTCCACAAGGAATGATTGCCATCGTAGCGGATCGCATTGAAATTCTGCGGGGTCATGGTCGCCAAGGTAGGCGGCAGCACTTGCTTGGTGTCCAGGTAACGCTTGCCGGCGAGTTCTTTGGCTTGGGACTTGAGCGTTTGAAAGTCGAACGCTTGCGCCTCGCCATCAGCGGTTCTATCACCGGCCCATGCCCGGGCAGCCAGCAGGCCGGAAGCGGACAAACCGGTGTAGGCGGCAATGGCCATGGAAGCTTTGAGCAAATTCCTGCGGTGCATAAATAACAACCTGTCGTGAACAATCCCGCGCCGTTCCTGGCACGTGCTGGATCAGATATGGAGGTTCGGACATGCCTTCGGCCAAACGTAACGGACTTTAAACAGATGCCGAATAGCTTAAACGGTTCGCTCAGGGAGAATAATTGGTTGATGGCTGGGTGACGGCGTGGCAATGAAACAAGACATTTCAGGGTAAAGTTTCTGACATCCTCTTCTGATTTTGAGGGCATTTCTGCTTTTTTCGACTAATTACTCTAAAAACTCCTTTTCAGCGCCGGGATACTTCCTATTCTATGGGCATGACCGGTTTCTGCCCTCAGGCCGGTGGGGTTCAGTTGGCACCAGATCGCTGCTGAAAAATGGAAGGGCGATGCGGTATTTAAAGTCATCTCTAACAGATAGAAGGACATCGTCCATGTCGAAAGTACAAGGCTTCACCCAGATGTTAGGAATTTTTCCCTGCCTGGCGACTGCTCGGCGAAGGCGCCGTTTGAATTCAGAGGAAGTGAAGCTGCTTGAACGCTATCGCGAGTTGTCGGAGAGCGACCAGATAGCGATGCGCTATCTGGTGGACGCCATGCGCAGTGTTTCGCGCTTCTGAGGCGTCAGTGAGTTGGCCGCGACGAGCGTCGCGGCCAACACTTGAATGGTGCCTACGGTTCAGCCGATCTCTCCGACCGCGCGATACGCTTCATCGATCGCTGCGTGCGCATACGCGCTCCACGCGGCATCCGAATTGGCAATGCTTACACGCCCAACCGGCTTACGCGCCAAATCCATCAGTCTTTCGCTTTCATCGGAATTGTCGTACAGGCTGTTGGAGAAGTATGCATAGCCGTGCGACCAGCGATTGACCGTAATGGCCAGAATGTCGGTTTCATGTTTGAAGCCTCCAGGGCCGAGCATGCGTTGCAACTGATCGCGCAGTTGCGCCTCCAGCTGTTCAAAAGACTGGCCGTACAGGCGACCACGTCCGGCACGTGCCTGGTCGCGGGCGTTCATTCCGCTGTTGGGGCTGGTAGGCACGTAAACCATGTGCAAACCGATGGGCTGTTTTGGATCTGCGGGGTGATCGTAACCGCCCATGCTCACCGGGTAATCGAGCTTGATACGGCTATAAGGCTGGGTCGCCGCGTAGATCTCGTGCACGCCCAGTTTCTGGAACGACTCCCAGTTGCGGATCACCACTTTGGTGTACACCAGCGGAAATTTCACGTTCTGGCTCAGGGCGTGGGACTGCTCGGCGGACAGGTCGCGCAGCAAGTACGGGATGATCATGTTGTAGCAAGCCATGATGCAGTGTTTGCCGCGCACCTGGCTGAGTTGGCCGCCACGGCTGTAGCCGACGTTCACGCCGTTGCCTACATTGCGCACGCTGACTGCGGTGCTATTGAGACGGATGTGCACCGGGGCGTCGGGTTGGTCAAGTTTGGCGTAATCGAACGCGGCGAGCACGATATCGTCCATCGTGTGCCCCGGCGCCACCGACGGGATCAGGCTGCGCACCAGCAGACGCGCGAGCGAGGCATTACCGTCAGGGAAGTGGTAGATGTAGGGTTCTTCCATTTCCGCCCGGGCTTCTTCACTGATCGGCTGCAGATTCATCGCGCTGAAGCCTGGAAAACCGACTGAATAAGCGTCGGACGCGGCAACGGCATCAATGCTCAAAGCCATGAAATCATTGGTACGGCTTTGGAAGTATTTCACTGCCTGAGCTGACAGCCCGACGTCCTTGAGCAGGAAATCCTGATAACTGGTGGACTCCAGATGCGCGGTTTTCTCCTCGAGGGTTTTGCCGGCGAGGTAATCCCTGGGCGTCGAGTGCAGGGCGATCAGGGCAGCGCGATCGCTTTGTGGCAACGGGAAATCGTTGATGAAATCGGCGATGGAGCGTGCGTGCAATTGGTCAGGTGCGATGTCGTCAGCCACCATCGGCGTGGGGTCGCCACTGACCAGTTTGTCTTCGCCGAAGTTTTCCTTGTCGAAAAACACCGCGCGCGACAGGCCGAGGTCGGGGTAGAACTGACGATCAAAGGCCGTCTCGAAGCGTTTGATGTTGACGCCGAGTTTTTTCAGCAAGCCGTTCACTTCTTTGCTGAAAAGATGAGCCGGTGACTGAAAGGCTTCACTGCCGCCATAGCCGATGATCGTGCGGCCACTGGCAGAAAACTCGTTGCGCTTGGCATGACCGCCGAAATCGTCATGGTTTTCCAGAATCAGAATGCGCGCCTTCGGGTGCTTCTCACGGTAAAACCAGGCGGCTGACAGACCGCTCAGGCCGCCACCGACCACCACCAGATCGTACTCTTCACTGATCGGCAGCTTGTCGGTATCGAAAACCTTCTTCTCCCAGCCGAGCTGGTGTGCGATTTCGAACGAGCCAACGTGGCTGCCACGCAGGCCGGTGAGTGCGGGTGGGTAATAACGCCCATCGGGTGCGGCCTGAAGAATCTGCAGCGGGGTCAGGCCTGCGGCGATGGTGACTGCAACGCCGTTGAGGAAGTCGCGGCGGGTGATATCCATGTTCAATCCTTGTGGGTGTCTTGGGGCGCTCTGGTGCAGGGGGGGAGGCGTCATCGCCAGCAAGCCGGCTCCTACAGGTATCGAGTCAAATATCAGTCATCTGAACGACACAAATCCTGTGGGAGCGAGCTTGCTGTGGGTGCAAAGCCTGCTCGCGATGATGGTGCTTTTAGCTGGCTTGCCGCTCAACACTTGCCGCTTGCCGCTTTCTTCAGTGCTTAAACATCACATGCCGCACCACGGTGTAATCCTCCAGCCCATACATCGACATGTCCTTGCCGTACCCGGAAGATTTCTGACCGCCATGCGGCATTTCGCTGACCAGCATGAAATGCGTATTCACCCAGGTGCAGCCGTACTGCAGGCGCGCCGACAAGCGATGTGCGCGGCCGACATCGGCGGTCCACACCGATGACGCCAGGCCGTAATCGGAATCGTTGGCCCAGCCCAGCACCTGCGCTTCATCGGTGAATCTGGTCACCGACACCACCGGGCCGAACACTTCGCGGCGAACGATTTC
>NZ_CABVGX010000079.1 GCF_902497625.1 Pseudomonas fluorescens | reverse complement strand
CGGCGTGCTGGAAGGCGAGGCGCGCAAGCTCAACGAAGGCTTTCTCAAACGCATGGAACACGGCTTGCCGTTTGTGCGGGTGAAGTTGGCCATGAGTCTCGACGGCCGTACGGCGATGGAAAGCGGCGAGAGCCAATGGATCACTGGCCCGGCGGCGCGCTCGGCGGTGCAACGCTTGCGTGCTCAGGCCAGCGTGGTGCTCACCGGCGCCGACACGGTGCTGGCGGACAACGCCCGGTTGACCGTACGCGCGGACGAGCTGGGCCTGGACGCAGAGCAAACGGCGTTGGTCATGAGTCGCCCGCCGCTGCGGGTGTTGATCGACGGCCGTCTGCGCGTGCCGCTGGATGCGCCGTTCTTCAAGGCCGGCCCCGCACTGGTCGCGACCTGTATGGCCGTTGAAGAACAGTACGCCAACGGCCCGGAGTGCCTCATCGTGGCCGGCGAGGATGGCTTGGTCGACCTGCGCAAGTTGCTGGTCCAACTCGCCCATCGCGGGGTCAACGAAGTTCTGGTCGAAGCCGGCCCGCGTCTTGCCGGTGCTTTTGCCCAGCAAGGCCTGGTGGACGAATTCCAGATATTCATCGCCGGCAAGTTTCTCGGCTCATCGGCACGTCCACTGCTCGACTGGCCAATGGCGCAGATGAAAGACGCCCCCGAGCTCAAAATTACCGAAATCCGCGCGGTTGGCGATGACTGGCGAGTCACTGCCATTCCTTCGTCGACTGCCGGCGTATAATTCCTGGCCTGCGCCACGCGACGGCCCTGTTCTCGAGGAGGACTCCATGTTTACCGGCATTATCGAATCCATCGGCAGCATTCGCGCATTGACCCCTAAAGGCGGAGATGTGCGAGTTCACGTAGAAACCGGCAAGCTCGATCTGAGCGACGTCAAACTGGGCGACAGCATCGCTGTCAACGGCGTCTGCCTGACGGCCGTCGAGTTGCCAGGCAACGGTTTTGCTGCCGACGTCAGCCGCGAAACCCTTGATTGCACTGCCATGAACGATTTGAAAAGTGGCAGCCCGGTCAACCTGGAAAAAGCCCTGACACCGACCACTCGCCTTGGCGGGCACCTGGTCAGCGGTCACGTGGATGGCGTCGGTGAAGTGGTTGCCCGAACCGAGAATGCACGCGCCGTGGAGTTTCGCATTCGTGCGCCAAAAGAACTGGCAAAATACATCGCCCATAAAGGCTCGATCACCGTTGATGGCACGAGCCTGACCGTGAACGCGGTCGATGGCGCCGAGTTCCAGCTGACGATCATTCCGCACACCCTCAGCGAAACCATCATGGCGGCCTACCAGCCAGGTCGCCGGGTCAACCTGGAAGTCGACCTGCTGGCGCGTTATCTCGAGCGCCTGTTGTTGGGCGACAAGGCCGCGGAGCCGGCAAAGTCTGGCAACATTACTGAAAGCTTTCTGGCCGCCAACGGCTACCTCAAATCCTGAAGCTCAATTTTTGAAAGAAGGGGGGTGCCTTGTGGCGCTCAATAGCATCGAAGAACTGGTCGAAGACATCCGCCAAGGCAAGATGGTCATCCTCATGGATGACGAAGACCGCGAGAACGAAGGCGACCTGATCATGGCCGCCGAATGCTGCCAGGCCGAACACATCAACTTCATGGCCAAGCATGCCCGTGGTCTGATCTGCATGCCGATGAGCCGCGAGCGCTGCGAGTTGTTGAAGCTGCCACTCATGGCGCCGCGCAACGGTTCCGGGTTCGGCACCAAGTTCACCGTGTCGATTGAAGCTGCCACTGGCGTCACCACTGGCATCTCCGCGGCGGACCGTGCGCGCACCGTGCAGGCTGCTGCGGCCAAAGATGCCAAGGCCGAAGACATCGTCAGCCCTGGCCATATTTTCCCGCTGATGGCCCAGGCCGGCGGCACCCTCGCACGTGCCGGTCACACTGAAGCAGCCTGTGACCTGGCCCGCATGGCCGGTTTCGAGCCGAGCGGCGTCATCTGTGAGGTGATGAACGACGACGGCACCATGTCCCGTCGCACCGAGCTTGAAGCTTTTGCGGCCGAACACAACATCAAGATCGGAACCATCGCCGACCTGATTCACTACCGGATGATCCACGAACGTACCGTTCAGCGGATTGCCGAGCAGCCGCTGGACAGCGAACTGGGCCAATTCAACCTGGTGACCTATCGTGATTCCGTGGAAGGCGACGTGCACATGGCCCTGACCCTGGGCAACGTGTGCGCCGAAGAACCTACGCTGGTGCGCGTGCACAACATGGACCCGCTGCGCGACCTGTTGATGGTCAAGCAACCGGGCCGCTGGAGCCTGCGTGCCGCCATGGCTGCCGTGGCCGAGGCCGGCAGCGGCGTGGTGTTGCTGCTGGGCCACCCGCTGGATGGCGACGTGTTGCTCGCGCATATCCGTGAAACCGCTGATCATGCACCGGTGAAAAAACCCACCACCTACAGCATCGTCGGTGCCGGTTCGCAGATTCTTCGCGACCTGGGTGTGCGCAAAATGCGCCTCATGAGTGCGCCAATGAAATTTAATGCGATATCCGGTTTCGATCTGGAAGTTGTAGAATACGTGCCCTCCGAATAATGACCGGTCGTACCGGACCTGATTCGCGGTTCAAAAATTCACTGAGGGATGCGTAGATAACGCGTCCCGGCTCTTTAAGAGAACTAACGAATGACCCTGAAGACCATCGAAGGTACCTTCATCGCCCCTCAAGGCCGCTACGCTCTGGTAGTAGGCCGTTTCAACAGTTTTGTGGTTGAAAGCCTGGTCAGCGGTGCAGTTGATGCCCTGGTTCGCCATGGCGTGAGCGAAAGCGACATCACCATCATCCGCGCCCCTGGCGCCTTCGAAATCCCGCTGGTTGCGCAGAAAGTCGCTCAGAAAGGCGAGTTCGCAGCCATCATCGCCCTTGGCGCGGTCATTCGTGGCGGTACTCCGCACTTCGAATACGTAGCAGGCGAGTGCACCAAGGGCCTGGCTCAGGTGTCCATGGAATTCGGCGTGCCGGTCGCATTTGGCGTGCTGACCGTTGACTCCATCGAGCAAGCCATCGAACGTTCCGGCACCAAGGCTGGCAACAAAGGTGCCGAAGCGGCCCTGTCCGCTCTGGAAATGGTCAGCCTGCTGGCGCAGTTGGAGGCCAAGTGATTAACGACGACAGCGATCGTTTCAACCCGCGCGATCCAAAGCCTGCGGATGCCGGCAAGCCATCGAAAAGCGTCAAGCGCCGCGAAGCCCGTCAGCTCGCGACCCAGGCGCTGTACCAATGGCACATGGCCAAGCAGTCGCTGAACGAGATCGAAGCGCAGTTCCGGGTCGATAACGATTTCAGCGATGTCGACGGTGCCTACTTCCGCGAAATCCTGCACGGTGTTCCGGCGCAGAAAGACAGGATCGATGCCGCACTCAAGCCTTGCCTGGACTTGACCATCGAGGAGCTCGACCCGGTTGAACTGGCCGTTCTGCGCCTGTCGACCTGGGAACTGCTCGAGCGCGTCGATGTGCCTTACCGCGTGGTGATCAACGAAGGTATCGAACTGGCCAAAGTGTTCGGTTCCACTGACGGCCACAAGTTCGTCAATGGCGTGCTCGACAAGTTGGCCCCGCGTCTGCGTGAAGCTGAAGTGAAGGCGTTCAAGCGCTGATCTGCGCTTGATACCCAATGGGCGAGTTTGAGCTGATCCGCAATTTCTTCGCCGCCGCTCCCTGTGCGCAAGGCGGCGAAGGCGTTGCCCTGGGAATCGGCGATGATTGCGCCTTGCTGGCTGTTCCCGCTGGGGAGCAGCTTGCCGTATCCACCGACACGCTCGTGGCCGGTGTGCATTTCGCAGATCCCTGCGACCCGTTTTTGCTCGGTCAGCGCTCGCTAGCCGTCGCCGTCAGTGACCTGGCGGCCATGGGTGCCACGCCTGTCGCCTTTACCCTTGCCCTGACACTGCCGACGGTGACTGCCGATTGGTTGCAAGCGTACGCCCGGGGTTTGAACCTGATGGCGCAGCGTTGCGGAGTGGCACTGGTGGGCGGCGATACTACACGCGGGCCGTTGAGCCTGACCCTGACCGTGTTTGGGCGGGTGCCCAGCGGTCAGGCATTGATTCGCAGCGGTGCGCAGCCGGGTGACCTGCTCTGTGTCGGTGGTGAACTGGGCAATGCCGCCGGCGCGTTGCCGCTGGTGCTGGGGCAGCGAGCGGCCGCAGCTGAAATCGCCGAGCCGCTGTTGGCGCATTACTGGTCGCCGCAGCCGCAACTCGGCCTCGGCCAAGCGCTCCGTGGCAAGGCAACGGCAGCTATGGATATCTCTGATGGTCTGCTCGCCGACTGTGGCCATATAGCGCTGGCGTCGAAGGTCGGCATTCAAGTTGAACGGGCCCGATTGCCGCTGTCGAACTCTTTAGTGGCTTTCCTCGGCCTGGCTGGCGCGGAGACTGCTGCCCTGAGCGGCGGCGACGACTACGTGCTGGCGTTCACCTTGCCGTCCGTCGAGTTGAAGACGCTGATGGCAGATGGGTGGCCCATTCACGTGGTCGGGCACGTCGTAGCGGGGCAAGGGGTCGTGCTGCTCGATCCACACGGTAAGGACATCACCCCGCAAACCCGGGGCTACCAACATTTTCGGGAGACACCGTGACAGATCATCCCAATCAGGTTCCTGCGGAATTCGTACCGCCGTCGGTCTGGCGCAACCCATGGCATTTCATCGCCTTCGGCTTCGGCTCGGGCACCTTGCCCAAAGCCCCTGGCACCTGGGGCTCATTAGTTGCGCTACCCTTCATCCCGTTATGGCAGATGTTGCCCGACTGGGGATACTGGCTGATGCTGGGCATCACCATGCTGTTCGGCTTCTGGCTGTGCGGCAAGGTGGCCGACGATCTGCGGGTACACGACCACGAAGGCATCGTCTGGGACGAAATGGTCGGAATGTGGATCACTTTGTGGCTGGTGCCGGAAGGCTGGTATTGGTTGCTCGCGGGTTTTGTTGTGTTCCGTTTTTTCGACATTCTCAAGCCGTGGCCGATTCACTGGATCGACCGGCACGTGCACGGTGGCGTCGGGATCATGCTCGATGACGTATTGGCCGGGGTATTTGCATGGGCCGCCATGCAGGGGTTGGTGTGGATTTTCGCCTGACGGGCGAGACAGGGGACTAAGGATGGCTCGACGCTGGCTGGCCGGGATGATGTTCGCGATGTTCGGCTCGATCGCCTTGGCGGCTGAGACGCCGATGCCGTCGGTGATCCACCTCGCCAGTGAAGAATGGGAGAATTACACCGCACCAGACGGGCATGGCCTGGGCTGGGATGTTTTGCGGCAGGTTTTCGAACCGGTCGGGGTCAAGCTCGATATTCGCACCGTTCCCTACACCCGCTCCATCGGTCTGGCACAACGCGGCGAAGTAGATGCCTGCGTGGGCGGGTATCACGATGAGGTCGACGATCTGCTCTATCCGCGATGGAATTTCGATACCGACCACATCTACGCGCTAGGGCTGGCCGCCAACCCCGCGCCGACTCGGGAAACGCTGGGCAACTACCGCCTGGCCTGGGTCCGCGGCTACGACTATCAGGACTATCTGCCGAACGTCACTCGCTACAACGAAGTCGTGCGGCGCACTGGAATCCTGTCGATGCTGACGCATGATCGCGCCGACTATTACATCGATGCGCTGAGTGAAATCGAATTTATTGTCCGTGGTGCCAAGGATCCTGCCCAGTTCCGCCGGACGCACATCGCCGAATTGCCGCTTTACCTGTGCTTCGCCAACACGCCCCGCGCGCGAAAGCTCATGGCGCTGTTCGATCAGCGCATGGAACATCTGGTAAAAAGTGGCGAACTTAAGCCAATCTTCAAGCGCTGGAAGCAGCCATACCCATTCGATTCGGATTGAACAATTTTTCGCATATTGCGACGATCGCGGCAGGAGCAAGCTTGCTCGCGATTACGATCATCCAGCGCCGTATGAGTTGCCTCACGCACCGTTATCGCGAGCAGGCTCGCTCCCACGGATGGCTGTCCGGGCGCGCTGTATCCAGATTCTCGATCGTTATGCCCAACAATTCAGCCTGAGCGTCTGCTGGAACCTGCTGTTACAATGCCGTCTCTGCGAACTATAGATCAGGAGCACACTGGTGCCTGTCGTTTTTGTCGCCGCTTCCAAGCTGCCAACGCCTTTTGCGCAATTCACCATGCACGGTTTTCTCGATGAGGAGAACGGGCGCGAGCATGTGGTTCTGAGCCTGGGTGAATTCGACGACGGTGCGCCAGTACTGGGCCGTTTGCATTCCGAATGCTTGACGGGCGATGCCTTGTTCAGCCAGCGTTGCGATTGTGGTTCACAGCTGGAAGCCGCCCTGCAGGCGATTGCTCGCGAGGGCCGGGGCGTATTGCTCTATCTGCGCCAGGAAGGCCGCGGCATTGGTTTGCTGAACAAGATCCGTGCGTATGAATTGCAGGATGGCGGCGCCGATACCGTCGAAGCCAATGAGCGTCTGGGGTTTGCCGCTGATCAGCGAGATTACGCCATGTGTCTGCCGATGTTGCAGCACCTGGGGGTGAAATCCTTGCGCCTGATGACCAACAACCCGCGCAAGGTCAAAGCGCTGACTGACATGGGCATCGTCGTTGCCGAGCGCGTGCCGCTGCACACCGGACATAATCCGCACAACAAACTCTACCTGGCGACCAAGGCCAGCAAGCTCGACCATATGATGGGCAACGAGCACCAAGGCGAGGTAGACCGCGCGTGACTCGCGGTCAGGTGCGGCGCCGGCTGTCCGTCAGTTGGTGGCAATATCTGGCGCTGGCCCTGTTGCCGTTATTCGTGATCAACGGAGTATTCGGTCAGAGCGAGGCGATCCTGCCAGTATTGGCCATGCCGATGTTCATTGCCGGTATGGCTTCGATGTTTGTCAGCCTGAAGTTTTTTGGTGGCTATAAACACGGCCTGATCGCCACGCAAAAAGCCCTCGACACCCCTGAAGAACCTGCCGCCTGGATCGCCCTGGCTGCCAAACGCCGAGCGGCGTTTATCGCTGCCGGGCTGCCCGCGTGGATCGGCGCCCTCGCGGTATTTGTCGGGCTGGAAGCAGTGCCGCTGATGTTGCTGGCGCTGTCCACCGCCGTGCTGTTCTACCTCTACCGTATCCCGCGTCAACTCGCTTGATGCTCCGCAGTGGGCTGGCGATTCTGCTGCTTGCCTTGGGCGCTTCGGCGCATGCCGTCGAGCGGGTCGTCAGCCTCGCACCGTCTCTCTCCGAAATCGTTGTAGAACTGGGGTCTGCCGATCTGCTGGTGGGTGTGTTGGACGCCGGCGAGCGTCCAGCCGAACTGCAAGGCCTGCCCACTGTAGGCCGTTATGGTCAGTTGGACATGGAACAACTGCTCAGCCTGCGGCCCGATCTGCTGCTGCTGTGGCCCGACAGTGTCGGCCCGGCCCAGCGTGAGCAGCTCAAGCGTTTGAACATTCCTACTTACGTCGCCGAACCGCACAACCTTGATCAACTGACCGAGCATATCGAAGCGATTGCCGTACAACTTGGTCGCGCCGAACGTGGTATTTCCCTGGCTGCGGCTTTGCGTCAGCGCCTCGAGTCATTGCGCGAACGCTACAGACGCGATCAGCCTCTACGGGTGTTTTATCAGGTTTGGGATCGGCCACTGTATACCGTCGGTGGCGGACAGATCATCAGCGATGCGTTGCAGGTTTGCGGTGCGCGCAATGTGTTTGCCGACCTGACGCTGCCCGCGCCGCAGATCAGCGTCGAAGCGGTGCTGCTGCGTGATCCGCAGGTGATCCTGGCCAGCGATCAGGCGCAGCTCGATGCCTGGAAGGCCTGGCCGCAGGTGGCGGCTGTTCGGC
>NZ_CABVGX010000078.1 GCF_902497625.1 Pseudomonas fluorescens | reverse complement strand
GCCGTCACCCTCGGCGCCACACTGGGCTCAGGGTCCAATATCGCCTCCGAGCTATTGCGCAGTCCGTTCTACACCCTCACCGGCGGGCTGGTGGCGCCGATCTTCAACAACGGTCGGCTCGGCGCCGAACGCGACAAAGCCACGGCCCGCCAGGAGGAACTGCTGCAAACCTATCGCGCGGACATCATTAATGGCTTCGCCGACGTCGAAAAAGCCCTGAACGGCATTCACGGACTCGACGCGCAGCGGCAGTGGCAAAGCGAAGAACTGGCCCAGGCGCAAACCGCGTTCAACATCGCGCAAGACCGCTACGAAGCCGGTGCAGAGGATTTGCTGACGGTGCTGGAAACCCAGCGCACGCTGTACGCGGCACAGGACCTGAATGTGCAATTGAGGCTGTCGCGATTGCAGGCGAGCATTGCGTTGTACAAGGCGCTTGGGGGTGGGTGGCCGGTGTTGTGATCGCAGTGGCAGGCAGATCGTTTTCGCGAGCAGGCTCGCTCCCACAGGGGCTATCGGTGGATCGCACAGCCCTGTGTTCTGCCTGAATTCCTGTGCCCACGATGCGACTCATAATCTGTGGGAGCGAGCTTGCTCGCGAATGAACGATAGCGCGCAGTCACTGGTTAACTGGCAATCGGCTTGACCTTCAAATGCCGCGCATACCACGGCCGTTGCGGCACACGACGAAAGAGCCCGGCAAGTTTTTTGTCGTCGCTCATAAAGGTGATTCGCAAGGCCAGTTTCATGGTTTCCGGGTCCATCTCCACCGACTTGCCCAACTGCAAACCGGGCTCGCTGCTGCAGCCGTGGCTGCCTGGGCCGAGCCAGGGATCATCGATCTCTACCCAGCGTCCCGGCGCGAACCACGCCACACCGTTGACCTCAAGCCGACTGACTTCCCCCGGATGAAAGCGCTCATGGGCGCGAAACCAGTCTTCCAGCCGATCATCGATCCAGCCGTGAAAATGCCAGAACACCGGGTTCACATGCGAGGAAAACGGATCACCCAGGAAATCATTCTCCGGCCCGTACCAACGGGCTGCAAAATCTGCCGGATCCCTGGCAAACGGCACCGGCTGACCGTTGGACGGGTCGCGCGGCACCGAGGCCCAGCGCATATGCAACCAGTCATGCAAACCCAGTTCGACCTCCGAACCGAACTGACCCAGCGTCAGCGTCGACAGATAACGCGGGTCGCGATACAGCGACTCCCACACCTCGAAATTGCTGTGATAGGTTTCGGCGGTCTTGATGTCGCTGACCCATTGGGTGTACTCGGAGTCTTCGGCGGCCAGCCAGGTCGGTGGCAGTGCCGTGCCGTCCTGATTGTCGAAATAACGGGCGAAACCCAGCCGGTCCCGCTCGAGCTCCGGCTGCGGCATCGGGAAACGCGTCCAGGACGGTAAATCCTGCATCGAGCGCGCAGTGCCGAGCATGTGCCGGTGCATGAAAAAGAAATCCACGCCCGAGCCATTGCGGTCCTTGCGCTTGCCACGGGCATCACGCTCCTGCCCACGCGGGCCGGGTTGCCAGCCGATGCCGCGCAAGGCCTCGCGTTTGTCTTCCGGCAGCGTATGCCACTTGTCCCGGCTGGCGTGCCAGAGCTGGTGAAACAACCGGTGCTCCGGGGAAATCAGCCAGGCCAGCAACGTCGGATTGAGCCCCACCCGCTCGCGCGCTTCGGGAAACAGGCGCTTGCGCGCGACAAAGCGATTGTCCAGTTCCGACAGGCCGAGCGGGCGGTCGAGACGGGTAATGCGCCCGCTAAGGGTGCCGCTGCCGGCATTGCCAAAATCAGCCCAGACCTCATCGAGCACCACCGCCATTTCATAAGTCGCCGCACCGTTGCCGGCGCGGGTGTCGACCAGACGCCAATAACGTTTGCCGGGCCCGGCCTTGAGCAGATCACCGATCAACCGATAGCGCGGCTCGCCGTCACCGCGCAACTGTTGCGCCGTGTCCAGGCAACCGCGCAAGCCGCGCCCGCGCTGGGCAATGTCGAGAAAAAGTTCCAGGCCCTGCAGCGGCAATCCCTCAAGGCCTGCGTCGGCCCCTTCAAAACGAATCTCCCAGATGCCCCGCAGCGAGCTGGCCAACTGCTGACCCGCGGTGTTGGCGAGGTCGACGGTGGCCTCCCCGGGGGTGATCGTCGGGTCCGGTCTGGTCCATTCGCGATGCCCGTAATAAGCCGCAGGCACGGCGGCGCCGGTCAGCGCCAGGCCCGCCATGAACCATCGTCGAGAAATCGTCATTGCCCTACCTGTGTCAGCCATGAAGCAGGCTTTATCCAAGCTAGAACGTTTATTGCCTTTGAAAATTTAAAAGCATCGCCAGCAGGCTGGCTCCCACAAGGACGGGGCGAGCAACGAAGATTCCCTGTGAGAGCAAGCCTGCTCGCGATGGGGTCATCAGCCGCCCTAAATTTCCGGCCGGATCACTCGTTCTCCCCAGATAGCAAAGGCCCTTGCGCCTGCACCTCGATGGCGGACCTGACTGAGATGGCAATGACAACACCACGTTCGAAAAAGGCGCTTTACATCGGCCTGCCCCTGGCCCTGGCGATCTGCGCCGGCGCGGGTTTTGCGGCCTGGGATCTGTGGTTCAGGGACGATCTCGGCTACCCGCTCAAGGTGCTCAAACAGGCCGATGAACTGCACGCGCGTATGCTGTCCTTCGACAGCCATGTCAGCCTCGCGCAGAACTTCGGCACCGCCGGCAACGAAGCCGACAAGGATGGCGAGGGCCAGTTCGACCTGGTCAAGGCCAATCGCGGCCAGCTATCCGGCGCCGCGCTGACCATCTTCGGCTGGCCGGAAATCTGGAACGGCGCCAACGCGCCGCACAAGCCCACTGACGGGTTCGTCGACGAAGCGCGCAACCAGCAGGAAATCCGCTACAAAATCATCACCGGCATGGTCCGCGACTTTCCCAATCAGGTCGCCATCGCCTACACCCCGGATGACCTGCGCCGCCTCCACGGCGAAGGCAAATTCGCGATTTTCATCAGCATGCTCAACGCCTACCCGCTCGGCCACGACCTCAATCAGCTGGACCTGTGGGCTGCGCGTGGCATGCGCATGTTCGGCTTCAGTTACATCGGCAACAACGACTGGGCCGACTCTTCGCGACCGCTGCCGTTCTTCAACGATTCGCCGGACGCGCTCAATGGCCTCTCAGACCTCGGCCAGCAAGCGGTGCATCGCTTGAATGACCTCGGGGTAATCATCGATGTTTCGCAAATGTCGAGCAAAGCGCTGGAGCAAGTCGCCCTGCTCAGCCGCACGCCGATGATCGCCTCGCACTCGGCGCCGCGGGCCATGGTCGACATCCCGCGCAACCTCAGCGACAAGGAAATGCAACTGATCAAAAACAGCGGCGGCGTCGTCCAGGTGGTCGGCTTTTCGCAGTACCTCAAGCCGTTGACGCAGAACACCCAGGACAAGCTCAACCAGTTGCGCGAGGAATTCGGTCTGCCGCCGCTGCCGAACCTGGCCATGGCGCTGATGCCGGGCGATCCGATCATTGCCGCCTGGTCGGAAAGTAAATTCGGCCAGTACGCCGGGCGCCTCTACGCCATTCTTGAGGGAGAGCCCAAGGCCAGCCTCAGGGACCTCGGCGACGCGATCGATTACACGGTGCGCAAAATCGGCATCGACCACGTCGGCATCAGCTCCGACTTCAACGAAGGCGGTGGCGTCAAAGGCTGGAACAACGTCGGCGAGATCCGCAACGTCACGGCCGAGCTCATCTCCCGTGGCTATTCCGAAGCGGACATTGCCAAGCTATGGGGCGGTAACTTCCTGCGGGTCTGGGCCCAGGTGCAGAAGGCCGCCAGACCGGCGCTGGCATCCCGTCAGAACAGTCGTCAGCCATGAGTGATCGTCGTACTTTCTTGAAGCAGGCCAGCCTCCTCGCCGCCGGCCTGCCTTTGGCCGCCAGCCTGAGTAACATCGCCACCGCCGTCCAGCCAGCAGCGCTGCCGCGGGATAGATGGGCGCAGCTGCGTCAGCTGTTCGATCAAGACCCGGACTACCTGCATTTTTCCAACTTTCTGGTGACCTCACACCCCAGGCCAGTGCGCGAGGCCATTGAAAGGCATCGCGCCGCGCTCGATAAAAACCCCGGGCTGGCGATGGACTGGGACCTCGGCGTGATCGAGCAGCGCGAAGAAAACGTCCGGGTCTGGGCCGGTCGTTACCTGAAGGCCGACGCCCGACAGATCGCCCTGACCGGCAGCACCACCGAAGGCCTGGCGATGATTTACGGCGGCGTGCACGTGCGCCCCGATCAGGAGATCCTCACCACCGCGCATGAGCATTACGCCACCCACACCATCCTCGCCTTGCGCACCCAGCGAGATGGCGTGCGCGTACGCAAGATACGTTTGTTCAAGGACGCGCAAAGCCTGAGCAAGGCAGAAATCCTCAGCAACATCGAGCAGAACATCAGGGCCGAGACCCGCGTGCTCGGCATGACCTGGGTGCATTCCGGCAGCGGTGTGAAATTACCGATCGCCGAGATTGGCGCCCTGGTAGACAAGCACAACCGCCACCGCAGCGAACAGGACCGGATCATTTATCTGGTCGATGGCGTGCATGGGTTCGGCGTCGAAGCGATGGATTTCCCCAGCATGAATTGCGACTTCTTCATCGCCGGCACCCACAAATGGCTGTTCGGCCCGCGTGGCACCGGCATCGTTTGCAGTCGCAGCACTGAGGTCAAATACGTCACGCCGATCATCCCGACCTTCTCTGAAGCCACCGCGTTTTCCACCACCATGACCCCCGGTGGCTATCACGCCTTCGAACACCGTTGGGCGCTGGACGAAGCCTTCAAATTGCACCTGCAACTGGGCAAGGCCGACGTGCAGGCGCGCATCCACGCGCTCAACCGTTACCTGAAAGAGCGCTTGCTGGAGCAGCCGCAAATCGAACTGGTGACGCCGCGCAGTGCGCAACTGTCCGCCGGTTTCACCTTCTTCCGGGTCAAGGGCAAGGACAGCGACAAGGTCGCCGCCTACCTGATGCAGAACCGCGTGGTCGCCGACGCCGTGGAACGCGACGTCGGTCCGGTCATTCGCACGGCGCCGGGGTTGCTCAACAGCGAACAAGAGATCGATCGCTTCATGGTGATCCTCGGCACGCAGCTGGGTTGAGATGCACATGATGGCTTGTGGGAGCGAGCCTGCTCGCGATGAGGGCATCACTGCCAACATCCGCATTGTCTGCAATGACGCCTTCGCGAGCAGGCTTGCTCCCACAGGGGGCGTGCGTTTGCAGGGCCAGCATGACTCCTCCGGGACTTTTTTTACTTTTGTATCGAGAGCAAAGATGAACAGTGAGCTGCGAAATTTATCCCTGAGGACCCTCGCGCTGGCCGCAGCGGTCGCGAGTCTGTTGCCGTTCGGCGCCCAGGCCGCAGAGCCCCTCGCAGTGGGCAAGGTGTTCAAAGACTGCAAGGACTGTCCGGAAATGGTCGTGCTGCCCACCGGCACATTCACCATGGGCACCCCGGAAACTGAAGTCGGGCGCGAGCCGGATGAAGGTCCGCAGCACCCGGTGACGTTCGCCAAACCCGTTGCCATCAGCCGCTTCCAGGTGCTGGCCGGCGAGTGGGACGCTTATGTGCGTGACAGCGGTTACCGGATGCCCGACGGCGATACGCGCCCCGGCCGCGAGTGCAAGGCCGGCGTGCCGCGCTATGAGCGCACGGCCAAACACCCGGCGGTGTGCATGGACTTCCCGGAAGCGCAGGCGTATGTCGCCTGGCTGTCGAAGAAATCCGGCCAGGCCTATCGACTGGTCAGCGAATCCCTGCGCGAATACGCCGCCCGCGCCGGCAGCACCGGCCCCTTCCCCTTCCCCCTCGATGCCGACAAGGACTACAGCATCGCCCAGCACGCCAACACTTATGGCGCTGGCGATGGTTATAACTTCACCTCGCCGGGGGGCAGTTTCCCGGCCAACGCCTTCGGCGTCTACGACATGCACGGCAACGTCTACGAATGGACCGCCGATTGCTTCAACGACAGCTACAGCGGCGCGCCAAGCGACGGCAGCGCGTGGGCAACCGGCGACTGCAAAGTCCGCCGCATCCGCGGCAACGACTGGGGCGAAGCGCCGGTGTTCTCGCGCTCGGGCAATCGCAACGCGGTGTATCCGGATGCCCGCGGCGACTGGCTGGGCTTTCGTGTGGCGCGGGACCTGTGAGACATCGGCCCGACGGAACACCCCCGCTGCGGAAAACTCCGACACTTCTGTGGGAGCGGGCCTGCTCGCGAAAGGGCCGCCACTGGCGCCGCTGATGTTTGACAAACGTCCCTCTCGTTCGCCAGCCGCGCCCACCTTGCCCCTGCCGACCTTCAACAAACCCGTGCGCGGCTAAATCGTCGCCCACGGGTTTCGTCTTTCAACCAGCCAGACTCTTGAACCTTTGCCTTCACCGGCACTTGAAAGCGGACACTTGCATGACCTCAAAATCCCGCGGAGCCATCAGCGAAGTCTTGGGCCTGCTCAGGCCTTTCCGCCTGATCGTGGTAACGTCGATCCTGCTCGGCATGCTCGGCGGCCTCAGCATTACCGCGCTGCTGGCAACCATCAACGACGCCTTGAACGCCGTCGGCAGTCCGTCGCCGCGGGTGATCGCGACCTTCATCGGCCTGTGCGCGGTGGCGCTGCTGACGTCGATTCTGTCAGACATCGGCACCAACCACGTCGGCCAGCACATCATTGCCGGCCTGCGCAAATCATTGGGCGAAAAAGTGCTGCTGGCGCCGATCGAACAGATCGAGCGTTTCCGCAGTCATCGCCTGATTCCGGTGCTGACCCACGACGTCGACACCGTCAGCGACTTCGCCTTTTCCTTCGCGCCGCTGGCCATCGCTTTCACCGTCACCCTCGGTTGCCTGAGCTACCTGGCCTACCTGTCGCTGCCGATGTTCGCCTTGCTGCTGGTCGCTATCGTGATCGGCACTGCGGTGCAAATCGTCGCTCGCAGCAAGGGCATCAAGGGTTTCGAAGCCGCGCGGGAAGCCGAGGATGAACTGCAAAAACACTACAGCGCGATCGCCGCCGGCGCCAAGGAACTGCGCATCCATCGCCCGCGCCGCCAGCGCATGTTCAGCCAGCGCATCGAAGGCACCGCCGATTTCATCTGCAACACGCACATCCGTTCGATCAATACCTTCGTGGTCGCCAAGACGTTCGGCTCGATGCTGTTTTTCGTGGTGATCGGCCTGGCGCTGGCGCTGCAATCGTTCTGGCTGGGCACCGATAAGGCCGTGCTCAGCGGTTTTGTCCTGGTGCTGCTGTACATGAAAGGCCCCATGGAATACCTGGTCACCACCCTGCCGGTGGTCAGCCGGGCCAACATCGCGTTCAAACGGATTGCCGACCTCGCCGAGCAGTTTTCTTCGCCAGAGCCGCATTTGCTGATCAGTGACAAGGCCGCCCCGAAAGCCCCGGTCCAACAGCTGGAACTGCGCGACGTGCACTTTGCCTTTCCTGCCGTGGATGGCAGCCTGCCCTTCGCTTTAGGGCCGGTGAACCTGTCCATAGGTCAAGGCGAAATCGTCTTCATTGTCGGCGAAAATGGCGGAGGCAAAACCACGCTGATCAAGCTGCTGCTCGGTCTGTATGCGCCCCGCAGCGGCGAAATCATCCTCAACGGCCAGCCGGTCCTGGCGCACGACCGCGACGATTACCGCCAGCTCTTCACCACGATTTTTGCCGATTACTACCTGTTCGACGAACTGGTGCAAGGCGAGCAAAACGTGCCCGCAGACGCCAGTCGGTACCTGGAACGCCTGGAGATCGCGCACAAAGTCAGCATCCGCCACGGCGCCTTCAGCACCACCGATCTGTCGACCGGCCAACGCAAACGCCTGGCGCTGCTGAATGCCTGGCTGGAGGAGCGTCCGGTGCTGGTGTTCGATGAGTGGGCGGCTGATCAGGACCCGGTCTTCCGGCGGATTTTCTACACCGAACTGCTGCCCGAACTGAAAGCGCTGGGCAAGACCATCATCGTCATTTCCCACGACGACCGTTATTTCGATGTCGCCGACCAACTGGTGCGGATGGAAGCCGGCCGGGTCATCAGCGAAAAAGCTTCGCTGGTCACCGCTTGAGCGCGCCGACAATTTGCGTCTTTTGTGAGAATCCTATGAACGAACTGCTTGATGATGATCTGCTGGCGCTATTGCTGGCAGAGGCCGAGGCCCACGAACAGGCTCCCGCGCAGCACACGCGACGGGACCACGCGCCGCTGTCTTTCGCCCAGCAGCGCTTGTGGCTGGAGCAACAGCGCGCACCGCACAGCTCGGCCTACAAC
>NZ_CABVGX010000077.1 GCF_902497625.1 Pseudomonas fluorescens | reverse complement strand
GATCCGAAGGCCTGCCACGCTGCTCGTAAGCCATATCCAGCGCTTTGATCACCAGCTCAGCGTCTGGCTTTTCCGACAGCGCCCAGCCCACGATCCGACGCGTACAAAGATCTAGGACGACAGCCAGGTAATGCCACTTTCCTTGAGCCCAAATGTAGGTGATATCGCCGCACCAGACTTGATTAGGCGCTGGCACGTCGAACTCGCGGTTCAATGTGTTCGGGATATCCAGTCTTTCTACTGTTGCTCGTTTGTAGGCATGGGAGCCGGGTTGTTTGCTGACTAAATCAAGCTCGCGCATCAAGCTACGAACTTTGAATCGACCGAGTTGCTCACCGTCTTCACGCATCAGCGACAGAATGCTACGACTGCCCGCGGAGCTGCGACTTTGCGAGAACAGCTCACTGACGCGACTACGTAATCGAAGCCGTTCAACATCGGGCGTGCGGCGCCGCAGGCGCTGGGCGTAGTAACACGAGCGAGTGACGTCAAACACCTTGCACAGCCAATCAACCGGCTCATGGGCGCTCAACTGGGCAATCAGCGCGAACGCTCGTGATCTTCCGACATCAAGAGCGCGGTAGCCTTTTTTAATATGGATTTCTCTCGCTCAAGCCGAGCGATCCGGGCCTCCAGCTCCTGAATTTTTTGCTGTTCCGGCGTCAGCGCCTTGCTCTGCGGGGTGATGCCTTTATGTTCTTTCTGAATCTGGTCAACCCAGCGGCGCAATGCCGACTCACCAATGCCTAGTGAACGGCTGGCTTCGATGTAGCTGTAGTTTTGTTTGAGCACGAGGGCTGCGGCCTCGCGCTTGAATTCAGGAGTAAAGGAGCGGCGTTGTTTGGTCATCTGACACCTCGATCTGGCGAGCATTCTCGCCTAAATGGGTGTCCGGTTTCATTAGACCACTACATTCAGACTGACATTAAGGAAGTCGTTCAGGGGCTTGGTGGGCGGCCAGCTGTGCATGCAAGGTGTTGCATGATACGGGGCGGAGGTTGGGAGAAATCCTAATCAGTTCGACGTCTTGTCCCGCCAGCGTACAACCCACGAGTCGTCAGCCTTGGATACAGGTGGCTCTCCTATGTAATTGCCAGCAATTATCGAAAGCTGAGGGGGTCTCCGAAGTAAAAGGTGGGTGCCGGGTTCGGGGATAAGAGAGAAACGAATGGGGATCAATTTTGTATGAAAATATTTGCACGTTCCAGACAAAGAATTACTTCCGAGTACTCGTGCTACCTCAAGATTCATTCCCCGTTCTGTGAGATTCGGATCCGGATAAGTAATCCTGGATTTCCGTCGGTGCGAGTTCTGGACGCCAAAAAAGTGGTCAATAGCTGACTGCTGCTTCTGGAAGTAAAGATCCAAAGGCGGACAGGATTTTCCGATATGGACAATTACCTCCCATAAATTTGGATATTTACTTCCGGGTACTCTTAGACAGCTCATGAACATCTATGACATGACCTGTCGTTTAACATAATATACATTATACGAACCCATGAATTCATTCATCAACGTCAGTGTGGGTCAGATTCGAAGCCAGGCCCACGCCTTGATCACTCTGCTGAAGCTTGTGCCTGGACCTCAGCGATGTAATCCAGGACGAACGGTTCCTCACAACCATGTTCCTTGTAATAGCCCACCACGTTGGCCAGCGTCCACCGCAGCAACTTCATAAGCTCCGGATCGGAAAATTTCCAACTGTTCGACTCATACGGATAACGGCTGTTGGTGAACACGTCGCGGTATCTCTCGAAGGATTCTTCCTGGCTGTTCAGCGCCAGGCTGCTACGAACCGCTGCGGGGATGGCATGGAACAACGTCAACAGATCGTGCTTATCGGGCGTTCTACGGAAAGTCTTAGCGACGCTTTTCAGATATTGGTGAGCCTTGGCCAACGCTACAGAATCGAGTTTCCAGGTTTCGCCGGATGTACCTTGATGGTGGTCAGGCACGCAAATAAAGCTCTTGAGCAGGATTTCCATGCCAATCGCCGCATTGACCTGGGCAACGTGCGGCAGGTTCTGCGTGTCCAGAACCTCAGCAGCTTTCAAGTAATTGTGAGCGCTTTGAAGCATCCAGCTCGGAACATGACCCATTGATGTTATTCACTTGGAAGTAGCTGCAGAATTTGCCACCATGAGCGATACGCATCATGTTTGAAAGATAGTGTTCTAAGCATGATCTACCCTCCTCTTAATATATGTGAAAGCAATAACTCGACTAAACAACCATTTAGTAGAGCTATTGCTCCAACCTCTGCCGCACTCATTGAATAACCCTCGCGTACACCGCTCGGTCAATGTTCCCGCCGGACAAAATCACCGCTACCTTTCTGCCTTTTACGGTTTCTCGCTCCTGCATCACTGCCGCCAGTGCTGCTGCACCTGCGCCCTCAGCCAGATTATGCGTATCGGTGTAATAGACGCGCATGGCTTCGGCAACCTCACTGTCACTCACCGCCACGATTCGTGATGCACCGCTGCTGTATACAGCGAACGCTTCCGGGATTGGCCTGCGCACGGCGAGCCCGTCCGCGAAGGTATTCGCTGAAGCGGTTTCGATGATTTCGCCTGAATCGAACGATAGTTTCGCCGCTGCTGCGGCGTCGGACACCACCCCCACTACTTCGGTTTTCAGGCCCAGTGCATCGCGAACCGCAATCACTGCGCAAATTCCCGAGCCACAGCCAATCGGCACGTATACGGTGTCCAGATCCGGCGCTGCGTTGAACAGCTCCAGTGCATACGTCGCCACGCCTTTGACCAGTTCGGTGTGGAATGGCGGCACCAGGTACAGGCCATGCACCTGCGCCAGCCGGGCTGCCTCCTCGCGGGCGTCTTCGAAATCGTGGCCACATTCGACCACCTCGCCCCCGAAGCCGCGCATGGCAGAGTTCTTCTCCACCGAATTGCCTTGCGGCACCACGATCAGCGCCTGCAAACCCAACGCAGTTGCCGCCAGTGCCAGGCTTTGGCCATGGTTGCCGCGGGTAGCGGTCACGATGCCTTTTACATCCGGGTGGGTCTGCTTCAGCCAGTGCATGAAGGTGATGCCGCCGCGAACCTTGAATGCGCCCGTCGGGGTGTGGTTCTCATGTTTGACCCAGACCGTGCAACCCATGCGCTGCCCCAGCAACGGCCAGGCGTATTGGGCAGTGGCCGGCATGACTTGATAAACCTGGCGAGCCGCTTGTTCGATTTCATCACGCGTCAGACTGTACATGGGCACCTCCAGAAAATTTCGCTCAGTCTTTCAGACGAATGCAGCGCTGGCTTTCAAAAAACTGACCTGACTTCCCGGCGCCCTTTTCATTACTATGCTCACTATGAGCCATCGAAATAGCCTGCAGCCATCGCCTGTCCCGGAGCCGGTTCGCCGTGTCGAGGCCGGTCCGTGGCTGATCGAATTGTTGCCTGGCTCCGCCTATGCGGCTCGCTACGTCGCGACTCATTCCGCAATCGGGTTTGCGTTCGACAGCCAGCAAGGTTTACACGCGATTGGCAGCGACCGCGTGCTGCCTTTTGTCTGTGCGCCGAACAGCCTGGCCTTCGTTCCTGCCGGCTGTGACGTGCTGTCCGAGTCGCCTGTTGGCGGTGAGTACCTGCGGGTCGTGCATGCCGATGGCATCGAGCGGATGGCGGATCGAGTATTCAACAATCGTATCGATGCCCAGGCCATTGCCCTTGCGCAGTGCATGCGCCGCGCCTTGTTGAAGCCCTCGTTCGATGACGACTGGCAAGCCTGGGCGCTCGCCCTGACTGAACGCGCGCAGTATTCCGCGGGGCTTGCGACGCCGCACCAAAGCTCGATAAACAGCAAACGTATGCGGTTGCTTGACGATTTCATCGACGCCGGCCTCGAAGGTCCGGTGAGCGTGCAAGCGATGGCCGGGTTGCTCGGTTTGTCGGAAGGGTTTTTCATGCGGGCGTTCAAACAGGCGACGGGCAGGAGCCCGCACAGTTACCTGATTGATCGGCGCCTGGCCAGGGCGCGCGCCTGTTTACGCGATTCAACCGCCAGCCTGTCGGACATCGCCCTCGCCTGCGGTTTCAGTTCCCAGGCGCATATGGCCACGGCGTTCAAACAGCGAATGGGTGTCGGCCCGGCGCAATTACGCGCATGTTCTGGACGCGCTAGATCTTGACAGAATAAAGCGGCACAGTGCTTGTTGAAACACGCCTCCGGTTTAATTCCTGAAAGCTACACAACCTTGCGCCGTTGCCTACGCATACGCCAGAATCCGCCGGCTTGTGCGCCCGGAGGTCGCCCGGTAACTTGGAGTGATGGGGTTTAGTCGCCCGGCTAAGGTGAAGCGGTCGTACAAGTATCGTCAGTCAGGTATTCGCCTGCATTTATGGTAGCTGTGCGCATGGCGTCTTCGGACGCGCCGGTTTTGCTTACCCTTTGCGGTCGACTAACTTGCGTACAGCTGCCACCCTTTCGTTTATCAGATCGATCCGCCGGCGTAGGCGCACTGCCCCGTCCTGCGCCACCCCGCAGGACCTGTAGCGGGTGCCGCCCTGTGGCGAGGGGACTTGTCCCCGTTGGCCTGCGCAGCTGGCCCCTGCGTTCGATGAACACCCAAAAGGGGCCGCTGCGCGCCCCAACGGGGACAAGTCCCCTCGCCACAAGGGCTGCGCCCGTTGCAGATTCCCGCGCCATCACCTCCTGCGCGCAAAAAAACCAGGCCCCATGTGTTTCCTTCGTGACTCCCTGCGTCGCAGTTCTTCACTGCCCGTTTCTGCACGTCTGGAGTTTCGCTCAATGCCCTCGTCCAAATCCTTGCCCGCTGCGCTGCTGGGCCTGGCCCTCACCTGTTCGGCCATGGCCGAGACTCAAGGCCTGGAACTCGGCCAGGTGCTTATTCAAGCTGAAGGCCTGAGCGGCGAAGACCAAACGATCGAAGACGCCAAAGCGCGGCTGGCGGAGGTGCCCGGCGGCACGAGCGTGATCGACATGCGCCGCCCGCTGCAGGGCCGCGTGGCCAGCAATCAGGATGTGCTGGCCTATCAGCCGGGGGTATATGCGCAGTCGGCAGGCAACGAAGGGGTGAAGATTTCGATTCGCGGATCGGGCATCAACCGCGCGCCCGGTGCGCATGCGTCCGGTCTGTACACGATGCTCGACGGTTTGCCGCTGACCGGGCCCGGCGGCACGCCTTACGAATTGCTGGAACCGTTGTGGCTCGACCACGTGGAAGTGCTGCGCGGCGCCAACGGTTTCGACCGCGGCGCCCTCGCCCTCGGCGGCGCCATCGACTACGTCAGCCACACCGGCTACGACGCCCCGCTGTTGCAGGTGCGCTACGCGATGGGCAGCCATGGTTATCAGCAGCGTCAAATCAGTTCCGGGCAGGTGCTGGGCGCTTTCGATTATTACCTGTCGGCGACGGACGCAAACGCCGACGGTTATCAGGATCACACCGCCAGCGACAGCCAGGGCCTGATCGCCAACGTCGGTTACCGCTTCAATCCGAATCTGGAAACACGCTTCTACTTTCGTTATCGCCAGACCGACAACGACCTCGCCGGGCGGGTCACCAAAGATTCCCTGGAGCACACGCCACGTGCGGCCAACCCCGCCTACGTAGCGCGCGACGACAGCCGCAAGCAGCCGGGCAGCACTTTCATCGGCAACAAAACCACCTATTACATCGATGATGATTCGAGCATCCAGACCGGCCTGGTTTATCACGACTATCCGATGGACTTGCGCGAGGGACCGAACCGTTTGAAGGTCGCGTACACAGACATCAGCGGCACCTTCGATTACAAGCGTCGCGACACCGTCTTAGGCCTGGAAAGCCGCAGCACGATGGGCCTGCGCGTAACCAAGCATTTGCCCAACGCCGGCGCCAGCGAACTGGTGCGCATCCCCACCGGCAATACTGCCAGCTATGCGCCAGGCACACACATGCGCAACTTCACCTATCAAGGCTCGGACACCGTTTTGCACCTGGGCAATGACCTGGAGATCGCTGACGACCTGTGGCTGACCACCGGCCTTGCTGCCATTTATACCCGTCGCGAGAGCGCCGTGACCTATCCGCAAGGCGGGGGTAAAACCAGCCTCGGCGACTGGGACTACGCCCCACGCCTGGGTCTGCGCTACCAGCTCACGCCCGATGTGCAGGTGTTCGGCAACCTCAGCCGTTCGGTTGAAGGCCCGCATCCCTGGTCGCTCATCTACAGCGCCAATCAGCGTTTTCCAGCGGGCAGCGGCGCCGCGACGGGCACCCAGCGCGATCCGGTCAAGCTGCAAAACCAGACCGCGACCACCCTGGAAATCGGCGGGCGCGGCGACAGTCAGCTGGGGCAATGGAGCCTCGCCTGGTACTTCTCACAGATACGCCACGAATTGCTTTCGGTGCTGCCGGACGCCAACGCCGTCACACCTTACGAACTCAACGCCAGCCCCACCGTGCACCAGGGCGTGGAGGCCAGCCTGCACAGCGACCTGTGGTCGAACGCTGATGGCGGCCGTTTGAGCCTGCGCCAGAGCTACACTTTCAGCGATTTCCATTACCGCGATGACGATCGATTTGGCGACAACCGCCTGCCGGGTCTGCCGATGCATTACTACCAGGGCGAGCTGCGTTACGACTGGTCGCAAGGTTTCTTCGCTGCGCTCAACACCCAGTTAGTGTCGAAAGTCGAAGTGGATTACGCCAATACCTATGAAGCCGATCCCTATGCGTTGTTCGGCGCAACCGTGGGCTACAACGCACCCAAAGACGATTGGCAGACCTGGCTGGACATGCGCAATCTGACCGACAAGCGTTACGCCGCTACCGTCACGCCGGGATACGACGACAGAGGCCTGGACGCCGCACGGTCGACGCCCGGCGAAGGTTTCGGGGTTTATCTCGGGGTGTCGTGGAGCCTGCGCTAAGCCGGCGAGTCAAACCCAGGCGTTCAACTCGCTGCCAGCCGTCTATGCTCCTGAGAGTTTCCTTGACCGGACTCATACGCAATGCTCTCAGGCGCCACCCTGTCGCTGCACCCTCCCCGACTTTTACTGCTCGGCGTGCTCGGCTTGTGTGGCTGCGTACGTCTGGGCCCTGACTTTGAATCGCCCCGACCGGCCTGGCTGGAGAACTGGAACAGCACGGCCCTTGAGCAGTCCACGCACCGCAGCCAGACCCCTGATCTGCGCCAATGGTGGCAAGTATTCGCCGACCCGCAGCTCGACCGCCTGATTGCCGACGCCGACGCGTACAACTCCGACCTGAAGATCGCCGGTTTGCGCGTCATGGAAGCCCGCGCCCGCCTCGGCATCGCGCAAGCCGGGCGCTATCCGCAGGTGCAGCAAGCCAGTGCCGACAGCCTCTACTTCAACCGTCGGCAATCGGGCGGGATCAATCCGCAGGACACGCATTTGTGGCAATACAGTGCCGGCTTCGATGTCGGCTGGGAGCTGGATTTCTGGGGCCGCTTCAGTCGCGCCATCGAGTCCTCGGACGCCAGCTACTTCGCCGCACAGGCCAATTACGAAGACGTGCTGGTGCTCCTGCGCGCCCAGGTTGCCGATACCTATTTTGCCTTGCGTACCACCGAGGCTCGCCTGCAGGTTGCGAGGGAAAACGCCAAACAGCAACAGCGCAATTTCGAGATCACCGAGAAGTTGTTCAACAGCGGCCAGAGCGCCGAACTCGATCTGCAACAGGCCCGCACCCAATACCTCGGCACCTTGAGCACCCTCCCCGATTTTGAAGATCAGTTGCTACGTACGCGCAACGCTTTGGGGATTCTGATCGGTCAGCCGCCCGGCAGGCTGCCACCACTGACCGAACATCAAGGGCTGATTCCGCTGGTGGACCGCGCGGTGCTGCAGGATGTGCCGGCCGACCTGCTACAGCGGCGCCCGGATGTGCGTGCCGCCGAACTGAATGTCGCCGCTCAGTCCGCGTTGATCGGCGTCGCCGTGACCGACTTTTATCCCTCGTTGACCTTGCTCGGCAGCATCGTCTGGTCGGCCGATACGCTCGATGGCACGTCCAGAAACCTGGACCTGATCGGCGGCCCCAGCCTGCGCTGGAACCTGTTCGACCACGGCCAGATCAGCAACAACGTGCGCGTACAGGACGCCCGCCTGCAACAACTGATCGAAGCCTACCGCGACAAGGTTCGTCAGGCAGCGCGCGAGGCCGACGATGCCGCCAGTGGCCTGATCAAATCCCTGGAGCGCGAGCGAATCCTGCGCGAGGCCGAAGTCGCCGCCAAGCGCTCGCTGGTACTGGCCAGCGCTCAGTACCGCGAAGGCTACTCGGACTTTCAGCGTGTACTCGATGCGCAGCGCGCCCTGCTGGAGCAGCAGGACAATTACCTGGTCAGTCGCAGCAATGCCGTGAGCAATCTGATCGCGCTGTACAAAGCGCTGGGCGGCGGCTGGTACACCGCGCAAGGCAAAATCGACCCCGCCACGCGCCAGCAGATGCAGCGCAGAACGGACTGGGGCGATCTTCTCGATGAGCCCGTCGCCCAACCGAACAAGGTGAACGACCATGAGTGAAGCCGCGCAGCCTGCTGCCCCGACGCCACCCGCCGACCCGGCGAAAAAAGGTCTCAAGTGGGTGCTGCTGCTGATCGTCCTCAGCCTGACGTGGTACTTGTTGGCCGATCGAATTACGCCGTATACGCAACAGGCCCGCGTCGGCGCTTTTGTCATCCCGGTGGCGTCGGAAGTCGCCGGTCGGGTCATCCGCGTCAATGTGCGTAACAACCAGACCGTCAATGCCGGTGACGTCCTGTTCGAAGTCGATCCGCAGCCTTATCAGATTGCCGTCGACCGCGCCCGAGCCGACCTTGAAGCAACGCGCCGGCAGATCGGCGCCAGCACTGCCGGCATTGCCTCCGCCGAAGCCAACCTGCGCGCGGCGCACGCCAACGAGCTGAAGGCGCGGCAGGACAATCAACGCCTCGAGGGCCTGTACCGCGACGACCCGGGTACCATTTCCGTACGCCTGCTCGAGGTGTCGCGCGCCAACCGTGAGCAAGCCGTCA
>NZ_CABVGX010000076.1 GCF_902497625.1 Pseudomonas fluorescens | reverse complement strand
GCGTTTGTCTGCGCCGACTGCACTACCACCCGCGCCGCCCAAGGCCGCGCCAATGGTGGAACCTGTATTGCCGCCTAACGACTGACCGACGACCGAGCCCAAAACCCCGCCCAATGCGCCGCCCACGCCCGCTTCGGTGGTGCCGCCTGCAGATGCGAAACCACTGACCAGGCCAAGGGACAACAAGAGAATCGAGGAGAACTTCATAGAGAAACCTCAAGGGGATGACGACGCGATCCTGAGGTGCTCGCATGATTGTGACAATCGAAATCCGACGAGTAACACGACTTGTACACAATTCTCCAAGTTACTGTTTTAACTAGGGAACTTAAGTGTTTTTTACTGGTCTTTAGTTACTTCGGACAGGCCGCTTTTGTGAAAAAAAGCGGCCTTTTTTGTGGGCGATGGGAACGCATTTGAAGGGTATGCCAGGTCCGTTGCCGGCCCATTCCCGCAAACGGGCAATCCTGCTATTACGTCAAGCCGACCTTGCCATGATCAAACCGGTCTCACTCGCCGCTTCCAGGCGAATCGCCACGAACTTCGACGTTGGCGTATGACTGCCATCGCCCGTGCTTTCCAGCGGCACCAATGGATTTACTTCCGGGTAATAAGCAGCAGCCTGCCCCGCGGGAATGTCAAACGCCAGCAACGTGAAGCCTTTCACCCGACGCTCACGGCCGTCGTCCCAGATTGAAACAATATCGGCCTTTTGCCCCGGTTTGAAGCCCAGGCGGATGATGTCCGCCTCATTCACAAACAACACGTCCCGCTGGCCTTTAACCCCTCGATAACGGTCGTCGAGACCATAGATAGTGGTGTTGTACTGATCGTGGGAGCGCATCGACTGCATGATCAGATCCGGCAAAACGCCGGTGGCGCGGGTGCGTTCATGCACCAGGTCTTTGGGCAGCAAGTTGGGACGGAAATTGGCGCGTCCCGACGGTGTGTTCCAGCGACGAGCGCCAGCACTGTTGCCGAGGTAGAAGCCGCCCGGATTCTTGATCTTCTCGTTGAATTCCTTGAAGCCCGGAATGGTGTCGGCAATCAAATCGCGGATGCGGTTGTAATCGGACACCAGCCAGTTCCAGTCCACCGGTTTGCTGCCCAACGTTGCTGCAGCAATGCCGGCAATGATGGATGGTTCGGAGCGCATCTGATTTGACAACGGCTGCAACTGTCCGTTGGAGGCGTGGACCATGCTGAACGAGTCTTCCACGGTCACCGCTTGCGCACCTTCAGTCTGGATATCGATATCAGTACGGCCCAGGCACGGCAGGATCAGCGCTTGCTTGCCGTGAGCCAGGTGACTGCGGTTGAGCTTGGTACTGATCTGCACCGTCAGGTCGCAGTTGGTCAGTGCCTTGAACGTGCGATGGCTGTCCGGAGTCGCCTGAGCGAAGTTCCCGCCCAGACCGATGAACACCTTCGCGCGGCCATCGGCCATGGCGTGGATCGCCTCCACCACATTGTGTCCATTGTCACGCGGCACTTTGAACTGGAAGCGCCGTTCAAGAGAATCAAGGAACGCCACCGGTGGACGCTCATTGATGCCCATCGTACGGTCACCCTGCACGTTGCTGTGGCCACGCACCGGACATAGCCCGGCACCAGGCCTCCCGATGTTGCCGCGTAGCAGCATCAGGTTGGCGATTTCCTGAATGGTCGGCACTGAATGGCGATGTTGAGTAATGCCCATCGCCCAGCACATGATCACATTCCTGCCTTTGGCATACATTCTCGCCGCTTGCTCTATTTCCAGCAGCGACAGACCGGATTGCTCGACGATCTGCTCCCAAGGCGTGTCATCAATGACGCCAAGATATTCCAGGACGTTAACGCTGTGCTCATTGAGGAAGTCGTGATCGAACACGGCCGGCGCGCCAGTCTTCTGCGCGTCGCGCTCCCACTGCAGGAGAAACTTGGCCATGCCGCGCAACACCGCCATATCGCCGCCCAGCGCCGGGCGGAAATACGCTGTATTGGTCGGTTTGTCGCCGTTGGTGAGCATCTCGATCGGGTGCTGCGGATGCTGGAAACGCTCCAGACCACGCTCCTTGAGCGGATTGATACACACCACCTGCGCACCGCGCTTTACTGCTTCGCGTAGAGGCTCGAGCATGCGCGGATGGTTGGTCCCAGGGTTCTGACCCCAGACGAAAATGGCATCGGCGTGTTCGAAGTCGTTGAAGGTCACGGTGCCCTTGCCGACGCCGACGCTTTGCGCCAACGCCACGCCACTGGCTTCGTGGCACATATTCGAACAATCAGGAAAGTTGTTGGTGCCGAAAGTGCGCACGAACAGCTGATAGAGGTAGGCCGCCTCGTTGCTGGCACGTCCTGACGTATAGAATTCGGCCTGGTTCGGGCTCGACAGGCCTTGCAAATGCTTGGCGATCAAGGCAAAGGCCGCCTCCCAACTGATCGGCTTGTAGCGATCGGTTTCAGCGTCATAGCTCAACGGCTCGGTCAGACGACCTTGATATTCCAGCCAGTAGTCGCTCTGTTCCAGCAAGGAACTGACGCTGTGTTTGGCGAAGAACGCACTGTCGACACGGCGTTTGGTGGCTTCCCAATTCACCGCCTTGGCGCCGTTCTCGCAGAACATCACCATGCCTTTTTCCGGAGAATCGCCCCAAGCACAACCGGGGCAATCAAAGCCTCCGTTCTGGTTGGTCTTGAGCATGATGCGCAGGTTTTTCAGCGCGTTGTCGCTGGTCAACCAGGCTTGGGCGACACTGATCAGTGCGCCCCAGCCGCCGGCCGGGCCTTTGTAGGGCTTGTAGCGGGGGACAGGTTTCTGGTCGGCTTGACGATGTTGACTCACGCTTGTTTCTCCAACGCTGGGCTGTAGACCCGCGGCGCACTTTTCTGCGGCAGGTGGATGAGATTAAGGTTGTGACGACGGGCCCATTGCACCGCAAGGCCCGTGGGCGACGACAGGCTGACCAGGGTCTGGATGCCGGCGCGCAAGACTTTTTGAATCAATTCGAGGCTGCAGCGGCTGGTGACAATCGCCAGGCCGCCGGCAGTCGGGATGTTCTGGCGAATCAACCCACCGATCAGCTTGTCCAGGGCATTGTGTCGACCGATGTCTTCACGGCCGAGCAACAATTCGCCCTCGGCATTCATGAACACCGCCGCGTGCACCGCGCCACAATGCTGGCCCAGTGGCTGAAACGCACCGATACGCTGGCGCAATCCATCGAGCCATTGGGCTGGTGGCAGTGGCGCGCCGGGCAGCACATTGAGGTTGGGTAACGCTTGCTCGACAGCTTCCACGCCGCACAGCCCGCAACCGCTCGTGCCGGCCAGTTGCCGACGTTGTTGCTTGAGGTTCCAGAAAGCTCGATTGGCAATGGTGATTTGCGCGTATTGGGCCGAGCCCGAACCGCTTAGCTGCAGGTCGTAGATGTCGGAATGATCTTCGATGATGCCGCTGCCGAGGCTGAAGCCGACGATAAAGTCTTCAAGATCCGTCGGCGTTACCAGCATCACAGCCTGACTGATGCCGTTATAGGCGATCGCCAACGCCACTTCCTCGGCCAACTCGGTGCTGGCTGATTCAATATGTTGCAGGTCGCAGTAGCTGTAAGTCTGGCTGGCGGCTGGCGCGGGCGTTTCGAGGGCTGGCGCCGCGCAGGCAGGGCGCTTGGCGTTCATGAGGGATCACCGACGGTTTGGTCAGCTTTAAGCCTAGGCGCGTCAATAGGTCGCGTCTAATTGCTAATACTGATGTACCGATAGATGACGTCGATCAAGAGTCCGCTAGCGATTTCTGATACAGCGCAAAACACGCCTCCGCCAGCGCTGAACGCGGGGCACTACGGCGCATGATCAGCCCCAGTCGGGCGAGGGTTTGCGCGTTTTCGATAGGCTGCAGGCGCAAGTGATCGGTGAGATTCTCCAGGCCGCCGTCCAGCGGCATCACAGCGCAGCACAAGCCACCGTGCACGGCTTGTAAAAGTTGATGCACGGCATCGGTCTGCAGCAAGGGCTGCGGAGTGAGCCCGCGGCTGTGAAAATTGTGGTCAATGGACTGGCGAAAATGCATGCCGCTGGTCAGCATCCCTAGCGGCAACTCAATTAACGCCTCCCAACTCAACGGTGACTCGCTGAAGCTGAAGAAGCGTTGATCATAAAGCAGGCCCATACGGGTTTCGCTGAAGGCCAGTGAGTCAAAACGTTCGCCGTCCAGCCGTTCCAGGTACGACACGCCAAGGTCCAGACGATTGTTGGCCAGTTGTTCGAGGATCTGCTCGGAACTCAATGCCGACAATTCAAAACGCAGATTGGGGTGTTCGGTGTGCAACCGTTGCATCAACAGCAGCGGATCGAAACTCGACAGCGGCACTACCCCCAAGCGCAGTGTACCGACCAGATTGCCGCGACATGCGGCGGCCTCGGCCTGCAAACCGTCGTAGGCGGCCAGCACGGTGCGCGCCCATGCCAGAACCCGCTCGCCCGGGGCCGTGAAACTTTCAAAGCGCTGGCCGCGATTGACCAGCGGCAATTCGAGCTCTTCTTCGAGGCTGCGCAGGCGCATGGACAGGGTCGGCTGAGTGATGTGGCAGCGTGCGGCGGCCTGGCCGAAATGGCGGGTTTCGTCGAGAGCGATGAGGAATTTCAGCTGTTTGATGTCCATCTTCGCTCCAGGGCGCGGTGAGGGTCGGATTCTAGCCCTTGCACCGGATAGACGTCATTGATCGGTTTGGAACCGCGCCTTGCAGGGTTGGTCTAGTCTTTGGCGTCTGGACACTTAATCCCTAAGGAGAGCACACGATGAGCCTTTTCAGCTTTTTGAAAGATGCAGGTGAAAAAATTCTCGATGCGTTGACGCCCGACAAGGCCGAAGCTAACAGCGAGGCTTTGACCAAGCACGTCAAGGACGCCCTGACAGGCATTGACACTTCCAAGATTCAGGTGAAAGTCGAGGGCGAGAAAGTAATCGCTACCGGCGAAGCGGCTTCTCAGGAAGAGAAGGAAAAAATTCTGCTGGCGCTGGGTAACGTGGCAGGTATCAGCGATGTTGATGACCAGATCACTGTGACTGGACCTGTCGCCACCCCAGCGAAGTTCGTCACTGTCGAAAAGGGCGATACGCTGAGTGCCATTTCCAAGCGCGTGTATGGCGATCCGAATAAATATCAGAAAATTTTCGAAGCCAACAAGCCGATGTTGAAGGATCCGAACAAGATTTACCCAGGGCAGTCTTTGCGTATTCCCGAGTAATCTGATCCGTCTGATATCAATCGCGGGTAAGGCTTGCCTATAGATACATGAGCAAGGCTTGCCCGCGAGGCTGCTGATTCGGTCTAAAGCCCCGCAATCAAATTCCGGTAATCGTCCACCGCTGCAAACTCCCCCGTGTCCTTTGGCCCTTTTCGGCTGTCCGGTTCACTCACCGCCAACAAATGCGCCACGCCAAACGCTCGTGCACTGCGCAGTATCGGCAAGGTATCGTCGATGAACAGGCTGCGCGCCGGGTCGAAATCCAGGTCTGCCTGCAAGGCATCCCAGAACTGCGGATTTTCCTTGGGGAAACCGTAATCGTGAGAACTGATCAGCCGCTCGAAATACGGCGCCAGCTCAATCCTTTCCAGTTTCAATGACAGAGAATCTCGGTGTGCATTGGTGATCATCACCACACGCTTGCCAGCCTTTTTGATCGCCGCGAGAAACGTGTCGGCGTCCGGGCGTAGCGCGATCAAGTGCGCCGTTTCCAGTTTCAGCTCGCGCACCGACAATTTCAGCTCGGCGCTCCAGAAGTCCAGGCAATACCACTGCAACTGCCCGGCATGCCTTTCGAACAACGGCTGCAACTCCATCTCGGCCATTGCCCGGCTCACACCATGCAAGTCAGCGTAGCGCTGGGGCAGGTGCTCCAGCCAGAAATGGTTGTCGAAATGCAGGTCGAGCAAGGTGCCGTCCATGTCCAACAGAACGGTGTCGATGTCGTGCCAGGGCAGGGCGGACATAAAAACTTCTCCAGCGGTAAAAAGATATCCGGGATCAACAATCAGGATAGGCCGGGTATAGTAACCCGCTATCGCCAAGGAGCCGCTCATGCGCCAGAAACCCACCATCCTCGCCCGCGAGATTGTCGCCACCAGCCGTTTGTTCTGCGTCGAAGAGCTGAAGTTGCGCTTTGCCAATGGTGTCGAGCGTACGTACGAGCGATTGGTTGGCAGGGGTGCCGGCTACGGCGCGGTGATGATCGTGGCGATGCTCGATGCGGATCATGCGGTGCTGGTCGAGGAATACTGCGGTGGCACCGATGAATATGAGCTGTCGCTGCCCAAGGGCCTGATCGAGCCCGGCGAAGATGTATTGGCGGCGGCCGAGCGCGAGCTCAAGGAAGAAGCCGGCTACGGTGCACGGCAATTGGAACATCTGACCGAGCTGTCGCTGTCGCCCGGTTACATGAGCCAGAAAATCCAGGTGGTACTGGCCACTGATTTGTACGAAGAACGACTCGAGGGTGACGAGCCGGAGCCCATGGGCGTGGAGATGGTCAACCTGCGCGAATTGTCGGCGCTGGCGCAAAATCCGAAATTCACCGAGGGCCGGGCCTTGGCGGCGCTGTATCTGGCCCGCGACCTGCTGACTCAGCGTGGGGTCTTCCTGCCATGAACTTCCCGCATCCGTTGATGGCGCCGGTTATCGAACTGGCGTTGAAAGCCGGTGAGGCGATCCTGCCCTTCTGGCGCGTCGGCACCGAAGTGACTGCAAAATCCGATGATTCGCCTGTGACGGCTGCCGACCTGGCCGCTCACTACCTGATTCTCGCGGGGCTGACGGCGCTGGATGCGAGTATTCCGGTGTTATCCGAGGAAGACGCCAACATCCCCTTAAGTGTGCGAGCAGGATGGCAGCGCTGGTGGCTGGTCGATCCTCTGGATGGCACCAAGGAATTCATTTCCGGCAGTGAAGAATTTACCGTCAACATCGCGCTGATCGAGCAGGGGCGGGTGGTGTTTGGTGTGGTTTCGATGCCGACCAACGGGCGCTACTATGTCGGCGGTGCGGGGCTGGGCGCGTGGCGTGGGGAAAAGCACGTGCAACCGTTGGCTATTCAGGTACGTGACGTGGTGCCTGCCGGCGAGTCTTTTACCGTGGTGGCAAGCCGCCGACACTCGAGCCCACAGCAGGAGCTGTTGCTGGCCGGGCTGAGCGACAGCCTGGGTGAGCTACATTTGGCTAATATTGGCAGTTCGTTGAAGTTTTGTTTGTTGGCGGAAGGTGCAGCGGATTGTTATCCACGCCTTGCACCGACGTCGCAGTGGGACACAGCGGCCGCCCAAGGTGTGTTGGAAGGCGCGGGTGGGGAGGTGGTGAATCTAAATGGTAGCCCTTTTACCTATACTCCAAAAGAATCGTTGCTTAATGATTTTTTTATCGCTTTACCAGCAATGGCTGTTTGGCGGGGAAAATTATTGAAGTTGGCTTCGGGTGGGTAGCTGCTGTTAGCTTTAACTCAAGTACTGTAGGGTTATAACTAACAGTTTTGACAGGTTTTTTTCTAAAATTTTGATGCTAGTTTTCGCATTCCAAGCCACTAAGTTCTGATCAGAACCTAGGCGCGTTATGGCTCAATTGCAAAGGAAACAGCTCGAAATGAACTTTAAAAATTTGTTTTTATTCGCCTCGCTGTCGGCAGCGATGAGTATGGCTACGGCCGGTACACTTACCATGAAGGCGCCACCGGAAGGTTTACGGCTATTAACAAGTGGCGGCGAATTGAATTATGGAGATAAAAATCTGGTACTCGTGGGCGCATCTTCAACTTACTTCAGTGTCACCCCTGTTGTAGGAAAAGATATCGTGGGCCTTGTTACTGCAGACCACAATGAAGGCATTGAGTGGCATTATGGAAACGAAATTCACTGTTCGTTAAAGGGTGATTATGCTTTGGAAGTTGAAATCGTCGGGTTTAAAAAAGATATATGCTCGAATGAACATAAAGACGTCTATCAATTGAGAACCTCTGGTGCAGATGACGTAGTGCTCTCGTTTGTAAAAAGACCAAAAACTGAATAAGACGCTGTCTGGTCTTGAAACAGGTTAACACCCGTTTCATCCCAACGCCCGATGCACCGACCGCATCGGGCGTTGCTTTTTGATTGACGGGAGGCCTAGCGGTGCAGGACGTAGTCCCCCCTGAAATTCACCGCCGCCTCCTCACTGCCTGTATTTACAATTCGAGAATGCAAGGCCAGGCGCGCCCGGCCATAGCGCCGATACATCACCAGAAACTTATTCCACGCCACCACACTCGGTGCCTGGCAGATAGCTATCGCGTCGGTAGTCATCGGCAGTGGATAACTGATCTGACCTTCCTGAATGACAATGTGCCCGTCTTCAATCCCTTCTTCGCGCAGACGCAGGTGAAGCCAGCCCCATCCGGCCAGGACCGCGCCGCAATACAGGCTGCCGCCGAACATGGTGCTCTTGTGATTGACGTTTTCTTCCAGCGGCAAATGCAGGCGCAATTGCTGATCGTGCCAGTCGAGCACCTTGAGACCCATGTGCCGCGTCAAGGGGATATCGTGGTGGAGGATAGACTCGAGATCACTGCTGTCGCGGTTCATGAGCGGGCCTTTTGTATGGGAGTCATGTTTGGACGGTGGCTCAATCGTTTTCATCGTTGTGGCTACTGCCACCCGCGTCGGCGAAATTCAGCCCGTGCTTGCGCAATTTGTCGTGCAGGGTTTTGCGCGGTATCCCGAGGGCCTCGGCGAGGCTGCGTACCGAGCCATGGGAGCGTGCGAGCTCGGCGGCAATCAAGGATTTTTCGAAGTTCTCGACTTGCTCGCTGAGGCCGCCGCTGACCATCTCCACCGTCATTCCGACAGCTCCGTCCGGCACGCTGTTATCCAACGCCAGCTCCAGACCCAGGGCGAAACGCTCCGCCGCGTTTTGCAGTTCCCGGACGTTGCCGGGCCACGTATGACGCAGCAACAAAGCGCGGTGGCCGGGTTGTAACTCATGGGTTGGCAAACCGTGGCGGGCACTGGCCTCTTCGGCAAAGTGTTGGAACAACATCAGCGCATCCTCACCACGCTCGCGCAGTGGCGGGATGCGCAGGGGGGCGACGTTCAAGCGGTAGTACAAGTCGGCGCGGAAACGGCCCTGATCGGCTGATTGGCGCAAATCTTCCTTGGTGGCTGCGATGATGCGGATGTCCAACGGGATCAGTTGATTGCCGCCCAGACGTTCGACGACGCGCTCCTGCAGCATTCGCAGCAATTTGACCTGCACATCCAGACTCATGCTTTCGATTTCGTCGAGAAACAGCGTGCCGCCGTTGGCGAACTCGAACTTGCCAATACGCCGCTTCTGCGCGCCGGTAAAGGCTCCCGGCTCGTGTCCGAACAGCTCGCTTTCCACCACCGATTCAGCCAGTGCCCCGGCATTTATCGCCACGAACGGGCCGTTACGCCGACTCGACAAGTCATGCAGCGCACGCGCGACGACTTCTTTGCCGGCGCCGGTCTCGCCGAGAATCAGCACGTCGGCCC
>NZ_CABVGX010000075.1 GCF_902497625.1 Pseudomonas fluorescens | reverse complement strand
GGGTAACTCCACCAGCAGCAGGCACCGCCCGGCGCGCAGCAATTGCAAAGCGAAACGCGGCGGCGGCACGACCGGCGCCTTGGCGACGACGGGCGCCTCTTCTTCCTCGGTTTTGGCGTTGGTGCGCGTGCTCGCCAGCGACGGGCGCGGCACCTCGATTTTCACCCGCTCGGCAGGCTTGACCACGGGCTCCACGGGCGCATCGGCAACCGGCGTGGGGGCCACGGGCATGACAAGCACCGGTTCAGGCATCTCGAGCAACTCGGGACGCGACGGCGCGGCAAAGGGCAATTCTGTGCGCGGCAGCCAGTTGACCACCTGCATGGCGGTCAAATAAGCGCGGCGACGGGACTCGATTAACAAAGGTCGGCCACTTGTGGATAACTGAGGTGCGCCGATTCTACCGCCCTTCGCTGAAGATCGCCCGCGCTTGATCGACAGACTTTGACAACAGAAAAAGCAACAGCCCGTCCCGAGAGTGAATCGCATCGGCCGCGATGCAGTACAATCGCGGCTTTTCTTCGCCAACCAGCCGGCCATTCCGATGATCGAACCCAAGCGCGTCTTGCGCGCCCTCGCTGAACACTGGGCACTTCTGGAGCCACTGTGCGAGCACTTCGACCAAGGCACCCTGAGCCTCAACGAACTGCGCACGCAACTGGCCGCCCAGCAACTCGACAGTACGCCGCAGGACATCACCAGCCTGCTGGATGTGTGGATACGTCTCGACATTCTGGTGCCCGTGGCGAAAAGCCCGAACCGCTTCGAGCTCAACGCGCAGATTCACGATTTTCTAGCCTACCTGCGCCGTGAACACCGTCTGGGCCTGTGCCTGGAGATCGAAGCCTATTTGCGCCACCTGGAGCGTCTGGCCGGTTACATCCAGGATGCCTTCGACATTCGCGACGGCAACGACCTGGCACGTCAACTGCGTTTGCTCGATATGCGCGTACGCGACGTGCTGAAGAAACTCGCCAACGACGAGCAGGCCCTGGTGGCTGTTGCCGAACGCGCCAAAACCAGCGATCGACAGATCCCGCTGCGTCAGCGCTACGCCGAAGTGCTGGCGACCTGGGACGAATACGTCGAGCCGATGATTCAACTGGTCAACGCCGACGGCGCGTTCGAACAAGGCGTGCGCAAAGTCGAAAACGTCCTGCTGAAAATGCTCACCGAACAGCAACGCCTGGGTCATCTGGTCGATGACGACATGCTGCTGCGCACCCACGCGCGCATTCTGGAAATGCAGACCAGCGCGCAACTGACCTTGCGGCATGCCCGCGAACTGCTGCTCCCGTTGCGCGAAGAGGCACGTCGCCATAACGCCGTAACCCGTGGCGCCGCGCTGGCCCTCGCGGCGATCCGGCGTAAAGGTCTGGACGCGGTGCCGCAAGCGGCGATGCCGATGTTCACCCGTCCGCAAAGTACCTTTCTCGGCAGCGCCAGTCAGGTCGAAGCCTACGTTTACGCACTGGCACGTTTCGAGCCGAAACCGGCGCGGTTCCCCAAGGCCCATACCACCCGCAAGGGCGAAGCGCCGCGCGCGCCTCGCACCGTTCGCGAAATGCTCGAACGCTGCGAAGACGCCCTGCCGATGCCGGACCTGATGACCTGGCTGCTGGAGCAGGAACCGGACGGCGCCACCGACGAATTGCTGTATTGGTTCTCGCGCCTGTCGCGGGAGAAACGCTTCAAACGCGAGCGTCTGGAACGCCGCGATTACCACACCCATGAGCATCAGGTCAGCCTGCGCTCCTTCGCCCTGCTCTCGGCCCGCGACACCGCCGAGGATTCTGCGAGCACCCCTTATGCATCTTGATCTATCCGAACTGTCCCAGCTGGCGCCAATCTTCCGCGAGCTGTTCAAGGGCTACCACGTCAGTCGCCGCGATCCGGAGCTGTACGCGCAACTGTCGAACTTCCAGGACCAGTACCGCACGCTGTTCAAGGCATTGGGCTTTGAACTGGTCTGCGATACCCGCGGCTTCTACTATTTCGTACCGGACCTGGCCGCCGCAGCCGTCAACAAGACGGCGCAACGCCTGGCGCTGTTCACGTTCATCCTCGTCGAGCATCTGGCGGATCAGGGCCGTGACCCGATCGCCGTGCTCGACGGTGGCAGCCTCGGGCGTGACGAGCTGCCATCATTGCTGGAAAAATACCGTGACCTGTTTATCCAGGCCGAAGTGCTGACGGTCGAAGAACTCGAAGAAAAAATTATGCGCCGCATGACCCAGCTCGGTTTTGCCAGTGAAGAGACCGGCATCTACCGCTTCCTGCCGCCGATGCACCGCTTCCTCGATGTCTGCCTGTCGGTTCAACAGGACCGCGATCTGGCCGCCAGCCTTCACAGCGTCTTGCCGTTGCCGGTTCCGGTGCTGATCGATGACGACAGCGATGAAAAATTGCTGCAGACCGACGATCCGCTGGACCTCACGGACTTTGAAGAAGAAAGCGAAGAAGACGCCATGGCCCGTGCCATCGCCGAAGAACAGGAGACCGACGCATGAGTAAGGAACGCTACGGCATTCGCCGCTTCGCCCTTTTGAACACCGCCGGTTACAGCCTTGGTCTTTTTCCGCTGGAAGAACCCTTGTCGGTGTACGGCGCGAACAACCTCGGCAAATCCGCCTCGATCAATGCCTTGCAGTTTCCGATTCTGGCACGCATGTCAGACATGAGTTTCGGCAAGTACAGCCTCGAACAATCCCGGCGCTTCTACTTCGCCTCTGACACCAGCTACATCCTTGTCGAGGTGTCGCTGCCCCACGGTCCGCACGTAATCGGTGTGGTCGGCCGCGGGCCGGGCGGTGGTTTCGGTCACCAGTTCTTTGCCTACGCCGGCAAACTGGACCTGGCGCATTACCAGAAGAACGACACCTGCCTGCGCCAGAAAGAGCTGTTCACCAACCTTGAGCAGGAAGGCCTGAAAGCCTACGAACTCAAGCCGGATGAACTGCGTCGTTTGCTGGTCGGCGGTCACACGTCCATTCCACTCGACCTGACCCTGATCCCGCTGCGCTCCACCAGCGAGCAGAGCCTGAAAACCTTCCGCGCGTTGTTCATCAACTTGCTGCACATGCGCGAAATCACCGCAGCCAAGCTCAAGCAATTGTTCCTCGATGCGTTCGAACACAGCCTGCGCTCCGGCAGCGTCGATTACATTGCCGCGTGCGAAGAAGCGTTCCGCGATGTGCGCCGCATGGAGCAGGACTACAACTCGCTGGTGACCGCAGGTCCACTGGTTGAAGCGCTCGCGTCAGGCGTCGCACAGCGCAACATCCTGCGCGGCAAATTGCATCGCATCTCGCCATTGCTTGATTCCTTGCTCGGCACCTGGTCGGACTACGCCAGCGCGCGCAAGGAAGAGCTGACGATTCAGGCCGAGCATTACCGCAACGAACAGGACGCGCTGCAAAACGACCAGCGCGGCGGTACTCAAGAGCTGATGCGTCTGGAGCGGGAAATCAGCGGGATTCAGCGCTGGCTCGGCGAGTTGTCGGTGCTCAAGCATCGCTTCGCGCTGGTGACCGACGTCAAAGTCCTCGAACAGCAACTGCTCGCCGCCAAGGACGCCCACGATGAATTGGCTGGCGCACTGGCACAATCGCGGCAGTTCTCTGCAGAAGATCTGGAGGAGCGCCTTCGCGATCTGGAAAAGCGCCTCAAGTCGGTCAAGCAACAACTCGATCACGCTGACAACAACAGCTACGCGCGTTTGCGTGAGGAGTTCTCGCAGCAGGACGTCGAACGTCTGATGCGCCTGTTCAACAGCGCACTGTTCAGCCTGCCGCTGGGCGAACATGGCATCACTCTGGACGAGGACGGTCAGTGGGTAAAATCCATGGAGCTGATCCTCAACGGCTTCAAGGGCGAACGCTTCGAAGTGCCCGGCCTGTCCATCGACATTTCCCACATCGAGCCGCCGGCATTACAGGCCTTGGCTGACCGGGCGGCGCTGCGCGACCAGAAGGAGCGTCTGGACAAAGAACTCAAGCAACTGAAGACCCAGCAGGCTGTAGCAGCTGACCGCGCCGCGAGCAAAACCCAGACCGAAGCGCTGTACCAGCAAGTGCTGGACGCGCAGAAAGCGTTGGAAGATTTCCGTCGCGCGCAAACCCTGAGCGCCGAGGAAGACGACAAGCTCGAACAGCTGGCGCAGATGGAAGCCGCGCAGGACGAGTTGAAGCGTTCCAGCGATGCCTTTACCGAACGCGTCCAGCAGTTGTCGGCCAAGCTGCAGCTGGTCGGTCGCCAGATCGGCGACATGGAAGCCAAGCAGCGCACGCTCGACGACGCCCTGCGCCGCCGTCAACTGTTGCCGGCCGACATGCCATTCGGCACGCCGTTCATGGATCCGATCGACGATTCCATGGATAACCTGCTGCCCCTGCTCAACGACTATCAGGACAGCTGGCAGGGTTTGCTCCGCGCAGACGGTCAGATCGACGCGCTTTATGCACAGATCCGCCTTAAAGGCGTAGCCAAGTTCGACAGCGAAGACGACATGGAGCGTCGCTTGCAACTGCTCATCAACGCTTACGCGCACCGCACCGATGAAGCCCTGACACTCGGCAAGGCACGTCGCGCAGCGGTCACCGATATTGCGCGAACGCTGCGCAATATTCGCAGCGACTACGACAGCCTCGAGCACCAGCTCGCGCTATTCAACCGCGAGATCAACAAGCGTCAGGTCTCCAACCTGCAGAGCTTCCGCATCGTCCTCGCGCCGAACAAGGAAGCGCTCAAGCACATCGACCAGATCATCCACAGCGCCGGCCAATACGAGGAAGGCGAAACCCTCTCCGTGTTCGACCTCAACCAGAGCGCCGATCAGGACAACAAGAACGAAGAGGCCAAGGAATATCTGGCACGCCTTGTTGCGGCGAACCACAATCAGCTCGGTCTCAAGGATCTTTTCGAGCTGGCGTTCGAGATCACCAAGGTCAACGGCACGCCGGTCATCCATACCGACATCGACGGCGCCGCCTCCAACGGCACGACGATGACCATCAAGGCGCTGACCAACATGTATTTGTTGCTGCACTTGATGGACCGCGACCAGGCCGGCCGCGTGCGCTTGCCGTATTACCTCGACGAAGCGGCAGACATCGACGAAAAGAACCAGGCAGCGTTGCTGGAGACCAGTCTGCAACTGGGCTTCGTGCCGATTCTGGCAAGTGTGAAGCCGCAAGTTTGCGCCAGTGTGGCGATTGACCTGGAGGGTGGCAGCGGGCCGAACGGGATCTACATTGATGAGGCGGACTGGAAGTACATCCGTCGCCATGATGAGGTGAAGGCTGTGGTTAACGTTGAAGCAGATGAGCCGGAGCTGGACGCGGTTTGATCTGCGTTAATCGAAGGCATTAAAAAAGGCCGCGTTCCAATGGATCGCGGCCTTTTTTTGGGTATGTTTTTTAGTGATTGAGTTTACTTGAGGGCCTCTTCGCGAGCAGGCTCACTCCCACAGGGAGCTGGTGTCGATCACAAATTCTGTGGCCACGGCAAACCCCTGGTGGGAGCGAGCCTGCTCGCGATGGCGTTTGCAGGGACGCCAATAGTCTATTTACCAAGTGAAATCTTCGGCGCCCAGGTCAGCCATTCATCCTCGAACTTGTCAAACAGCGGGAATGTCTGCTGGGGACGCGCCGGGTTACCCATGCGCTCACCGTCCGGTGTAGCGAATGCGATGCCACCCTGAATCAAGGTCTCCAGCGATTCCGTCCGCACAGTCGCGCCCTTGAACAAACCGTAGTCGAGGCCGAACCCACTGGTGTTCCAGAAACGCGAACCGCTGCGCACCAATGGCGCGTACTTCGGTTCAATGAGGATATGCACAAGCACACGGTCAGCGGTCTGACCCAGTTCATAAGCCGTGACCTTGCCCACCGTCACCTCACGATATGTCACTGGAACGCCGGGTTTGAGAGAGCCGCGGCGCGCTGCGCTCAATACCAGGCTCAAGCCTGCTTCTTTGTTGACTACCTCCGGCGGATTAGCCAGAGCCACGAAGTTCTTTTGTGGACCGAGATTTTTCGCCGCGGGTTGCACCTCGATGTACTGCCCGGTCACCAGGGTTTCAAGATTGGACGTCTTGATCAGGCCAAGCTCAGGTTTTACCACCCAGAACTGGCTGCCGACCCGGGCGATGCGCTCCGGCACCTCAGTGATCCGTGCGGTCAGCAGTACCGATTGCAGGTCGTCGCTGAGATCGATGTCTTCAATCTTGCCGACATCCAGCCCCTTGAATCTCACTGGCGTGCCACTGCGCAGACCGTCCGCGCGATCGACCTTGATCGTCACGACTGTGCCTTTTTGATTAGCTTCGTCATGGTTGGCGTGCAGACGGAAGCGTGGAATGCGCTTCTGCAGCGGCGCATTGGCCACTGGCGTTTCAAAAGCAATCCCGCCAGCCATCAAGCTTTGCAACGACTCGCTTTTGACCTGAATCCCGCCGGTCAATCCGCCTGTCAGCGTAATGCCGCTGGCATTCCAGAACCGTGTCGAAGCGTTGACCAGACCCTCGTATTCTTTTTCGATGTGTACGCCGATGACCAGTTGCTTCTTGGTGCGGGAAAACTGGTAGCTCTGCACCGAACCAACTTTAACCTGCTTGTAGAGAATCGGGCTGCCGACTTCCAGCGAACCCAGGTTGTCGGTAAACAACACCAGATGCAGACCGGGCGAGCGCAGGTCAAGCGGGGGCGCTTTCGGTCGTGCAACAAACTCGCGCTGCGGTGCCGCCCCTTTGTCCCCAGGGCGAATGGCGATGTAGTTGCCCTTTACCAAGGCTTCGAGCCCGGTAATGCCCGCCAGGGAAATGGACGGTTTGACCACCCAAAACTGAGTGCCGTCGACCAGATAATCTTCGGCCAGTGGGTCGAGGGTCAACTCGGCGGTGGCCGCGGAAAGGTCCGGATCAATCTTCAGCGCCTTCAGATTACCGACCTGAATGCCTTTGTACATTACCGGCGTGCGACCTGCCTGGAGGCCTTCGAAATCGCTCAGTTTGACCTTTACGCGGATACCAGCGGCGGCGGCATCAAAATCTTCATACAAGCGAAATGGAAGGCTAGGATCAGTGGCCGGGCTGTCCTTGCGATTTTCCGGGGTAGCGAAAGCGATGCCCCCGGCGACAATGCTGGCCAGCGACTCGCTGCGTACCTTAACACCCGACAGGTTGGCGTCTATGCTGATGCCGCTGGCATTCCAGAATCGCGTATGTTTGCGCACCAGCTTGGCGTAGGTCGGCTCGATAAACACTTTGAGTTCAACGGTGCTCTGGTCTTCAGACAGCAAGTAGCTTTTGACCTGGCCGACTTTGATCTGCTTGTAAAACACCGGGCTGCCACGGTTCAGCGAACCGAGGCGATCAGCCTTGATGGTCAGGTGCAGGCCAGGCTGCGCATCAGACAGCGGCGGTTCTTCGGCGAGTGCTTTGAACTTGCGGATCGGCTCCCCTTCGCCGGGGCTGATTGCGACGTAATTGCCCGATACCAGGGTTTCCAGACCAGTGATACCGGCCAGGGTCACGCTCGGTTTAACCAGCCAGAAGCGCGTGCTGGTCTTGAGGTACTGCTCGACATCCTTGTTCATCTCGACGGTGGCGATCACTCCCTTGGAGGTGCCTTCATCATCGAGCTTGAGTGTCTTCACCTTGCCGACCGACATGCCCTTGTAAACGACTTCGGTTTTGTTGGCTTGTATGCCTTCACCGCTCTCGAAACGAACTTGAATCTCGATGCCGGTTTCATTGTAGGCACGCCAGCCAAGCCAGCCGCCGATGATCAAGGCGATCAGGGGCAGTACCCAGATGGCAGACCAGTTGGAAGCCGGTCGGGTTTTTGCTATAGGCAAATCAGTCATGGTCGTCGTCCGACTCCGTGTTATCCCAAATCAGTCGGGGATCGAAAGTTACTGCGGCAAGCATTGTCAGAATCACCACACTGGCGAAGGCGATAGCGCCGGGATTGGCTTCAACGCTGGCAAGGCGACCGAAATTCACGACCGCCACCAGGATGGCGATCACAAAGATGTCGAGCATCGACCAACGGCCGATGAACTCAATGAAGCGGTACATCCAGACCCGCTGGCGCGCCGAGAGCGGTTGATGGCGTTGAACAGAGAACAGCAGAAGCGCGAGGCCCACCAATTTGAACGTGGGCACCAGAATGCTGGCTATGAAGACCACTGCTGCGATCGGGATCATGCCGTGTTGAGCCAGTTCAATCACACCGGACATGATAGTGCTGGGCTCGCCCTTGCCTAACGAGGTAACCGTCATGATCGGTAGCAGGTTGGCAGGGATATAAAGAATTGCTGCGGTAATCAGCAGCGCCCAGGTGCGAACAAGACAATTCGGCCGACGGGCATGAACCACCGCGCCACAGCGTGTGCAGTTTTGCTTTGCGGTGTCTGCTTTCTGCCTGTTCAATTCATGACATTCAGTGCAAATCAGAATGCCTGCATCAATCGCCCGCATGGGCATCCTCTCCTGACAAAGCCTGCCAGATCTGGTGAGGCGACATCGCAACCTCCAGCCAGACCTGAACCAACAACAAACTGATAAAACACGCCAGACCAAGACCTACAGTGATCGCTGCCATGTCCGCAAGTTTAACGATCGCAACCAGGACCCCCATGAGGTATACCTCAAGCATTCCCCAGTCCCGTAAATGGTGGTAGATACGGTAGAGCAGCAGTCCATGACTGCGGCCGACATCAAAACGGATGGTCAGCAGTACAGCTAATTGGCAAAGCAGCTTAAGCAACGGAATGGCCATGCTGCACAGGAACACAACCAGAGACACGCCCTGCATACCGCTGTTGAACAGCCCTACGACACCCGTCCACACGGTGTCTTGCGACGACTGCCCGAGTAGATTGAGCTCCATGATCGGCAAAAAGTTCGCCGGAATGAACAACAACAGGGCGGCGATGACCAAAGCAAGGCTGCGTTGCACGACGTTGTGTCTGTGCGCATAGAGTTCAAAGCCGCACTGGGGACACTCTGCTTTTTCTCCACGCGATAGCTTCGGCTTGCGCATCAGCAAGTCGCACTCATGGCACGCTACCAACTCGTCCAGCGGTAATTCTGACAGCCCTGGGGCGTCAACCTTAACTGGCATAAAAGGCTCTGACTCCGAAAAAGTTGGGACCTATTCTAGTGTCATGATTCAAAAATAACTGTGCAAATTTGTTCGACCGTATTTTGTTGCGCCCAAAACAAAACCCCTACCTGCATAGCAGATAGGGGTTTCGGAATTTAATCTTGACGATGACCTACTCTCACATGGGGAAACCCCACACTACCATCGGCGATGCATCGTTTCACTGCTGAGTTCGGGATGGGATCAGGTGGTTCCAATGCTCTATGGTCGTCAAGAAATTCGGTAGCCAGGTCGTTTACCTTTCGGTTCACGCTCCAGCGAATGGGTATGTGATAGTTTTGTGTGCTGCTTGTGAGCAAAGCGTGCGAACTTTCGGTTCGTGTCGTCTTCACAGTCACCGCAATCTGGTGCTCGTTAGAGCAAGCAAATTGCTTGGGTGTTATATGGTCAAGCCTCACGGGCAATTAGTATTGGTTAGCTCAACGCCTCACAGCGCTTACACACCCAACCTATCAACGTCGTAGTCTTCGACGGCCCTTCAGGGGACTCAAGGTCCCAGTGAGATCTCATCTTGAGGCTAGTTTCCCGCTTAGATGCTTTCAGCGGTTATCTATTCCGAACATAGCTACCCGGCAATGCCACTGGCGTGACAACCGGAACACCAGAGGTTCGTCCACTCCGGTCCTCTCGTACTAGGAGCAGCCCCTCTCAAATCTCAAACGTCCACGGCAGATAGGGACCGAACTGTCTCACGACGTTCTAAACCCAGCTCGCGTACCACTTTAAATGGCGAACAGCCATACCCTTGGGACCGGCTTCAGCCCCAGGATGTGATGAGCCGACATCGAGGTGCCAAACACCGCCGTCGATATGAACTCTTGGGCGGTATCAGCCTGTTATCCCCGGAGTACCTTTTATCCGTTGAGCGATGGCCCTTCCATACAGAACCACCGGATCACTAAGACCTACTTTCGTACCTGCTCGACGTGTCTGTCTCGCAGTCAAGCGCGCTTTTGCCTTTATACTCTACGACCGATTTCCGACCGGTCTGAGCGCACCTTCGTACTCCTCCGTTACTCTTTAGGAGGAGACCGCCCCAGTCAAACTACCCACCATACACTGTCCTCGATCCGGATAACGGACCTGAGTTAGAACCTCAAAGTTGCCAGGGTGGTATTTCAAGGTTGGCTCCACGCGAACTGGCGTCCACGCTTCAAAGCCTCCCACCTATCCTACACAAGCAAATTCAAAGTCCAGTGCAAAGCTATAGTAAAGGTTCACGGGGTCTTTCCGTCTAGCCGCGGATACACTGCATCTTCACAGCGATTTCAATTTCACTGAGTCTCGGGTGGAGACAGCGCCGCCATCGTTACGCCATTCGTGCAGGTCGGAACTTACCCGACAAGGAATTTCGCTACCTTAGGACCGTTATAGTTACGGCCGCCGTTTACCGGGGCTTCGATCAAGAGCTTCGCGTTAGCTAACCCCATCAATTAACCTTCCGGCACCGGGCAGGCGTCACACCCTATACGTCCACTTTCGTGTTTGCAGAGTGCTGTGTTTTTAATAAACAGTCGCAGCGGCCTGGTATCTTCGACCGGCATGAGCTTACGGAGCAAGTCCTTCACCCTCACCGGCGCACCTTCTCCCGAAGTTACGGTGCCATTTTGCCTAGTTCCTTCACCCGAGTTCTCTCAAGCGCCTTGGTATTCTCTACCCAACCACCTGTGTCGGTTTGGGGTACGGTTCCTGGTTACCTGAAGCTTAGAAGCTTTTCTTGGAAGCATGGCATCAACCACTTCGTGTTCTAAAAGAACACTCGTCATCAGCTCTCGGCCTTAAGATCCCGGATTTACCTAAGATCTCAGCCTACCACCTTAAACTTGGACAACCAACGCCAAGCTGGCCTAGCCTTCTCCGTCCCTCCATCGCAATAACCAGAAGTACAGGAATATTAACCTGTTTTCCATCGACTACGCTTTTCAGCCTCGCCTTAGGGACCGACTAACCCTGCGTCGATTAACGTTGCGCAGGAAACCTTGGTCTTTCGGCGTGGGTGTTTTTCACACCCATTGTCGTTACTCATGTCAGCATTCGCACTTCTGATACCTCCAGCAAGCTTCTCAACTCACCTTCACAGGCTTACAGAACGCTCCTCTACCGCATCATCCTAAGATGATACCCGTAGCTTCGGTGTATGGTTTGAGCCCCGTTACATCTTCCGCGCAGGCCGACTCGACTAGTGAGCTATTACGCTTTCTTTAAAGGGTGGCTGCTTCTAAGCCAACCTCCTAGCTGTCTAAGCCTTCCCACATCGTTTCCCACTTAACCATAACTTTGGGACCTTAGCTGACGGTCTGGGTTGTTTCCCTTTTCACGACGGACGTTAGCACCCGCCGTGTGTCTCCCATGCTCGGCACTTGTAGGTATTCGGAGTTTGCATCGGTTTGGTAAGTCGGGATGACCCCCTAGCCGAAACAGTGCTCTACCCCCTACAGTGATACATGAGGCGCTACCTAAATAGCTTTCGAGGAGAACCAGCTATCTCCGAGCTTGATTAGCCTTTCACTCCGATCCACAGGTCATCCGCTAACTTTTCAACGGTAGTCGGTTCGGTCCTCCAGTTAGTGTTACCCAACCTTCAACCTGCCCATGGATAGATCGCCCGGTTTCGGGTCTATTCCCAGCGACTAGACGCCCTATTAAGACTCGCTTTCGCTACGCCTCCCCTATTCGGTTAAGCTCGCCACTGAAAATAAGTCGCTGACCCATTATACAAAAGGTACGCAGTCACCCAACAAAGTGGGCTCCCACTGCTTGTACGCATACGGTTTCAGGATCTATTTCACTCCCCTCTCCGGGGTTCTTTTCGCCTTTCCCTCACGGTACTAGTTCACTATCGGTCAGTCAGTAGTATTTAGCCTTGGAGGATGGTCCCCCCATATTCAGACAAAGTTTCTCGTGCTCCGTCCTACTCGATTTCATGACTAAGAGATTTTCGCGTACAGGGCTATCACCCACTATGGCCGTACTTTCCAGAACGTTCCGCTAATCTCAAAGCCACTTAAGGG
>NZ_CABVGX010000074.1 GCF_902497625.1 Pseudomonas fluorescens | reverse complement strand
CAATCACGAACTTATCCTTGCTCGGCTTGATGCCTTGGGTTTGCAGGTGGTCAGCATCATTCACACCCACGCGCACCTCGATCACTTCCTGGCGTCCGGCCAGTTGAAAGAGAAAACCGGCGCGACCCTGCATCTGCACAAGGAAGATCAATTCCTCTGGGACAATCTGGAGATGCAATGCCAGATGTTCGGCGTGCCCTACACGCCAGTGCCTGCGCCGGATCGCTGGCTCAGCGATGATGAGGAACTGGCCTGCGGTTGCGGTGTGGCTTTGCACACGCCGGGGCATACGCCGGGGTCGATGAGTTTCTGGTTTGCGGACGCCAAGCTGCTGATCGCCGGAGATACGCTGTTCCGTCGCGGAGTAGGGCGCACGGATTTGTGGGGGGGCAATCAGGCGACCATCGTGCGTTCCATCAAACAGCGGCTGTACACCCTCGACGAAGACGCGATTGTGGTGACTGGTCACGGTGCGGATACGCGACTGGGCGATGAAATGCGTGACAACCCTTTTGTGCGCGCGTGAGGTTGGCCAGGGAATTTTCCTCGCCGGACAGGATCCAAAACCCCGCAAAGGCTGATGCCTTGAGCCGTTGCACCACCGAATGCAAAAGTAGGAGCTCTTCATGTTCACCAAGCAGCGTTTGATTATTGTCGCCTCGGCCGTGGCCTTGCTGTCCGGCTGCGCGTCGCCCAACCCTTATGACAATCAGGGCCAGGCTGATAGCGGTTCCACCGGCATGAGCAAAACCGCCAAATACGGTGGCCTCGGTGCGCTGGCCGGAGCCTTGGCCGGTGCTGCCATCGATCACAACAGCCGTGGCAAAGGGGCGCTGATCGGTGCCGCTGTCGTCGGTGCTTCTGCCGCCGGTTATGGTTACTACGCTGACCAGCAAGAGAAAAAATTGCGCGCCAGCATGGCCAATACCGGTGTGGAAGTTCAGCGTGAAGGCGATCAGATCAAGCTGATCATGCCGGGTAACATTACCTTCGCCACCGACTCGGCGAACATTGCTTCGAGCTTCTACCAGCCGCTGAACAACCTTGCCGGCTCGTTGAAGGAATTCAACCAGAACCAGATCGAAATCGTCGGCTACACCGACAGCACTGGCAGCCGCCAGCACAACATGGACCTTTCTCAGCGCCGCGCGCAGAGCGTGGCGACTTACCTGACCTCGCAAGGTGTCAGTGGAGCCAACCTGAGCGCCCGCGGTGCCGGCCCGGACAATCCGGTGGCGAGCAACGGCGATGTCAACGGCCGCGCGCAGAACCGTCGCGTCGAAGTGAATCTGAAAGCTATTCCGGGTCAGCAGTACGGTGGCCAGCAGCAAGGCAACGTTCAGCAATACCCATAACAACGCTATACCCCAATGTGGGAGCGGGCTTGCTCGCGAAGGCGGCGTGTCAGACAGCGCTATGTCGACTGACAAGCCGCCTTCGCGAGCAAGCCCGCTCCCACATTGGGAGTTGTGTTTCTCCTTCCTGTGCTAGTTCGCCTCTCTCACCGCACTGAGAAACGCGCAAGTACGCTCCTGCTGCGGATGTTCAAAAATCTGCGCCGGTGTGCCCTGTTCGTGGATCTGCCCTTTGAAAAAGAAGCACACGCGATCGGCAAACTCCCTGGCGAAGCCCATCTGGTGCGTGACCATCAGCATGGTCAGGTTATGTTCGGTGCCGAGCTTGCGGATCACGTTAAGCACTTCACCGCACAGCTCCGGATCCAGTGCCGAGGTCACTTCGTCAAACAGCATGACCTTCGGGCGCATCGCCAGCGCCCGTGCAATCGCCACCCGTTGTTGCTGCCCGCCGGAGAGCTGCGACGGGTAATGCCCGAGCTTGCTGCCCAATCCCACCAGTTCCAGCAAATCCGCTGCGCGTTCGCGTGCTTCAGCGGGCTTCATGCCGAGGACTTGCACCGGCGCCTCGATCACGTTCTGCAGCGCCGTCATGTGCGGAAACAGATTAAAACTCTGGAACACCATGCCGATCTTGCCGCGCACGCGGCGGATGTGTCGGTCATTGGCCGGCACCAGCACTCCGTTGCGATTGTGCATGTGCGTCAGCAGATCGTCTTCGATGCGGATCAGCCCGTCGTCAATGCCTTCCAGCGTCATCAACACGCGCAGCAGCGTCGACTTGCCTGAGCCGCTGGGCCCGATGATCGCGACTTTTTCGCCGGGTATGACGTCCAGATTCAAATGATCGAGCACGGTGAAGTTGCCGTAGCTTTTGGTGACGTCCTGAAAGCTGACAATCGGCTTGACTGCCGGGTTTGCCTGCATGGCGCTGGTCTCCTGCGAATGCAGCGGAGTTGGAAGGCCCGGCCGGGAGAGATCACTGGGTGTCGAGAATGTAGAAGTCATTAGTGTGCCTCCAGACGCACTTCGAGGCGCCGTACCAGATAAGCCAAAGCGATGCTCAAGGCGAGGAAAAACAGACCGACCATGGTGATCGGCTCTAAATAGCGGAAATTCTCGGAGCCAATGTTTTTCGCCTGCTGCATGATTTCCACCACGGTGATGGCCGACAGCACCGGCGTGTCCTTGAGCATCGCCACCAGGTAGTTGCCCAACGGCGGCAGGATCGGCCGCAGCGCCTGGGGCAGGATGATGTTGCGATACGCGCTGAACGGGGCAATGTTCAGCGCCGTAACAGCTTCCCACTGCGCGCGCGGCACCGCGTCGAGGCCGCCGCGGTAAACTTCGGCGATGTAACAGGCGTAATGCAGGCCGATGCCGAGAATCCCCACTTGCATGGCGCTCATGCTCACGCCGTAGTTGGGCAGCACGTAGTAGAGGAAATACACCTGAATCAGCAGTGGCGTGCTGCGGATGAACTCGATCAGCCCAGTGGCAGGCCATGACAACCACAGCCTGCGACTGCGTCGACCAATCGCCAGAAACAGACCGAGCACAATGGCGATCAAAAAACCGATCAGGGTAATACCCACGGTGTTGAGTGAAGCGCGCAACAAATCGGGGAGAATCTGCCAGGCGTAGGTCCAGTCGAACAATGTCATGACAGACCTCCACGCATCCGCCCGCGAGCCAGGCGCCGTTCAAGTTGGCGCATGCCCAGGTTGATGGCCTGCGCCAGAATGAAGTAGATCACCAGCGCCAGGCTGAAAATCTCCAGGGTCTGAAAAGTCGCCTGATCGAGCTGGCGGGCGCGAAAGCTCAGGTCCGACAGCGTAATCAGCGACACCAGCGAGGTATTTTTCAGTAACTCGATGAGCAAATTGGTGCCCGGTGGAATGGCCGCCAGCAGCGCCTGCGGAAGAATAATCCGCCGAAAGCGTTTGTAACCGCTGAAGTTCAGCGCCGTGGACGCTTCGTACTGGCCCTTGGCAACGGAGCTGATCGCGCCGCGCATCACCTCTGCGCCATACGCTCCGATGTGCAGACCGAGGCCGACGATGGCCACCGCGTATGAGCTCAGCTCGATGTTGAACGGCGGTAACGGCAGGACAAAAAACAGCCAGAACAATTGCACCAGCAGCGACGTACCGCGGAACACTTCAATGTAGGCGATGGAAAACCAGCGCAACGCTCGCCATGGCGACATGCGCCCGAGCGCCGCGAGTAGAGCGGCAACGATCGCCAGAATCGAACCGAAGAAGGTCACCTGCAGCGTGACCCAGGCGCCTTGTATCAATAGCGGAAGTAATTCACCCATGGTTTAAACCTGACCATCCGGATTAAGCAGGGAAAAGGCATCGCGCCGCAGCGCCATGCCTGTTTCGACTATTGAGCGCAGAGCTCGGCAGCCGTTTTGCTCGTCACGTTGGATTTGTCGAAGCCGAATGGGGCGACCGCCTTGAGGTGCTCTTCGGAACCGAGCCACTTTTTCAGCTCGGCGTTGACTGCGTCGCGCAGGTCTTTGTCTTCCGGGCGGAAGGCGAGGGCGCCGTAGCCGATGTGCGACGGATCGTCCTTGAACTCGGTGACCGCCTCAACCTTGTCACCGCCCTTGCTGGCCAGACCTTTCATGGTCAACTGGGTGCCGACCGCCGCATCGGCGCGCCCGGCCCGCACGGCTTGCAACTGTGCGGTGGTGTCCGGAACCTGCAAGATCTGCGAGTCCTTGACGCCCGAGTCGCGCGCGTACGCCAGGTTCACGGTGCCGGCCATGATCGCCAGTTTCACTTCAGGGTTTTTGGCGATGTCTTCATAGCTGTGCAGCTTTTTCGGGTTGCCCTTGGCGGTGAGCAAAGCATCTGGCAACTGGTACTGCGGATCGGTGAACAACACCTGTTTGCAGCGGGCCGGGGTGATGTACATGCCGGCGGCAATCACATCGAAACGGCCGGCGCGCAGGCCAGGAATCAATGAGCCCCACTCGGTCAACACACCGTCGACCTTTTTGATGCCCATCTTTTCGAAGATCGCTTTGGCGATTTCCGGCGATTCTCCGGTCACCCGACCATCGGTTTCGGTGTAGGCAAACGGCGTTTCGTTGGCGTAACCGATGCGGATGCTGCTGTTCTGTTTGACCGTTTCCAGCGTCGTCGCGGCGTGAGCGCTGGTGGCCAGGCCGAACATCGCGCAAGCCACGAACAGGCGACGCAAAGCGTGGGGAGTGCTGAAGGGGAAATTGCTCATCGATAAAATCTCCTGTTTCTTGTGGACCCGTCATCGACGGCTCTGTGGTAGGAGGCAGTGTTACAAGAGCAAAGCGTACAAGGGGCGATTGCGCTATCCGCGCCACCGCACCGGTACAGACCGACTGATTTTTATGAGGGCTGGATGACATGCCCGGGCGTCGACCTTGAACCGAGCATACAAAAGCCCTGCGCATCATTGCATTGCACTAGGACAATTGCTTTGCCTGGATTCTCGCGGGATGCTGTCGGCACTGGCAAATACACGGGTTCGAACGCTGATGGAGAAGTGGAAAGCAGCACTGGAAATCGCCCGCAGCGGCGAATCCAAATACAAGATTCTGGTGCAGGCCATCGCTGAAGACATCGAGCAGGGCGTGCTGGCCAACGATCAGCGCCTGCCGCCCCAGCGTCACGTGGCCGACGCGATGGGCATCAGCGTGCAGACCGTCACCAATGCTTACAAAGAACTTGAAAGGCAAGGGCTGGTGCGCTGTGAGGTCGGGCGCGGCAGTTTTGTCTCGCGGCGCATGAGCGATCGCGTGGCCACTTATATTCTCGACAGCCCGGAGCGGGCGCTGGTGGATTTTTCCATCACGCGGATCTTGCACACCCGCGAACACGACCAGTTCTGGCGCGAGACCTGCCGCGAGCTCAGCACCGAAGAAGATCAGCCGTGGATTCACGCATTCAGACCGATTGCCGGTTTCGAATCCCATCGCGAAGCGGCCATGCACTGGATCGGCAAGCAAGGCTTGCGGGTCGAACGCGATGACATCCTGATCACCAACGGCGCTGCCCACGGAATCTTTCTCGCCCTGGCTTCGCTGGCCGGCCCGGACGATGTGGTGCTGTGTGAAGGCATCACAGACCACGGCGTGATTGGCAATTCGCAAGTACTCGGCTTCACCCTCAAAGGCCTGGAGATGGACCGTGACGGCATCGACCCGGAACACTTTGAAGACATGTGCAGCAACGAGCGCATCACCGCGCTGGTGTGCACACCGAACCTGAACAACCCGACCACCAGCCTGATGCCGGACAGCCGTCGACGCGAAATCGCGGAGATTGCCCGCCGCTTCGGCGTGCACATTATCGAAGACGATGTGTATGGACCGCTGCTCGATGAGCGCCGCGCACCGCCGATCAGCCATTACCTGCCGGAGCTGTCGTTCTATTGCACCAGCATGACCAAGTCGGTGCTGACCGGTTTGCGCATCGGTTATCTGGTGGTGCCCAAACGTCTGGCGCTGCGTACCGAGAGCATTCTGCGGGTCAACAGCTGGATGGCCACGCCGATGGTTTCCGAGATCGCCGCGCGCTGGATTCGCGATGGACGCGCCGACACACTGGTCAATTTGCAGCGCAAACTGCTCGCCGGGCGTCAGGCGATGATCACCGAATACCTTGATGAATATTTGCTCGCCCAGCACCCTCACGCCTTGAATGCGTGGATTGGCATTCCCGAGCATTGGGAGCTCGACAGCCTCGTGCGCGCCTTGCGTCACAAGCACATTGCGGTGACCTCGCCCGACCCGTTCACCGTCCGCGGCACCCCCCGCCCACGGGCGGTGCGCGTGTGTGTCGGCGCCGAATGCAGCGACGGGGAGATGCGTGATGCGCTGATCGGCATGCGCGAAATCTTCGGCCAATACCCGCAAATCCACGATTTCTGACCAGCGAAGAGTTCGCGAAAAGTTTGTCGACTAAATTGCCCTAGTACATTCATCGCGACAATACAGCGCTCTTAGACTGCGCCCATCACCTCTGTCGGGATGCGGTCATGTCAACGCTGCAACTTCACGATATTTACCTGGCTCGTCAGCGCATCGAAGCGCTGGTGCGGCGTACTGCCCTGGAATATTCGCCGAGCCTTTCGCGGCGTGTCGGTGTGGCGGTGTATCTCAAACTCGAATCCCAGCAGATCACCGGCAGTTTCAAATTGCGCGGTGCGAGCAATGCCGTGGCGCAGCTCACCGCAGAGCAAAAGGTCCGCGGGGTGGTGGCGGCGTCGACCGGTAATCACGGTCGCGCACTGGCGTATGCGGCTTCCAGGCAGGGGGTGAAGGCAACTATTTGCCTGTCGAATCTGGTGCCGGCGAACAAGGTTCAGGCCATTCGCGAGCTTGGCGCCGAGGTCTGCATCATCGGCCAGTCCCAGGACGACGCGCAGCGTGAAGCCGAGCGTATTGCCCGCGATCAGGGCGCGAGTATGCTGCCACCGTTCGATCATCTGGCGATTATTGCCGGGCAGGGCACGCTGGGGCTGGAAATTCTTGAGCAGCAACCGGACGTCGCGCAGATCCTCGTGCCTTTATCCGGCGGCGGCCTGTTTGCCGGGGTGGCCCTGGCATTGAAAAGCGCCAACCCGAACATTGTCACCCACGGCATCAGCATGCAACGTGGCGCCGCCATGCACACCAGTCTCCAGGCCGGGCATCCGCTGGAGGTCGAAGAGCTGCCGACCCTCGCCGATTCGCTCGGCGGCGGCATCGGTCTGGACAACCGTTACAGCTTCAACATGACGCGCGATCTCTGCGATCACCTGCACCTGCTTAGCGAAACCTCCATTGCCGATGCCATCCGCCACGCCCATCGCGAGGAGCGCCTGGTGCTGGAAGGCGCCGCAGTGGTCGGCATCGCCGCCTTGCTTGACGGCCTGATCGAACCGCGCGGGCCGATAGTGGTGGTGGTCAGTGGCCGCAATGTCGACATCGATCAACACCTGCGCGTCCTCGCCGGTGCCGATGCCTGAAACACCACAATCAACGGAGTGCGGCGCAGATGACTGACATTACCTTATTGAGCGAAGCTGACCTGCGAGCCTGCGTTGGGCTGGACCTGTCGAGCATCGACGCCATCGAACAGGCCTTCTTGCTGTTGGCCACGGCGGCCGTGGCGATGCCGCCGATCCTGCGCCTGGACATCCCTGAGCACAACGGCGAAGTCGACGTGAAGACCGCGTACCTGCCGGGTCTGGAGCGCTTTGCGATCAAGGTCAGCCCGGGTTTTTTCGACAATCCGAAACTGGGACTGCCCAGCCTCAACGGCATGATGATGCTGTTGTCAGCGCGCACTGGTTTGCTCGATGCCTTGCTGCTCGATAACGGTTACCTGACTGCTGTGCGCACCGCAGCAGCTGGCGCGGTGGCGGCGCGAGCCTTGTCGAGAACTGACAGCCGCAGCGTCGCGCTGATCGGTGCCGGTGAGCAGGCGCTTCTGCAGCTGCAAGCATTGCGGCTGGTGCGGCCGATCGAATCGGTGCGGATCTGGGCTCGCGACAGCGCTAAAGCCTTGGCCTTCAGCGTTGAGCTGGCGCGCGACAGCAGCCTGACAGTCACGTCCTGTGTCAGCATCGATGAAGCCATGGCTGACGTCGACATTGCGATCACTTGCACGCCAAGCCGTGCACCCCTGATCGAAGCACACCATTTGCATCCCGGCTTGCACATCACTGCGATGGGCTCGGATGCCGAACACAAAAATGAAGTCTCCCCGCAGGCGCTGGCCAAGCTCGATCTATACGTAGCCGATCGCCTCAGTCAGACGCGCCTGCTGGGTGAATTGCATCACGCCTTGGCGGCTGGCTTCTTCGCCGATGAATCAGGTCTGGTCGAGCTGGGTCAGGTGCTCGCAGGCCAGCGTCCGGGCCGAACCGATGCGACGCAAATCACCTTATGCGATCTCACCGGCACCGGCGCCCAGGACACCGCCATGGCCAATCTGGCGTTCGAGCGTGCGCGTTCCGCCGGTAAAGGGTTCCAGTTCAACAGCTAAGTGTTTTTCATCCGTGCGTCATTTATCAGAGGGCATGTGCATGTCTCAGATAGTCGTCAATCTCCCGTTCGAACGGGACGAGTACGCCCAGCGTCTGGCCAAGGTGCGAGCGGCCATGCAGGCCCAGGGCATCGAGCTGTTGCTGGTCACCGATCCGTCGAACATGGCGTGGCTGACCGGCTACGACGGTTGGTCGTTTTATGTTCACCAATGCGTGTTGCTCGCACTTGATGGCGAGCCAGTGTGGTTCGGTCGTGGACAGGACGCCAATGGCGCCAAGCGCACGGTGTTCATGCAGCACGAAAACATTATTGGTTACCCTGACATCTACGTGCAGTCGCGCGAACGTCATCCAATGGACTACCTGTCGCGCGAAGTTATCAGTGCCCGTGGCTGGGACACCCTGACCATCGGCGTCGAGATGGACAACTATTACTTCAGCGCCGCCGCTTATCTGTCGCTGAAAACGCACCTGCCGCAAGCCACCTTGATCGATGCGGTCGGGCTGGTGAATTGGCAGCGGGCGATCAAGTCGCCGCAGGAAATTGCCTACATGCGGATTGCTGCGCGCATCGTCGAAAACATGCACGGGCGGATCCTCGAGCGGATCGAACCGGGCATGCGTAAAAACGAACTGGTCGCTGAGATCTACAGCAGCGGCATTCTCGGTGCCGACGGGCATGGCGGTGATTATCCGGCGATCGTGCCGCTGTTGCCGACCGGTGCCGACGCCAGCGCGCCGCACCTGACCTGGGATGATTCGCCCTTTGAGAAAGGCGCCGGGACCTTCTTCGAAATCGCCGGCTGCTACAAGCGTTATCACTGCCCATTGTCGCGCACGATTTACCTGGGCAAGCCGCCGCAGCATTTCCTCGACGGTGAAAAAGCCGTGGTCGAGGGCATCGCCGCCGGGCTTGAAGCGGCGAAACCGGGCAACACCACCGGCGACATCGCCGTGGCGTTTTTCAAGGTGCTGGAGAAATTCGGTATCCACAAGGACAGCCGTTGCGGCTACCCGATCGGGATCAGTTATCCACCGGACTGGGGCGAGCGCACCATGAGCCTGCGTCCCGGCGACACCAGCGTGTTGCAACCGGGCATGACCTTCCACTTCATGCCGGGCCTGTGGATGGACGATTGGGGACTGGAGATTACTGAAAGCATTTTGATCACCGATACCGGCGTCGAGACGCTATGCAATGTGCCACGCCAACTGTTCGTGAAGGATTGAGCCATGAGCCAATTGCCTGCCAACCCGATCAGCGCCACCGTCGATTTTTCCCGCGAAGGCGTGCAGCACGGTTTTCTCAAACTGCCGTATTCGCGGGATGATTCGGCCTGGGGTGCGGTGATGATTCCGGTAACAGTGATCCAGCGCGGTGAGGGGCAGACCGCGTTGCTCACTGGCGGTAACCACGGTGACGAATATGAAGGTCCGGTGGCGCTGAACAAACTGGCGCAGAGTCTGACTCCTGAGGAAGTGACGGGGCGGGTGATCATCATTCCGTTCATGAACACTCCAGCGTTCCATGCCGGTCGGCGCACCTCGCCGATCGACAAGGGCAATCTGAACCGCAGTTTTCCCGGGAAGCCGGACGGCACGGTGACCGAGAAAATCGCCGATTATTTCACCCGAACGTTGTTGCCACTGGCGGACATTGTGCTGGATATCCATTCTGGCGGGCGCACCCTGGATTTCCTGCCGTTTGCGGCCTGTCATGTGCTGCCGGACAAACAGCAACAGGCCCAGTGCGAAGCCGGCATGCACGCGTTTAATGCGCCTTACAGCATGCGCATGCTGGAACTGGATGCGGGGGCGATGTACGACACCGCAGCGGAAAGCCAGGGCAAGATTTTTGTCACCACCGAGCTGGGCGGCGGCGGTTCTTCGACGGCGCGCAGTGTGGCGATTGCCGAGCGCGGGGTGCGTAACCTGTTGGTGCATGCGGGGATTTTGGCCGGGGAAGTGCAGGCCGCGCCGTCGATCATGCTCGACATGCCCGATGACGATTGCTTCATCGCCAGTGAGCACGACGGGTTGCTGGAAATGTGTCGTGATCTGGGAGACGAGGTGCAGCAGGGCGAGGTGATCGCGCGGGTTTATGACGCGACACGCAGCGGCGTCGCGCCGGTTGAATATCGCGCTGCGCGCAGTGGATTACTGGCCGCACGGCATTTTCCGGGATTGGTGCAGTGTGGCGATACCGTGGCGGTCATTGCCGAAGTGTTGACCTGACAGACTCAACTCAACCCCTGTGGAAGCGAGCCTGCTCGCGATTGCGGACTGACATTCAGCCTTTGTGCTGACTGACACACCGTCATCGCGAGCAGGCTCGCTCCCACAGGTCCCTTATTGACCTGGAGATCCTGGTCCATGCACAAACTCGATCGCTATGACCTGAATATCCTGCGCATCCTTGCGCAAGACGGGCGGATCACCAAGTCGAGCCTGGCTGAGGCGATCAACCTTTCGGTAACTCCCGCGTGGGAGCGAGTGCGCAAACTGGAGGCTCTGGGTTTGATCAAGGGCTATCGCGCGCAGATTGACTGGAACGCAGTGTTCAAAAGCCAGCAGGTGCTGGTGGAGATCACCTTGGGGCGGCACACCGCTCAGGACATGCGACGTTTCGAGCAGCGCATGCAAGACGCCAGCGAAGTGGCGTTCTGTTACGCCACCGGCGGCGGTGTCGATTACATGGCGATGATCCAGGCGCCGGACATCGATTACTACCAACGCTTCATCGACCAGCTGTTGCTCGATGACCTGGGTATCGAGCGCTACTTTACTTACATCGTCACCAAAACCATCAAAACCGCTGGCGCCTTGCCGGCCGAGTTGTCCCAGCAATCCTGAAACACCACCGATCACTGTAGGGGTGATCCAGCTCAAGCGAGTTTCGCACCGCAGAAAGCCGCTGTTTGCCGTTCTTCAATCAGGAAAAACCTCCTGACCAACCACACCAAACGCGAAATACCCCAGCCAGACCAGCCCTACCATGGAGTCACGCACACGTTTTGGAGCGAGAGCCATGATCTATAAACATCCGCTGCTGTTCAAAGCCCTCTGCTACGTCGACGGGCATTGGCTGCACAGCGACAGCGGTCGCAGCGTTGCCGTGAACAACCCGGCGGACGGCAAGTTGATCGGTCATGTGCCGATGCTCGATCAGCCGCAAATCACCGCTGCCGTCGATGCTGCCCATCGGGCATTCGCAGGCTGGCGCGAACAAAGCCTCGAGGCTCGCGCAACGATTTTGCGGCGTTGGGCGGCGTTGCTACTGGAACATCAGGAAGATCTCGCGCGCATCCTCAGCCAGGAGCAGGGCAAACCGCTGGCCGAGTCCCGTGGCGAAATCGCCTACGCCGCGAGTTTCATTCCGTGGTTTGCCGAAGAAGCGCGACGCCTTTACGGGCAGACGATTCCCAGTCATATCCCTGGCGCGCATCTCGGCACGATCAAGGAGCCAGTGGGCGTCTGCGCACTGCTAACGCCGTGGAATTTTCCGTCGGCAATGATCACCCGCAAAGCCGCCGCCGCGCTGGCCGCCGGTTGCACGGTGGTGATCAAGCCGGCGCATGAGACACCGTTTTCAGCCTTGGCCCTGGCGCAACTGGCGGAGGAGGCGGGCTTCCCCGCCGGCGTGTTCAACGTTGTACTCGGCGATCCGCAGATGACCATGCAGACCCTGGTGCAGGACAGCCGCGTTCGCTCGGTAAGTTTCACCGGCTCGACCCGCGTCGGCAAACTGGTCCTGCAAGCGGCGGCGCATGACGTGAAGAAAGTCGCGCTGGAACTGGGCGGTAATGCACCGTTCATTGTGTGCGCCGATGCCGATCTGGAGCTGGCGGTGAAAGTGGCGGTGCAGGCCAAGTTCCAGACCTCCGGCCAGGATTGCTGCGCGGCCAACCGGATCATGGTCGAGCGTTCGATCTACCCGGCCTTTCTCCAGCGTTTTGCGGCGGCGGTGCGCGACTTGCGTGTAGGCCCGGCGCTGGTCGGCGAGCAGGAGCAACGCGTCGACATCGGCCCATTGATGCATCAGGCGGCTTTCGATGTCACTGCTGCACGCGTCGCCGATGCCTTGCAACTCGGTGCGCGACGGCTGGTTGGCGGTGAAGCACATGCTCTTGGTGGTTTGTTTTATCAACCTACGGTGCTGGCCGACGTCACCCCCGAGATGCGTATCTACCGCGACGAAAATTTTGCACCGATCGCCGGGATAATGCCGTTCGACACCCTGGAACAGGCCATCGAGATGGCCAACGACACCGAATACGGTTTGGCCGCCTACATTTGTTCCAACCGCCTGGACCTGATCTACCCACTGATCCGTCGCCTCGATCACGCCATGATCGCGGTCAACGGCGTCAAATTCACCGGCCATCCGATCCCGTTCGGTGGCATGAAAGCCTCGGGCCTGGGCCGCGAGGGCGGCACCGAAGGCTTCGAAGCCTTTGTCGAAACCAAATACTTCTGCCTGCACCATCAAGGCCAGTTCTAAAGCCAGTTCTCAGGAGACATGCCATGAATCAGGAATTCGAAACGCTGTTCGAACAAGACCGCGCGCACTTCATGCACCCCTCGACCCACGCCCATGACCACGCCAGCGGCGCACTCAAGGGGCGCATCATCAAGAGCGCGTCGGGCATCCGCATTCGCGATCACGAGGGCCGCGACTTCATCGACGCTTTTGCCGGATTGTATTGCGTAAATATCGGCTACGGTCGTACCGAAGTCGCCGACGCGATCTACAAGCAGGCCAAAGAACTCGCCTACTACCACACCTATGTCGGCCACTCGACCGAGGCCATCATCGAGCTGTCCAGCCGCATCATGGACTGGGCCCCCGAGGGCATGAAAAAGGTCTATTACGGATTGTCCGGTTCCGACGCCAACGAAACCCAGGTCAAACTGGTGCGTTACTACAACAACGTGTTGGGCCGTCCGCAGAAGAAGAAAATCATTTCCCGCGACCGTGGTTATCACGGCTCGGGCATCATGACCGGCAGCCTGACTGGCCTGCCGACCTTCCATCAACATTTCGACCTGCCGGTGGAGGGCGTCAAACACACCGTTTGCCCACACTGGTATCGCAAGGCGCCAGCCGGTATGGATCAAGCGGCGTTCGTGCGTTATTGCGCCGATGAGCTGGAAAAAATGATTCTCGACGAAGGCGCGGACACCGTGGCCGCGTTCATCGGCGAACCGTTGATGGGCACCGGCGGCATTATTGTCCCGCCGGCCGGTTATTGGGCCGCGATACAAGCGGTGCTGAACAAATATGACGTGCTGTTGATTGCCGATGAAGTGGTCTGCGCATTTGGTCGTCTAGGCTCGAAAATGGGCAGTCAACGCTACGGCATGCGCCCGGACCTGATCACCACGGCCAAAGGCCTGACCAGCGCCTACGCACCCTTGTCGGCGGTCATCGTCGGCGAAAAAGTGTGGGACGTGATCGAAAAAGCTTCGCAGTCGCAAGGCGCGATGGGGCATGGCTGGACCTATTCCGGTCATCCGATCTGCGCGGCGGCGGCGCTGGCCAACCTGGATATTCTCGAGCGGGAAAACCTTACGGCCAATGCGGAGAAGGTCGGTAGCTACCTGAACCGGCGCCTGCGTGAAACCCTGGAAGGGCATCCGCTGGTGGGCGAAGTGCGCGGTGACGGCATGCTCGCCGCCGTCGAGTTCATGGCCGACCGCGAACAGCGCACACCCTTTGACGCGGCGCTGAAAGTCGGACCGAAAGTTTCGGCGGCGTGTCTGGAGCGCGGCATGATCGCCCGGGCAATGCCCCACGGCGACATCCTCGGCTTCGCCCCTCCGCTGATTCTCACTGAGGCAGAGGCGGACCTGATTGTAGACATCACCAAGGAAGCGGTCGATCAGGTGGCGAGCGAGTTGTTGGGCTAGAACAATCAGTCTGAGCCTTTTGTGTCGCTGGGTCTGGCCCCATTGCGAGCAAGCTCGCTGCCACAGGGGAACGCATTTCAACTGCAGCAGCGAGCTTGCTCGCGATGGGGCCAGAGCAGACAACAAAAAGCCATCAGCCATGAAAAAGCCCCCGGACGATCACTCATCCGGGGGCTTTTTCATGTCACGCGAAGCCTGCTTACTTCTTCAGGCCGTAATGCTCGTCCAGCATGCCCGGCGCGTTCGGCGATTTCGGTGCGTAATCGCGCGGCGGCTCCTGAC
>NZ_CABVGX010000073.1 GCF_902497625.1 Pseudomonas fluorescens | reverse complement strand
CGTCGACCTGGGCGCGAGCCCGCGACAGATTCGCCGCCGCCACCCGCAGATCGGTGTTGGACGCCATGGCCTGCTGCACCAGTTGATCAAGGCGCGGGGCCTGATAAAGCCGCCACCAGTCGCCGGGTACCGGGGCGGACATAACAGTGCCGCCGTCCACCGCCAGTTGGCCCTGCAAGTCTTCGCGATGGACTGCCGCGTCGTCCGGCAATTGGTAATCCGGCCCCACCACCTGACAGGCCGACAGCAGCAAGCCTAATCCAGCAATCGCCAAACCCGACGCCTTGCTCATCGCGCGGGCTCCCCGTCCTGCTCGTCGATGATCGAGACCGTGGCCGTGCGCCCGGCAATCATGCGGAAGTCGGCGGGCACCTCGTCGAAGGCAATTCGCACCGGAATCCGCTGTGCCAGGCGCACCCAGCTGAACGCCGGATTGACGTTGGGCAACAGATTGCTGCCGCTGCTGCGGTCGCGATCTTCGATACCGGCGACGATGCTTTCTACATGACCGCGCAGCCGCGCCCGGTCGCCAATCACACGGATATCGACACTCTGGCCGACATGGATGCCGTCCAGCTTGGTCTCTTCGAAATAGCCATCGATGTGGAACGAATTGCTGTCGACCACCGACAGCACCGGCCGCCCGGCCGTAACGAATTCCTGCGAGCGCGGCGCGCGGTCGTTGACGTAGCCATCAACCGGGCTGCGGATGGTCGAGCGATCGAGGTTGAGCTGGGCGCTGTCCACCGCCACTTGCGCTTCCATCAGCGCTACCTCGGCGCGGGCCACTCGCGACTGGCTTTCCTCCAGTTGTTCGCCCGGCACCAGATTGCCGAGCCCGCGGTTACGCTTGTTTTCCCGCTGCGCCTGGGCCAGGGTTTCCTGACGATCGGCGACGGCGGCCTTGGCCTGACGCAAGGCCAGCTTGAAACGGTCCTGATCAATGCTGAACAGCACCTGGCCGCGCTTCACCAATTGGTTGTCGCGCACTTGCACGTGCTGGATCAGCCCGGAGACGTCCGGCGCAATCTGCACGATATCGGCGCGGATGTGTCCGTCGCGGGTCCACGGGGCGAACATGTAATACATCACCATGCGCCAGACGACGACAACGGCGAAGGTCACAATCAGCAAGGTCAGGACCACGCGACCGAGGGTCAGAAACGGTTTTTTCATGTCATCAGGTATCGACTGAGTGAGTCTACGGCGCCAAGCAGCAAGGCGTAGAGAGCCACGTTGAACAGTGCCCGGTGCCAGACCAGACGGTAAAAGTGCAGACGCGTCAGCAGCCCGTGCACCAGCAGGAACAACACATAGGTAATGCCCATCAGCACCAGCAGCGTGGGCAGGAACACCCCGCTGATATCCAGATCACCGATCATAAAGGCGCTCCATCGATGCCATGGGGTAGCGTTTCTTCGAGTTCGCCATTGCCGACGAATTCCACCCCGGGCAACAGTGCCAGACGCAAACCGCTCAGGGCGTGCAGCAGGTGCAAGCGGGCGCCGTCATCGCATTCGGTGTTGAGCGCACGACGGGTGCGGTCGAGGGTCATCAGCAGCGAGGTCGGTGCAGGCAGACGTTCACCAATTTTGAGGCAGGCTTTGAAATACTCACCGACTTCGGCAACCACTTGCTGCAGCAACCGTTGCGGTGCGCCCGCCACACGTGGCGTGTAGGCGAGCAAGTCGAGCAGGTTCAGCGCTACGCGCACTTCGCGCAGCGCGATGCCGGTGTCCTGGCCGGTCATCGCCAGCCTTGGCAGATGCTGCATCAACCGATCGAGTATCTGCACACCCAATTGCCGATGCTCGGCCAGCGACGCCGGTTCGGTGAGGGTGACAATGTCGCGCCAACTGAACCGGGTCAGGCGCTTGGCCGCCAGCTCCGCACCGAACGGCCGCGCCACCAGCGTCCAGATGAATGCGAACAGCAAACCCACCGGACCGGCCAGGTTGGAATTGGCGAAGCTGAGAAAATCGGCGTCGTAAGCACCCTGGATACTGATGAAGGACGAAGTGTTGACCAGCGTCAGCAGCATGCCCAGATAGAACTGCGGCTTGACCGTCAGCGTGCCGATGCAAATGAACGGCACCGCAAACGCCAGCACCAGCATCGGAAAATCATGCAAATTGGGCAAGACCAGAAACAGGTACAGGCTCGCGAACAGCACCGACATTGCGGTCCAGAAAAAGAAGCGGTAGATCTGCGGCGCCGGATCGTCCATCGACGCGAAGAAACTGCACGCCACGGCGGCCAGGATCACCGCAGCACCGCCGTCGGTCCAGCCAAGAAGAATCCACAATACCGAAGCCACAATAATCGCGGACACAGTGGACGCCGCCGAATACAGCATCAATCCACGATCAAGAAACGGCGACAGGCGACCGAGCCGCCAGTGCCGATAAACCGCCCGCCAGCTGTCCTGGCTTTCGCACTGGATGGCGTATTGCAGGCTGCGGCAGTCTTGCCACAAATCGATCCACTCGCCGAGTCTGTACAGCGCGTTGGAGAACAACAGTTGCTTGCGATCATCAAGTGCTTCGGCTGATGGTTGCAGCGCTTCCAGTTGATGCTTCAACGCTTGCCAGCGATCGAGATCAGCATCTTTGTGATCGAGCCATTCGCGGGTGGCTGCGAGCAACGGCGCAAATTTATCCACCAGCTCGGGCGTGCGTCGCTCGAGGGCGTAAAGGGCATCGTCAAGGGCATCAACCACCGGCAGCAGATGGATCATGCGGCCGCGCAGTTCTTTGGTATTGCGCACGGTTTGCGGGCGGGCACCTTCGTGGGGGAGCTGGCCGATCATCAGTTCCAGCGTGTTGAAGGTCGCGACCATAGAAGCGCGCAACGCACTGACTTCATCCGGCTGCACGGCTCGACTGAGGAAGCGCAGGCTGTAAGTCGAGGCATCGGTAAACCATTTGTTCACCGAATCGTTGAACACCGGCGCCAGCCTCCGCGGCCAGAACATCGCGCCAACGACCGCAGCCACGGCGATGCCGAGAAAGATCTCTTCAGTCCGCGCTTCAGCCACATCCCACACAGCCAGCGGGTTATCCACCACCGGCAGAGCGATCAGCGGCAAGGTGTAGCCGGCAAGCATCAACGCGTAACTGTTGGCGGTGCGCAAATGCAGCGAAAGGAACAGCAGAATGCCGGTCCATAGCGCGATGACCACCACCAGCACATAGGGGCTCTGGACGAACATCGGCACGAAAAATACCGCCGCCGCTGCACCCATCAATGTACCTACCGCGCGATACAAAGCTTTGGAACTGGTCGGACCGACGAAGGGGCTGGAGACGATATACACCGTAGCCATCGCCCAATACGGACGCGGCATTTGCATGAGCATGGCGATATACAACGCGATCATCGACGCAGCAAACGTGCGTACGCCGTAAAACCAGTCGCGCGCGGGCGGGACGCCGGTGAAGAAACCGTTCACCGCATCACCGTGGATGGCGAGTTGGCGGATTCGAAGGCTTTCAAGACCCGCAGCGTCGCCTCCAGATCACTCTGGGCAATGCCTTCGAGTACTTCATTGCGCAGACGTACCAGCTCCATCTCGACCGCTTGCACCAGCACGCGCCCGGTCTCGGTCAGGCTCAGGCATTTGGCGCGGCGGTCATGTTCGTCTTCAGTACGACGCACATAACCGGCGTGGCACAGCTGATCGAGCAAGCGTACCAGCGACGGACTTTCCATCCCGGCCGCCTGCGCTACCGTTACTTGCCGCACACCCTCGCCCAGGCGCCCGATCATTAATAACGGGACGGCGCAGGCTTCGGAGATTCCATAGTTCACCAGCGTGGTCTGGCAAATTTTTCGCCAATGACGGGCGGCCACCACCATGGAACTGCTGATGTTCATCTGGAGAGCGTCGAGGTTTTTCGGCACGGGAAGATGCACACACTGTTAGTTTGCTAACTATCAGTGTGAAGGAACACGGGAAAGTTGGTCAAGTTTTGAAACAATTTGGCGACGACTGCTGAAGCAGCGTCATCGCTTCCTGGCCCGCTCATACACCGCGCTGCGTTCGCGCTTACCCACTGCAACCACCGAGATGACTACCCGCTCATCAATGACTTCGTAAACGAGCCTGTACTCGGAAGATTTCAACTTGATTTTGTGGCAATCCGCCATCCCAGGCAGTGCGTCTGCAAGAATGCGCGGCCCTTCAAGTGCCGACAGGCAGTCACGAACGCGACTAGCTCCCCCGCCCCTTCCTCAGCAACACATTCAACTGATCCACTACCTCGGCCCAATCGGCGTCGTCCAGAATTTCGCCTCGCAAAAATTGCGCCTGGCTCTCGCTCCAGAAAAACGCATCGGCCAGATGCAGTTCAGGTTTGAGCGGTGAATGGGTGGCGATGAATTTGTCGATGCTTTCGGCGTCATCGGCCAGGCCGAGCTGTTTGAATAGCGAAGGCAGGCTGTGAGTTGGGGATTCCATGTACGGCTCCTTCAAAGGATTGAGAGTAGGTGACTGCTGCGCAGTCAATCGCAGGCAAGCCTCGCTCACACAGTAAACCGTCGCTTGCCAGACAGAAACCTGCTGCACGTAACTCTGAGTCCGATCGTTGCCCTCAGCCGCCAGGACGTCCGTTCCGCGCTGACCCGGCAAGCGGTATGGGCATCAAACCGCATTGGTAAAAATTGCGTAATAGGCGATAAACGCAAACGCCCATATACACAGACCCAGTCCAATCCAGGCACCGTTAGCCCATGTCAGTGAAGCGTTGCCCAACCCGTCGACGTCATTCTCCGCATGATTGATAGCGTCCTGCACTTGCATGAAACAATAAGTTTCCACAATTAATATCAAAACGCCCAACACAGAGGCTAGTCGTAAATCGTTCATCCAGTTCAACGCAACATTTGCACCTATCAGAACGAGGACGCCTGTGGCCATGCTTTTGGGGTACCAGACGAACTGCCTTTCGGTCGCTTTGATTCTCAGATCAATTCTGACGAACAGAGAGTGAACGAAGAAAAAACCGAAAACTGTGCGCGCCAACGGCGAGACTTTACTGCCAATCGCCCGCTGTAGCTTCCAGTTCATGTAAAGCCAATAAGTCAGATAAAAACCACAGGTCAGGACGTACATCAGCGCGAATTTGAATTTACTCACGACGAAAAAAGCACGAGACACGGGATCGGGTATCAGAGAGGCGGTCGGAGGCGCGTACGGGTCAATCATGTGAGCATTTTCATCGTCAGGGAAATTGTCGAAAATCCTAAACGACTGCGCGACCGATAATACCCACAGGAAAAAATCAGGACGCATCCTACTGAGGGAGATTATTTTCCGTCAGACGATTCCGACAACGGATAAACCGATTCCCATCCTCCACCCAACGCCTTGTACAAACCAACCATCGCCACCGACACCCCCGTCGAACTCTCGACCCACTGCTGCTGAGTCGCCAAAAGCTCGCCTTGCACCGTGAGCACGTTGACGAAATCGACCACGCCTTCGACGTACTGCTGTCGCGCAGCACGCAGGGCGATACGATTCTGCCGCACGGCCTCAGCCAGGCTGTCGCGGCGTAACTGGCTGGCGTTGTAAGCGCTCAGTTGATCATCGATCTCATGCCAGGCGCGCAACACCGTTTGCTGGTAGGCAATCGCGGCTTCCTGCTGCTGGGCTTCGCGTAGATTCAGAACGCCACGAAGGCGACCGCCGTCGAACAGCGGCAGGCTGAATTGCGGACCGATGCCAAATACACGGGAGCTCCAGGAACCGAAATCGCTCAACTGCATGGCCTGCGAACCGAGGTTGCCCGACAACGTGATGCGCGGGTAGAAATCGCCTTTCGCTACGCCGATGCCCGCAGTGGCGGCATGCAGACGGGCTTCGGCCTGACGAATGTCCGGGCGGCGCTCGGCCAGTTGCGAGGGCAGGCCAATTGCAACTTCGCGCGGCGTCTGCGGCACCGGGGCATCAGCGGACAATTGAGCCTGCAGTGCCTGCGGTGGTTCGCCAATCAACAAACTCAGGGCATTGATCAGTTGCGATTGGCGCTGCTGCAGTGCCGGCAGCCGCGACTCGATGGCCGCCACCTGCGCAGCGGCTTCGGCAACATCCAGATCAGTCGCGACACCGTCAGCCAGTCGTAGCTGCGAGAGTTTCAGGCTGTGCCGTGCCACCTGCAGATTTTGCTCGGTAACGGCGCGGGTGCTTTGCACGCCGCGCAGTTGGATATAGTCCTGAGCCGTTTCGGCAAGCACTGACAGCAGTACGCCGCGACGATCATTCTGCGCCATTTCCAGCGTCGCGTCGGCCACTTCAGTTTGGCGGCGCACGCGCCCCCAGAAATCGAGTTCCCAGGAAGCCGAGAAGCCGGCGTCCCACAGGTTGAAAGCCGATTGGCCGTCGTGCCCTGAAGGATCGTTGAGACCTTCGCCGCTGTTGCGTTTACGTGCATAGCTGCCATCGGCCGCAGTCGAGGGATAACGCTCGGCGGTGATCACCTGACGCGCGGCGCGACTCTGCTGCAAACGGCTGCTGGCGAGTTTCAGGTCGAGGTTGTCGGTGAGCGCACGCTGGGTCAGAGCAGTGAGTTGTGGATCGTTGAACACCTCCCACCAACGTTCGTCCATAGACTCGGAAATCACTCGACTGTCTGCCGCTTTTTGCGGCTTCGACCATGCCGGGATTTGCTGTGCCTCAGGTTTTTGGAAGTTCGGGCCTACGGTGCAGGCTGAAAGGCTCATGACCAGCAACGCGTTCAATGTGATGGAAGGCCACTGGCCCCATCGCGAGCAGGCTCGCTCCCACAGGGGATCTCCTTTTGGGCGCAGCGTGTGGTCGTTGCGACTATTCATTGTGGGAGCGAGCCTGCTCGCGATAGCGTCCGAACAGCCAACGAAAATCTTCATCGCTGCGCAACCTCATGCTCAACGCCACCCGCCGTATCGATCCGCGCCTCCACCGACATCCCGACCCGCAACCGCTGCACCTGTGCCTGCCCCGGATCGAGCACGATTTTCACTGGAATCCGCTGCACCACCTTGGTGAAATTACCGGTCGCGTTATCCGGTTTGATCGAGGCGAAAGTCACCCCGGTGGCCGGCGCGATACTCTCGACCCGCCCCTGTAGCGTTTCACCGCCGAGGCTATCGACGCTCACCTGAACCACCTGGCCCGGTCGCACGTTGGTCAATTGGGTTTCCTGAAAGTTGGCCACCACATACGCCTTGTCCAGCGGCACCACCGCGAGCAACTTGCTGCCCGGCGTTACATACGCGCCGACGCGCACAGCACGCTCGCCCACCATGCCATCCTGCGGAGCGACGATGCGCGTATAGGACAGCTCGTAGCTGGCCATCTCCAGCGCTGCTTGTGCCCGTTTCAATCCACCGTCGGCCGCGTCACGTTGCGCGGTGAGGATCTCTACTTGCTTGCGTTCTGCCGCCAGCACCGCCGTCGCATTGGCCAATCGCGCTGCGGCTTGATCAATACGCGTACGCGCTTGTTGAGCGTTCTGCACCGTGCCCGCGCCGACACCGGCGAGGTGGTTGTAGCGGTTCAGCTCATGCTCTGCGAATGCCTGCTCAGCCTTGGCGGACACCACGGTCGCTTGCGCCTGGGCGATCACCGACGTTTGCCGCTCGAGGGTCGCGCGCGCGTTTTGCAGCTGCGCCCTGGCCATCAACGTTTCCGCGTCGGCGGCCTGTGCGGCGGCACGCAGATCGCGATCATCAATCAGTGCCAATAATTGCCCGGCCTTGACCTGCTGATTGTCTTCCACCAGCACTTCCTTGATGAACCCGGCCACGCGCGGAACCACCAAGGTGAAATCCGCCGAGACGAAGGCGTCATTGGTGGCCTGCTGCGTGCGCTGACCGAATAGTCCCGGCGCCAGCAGATAGACCAACGCGCCGACCGCCATCAACGCTATGGCCGCCACCACTACTTTTTGCTTTGCTTGAGTCGTCATAAGATCCTTCGGTTTCAGTGCAACTTTCAGCCCGGCGCACGCGGCGGATAAATCCGCGTCGGCAGCCAGAAAATCGGCACGATCAGCGCCAGTGCGACGCCGCTCATGCACAAATAAAGATCCGCAGCAGTCAACACCAGGGCCTGCTCATGTATCCGTTGAGCGAGGCCCGCGCTGTCGCTGTCGGTCAACGGCGAGTTGCCGAGACGGTCCACCAGCATGGTCGAATGAAAGTGCAGACGAGAGGTGGTCAGCGCATCGATCATGCCGGTGGCAATCACTGCCGAAAGGCCTTTCACGGTATTGAACCAGGCCGACGCATACGGCCCTTCCATCGGGCTTATGCTGCCGGTGGACAACATCAGCAGTGGCAGCACGGCCATAGGCTGGCCGAAGATCTGCAGCAGCTGCAGCGCGTAGAAATCATCGCGAATCCACGCCGAGGTGAGCTGCGAACCGCCGATGCAGGACAGCACCAGCATGCTCAGGCCGATCCCTAGCACCCAACGGCAATCGACCCAGCGCAAGTTGCACAGCGCCGCCACCAGCGGTAGCGCGAGCAACTGCGGCAACGCGGCGATCAACATGAGCGGCGCGGTTTGCACCGGGCGATAACCCTGTACCTGAGCAAGATAGCTGGAGGGGATGATGACCACCGCCAGCAATACCACTAACACGCCGGCCAGGGTCAAGAGGGCGAATGCGAGGTTGCGGATGCCGAGCATCTGCAGCTTGAAAAACGGGATGGGCTGTGACCATTCGTTGACCAGAAAAAGCACCAGCAACAGCGAGCCGCCACCGAGCAATGTGCAGATAAGATTCGACTCGAACCAGTCCAGCCGATTGCCTTGCAGCAGGCCGATCACCAGCATGCAGATCGCCGGAAATCCCAGGAGCAGCCCGCGCCAGTTGAACTGCTTGAAGCGCTCAAGCCGCAGCGGATCCTGGGGCAGACCGTAAGCGACAGCGAGCATGGCGATCAGGCAGGGTGCAATGATTTGCCAGAACGTCCATTGCCAGCCGACATGTTCGGTCCACAACCCTGCGAGCGGCGTGCCCAGGCCCGGTCCGAACGTGGCTGTCAGTGCATAACCTGCCAGACCGTAAAGCTTCACATTGGCCGGCAAAAAACGCAGCGCGACTGTCATCAGCATAGGCGGCAAGGCGCCGCCGGCCAGGCCTTGGAGGGTGCGCAGGACCAGCAGGCATTCGTAATTCGGAGCGAACGGGCACACGGCGCCCAACAGGGTGAATAGGCTGATTGCCCAGAGCGTGAATCGCCGCAGCGAGAACGTCACCGAACACCAGGGCGCGAATGCCATGGCGGCCACCGAGGTCGCGGTGTAGCTGGCGACCAGCCAGGTGCCTTCGTCATAGCCGATTGCCAACGCGCCGCGGATATCGGCCAAGGCGACCTTGGTCACCATTTCGTTGAGGCCGGAAACCAGCACCGCCAACAGCACACCCACCAGACCAATGATGATTCTCGCACCGAAAACCGGCGGCTCGACCGCAGCCGGGCCGGCCGCAGCGAGAGGGGCCGGGGCCGTGAGGGATGTCATGTACTGCACGCTCCGGATGTTGAATACCGGAACATTTTAAGAAAGCTCAACGCTGAGGAAAATCAACTTGTCGGCAGGTTATAAGTGCGTTTGATGCAGTAATGCATGACCCTGTGAAAGCGAGCGTGCTCCTGTAAAATATTCCGACGATTTCGGCGATCAGTCCAGACCAGGTCGACTGTGCCGACGCTATCGCGAGCAAGCTTGCTCCTACAAAAACAGCGCAGAATCAGGTCGGCTGCGCAGCCAGCCAGGTTTCGTCGCAACAGGTTTTCAGGGTTTCACGCATCCATCGATGCGCCGGGTCTTTGTCGAAGCGCGGGTGCCAGGCCTGAGTCAGCATCAGCGTCGGCAGCGGAATCGGCAGGGTGAACGAGCGCAACTTCAACCCAAGTCGCCGCACGCTCAGCAGCGCCTCTTTGGGCACCGGCAGAATCAGGTCGGAATCCGGCAAAGCGAACATCGCCGCATGAAAACTCGGGGCAATGACCGCCACGCGCCGTTCCAGGCCCAACGCATTCAGCGCGGTATCAATGGGACCACGGGCGATACCCCGTCGCGACATGCTGATATGTGAAAACCCGGCATAGCGCTCGGCCGTGATTTCCTCATCAAACAGCGGATGATCTTCACGCACCAACCCCACAAAGTGGGTCGAAAACAGATTCTGGATTTTCACTTCGGGCATCAGTGGGCGATTGTTGCTTACGCTCAGATCGATGCGCCCTTCGCGCAACGCCTCATCATCGCCGTCGCCTTCCGGCACAAAACGCAATTCGCAGTGCGGCGCCTGACGCTCCATGTTGTCGAAGAGCTTGCCGCCGTAGACGCCGACGAAAAAATCGTTGGCGCGAATGCTAAAGCGGCGACGCAGACTGCCCAAGTCCACTTCATCAGCGGAGCGAAACAGCAAGGCAGCCTGCTCGACCACTTCCCGCACCTGCTCGCGCAACTCCAGAGCCTTTGGCGTTGGCACCAGGCCTCGACCGGCGCGTACCAGAATCGGATCGCCGATTGCCTCGCGGATGCGCGTCAATGTCCGACTCATTGCCGCCGGACTGAGGTTCATACGCCTCGCTGCGCCCACTACACTGCCTTCGTCGAGCAAGGCGTCGAGGGCGACCAGAAGATTCATGTCCGGGAGTTGCATGCAGAGCACTCGTGGCTGATCGGAAGTGATTCTAGCGCAATGCTAGCAAACATCCTCACAGTGCTGCTTTGCGTGGCGGGACCCCATCGTCGGCGTGCCGCCCAGAGCAGCTTCGCTCCCACAGTGCTGCTCGGGGTAATCTGCTGGTCACGGAAGACCGTGACGTGATATTCAAGGTGCGCGCGACTGGTCGACGCGCATGCCCTTGAGCGTGCAGTGCGTCGGCAGGTCCGCAGGAAGGTGACATGATGGGTATAAGACGCGAATTAAACACTGTTAGCGGATAAGTATATGGCGGGTCTCGCCTATGCTGCTGACAGGATGACTGCAACACGACTGAGGGATGTCCCATGTTCTACGTGCAACGCAATGCGCAAGGCCAATTGATGCGCGTGGAAGGCCAGGCCTACGCCGATTTCAGCGAGACGCTGCCGGCTGACCATCCTGAGGTTCAGGCCTGGTTCGCCAGCGAGGTGGTTGCGAGCAATCTCAGACAACTCAAGCAGAGCGACCTGGACATGATCCGGGTGCTCGATGACTTGATTCAGGTACTGACTGATAAAGGCGTGATCCGCGTCACTGACCTGCCGGCGGCAGCGCAGGCCAAGTTGATGGACCGCTCCCAGGCGCGGGAGGCGCTCGGTGGTTTGAGTCATCTGGTGGATGACGATGACGCGGGGCTGATCTAGCCCTCGACCGTTATCAGCGGCAGAGCCGAGCCCTTACTCCCAAGGCTTCGGCTCACCCACCAACTGCCCCTGTACGCCATAAATTCCCATCTCGCGTATCACCGACAATTCTCCTTCAGTCTCGACCCGCTCGGCGATCAACGGCAGATCAATGCTGTGCGCAGCACGCTGGATCGCCTCGATGAACAGACGTTTGTCGCCTTCTTGATCAATCGCCCTGATATAGCTGCCATCAACCTTCAGATACGCCAGGCCGAGCCGCGCCAGGTTACCGATCATACTGAAGCGGCCACCGAAATGTTGCAGGCTCAGCGAGAATCCCAATTCACGCAGCCGCCGCGTCAACGCCTCAAGGCTAGCTTGATCGGGCAATTGTTCTTCGCCGATTTCCAGCGTCAGTCGCGGGCCCAGATTGGAGTGCGCGCGCAACCTGTCGAAGACTTTGCTCAGTGCCTGCGGATCGGTCAGGGTCGCAGAAGAAAGGTTCAGCGCCAGTGACGCCTCGTGCCCGCTCATTTGCGCCAGCACCAGTTCCAGCATCAGGCGATCAAGCCGGGCGGTCCACCCGAACCGCTCGAGCCATGGCAGGAAGCGTCCGGCGGGAATCACTTGGCCCTGCTCGTCGATCAGGCGCGAGAGCACTTTGTAATGCAGCACGAGCGTCGTGTCCTGGCTGGCCACCACCGGTTGGAAATACAATTCGAGACGTCGCTGACTCAAAGCCTGATCAAGCAGACTGTGCCAGGCGTGATGATCTTCGCCAACGCTGGCGCAAGCGCTGTGATCGAGGCACACCCAAGTTGAATCGCCCTGCCCCTCGGCTTGGGCGAGGGCTTGATCTGCCAAACCGATCACCGCTTGCGGCGTATCTCCATGGGCAAACGGCGCGAGGCCAATGGACGCCACCGAAATCACGTCGGTGGCACCCGTCGCGTGCAGGCTCGCGAGCGCGTTCTCAAGGGTCTGAGCCAGCTGCAGCGCTTCTGTGCGCATCAACCCGGGCGCCAGGACGGCAAACTCGCCACCGCGCACACGTGTCACCAGATTCTGCGTTTCCGGGTATTTGGCGCACACACGAGTGAGTTGCTGGCCGACAGCTTTGAGCAGCTCATCCGTGTGCTGGCCACCCAGACGCTGATTCAGTCCTGCCAGATCCCGGACCCTCAGCAGCAACAGATACCCCGAGCTGGCCTGCTCCGGATTACTCACGCGGGCGTTCAACTGCATTTCGAAATAGCGCCGGTTAGCCAACCCGGTCAACGCATCCTGATAAGACTCGTCACGGAGCTTTTCGCTGCGCTCGGCCTGTTCCTGAAACAACGCCTTGAGCTTTTCGACCATCTGATTCATGGCCTGCACCACCCGACGCAGTTCCGGCGTGCGCGGCAGGTCCGGCAGGCTGAGGAATTCGCGGCGGGCAATGGCGTGAGACTGCTCGACCATGTAGTCCAACGGCTTCAGCTGCCGACGCAGCAGCAACGCACCCAAACCCGCACTGACCGCGCCACACAGTAGCAACCAGCCGAGGCTGCCAAGCGCGCTCTGCCAAAGCTTGGCGAGCGCGAACATCGGGTGGCTGACCACTTCGACCCGCGCCGCCTGCTCCCAGCCTCGGCTGATGATAGCGTCGCCGCCTGCCGGCTCCAGACCAATCAACCTGACGAACCAGTCCGGCACATTAGTCACCGCCGGGATCCCGCTTCGCTCGACCAGCGTCGTGTCGTTCGACACATCGACCACCCGAATGCTCGCGTAGTAGCCGCTGTCGAAAATCGAACTGACCAGTAACTCGACCATCGCCGGATCGTCGATATTCGGCGTCAATGACAGCGCCAGCGCGGTCGCCGCATCCTGGGCGTGTGAGCGTAACTGATTGACATACTGAGCGCGCGAGCTCTCGAGGCTGACCATGAAGCTGCCAGTGAAGGCGACTACCAGGAACAGACAGATAGCAATCAACAGTTGTTTGAACAAAGACATCTGAGCGCATGCTCCTAATTAGTCGTCTCGACCGGGAAACCTTCTGCCTGCATTTTTTTCAAAACATCCTGCCAGCGCGACAACCGTTTAGTGTCGCCGACTTTCTTGTTGCCCTTCGCACCCGGCAACCATAACCCTTCGGCATTGAAAGAGTAGACAGGCAGGAGATCGGTTCGTTGGCTCGCCGGCTTGATCGAATCAATCAGGCTGTCGAGCACTAGCGGCATGGCATCTGGGCTGGCGTAGTAAGTCAGTACCATGTGCGCGCGGTTCAGGCTCACCGCTTTGACGTAGGTAATGCGCAACTTGGCGCTCGGCACGCCCAGCCGGCGCAAACTGAAATACTTTGCAATGGCGTAGTCCTCGCAGTCACCGGCCCCCTTCCATAATGCTTCGATCGGGGTCTCCCAATAATCGACCGCATGCCACAAGTCCGCGTCTTCTTCATAACGCATTTGTTTGTTGAAGAACTGGTTGACCACGTTCAGTTGCTCAAGCTCGCCGATCTGCTTTTGCGTAGCCAGCAACTGCTGCCAGGCATCGATGCGCCGCTGGCCGTCGCCCAAAGGCCCATACAACGCCTGAGCCTTGCGGCTGATCATGGAAAAATCCCAATCGGCATACAGACCGCCGGGCAAAAAGCCGGCGAGCAAAAGCGCGCAGCACAGCCAGCGCAGTATCCGAGGAATCGTGAAACGTACCGACAATGCGAGGCATCCAGGTAGGCAGATGGAATCGATTGATGTTGAAGGTTAGCCGGTTAAAAGACAATGGCACGATGAGATCACTGTCGACGGGCTACGCTTGAGTATGAATTTTGGTGTGTTTGACAACTCGGCAGGCGCTCACTAGTGTCCCTTCCGGATCAGAATCCAAGTCACTCAGGGTGCGTTTTCGTGACACAGAAGCCCAATCCACTACACAACATTAAGATTAACGGTCCAATTCCTGCGCACCTGGCTCGCTCGGTGATAGAGGAAACCCTGCGGGCAGCGATCCTCGATGGCCGCATTCCGTGCGGCACCGCCCTGCGTCAACAGGACCTGGCTGATCTGTTCGGCGTCAGTCGCATGCCCGTACGTGAAGCCTTGCGGCAGCTGGAAGCGCAATCTCTGCTCAATGTCATCGCTCATAAAGGCGCTGTTGTTGCGCCACTGGTTCAGGGCGATGCCGTAGAGACTTATTCGCTGCGAATTCTGCTCGAGTCAGAAGCCTTGCGCCTGTCGATTCCTTTGCTCAACGGCGAAGACATCGCACTGGCTGCGGGCTACATCGAAGAGCTGGAAATCGAGCGTGATTACGCCGAAATAGGCCGGCTCAACCGTCTCTTCCACATGGCGCTGTACGCTAAAGCGACCAATCGCCGGCTTCTGCGACTGGTGGAAGATGGACTGAATGAGGAGGAACGCTTCCTGCGCTTCAATCTGGAGTCGATGGGGTTGGGCAAACTGTCCCAGGAAGATCACCGTGCCTTGTTGCAAGCCGTGAAAGAGCGCGACATTGAACGTTCGGTGAAGCTGCTTGAATCGCACCTCAACAGGGGTGTTGAGGTGATCACCCGCTACCTCGCCGGTCCAGCAGCTCAAAGCAGAAAAACCTCCAAATAAACGCTGTAGCCCTTCTGCGAGCGGGTCGTTCTGCTCGCATCAACGCATAACAAGGCCAAAACGAAAAAACCCCTGTCTGCGTTAGCAGACAGGGGTTCTCGAATTCAATCTTGACGATGACCTACTCTCACATGGGGAAACCCCACACTACCATCGGCGATGCATCGTTTCACTGCTGAGTTCGGGATGGGATCAGGTGGTTCCAATGCTCTATGGTCGTCAAGAAATTCTGTGACCGGCCCGTTTCGGAAACAAGCTGGTGAAAACTGGTGACTTCTACTAAAACAAAACCCCTACCTGCATACGCAGATAGGGGTTTCGGAATTTAATCTTGACGATGACCTACTCTCACATGGGGAAACCCCACACTACCATCGGCGATGCATCGTTTCACTGCTGAGTTCGGGATGGGATCAGGTGGTTCCAATGCTCTATGGTCGTCAAGAAATTCTGTGACCGGCCCGTTTCGGAAACAAGCTGGTGAAAACTGGTGACTTCTACTAAAACAAAACCCCTACCTGCATACGCAGATAGGGGTTTCGGAATTTAATCTTGACGATGACCTACTCTCACATGGGGAAACCCCACACTACCATCGGCGATGCATCGTTTCACTGCTGAGTTCGGGATGGGATCAGGTGGTTCCAATGCTCTATGGTCGTCAAGAAATTCTGTGACCGGCCCGTTTCGGAAACAAGCTGGTGAAAACTGGTGACTTCTACTAAAACAAAACCCCTACCTGCATACGCAGATAGGGGTTTCGGAATTTAATCTTGACGATGACCTACTCTCACATGGGGAAACCCCACACTACCATCGGCGATGCATCGTTTCACTGCTGAGTTCGGGATGGGATCAGGTGGTTCCAATGCTCTATGGTCGTCAAGAAATTCTGTGACCGGCCCGTTTCGGAAACAAGCTGGTGAAAACTGGTGACTTCTACTAAAACAAAACCCCTACCTGCATACGCAGATAGGGGTTTCGGAATTTAATCTTGACGATGACCTACTCTCACATGGGGAAACCCCACACTACCATCGGCGATGCATCGTTTCACTGCTGAGTTCGGGATGGGATCAGGTGGTTCCAATGCTCTATGGTCGTCAAGAAATTCTGTGACCGGCCCGTTTCGGAAACAAGCTGGTGAAAACTGGTGACTTCTACTAAAACAAAACCCCTACCTGCATACGCAGATAGGGGTTTCGGAATTTAATCTTGACGATGACCTACTCTCACATGGGGAAACCCCACACTACCATCGGCGATGCATCGTTTCACTGCTGAGTTCGGGATGGGATCAGGTGGTTCCAATGCTCTATGGTCGTCAAGAAATTC
>NZ_CABVGX010000072.1 GCF_902497625.1 Pseudomonas fluorescens | reverse complement strand
GCTGCTACGGAAGGGAATATGCCTAGAGGCACCAAAAGGTGCCTTTTGCATATCCACCCAGGCATACACGCATTGCCCGGTGTCATTCACCTCACTCAGTCTGATAACGTGCGTCTATCGATTGCAGCCGTTATGCTTGGCTCGCAACTTCACGGACGTTCGCCATGACCCTTACAGAATTACGCTACATCGTTACCCTCGCCCAAGAGCAGCACTTCGGCCACGCGGCCGAGCGTTGCCACGTCAGTCAGCCGACCCTGTCGGTGGGCGTGAAAAAGCTTGAAGACGAACTCGGTGTGCTGATTTTCGAGCGCAGCAAGAGCGCCGTACGCCTGACTCCGGTCGGCGAAGGCATCGTGGCCCAGGCGCAAAAAGTGCTGGAGCAAGCTCAAGGGATTCGCGAACTGGCGCAGGCTGGCAAAAACCAGCTGACGGCCCCGTTGAAAGTCGGCGCGATCTACACGGTTGGCCCGTATCTGTTTCCGCATCTGATCCCGCAGCTACACCGCGTGGCTCCGCAGATGCCGCTGTACATTGAAGAAAATTTCACCCACGTGCTGCGTGACAAGCTGCGCAACGGTGAGCTCGACGCGATCATCATCGCCCTGCCGTTCAACGAAGCCGACGTATTGACCCTGCAGCTCTACGACGAGCCGTTCTATGTGCTGATGCCGGCTCAACACCCGTGGACGCAAAAAGAATCAATCGACGCCAGCCTGCTCAACGACAAGAGTCTGTTGCTGCTGGGCGAAGGCCACTGCTTCCGCGATCAGGTGTTGGAGGCCTGTCCGACGCTGACCAAAGGCAGCGACGGCGCCAAGCACACCACGGTGGAGTCCAGCTCGCTGGAGACCATTCGCCACATGGTCGCCTCCGGTTTGGGCATCTCGATCCTGCCACTCTCGGCCGTCGACAGCCACCATTACGCACCCGGCGTGATCGAAGTGCGTCCACTGACGCCGCCGGTGCCGTTTCGAACAGTAGCGATCGCCTGGCGCGCGAGCTTTCCGCGGCCCAAGGCAATCGAAATCCTCGCCGACTCGATCCGCCTGTGCTCGGTGGCCAAGCCGCCAGCGCCGGTGGCTGGCTAAGCAACAGTCATGACCGAGTTGTCGCAAGTGTCGGTGACGGCGCTCAAGGGTGTCGGTGAAGCCATGGCCGAAAAACTGGCCAAGGTTGGCCTGGAGAATCTTCAGGACGTACTGTTCCATCTGCCCTTGCGGTATCAGGACCGCACCCGGGTGGTCCCGATCGGTCATTTGCGCCCTGGCCAGGATGCCGTGATCGAAGGCACCGTCAGCGGCGCCGATGTGGTCATGGGCCGCCGTCGCAGCCTGGTCGTGCGTTTGCAGGACGGAACCGGCGGGCTCAGCCTGCGCTTCTACCATTTCAGCAATGCGCAGAAAGAAGGCCTCAAGCGCGGCACGCGAATTCGCTGTTACGGCGAAGCGCGGCCCGGCGCGTCGGGGCTGGAAATCTATCACCCGGAATACCGCGCCATCACCGGCGATGAACCGCCGCCGGTGGATGAAACCCTGACCCCGGTTTACCCGTTGACCGAAGGCCTGACCCAGCAACGCTTGCGCCAGCTCTGCATGCAGACCCTGACGATGCTGGGCCCGACCAGCCTGCCCGACTGGTTGCCGACAGAACTGGCACGGGACTATCAACTGGCGCCGCTGGCCGATGCGATTCGCTATCTGCACCATCCGCCAGCGGATGCCGATGTCGACGAACTCGCGCTCGGTCATCACTGGGCGCAGCACCGATTGGCCTTCGAAGAACTGCTGACTCATCAGCTGTCGCAGCAGCGATTACGTGAAAGCATGCGCTCGCTGCGCGCGCCGGCGATGCCCCGCGCCACCCAGTTACCACCCAGATACCTGGCCAACCTGGGCTTCGCTCCGACCGGCGCACAACAGCGCGTCGGCAACGAAATTGCCTATGACCTGAGTCAACACGAGCCGATGCTGCGCCTGATCCAGGGCGACGTTGGCGCTGGCAAAACCGTAGTCGCCGCTCTTGCCGCGCTACAGGCGCTGGAAGCGGGTTATCAGGTCGCCTTGATGGCGCCTACCGAGATTCTTGCCGAGCAGCATTTCATCACCTTCAAGCGCTGGCTAGACCCCCTGGGCATCGAGGTCGCCTGGCTGGCCGGCAAGCTCAAGGGCAAGAACCGCGTCGCCGCACTGGAGCAAATTGCCAGCGGCACACCGATGGTGGTCGGCACGCATGCGCTGTTTCAGGACGAAGTGAAATTCAAGAATCTGGCGCTGGTGATCATCGACGAACAGCACCGTTTCGGCGTGCAACAGCGCCTGGCGCTGCGGCAAAAAGGCGTCGGTGGGCGGATGTGCCCGCATCAATTGATCATGACCGCCACACCGATCCCGCGCACGCTGGCCATGAGCGCCTATGCCGACCTCGATACCTCGATTCTCGATGAACTGCCACCCGGTCGTACGCCCGTAAACACTGTACTGGTCACCGATACACGACGCATTGAAGTCATCGAGCGCGTGCGTGGCGCCTGTGCCGAGGGGCGTCAGGCCTATTGGGTCTGCACGCTGATCGAAGAGTCGGAAGAGCTGACCTGCCAAGCCGCCGAAACCACTTATGAAGACCTCACCGCTGCACTCGGCGAGTTGAAGGTTGGCTTGATCCACGGTCGCATGAAGCCGGTGGAAAAAGCCGCAGTCATGGCCGAATTCAAAGCCGGCAATTTGCAGTTGCTGGTGGCTACCACGGTGATCGAAGTCGGTGTCGACGTGCCGAACGCCAGCCTGATGATTATTGAAAACCCCGAACGGCTCGGTTTAGCGCAGCTGCACCAGTTGCGCGGACGGGTCGGTCGAGGCAGTGCTGCCAGCCATTGCGTGCTGCTTTATCATCCGCCGCTGTCGCAGATCGGTCGTCAGCGTTTGGGCATCATGCGCGAGACCAACGACGGTTTTATCATTGCAGAGAAAGACCTCGAATTACGCGGCCCAGGCGAAATGCTCGGCACGCGCCAGACAGGTCTGCTTCAATTCAAGGTCGCCGACCTGATGCGCGATGCCGATCTGCTGCCCGCTGTGCGCGACGCCGCGCAGGCTTTACTCGAGCGCTGGCCCGAGCATGTCAGCCCATTGCTCGACCGCTGGCTGCGCCATGGGCAGCAATACGGACAAGTGTGAGCACGGTCGCAGTTTCTGGACCATGGTGTTAAACAAGCTGGTTATACTCCGACAACTGTTTGATATGGACACAGACTAATGACTGACGCTGCCCTCGCCCCCGAAACTCCGCATGCTCCGTCTGTTATCCGGATGCTGCTCGATAAGCTGGGCATCGCTTATGAAGAGGTCCGCGACCACCATGGTCTGAACGCCTCACGCAAAGTGCAGGCAGTCTTGCTCGACGACGCCGTCGGATCGCTGATGATCCTGTTTCCACAGAGCCAGTTACTCGACCTCAATCGCCTGACTGAACTCACCGGTCGGCGCCTTACTGCAGTGTCCACCGAACGCCTGGTAAAAATGCTCGGCAAACACAACCTGAGCTTGATGCCAGGCCTGCCCGCACTGACCAGTTCGCCGTGCCTCTATGAAGAATGCCTGCTGCGCGAACCGAAGTTGCTGATCAACTCGGGCGAGTCGGGCGTGTTGCTGGAAATTTCCAGCGAGGCGTTCAAGTCGATGCTGACCAAAGCCAGCGCCGCGAACTTTGGCGAGAACCTGAGCAGCATCCGCCCGAACCTCGACCGCCCCGACGACGATGGCAAGGAAATTACCCAAGCCGTTCAAGCATTCACTGCGCGACGCATTCAGCAACGCCTTGAAGCGACCATCGAGATTCCGCCGCTGGCCGAAACGGCGCAGAAGATCATCAAGCTGCGCGTCGACCCTAACGCGACTATCGACGACATCACCGGCGTGGTGGAAACCGACCCGGCCCTGGCCGCACAAGTCGTCAGCTGGGCCGCGTCACCGTATTACGCTTCGCCGGGCAAGATTCGTTCGGTGGAAGATGCGATCGTGCGGGTGCTGGGTTTCGATCTGGTAATCAACCTTGCGCTGGGCCTGGCCCTGGGCAAAACCATGAGCCTGCCCAAGGATCACCCGCAACACGCCACGCCGTACTGGCATCAATCGATCTACACCGCCGCAGTGATCGAGGGCCTGACCCGCGCCATGCCCCGCGCGCAACGTCCGGAAGCCGGCCTGACCTACCTCGCCGGCTTGCTGCACAACTTCGGCTACTTGTTGCTGGCTCATGTGTTTCCGCCGCACTTCTCGCTGATCTGCCGTCACCTTGAGGTCAACCCGCACCTGTGCCACAGCTACGTCGAGCAACACCTGCTGGGCATCAGCCGAGAACAGATCGGCTCATGGTTGATGCGCTACTGGGACATGCCCGAAGAACTGGCCGCCGCGCTGCGTTTTCAGCACGATCCGGCCTACGACGGCGCCTACGCTGAATACCCGAATCTGGTGTGCCTGGCGGTACGTCTGCTGCGCAGCCGCAATATTGGCTCGGGCCCCGATGAAGATATTCCTGATGCGCTGCTGGAGCGCCTGGGCCTGACGCGGGAAAAGGCCAATGACGTCGTCACTAAGGTCCTCGAGGCTGAAGTGTTGTTACGCGAACTGGCTTCGCAGTTCAGCCAGACCTGAACCCTTCGTCGAACAGCCACCCGCAACCGGCTCCCTCCCACTCACTTCTGTAACCCCTGTGAGAGCGAGCCGGTTCGCGCAGCATCAGCCCAGGTCCACCCGACCCATCTCTCAAGTCTCGATGTCACCCCAGATAGCGCATGACAGACATCCGAGAACCACTTTTCCCAAGTACAACAATTTTAGTATCGGGCGTGAGCTCGCTGCTTAAAGCAGTCAGTTTCTCTTTCGGATTAATGATGACCCAGCCACTGTTTCCAAATGTAGGATCGAGAGAGCCGTCAAGTTCATAACGCGCAGCCATCAAGTTGCCCTCGTCGCCCGAACCCGTTACCAGTATCTTTAGGTTCGATTGCAAGACGAGTGTCGAGAACATAAGGTTCTGCAGAAAATTGGCGTACAGAGGCTGGCCTTCATTGAATACACGATTCAAACCTCCATCGGGATTAAGGACAACTATCAAACCTTCAGTTGCGCCGCCTTTGTAGGACTCGCCGGACGCGACAATCAGACCGCTGTCACCCATGGCTACGGAGGTAATTAATGACCTTCTTCCTTCGATGCCATTTGGAATAATTACAGTTCCACGCTCGCCGAATGAAAGGTCAGCATTGCCTCTCGTGTCAAAGCGTTTCAAAAAAGCAACTTCGGGCGCACCAGTACCAGCAGTAAAGGCTCCACCGACCAGCACCCCGTCATTTTGGGACGTTAACGTCAGGATGCGAAGACCGGGACCAAACTCCGGTTTGATTAATAGGTGGCCGCCGTTAAAGCTCGTGTCCCGCGAACCATCATCGTTGAGTCGATAAACAACACCTTGAAAACCTGCGGTATTGGTATAAATGTGAGCGCCCACATAGACCTTGCCATGCTGTTCCGATACCGCTATTCGTTTATCGCCAAAAAAAACGGCATCGATGGCGACATCTTTTTCCTGGTCATTGATAAATCGGCAAGCCTGTTCGTTTTCAACGACGGCAAGTTCCGGAACCCGTATCGTTGCCATGCCGTTCTCTCCGAACGAGGGATCTATCTGACCGTTCTCTGACAGTCGACAGACATATGTTCTGGTGGGGGCTGTCCCGGCTTCATAACCGTAAATCAGGTATTTGCCATTTTCCAGAGCAATCACGCTTTCTGCCAGCATCCTGTAGCCAGTAACTGGCACTTTGACCACGCCATCCATTCCGAATGATGGATCCAGCTTCCCGGTTTCATTTAGCCGAGCCAGCGTAAGCGGCTCCTGCAGGCTGGCACCTGTCAAAACAATTACCTTTCTATCATCAAGGACGGCAATTGAACGAGTCCCCGCCGGCGGTGTTACAACTCCGCCCTCTCCAAAATTCAGGTCAAGAGTGCCTGCTGAGTTTGTTGTACCAGATGTCTTAATCATGACTTTGCTTACTCAATGACTGTTAGGGGGGGGGTTGGAATGGCCCTAATTAAGCATCAAGCTAAGCAAAAAACACCTGTTAGAAATGACAGCTTTTGAGTTGTGCTGATGAATATTACAATTGCGGACAACTTGAAACGTTAAATTGCTCTGGGGCCATTACGGCGAAGCTATCTAAAAGATTATGCCTTCGGCTTGGCTTTCCGTGGTTTCAAATATTTGGTCAATCCCTGAAACCAGATTACAAGCGCCGGATTGCCCCTGATCTCAATCGACTTGTCCTGAATCCCCGTCATAAACGCTAACTGCTTGTTCTTCGCCTGCATCGTGGCAAAGCCATACGCCGCATCCTTGAACGCAATCGAAAACGCAGGCTCGGGGAACATGCCCGATTTACTGGTGACGCGCTGATTCTTCACACAAAAATGCCGTGACACTTTCCCGTCCTTAGTTTGAAGTTGGAACACCAAATCCTTGTCACCGAGCTGCTGCTGAAACGCAGGATTGGTCCGACTGGCTTTGCCCATCAGCAACCCCAGCATCCAGAGAAGAAAACGAAATTTCATGGGTACAGCCTCAGGAAAAAATGAAAGCGTCCGGCAGTGTAGCGGCTTCGGCGAGTGACAACACTATCGGCCCGCATTTAAAGGAGATAGCGTTGTTTTGGCCGTAGATGACTGCCAAGTCATCTTATTAATGCGATTCATCTTTCTCAGTCCCAACCACGCATCAAGCCGGGACAGTAATGCCACGGACGCTGGCTTCCCCAACTGCTACACGGATCGCGTCTTGGTCGACGATCGTCGTTGTTTTCTCCATGCATAAAAAAATGGACACCCAACCCGGTTGGCGTGCCCATTCTTATCTCTCTGCCCCGCAAGGCAGGCCGCACTACTGGTTACGGATTAACACTGTCCTTCAACGACTTGCCTGGCTTGAATGCAACGGTGTTGCTGGCCTTGATTTTGACTGGCTCACCGGTTTGCGGATTTTTGCCGGTACGGGCGCCGCGGTGGCGCTGCAAGAAGGTACCGAAGCCGACCAGTGTCACGCTGTCCTTGCGGTGCAGGGCGCCGGTGATTTCTTCGAGGACGGCGTTGAGAACGCGGTTGGCTTGTTCTTTAGTGAGATCTGCTTTTTCAGCAATGGCTGCGGCGAGTTCTGGTTTACGCATATATGAAGCCCCTTTGACGGTTTTTTGTTGTTATGTCCGTGCTGTCCTCGTTGGGACAGCGACCAAAGCGCCGCAGGTGCTCTACTCTGCGGCAGACGGGAATGAGGATGGCATGCAGCGAGATGCCGCGCCAGTCTCGGCGCGACCTTTGTGAGGACAAAACAAGGGTGATTCCGACAGAACGACCTGTATTTATGCCAGCACCGCTGGAAGCTGTTTATTCAGGGCCAGTTTTTCCATCACAGCCGTGCCGGTAAGGGCATAACCCAGCAGTTGACCCGTGGCGTCGCGGCATAAAACCTTGATGTCAGCACCCTGCCCTTCGACGGTCCAGACACCTTCCACTCCCCGTGGCGGTGGGGATACCACCAGTGGGCAGACTGGGGTTTTCACCGTGATCGGCATCGGGCCGTAGCTGACCGCCGTCAGATTGCCGGCGAGGGTTTGCGCCAGCGCTCTCGCACAGCTCATGAGGGGCATCACGTACAGGAGATTCAGCCCATCGACCTCAGCGCAATCGCCCAAGGCATAAATATTGGCGTGAGAGGTTTTCAAGTGACGATCGACCACCACTCCCCGATTGATCTGAATACCGGCCGCCGCCGCCAGATCTATGCGCGGGCGCAGGCCGATGGCCGAAACCACCACGTCACAGGGGATAACCTGCCCATCCGATAGATGCGCTTCCAGGCCATCAGCAACACGTTGCAAGCGATTAAGCACCGGGCCGAGATGGAACCGCGCACCCAGGCTTTCCAGTCCTGCCTGGACAGCAGCGGCCGCGGCCGGATGAAGCAAAGTCGGCATCACCTGTTCACACGGCGCGACCAGTTGAACCTCATAACCACCAAGGATCAGGTCATTGGCAAATTCACAGCCAATCAATCCGGCGCCCAGCACCAGGACCCGCCGCTTGCCCGCCGCTGCCGCACGGAAGCGTACGTAATCCTCGAGGTCATTGATCGGGAACACTGCATCTGTGGCATCGCCTTCGATCGGCACGCGCACGGTTTCGGCGCCCCAAGCCAGGATCAGGTCGCGATAAGTCACCGACTCTTCGCCAATCCACAAGCGCTTGTGGCCCGGGTCGATGCCGCTAATGCGCGTATGTGTGCGCACTTCGGCTTTCAACTGCTCGGCCATGATGCCGGGTTCGGCCATGCTCAGGCCGTCGGCATCCTTGTTTTTGCCGAACCCGGTGGAAAGCATGGGTTTGGAGTAAGAACGCCCGTCATCGGCAGTAATCAGCAGCAGCGGGGTTTCGCCATCGAGTTTGCGAAACTCCCGGGCCAGGTTGTAACCCGCCAATCCAGTGCCGATGATCACGACAGGTGAGTTCATGCCTTACTCCTTTTTAATTCTTAGTTGATTTCGATCATTTCGAAATCCATCTTGCCGACGCCGCAGTCCGGGCACAGCCAGTCTTCCGGCACGTCTTGCCACAGGGTGCCCGGCGCTATGCCGTCATCCGGCCAACCGTCGGCTTCGTTGTAGATGAGGCCGCAGACCACACATTGCCACTTTTTCATTCAGGTACTTCCTCAGGATTCAGGCTTTTACCGGCGCGAACGGTCGATGGGTGAAGCGTTGCCGGCTCAGGGCGTTTTGTACTGATCGGACCCGGCAGATGCAAGCCTGTTCAACGTAATGGCCAGCCGGATCAATCAAAATCGCCGACCGACATGGTAAGCTCGCCGCCTCATTTGCTGCCAATAATGACTCATTGTGCAACACACAAACGCGCCACTCTGGCTGCCTCAAAGCCAATTGAACCCCCTCCCCGATACTCCGACGCTGGACTGGCTGTTCGACGAAGGTTCGCTGACCCGTCGGCTGACGGGCCTGTCCAGCGACGCGTTCAGCGTCACGCCGTTGTTCGAAGGCTGGCAAGCCCTGCGCACCGACGAATGTGCGGCGCTGGGCCTGGCTGAAGGCAGCGAAGGCTGGGTACGCGAGGTGTATTTGCGCGGTCACGATCAGCCTTGGGTTTTCGCGCGCAGCGTAGCGTCGCGCAGCGCGTTGCAGGGCGATGGTTTGCACATGGATGAACTGGGGAGTCGTTCGTTGGGCGAGTTGCTGTTTTGCGACCAGGCGTTTCAGCGCGGGTCCATCGAGGTCTGCCACTACCCTGCGCACTGGTTGCCGAGCCAATGCCGAGCTGCTGGTTTGTGGGGCAGGCGCTCGCGCTTCGACCGCGGCGCCTTAAGCGTTCTGGTGGCCGAGATTTTCCTGCCGACCCTGTGGCTCGCCGCTCGCGCGCATCCGGAGAATTGCTGATGTACCAAAGCCTGCTCAAGTCCCTCAATCGCCTGAATCCGCGCGCCTGGGATTTCATTCAGCTGACGCGTATGGACAAGCCGATCGGCATTTACCTGCTGCTTTGGCCAACGCTGTGGGCATTGTGGATTGCCGGTGAGGGTTCACCGTCGATGGCCAATATCGTGATTTTCGTGCTCGGCGTGGTGCTGACCCGTGCCGGTGGTTGTGTGATCAATGACTGGGCGGATCGCAAGGTTGATGGCCATGTAAAACGCACCGAGCAGCGACCCTTGGTGAGTGGCCGGATCAGCGCCAGAGAAGCCTTGGTGTTTTTTGCGTTGCTGATGGGCATGAGTTTCCTGCTGGTGCTGTGCACCAACGCCACGACAATCTGGTTGTCGCTGGGCGGTTTGGCGCTCGCCTTCAGTTATCCGTTCATGAAGCGTTACACCTATTATCCGCAAGTGGTGTTGGGCGCGGCGTTTTCCTGGGGGATGCCGATGGCGTTCACCGCTGAAACCGGGGAACTGCCTGCGGCAGCGTGGCTGCTGTACATCGCCAACTTGCTGTGGACGGTGGGCTACGACACCTATTACGCGATGACCGACCGTGATGACGACTTGAAGATCGGTGTGAAATCCACGGCGATTCTTTTCGGCGAAGCGGACCGGGTGATCATTCTGACGTTGCAGGGTCTGGCGCTGGGTTGCCTGCTGCTGGCCGGATCACAATTTGAGCTGGGCGGCTGGTTCCACCTGGGCTTGCTGGCAGCGGCGGGCTGTTTTGCCTGGGAATTCTGGTACACCCGCGGCAAGGACCGGATGCGCTGCTTCAAGGCATTTCTGCACAATCATTGGGCCGGTTTGGCGATTTTCGTCGGGATCGTCGCGGACTACGCGCTGCGTTGAAAAACCCGCTCCATGTAGCAGCTGCCGCAGGCTGCGTCCGGCAGCAGAACCGAACGCAGGCTTCGCCAACTGTTAAAGGTTACATCTGCTATTCGCGGACTACGTGCCAGACGTCCTTCATCTTGTCGCCGGTCATATCCCCGGCTTTCTTGTCCTTGATAAACGTGTACACCGGCTTGCCGTTGTAAGCCCACTGCGCAGTACCGTCATCGCGTTTGATCACCGTCCACTTCCCTTCCGCCTTGTCACCGGCTTTTGCTTCCAGCGGCGGCCAGTTTTCTGCACATGAGTCGTTGCACATCGAATTGGCCCCAGAGTCCTTGTCGAATGTGTACAGGGTCATGCCGTTGTGGTCGACCATCATGCCGTCTTTCACCATGGCAGGCTCCGCGGCCATCGCCATCGAAGGCAATGCCAGCGCCGCTACCAGCATCAAAGCTTTACAGGATTGCGTGTACTGAGTCATGGAAACCTTCCTTTTGTGGTTGTCAGGATTCGGACTTAAAGCTTAGTTCAGGATCCCCGCAATCGCTGGCCGACTAAAATACTGTCACACGACTGCAATAATTCCGTTATCTAATGCGGCGCAAGACAGTTAAATGACAAGAGGATTAACGGCATGGTTGGCAGGAGCATTCTGATCGTCGACGACGAAGCGCCCATTCGCGAGATGATCGCCGTTGCGTTGGAAATGGCTGGCTATGACTGCCTGGAGGCCGAGAACTCGCAACAGGCTCACGCGATCATCGTGGACCGCAAGCCGGACCTGATTCTGCTCGACTGGATGCTGCCGGGCACGTCGGGTATCGAACTGGCGCGCCGCCTCAAGCGTGATGAGCTGACCGGGGATATCCCGATAATCATGCTCACGGCCAAAGGCGAAGAGGACAACAAGATTCAGGGTCTGGAAGTCGGCGCCGACGATTACATCACCAAACCTTTTTCCCCTCGCGAGCTGGTCGCGCGCCTCAAAGCCGTGCTGCGCCGCGCTGGCCCGACCGACGGCGAAGCGCCGATTGAAGTGGGCGGGCTGCTGCTGGACCCGATCAGCCACCGCGTGACCATCGACGGCAAGCCTGCCGAGATGGGCCCGACTGAATACCGCCTGCTGCAATTTTTCATGACCCACCAGGAGCGCGCCTATACCCGCGGGCAGTTGCTGGATCAGGTCTGGGGCGGCAACGTGTATGTCGAGGAACGTACCGTCGATGTGCACATTCGTCGTCTGCGCAAAGCCCTCGGCGATGCTTACGAAAATCTGGTACAAACCGTGCGCGGCACTGGTTATCGGTTTTCCACCAAAGCATGACGGCAGCTACAAGTTGCAAGCTTAAAGCGGCAAGCTAAAGCCAGACCGCTTCAACCTTGCCGCTTGAGGCTTGAAGCTGGAAGCTGTTTTTCTTCAAGGACGCGCGTACACGTGAACCAAAACTGGCATGGCATCCTGATCCGCCACATGCTGTTGCTGGTCACCGTCTGCCTGGTGATCGGCCTGTCGACCGGCTATTACGGCTGGAGTCTCGCTGCGGGGCTGGCCCTTTATCTGGTGTGGACCCTCAAGCAACTGCTGCGACTGCACGAATGGCTGCGCCTGCACAAATCCGATGAAGCACCGCCCGATGGCTACGGCCTGTGGGGCGAGGTGTTCGACAGCATCTATCATCTGCAACGCCGCGATCAACGCGTGCGCGGGCGTCTGCAAGCGGTAATTGATCGGGTCCAGGAATCGACCGCCGCGCTCAAAGACGCGGTGATCATGCTCGACAGCGACGGCAACCTGGAATGGTGGAACCGCGCGGCAGAAACCCTGCTCGGGCTCAAGACCCCGCAGGACAGCGGCCAGCCAGTAACCAATCTGGTACGCCACCCGCGCTTCAAGGAATATTTCGAGCAGGACAACTACGTCGAGCCGCTGGAAATCCCCTCGCCGACCAATGATCGCGTGCGCATTCAGCTGTACATCACTCGCTACGGCAATAACGAGCATTTAATGCTGGTGCGCGACGTGACGCGCATCCATCAGCTAGAACAGATGCGCAAAGATTTCATCGCCAACGTCTCCCACGAATTGCGTACTCCGTTGACGGTGATCTGCGGCTATCTGGAAACCCTGCTCGACAATGTCGAGGAAGTGAACCCGCGCTGGACCCGTGCCCTGCAGCAAATGCAACAGCAAGGCGGGCGCATGCAAACGCTGCTCAACGACCTGTTGCTGCTGGCCAAGCTGGAAGCTACCGATTACCCCTCCGACAACCAGCCGGTGGCCATTGATGGCTTGCTGCAGTCGATCAAGAGCGACGCACAGCAGCTGTCCGCTCAGAAAAATCAGCGCATCACGCTGGAAGCCGACCCGACAATTCTGCTCAAGGGCAGCGAAGCCGAATTGCGCAGCGCGTTCTCCAACCTGGTGTTCAACGCGGTGAAATACACGCCGGCCGAAGGCAATATCCGCATCCGCTGGTGGGGCGACGAGCAAGGGGCGCACTTGAGTGTGCAGGACTCCGGAATCGGCATCGACAGCAAACACTTGCCGCGCCTCACCGAGCGTTTCTACCGCGTCGATTCCAGTCGCAACTCCAGCACCGGCGGCACGGGACTGGGTCTGGCGATCGTCAAACACGTGCTGCTGCGCCACCGCGCGCGCATGGAAATCAGCAGTGTGCCCGGCCACGGCAGTACGTTCACCTGCCATTTCGCGCCGGCCCAGATGAGTAAATCCGTGGTGGTCAGCACATCGGATTGATACCGGTCAGCACACTTCACTAGGCAATCGCCGAGTCAGCCGCTACATTGGCTGACTTGTGCCTGCCTTTCAGGCACCGCATCAATTCCCTATTCGAATACACGGAACCCGCAAAACTCCATCATGGACCCATCCCCTGGCTTGACCCTCGCGACACTCTTCGCCGATTTCGGCATGATCCTTTTTGCTCTGATCCTGGTTTTGCTCAACGGCTTTTTCGTTGCGGCGGAGTTCGCCATGGTCAAATTGCGCTCGACCCGGGTCGAGGCCATTGCTGAGAAGAACGGCTGGCGCGGACATATCCTGCGCACTGTGCACAGTCAGCTCGATGCCTACCTGTCGGCGTGTCAGCTGGGCATCACCCTCGCTTCGCTGGGCCTGGGCTGGGTTGGTGAACCGGCGTTCGCGCACATCCTCGAGCCGGTCCTGAGCGCGGTGGGCGTGGAGTCCGCCGAAGTGGTCAAGGGCGTGTCGTTCTTCACTGCGTTTTTCATCATTTCGTATCTGCACATCGTAGTCGGCGAGCTAGCGCCCAAGTCCTGGGCCATCCGTAAACCCGAACTGCTGTCGCTCTGGACCGCAGTGCCGCTGTACCTGTTCTACTGGGCGATGTACCCGGCCATCTACCTGCTCAATGCCAGCGCCAACGCGATTTTGCGTATCGCCGGCCAGGGTGAACCCGGCCCGCATCACGAGCACCATTACAGCCGCGAAGAATTGAAACTGATCCTGCACTCCAGCCGTGGTCAGGACCCCAGCGACCAAGGCATGCGCGTCCTGGCCTCGGCAGTGGAAATGGGTGAGCTGGAAGTGGTCGACTGGGCCAATTCCCGCGAAGATCTGGTGATGCTGGAATTCAATGCGCCGCTGAAGGAAATCCTGGCGATGTTCCGTCGCCACAAATACAGCCGCTATCCGGTTTACGACAGTGATACTCAGGAGTTCGTCGGCCTGCTGCACATCAAGGATCTGCTGCTGGAACTGGCCGCGCTGGACCACATCCCCGAGTCGTTCAACCTCGCCGAACTGACTCGGCCGCTGGAGCGGGTGTCGCGGCACATGCCGTTATCGCAATTGCTTGAACAATTCCGCAAGGGTGGTTCGCACTTCGCGCTGGTTGAAGAGGCCGATGGCAATATCATCGGCTACCTGACCATGGAAGACGTGCTGGAAGTGCTGGTCGGCGACATCCAGGACGAACACCGCAAGGCCGAGCGCGGGATCCTCGCTTATCAGCCGGGCAAGTTGCTGGTTCGCGGTGACACGCCGCTGTTCAAGGTCGAGCGCCTGCTGGGTATTGACCTGGACCATGTGGAAGCCGAAACCCTTGCCGGGCTCGTATACGACAGCCTCAAGCGCGTGCCGGAAGAAGAGGAAGTACTGGAAGTCGAAGGCCTGCGGATCATCATCAAAAAGATGAAAGGGCCGAAGATCGTTTTGGCGAAGGTGTTGATGCTGGATTGAGGCTGAGGGGCTTTTGTGGCGAGGGGGCTTGCCTGTGGCGAGGGGGCTTGCCCCCGTTCGGCTGCGCAGCAGACGCATTCATTTATACGCAGCAGCTTTGGGGGGTGACCCCAAAGCTGCAACCAAGTATTTCCTGTAATACTGGATTTTGCTGATTTTGGGACGGCTTCGCCGTCCAACGGGGGCAAGCCCCCTCGCCACAGGCAAGCCCCCTCGCCACAGACAAGCCCCCTTGCCACAGGCAAGCCCCCTCGCCACAGACAAGCCCCCTCGCCACAGGCAAGCCCCCTTGCCACAGGCAAGCCCCTTCGCCACAGGCAAGCCTCCTTGCACAGCAAGCCGCCTCACCACAGGTATCCGCTTGGCCTTATTGTTTGCCCAGCGCGAAGTTGGGCAGACTGCCCATCGGTTGAGCGAACTGATAGGGGATCGATACCAGGCCAAGGCCGGTATTGCGCTGCACCACGAAATGCAGGTGCGGGCCGCTGCTGTTGCCGGTGTTGCCTGACAGCGCCAAGGCACTGCCCACTGACACTCGCTGCCCCTCCCTAACGCTCACCGACCCCCGTTGCAGGTGCAGGTAGACGCCCATCGTCCCATCATCGTGCAGTACTCGCACGAAATTGCCCGACGGGTCAGTGCCGCGGCCGGTCTGTTTATTCTCGGTTTTCACTACGATGCCACCGCGCGCCGCGATGATCGGCGTGCCTTCGGGCATGGCGATGTCCATGGCGAAGCGGTTTTTCGGGCCGTAGTGGCTGTACTGGCCATTGGCGCCCTGACTCAGGCGAAACGGTCCGCCACGCCACGGCAGCGGGTATCGGTAGGCCATGGCGGCGCCTGAGGGGTCACCCAGGGAATATTCGAACTTCGGGACATACACGAGCGGTCGACCGGACTGTTTGGGCGTGAGCAGCGCCAGACGGATCCTGCTACGCGCGGGCATGACCCGCCGAATCGGTCGGCTCGGCGCGCCGCTGACGTTTTTCAGACCCGAGAAACTCAATTCGATCTCGACCGGCGCGTACAGGTCGTTGCGCACGAACACGCTGTCCGTGCCCTTCTGTTTCTGGATGTCGAGGTACACCTGCCGCTCCAGGTTTTCGTCCATGCGATCACGGAAGACGAACACTTTGGAGCCTTTCGTGGGACGGTCGCTGTAGGAGACCACGCCATTGGCATCTTTGGACTTGTAGATGGTCATCGCCACGGCCGACGTGCAGGCCACGAACAGACCACAGAACAACAACAGGCGCGCGAGCATGGGCAGGTATCTGTCGAGTGAGACTTGGGTTGGAGCCTAGCAGGTGCGAGGGGGCTGGGGGGTAGGTAGTTTCAAAATGGGCAGTTCAACAGATGCGTGGTGAATTTAATGACCCCATCGCGAGCAAGCTCGCTCCCACAGGGGAACGCATTCCAAGTGGGAGCGAGCTTGCTCGCGATAGCGGACTGTCAGGCGACGAAGATTACGCACCCGGAATAAAATGCTTTTGCGCCGTACCGCGTGCGATCAGGCGCGAGATGTAATCGAGCTTCTGTGCATCCTGATCGACGAAGCGAAAAGTCAGTTGCAGCCACTCGCTGTCCGGTTTCTGCTCGAACGCCACGACGGCGTGCAGGTAGCCATTCAAGCGCGCAACCTCGGCATTGTCGCCCTGCTCCATATCGAGCACCGCGCTGTCGAGGATTTGCGGCAGCGCTTCGGTGCGCTTGACCACCAACAAGGCTTCCTTGAGGCTGAGAGCCTTGATCACGCATTGCTGAATGCCATTTGGCAAACGCAACTGGCCCTGGCCCCGGC
>NZ_CABVGX010000071.1 GCF_902497625.1 Pseudomonas fluorescens | reverse complement strand
CTGCCGCTGCACCTGCACCTGCACCTGCTGCTACGGCACCGGCTGTACCTGCCGCTGCACCAGCCAAGCCGGGCGCCAAGGTTCACGCTGGCCCTGCTGTACGCCAGCTGGCTCGCGAGTTCGGCGTCGAGTTGAACGCCGTCGGCGCCAGTGGCCCGCACGGTCGCATCCTGAAAGAAGACGTGCAGGTTTACGTCAAAGCCATGATGCAAAAGGCCAAGGAAGCACCGGCCGCTGCTGGCGCAACCGGCGGCGCGGGCATCCCGCCGATTCCGGTCGTGGACTTCAGCCGCTTCGGTGAAACCGAAGAGGTGCCGATGACCCGCCTGATGCAGATCGGCGCATCCAGCCTGCACCGCAGCTGGCTGAACATTCCGCACGTGACTCAGTTCGATTCGGCTGATATCACCGACCTGGAAGCGTTCCGTATCGCTCAGAAAGCCGTTGCAGAGAAGGCTGGCGTCAAACTGACCATCCTGCCGCTGCTGCTTAAATCCTGCGCGCACCTGCTCAAGGAACTGCCGGACTTCAACAGTTCGCTGGCCCCAAGCGGCAAGGCAATCATCCGCAAGAAGTACGTGAACATCGGCTTTGCGGTCGACACCCCTGAAGGCCTGCTGGTACCGGTCATCAAGAACGTCGATCAGAAGAGCCTGTTGCAACTGGCAGCCGAAGCCGCTGCGCTGGCCGCGAAAGCCCGCGACAAGAAGCTCACCGCTGACGACATGCAAGGCGCCTGTTTTACCATTTCCAGTCTCGGGCACATTGGCGGTACCGGCTTCACGCCGATCGTCAACGCGCCGGAAGTGGCGATTCTCGGCGTTTCCAAGGCAACCATCCAACCAGTCTGGGACGGCAAAGCCTTCCAGCCGAAACTGATGCTGCCACTGTCGCTTTCCTACGATCACCGCGTGATCAACGGCGCTGCGGCTGCACGTTTCACCAAGCGCCTGAGCGACCTGCTGGCCGACATCCGCACCATCCTGTTGTAACAGCGACCGGCCCTCCTTCACTGGAGGGCCTGTTGCAATCCACGTTTTCCGAGCGCCACGCTCGTACCTCAACCCCGTCAACCTGGCGGGGCTTTTTTTTGCCTGCTTTTTATAACAGTGAAACTGTTTCCTACTTTTGTAGCTAACATCACCTACAACCCGTATCCATTTCGGCTCGGTTTTTTTCAGGGTTCAATACTTAGGCTTGGTCAAGTTTTCAAGACAAGTAAACCCTGAAATCAACCAGACTTCGAATGGACTCGATCATGCTTAAACCTACCGTCGGACCAATCACTGGCCACACCACCTCTGAGCACGCACGTATTTTTCTGCGCGGCGAACATCAACAAAACGCCGTGACATTTGCGGGCATTCGTTATCGGCGAGTTCATGAAGAGCAGTGGACGAAAAGCATTTTTACACAACTGTCTTCCTCGCGGGATATGACTGACGTCATTGCATTAAATGGTCTTGCGGCCAATACGCAATATGAATACCAGGCTGGCTGGTTCAGCCTCATGAACCCGACGCACACGGTAGATTCGGTGCAGGAACTGCCGCTGCAATGGCCAAAGGAGATTTACCGATTTCGCACACTGTCGGACCAACTCGAAGCTCCAAGGGCTTATATCGTAGGTTCTTGCCGGTACTTGCGGATGACTGCCGGGATCGCTTCGGCGCCGCATGTAGGAGACCGTATTTTTGCGTCGATCAATAAGTTGGCACAGCGTGCAGAACCTGCCATCAGCGCAATAATAATGACCGGTGATCAAATATACGTCGACGACTTGAATATTATTGCGCCCGACCGTGAACTTAAAGACATACTAAGAAAATATCGTACAGCCTTCTCTCAGCCACATATAAGCAAGTTGATGTCGGGCGTATCCACTTACATGATACTGGACGACCATGAAATTGAAGATAACTGGCCTGCCAACAAGAATGACAATGATGAGTTCCTGTACAAAAATGCAATTGCCGCTTATGAACTCTACCAAGCCAGTCACAGTCCGGCGCATGCGCTATTGGCCGATGGCAAAATCAATGTGAATCTGGAACGTTATTGGTACCAGTTTGCCCATGGCGATATCGAATGGTTTGTCACCGACAGCCGCACTCGCAGAAATCTGTCAGCGGATAACCGGCGCATCCTCGACGTAGAACAAGAGCTAGCCCTGTGCGAATGGCTGATCAACAGCCCGGCGCGGGTAAAATTGGTGGTTACCAGTGTCATGTTCTACCCCGACAGCAAAAGCCAGGGCGATGACGCCTGGAAGGCTTTTCCCGAACAACGCCTGCGGCTGCTGGAAACCATCCGTACGCACCAGCTCAAAAACGTCTTCTTCATCTCTGGCGATGTGCATGGCTCCCTTACCAGTCGACTGACCCACAGTGAAGACCCGCAGTTTGAGGTGCACACCATCGTGTCGTCGCCCCTGTGCAACAGCAAAATGCTGCCATACGCCAAGGCATCGACATTCATTCTGGACCAGCCCTTGGCCAGAACTGCGGCGGGCGATTACCGACATGAATTGACCAGCCCGGTGATCAGCCAGGATAACTTCGCCCACTTGGTGGTTGATGCCGAGCAGATGCACGTCAATTACCACGATCGCGACTGCAAATTACTGCAGTCGACAGCGATAACGCTTCGATAATTTTTCCGCTGAAACCATTAGTTTGAGCCGCGCACTGGAGAATTCCCTTCGCCTGCCGACATATTCTTATAGCACTTGGCCTTCATGTCTCTTGTCAGTCGGTATTGCAATGATGCAACCTTGCCGCAGACAACAGAAAAGAGGGCGAGAGCCCGGCGCGATCAGCATAAATCGAAGCGAGTTTCCCTCCCTATGAAAAGCCAACCTGATGCCACCAGCCGTATGGTGGCCGAGGTAGTGACGCAATTGCCCGTGCCCTCGCGGCTCGGCATGCTGCGTTTCGAACGGCTGAATGAACCTAGCTGGGCGCTGCTGTTTCTCGATCCCAATTGCGAGCGCCAGTTCGGCTTGCCGGCCGTTGAGCTCTGTGCACTGATCGGCTCGCCCTACGCCAGCCTGATGGAGCCTGAAGCGCGCTATCAACTTCACGACGCTGTCCAGCAGCAACTGACGCAAAGCCCGCACTATCTGATTCGCTATACCCTGCACACAGCAGCCGGGTCGTTGAGCCTGCTAGAAGTTGGCGAAGGTTACCGCCAACACAATCGGCACCTGTTGCGCGGCTATTTGATGGTTATTGATGGAGTACTGGAGGGCGAGCCGCTGGCTGCCGCGCTCGATCTCGAGACCCAGAATTCGCGCCTGCAGATCGCCCTCGAGCTCAATCAGCGTGCGCAGCAGGAACAGTTGCTGCATCTGGATCGCGTGCGCGCGCAGCAGGATCTGATCCTGCTGCTGACTCGCCAGCGCTACAGCAGCGGCAACTCCTTGCAGGAAGCCGCCAAACTGATCACTCGCAGCGCCTGCGACATTTACAAAATCGATTGCGCCAGCCTTTGGAATCTCGATGGTTCGATGCTGGTGCCGATATCGGCGTACCATCGCGCCTCGGGCGAATATCTGATGCCCGAACCGATTGACGTCAGTAGCTTCCCTGATTATCTCGAAGCGCTACAGAGCAGCCGCGCGATCGACGCGCACAATGCACTGCACGATCCGCGCACCCGAAGCATGGCTGAAAGTCTGCGACCTTGCGACGTGAACGCCATGCTCGACGCCAGCATCCGCGTCGATGGGCAAGTGGTCGGCGTGTTGTGCCTGGAACAGATCGGCGCCACCCGAGCCTGGCAATCCGACGAAATTGCCTTTGCGGGTGAGCTCGCCGACCAGTTTGCTCAAGTCATCAACAACCATAACCGCCGCACCGCCACCAGCGCTCTGCACTTGTTCCAGCGCGCCGTGGAACAAAGCGCCAACGCCTTTTTGCTGGTCAATTGCGACGGCGTAGTCGAATACGTCAACCCCAGTTTCACGGCGATCACGCAGTACACCACCGAAGAAGTCCACGGCCAGCGGCTGTCGGAACTACCGGCTCTGGAGAACCTCAGCGAACTCCTGTTCGACGCCCCTTCGGCATTGGCCAAGAGCAACAGCTGGCAGGGCGAATTCAAAAGCCGGCGGAAAAACCTCGAACCGTACTGGGGCCAGTTGTCGATTTCCAAGGTCTATGGTGATAACCGCGAGCTGACGCATTACATCGGCATCTACGAAGACATCACTCAGACCAAACTCGCGCAACAGCGTATCGAACGTTTGGCCTACACGGACAACCTGACCAACCTCGGCAATCGCCCCTCGTTCATTCGCAACCTCGATGAACGCTTTGCTCGCGACACTGATACCCCGATCTGCCTGTTGCTGGTGGACATCGACAATTTCAAGCGCATCAACGACAGCCTCGGCCATCAGACCGGCGACAAACTGCTGATCAGCCTCGCCCGACGCCTGCGCAACAGCCTGAGCCCGAGCGGCAGCCTGGCACGTTTCGCCAGTAACGAATTCGCGGTACTGCTGGACAACACTGACCTGGCGGAAGGTCAGCGCATTGCCAATCAATTGCTGGCGACGCTCGACAAGCCGATGTTCGTCGACAACCAACTGATCAGCGTGACCGGTTCCGTCGGGCTTTCCTGTGCGCCGCTGCACGGCCGCGATCCGCAGACCTTGATGCGTAACGCCGGCCTCGCGCTGCACAGGGCCAAGGCCAACGGCAAACATCAGGTTCAGGTGTTCACCGAAGCGTTGAACGCGGAGGCCAGTTACAAACTCTTTGTCGAGAACAACTTGCGGCGTGCCCTGACTCAAAACGAGCTGGACGTGTTCTACCAGCCCAAGTTGTGCCTGCGCAGCGGCCGATTGCTGGGGATGGAAGCACTGCTGCGCTGGAATCATCCGGAAAAAGGCATGATCCGCCCGGACCAGTTCATCAGCGTCGCCGAAGAAACCGGGCTGATCATCCCGATCGGCAAATGGATTGCGCGCCAGGCTTGTCGGATGAGCAAAGAACTGTCCGCCGCAGGCCTGGGCGATCTTCAGGTCGCGATCAACCTGTCACCGAAACAGTTTTCCGACCCGGACCTTGTCGCTTCGATTGCCAATATTCTCAAGGAAGAAGCGCTGCCAGGCCGGCTGCTTGAGCTGGAGCTGACTGAAGGGCTGTTACTGGAAGCCACTGAAGACACGCACTTGCAGCTCGACCAGCTCAAGCGCCTCGGGCTGACGCTTGCCATGGATGACTTTGGCACCGGTTACTCGTCGCTCAGCTACCTGAAAAAATTCCCGATCGACATCATCAAGATTGATCGAAGCTTCATCCACGAAATCCCGGACAACCAAGACGATATGGAGATCACTTCAGCCGTGATCGCCATGGCCCACAACCTGAAACTCAAAGTCGTGGCTGAAGGGATCGAGACAGCCGAGCAGTTGGCCTTCCTGCGCCGTCACCGCTGCGATGTGGGCCAAGGCTACCTGTTCGACCGTCCGATACCGGGTTCTGAGCTGATCGAAAAGCTCAAGCGCTACCCGCGCGGCCCGCTCGCCTGACAGCACACTGTGGCGCCACAGTTCGCTCCTACAGGAGTAGTGCGTAACCGGCCGGCATTGGGCAAACTGCGTGTCTGACAATTCACATTCAACCTGACTGAGGAGACTGATAATGGTCCTGCGCTCGGAAATTCTGGTGAACAAAAACGTGCTCCCGACTAAAGAACAAGCTTTGCCGGGCCGCGAAACTCCGATGTCTTTGCCGGAAAAACATTTCGTCCACGACGCACCGCTGCTGGGCCCATTCGTTACTGATGTGGATTTCGCGATCTTCGGACTCGGCTGCTTTTGGGGCGCAGAACGCAAGTTCTGGCAGCGCGAAGGCGTAGTCAGCACGGTCGTGGGTTACGCGGGCGGCTTTACGCCGAACCCGACGTATGAAGAAGTCTGCTCAGGCCTGACCGGCCACAGCGAAGTGGTACTGGTGGTCTACGAGCCAGCGAAAGTCAGCTATGACGAGCTGCTGAAAATGTTTTGGGAATTGCACAACCCGACCCAGGGCATGCGCCAGGGCAATGACATAGGCACTCAGTACCGCTCGGTGATCTACGCGACAAATCCGACCCAACTGCAAGCGGCCAAACACAGTGCCCAAGTGTTCCAGACTGAGTTGACCAAGGCTGGCAAAGGGGAAATCACCACCGAAATCGAAGAAGCGCCGACGGTGTATTTCGCTGAGACGTATCACCAGCAGTATCTGGCAAAAAATCCGGAAGGGTATTGCGGGATTGGCGGCACAGGCGTGACTTGCCCGATCTAAAAATAGCGGCAAGCGGCAAGCTTCAAGCTGCAAGCGAAATGCCTCGCGTACTTCGCTTTTACTTGTAGCTTGCCGCTTGCAACTTGCCGCTGCTACTCGGCAATTAACCAATCCATCTGCCAGCCACCCTGAGTCTGCCCAAGTTTCTTCGACAACCACGGCAGCAACTCACGCAACTCCTCTTCCAGCCCCCACGGCGGATTCGCAATCGCCAATCCCGAGCCGTTCAAGCTGTTCGGCGTGTCCAGCGGATGCACCAGCAACTCCACTCGTAACAACTTCGGCGCGCCCGTGCCGGCCAGGTCCTGGTAGAAACGACGCAACATGCGCTGATCCTTCACCGGGTACCAGATCGCTGCCACGGTTTGACGCATCCGCCCGATCGCCTCTTTCAGCGACGCCGCACAGCGTTGCATCTCATCCAGCTGCTCAAACGGCGGATCAATCAACATCACCGCCCGCTTCTCCTGGATCGGCAACATCGCACGCGGCACATGCCAGCCCTCGCCCAGATGTACCTTCACACGACGGTCACCGGCCATGTTTTCCTTGAGCAACAACCCGTCTTGCGGATGTTTCTCGTTAAGCATCACCCGATCCTGCGGTCGAGTCAGACGCCGCGCCAATTCCGGCGATCCCGGGTAATAACGAAGTTGGCCATCCGGGTTCATGTCGTGCAGAACCTTCATGTAATCAGCGGTCAACGCCGGCAGGTCGGGTTGATCCCACAAACGCCCAATGCCTTCCAGGTACTCACCGGTACGACTGGCCTGATCGCCCTGCAGGTCATACAGACCAATACCGGCGTGCGTGTCGAGATAGGCAAACGGCTGCTCCTTGCGCGACATCAAGGCGATGAGGCGGGTCAGAGTCAGGTGTTTGAACACATCGGCGTGATTGCCGGCGTGGAAGGCGTGACGATAATTCATGATTGCTCCTGCGAAGGCCGGTGAGTTTACCTTGTACGGCGACGAACGTCAGGGGGTGGCGGCTGAGTGGCGGGGGCCGCCGCGATCCCCAAGCGACCGCAAAACCGTACGCCGCACATCCAATCCGGAGAAGCCAAAAAAAACGGCCCGTCTCCAGATGGAAACGGACCGTTTTGCGGTTCAGCAAACGCTCAAAGCATCAGCACCGCATTTCACTTGTTCAGGCGGTAATCAGCCTCGGCCGCCTCAAAACGCTGAAGCATGCCTTGAGTCGGCGCGCCCATTTTGCTGACGAAGTAGATCGCCAGGCTGGCGAAGATGAAGCCCGGGATGATTTCGTACAAACCGAGCAGCTCGAAGTGTTTCCACACGATCACGGTGATCGCGCCCACCAGGATGCCTGCCAGTGCGCCGTTACGGGTCATGTCTTTCCAGATCACGGAAATCAGCACGACCGGACCGAACGCAGCACCGAAACCAGCCCAGGCATAGCTGACCAGACCCAGTACGCGGTTTTCCGGGTTAGCGGCCAGCGCGATGGCGATCAAGGCTACCAGCAGCACCATCAAGCGGCCAACCCAGACCAGTTCAACCTGGGAGGCGGTTTTGCGGATGAAGGCTTTGTAAAAGTCTTCAGTCAGGGCGCTCGAGCACACCAGCAACTGGCAGCTCAAGGTGCTCATGACCGCAGCCAGAATGGCCGACAGCAACACACCGGCAACCCATGGGTTGAACAGAAGCTTGGCCAGTTCGATGAACACGCGCTCAGGGTTTTCAGTCACGGGACCTGCAACTTCCGGGTGGGCCGAGAAGTAAGCGATACCGAAGAAACCTACAGCCACGGTGCCGACCAGGCACAGGATCATCCAGGCCATGGAGATGCGACGTGCCTTGGCAATCGATTTCACCGAATCAGCAGCCATGAAGCGCGCCAGGATATGCGGCTGGCCGAAGTAGCCCAGACCCCAGCCCATCAGCGAAATGATGCCGATGAAGGTTGTGCCCTTGAGCATGTCGAAATTGCTTGGATCCTGTGCTTCGATCGCCAGGAACGTGGTGTCGACGCCACCGGTGGCCAGCAGGACGATGATCGGCGTCAGAATCAGCGCGAAAATCATCAACGTAGCTTGTACGGTGTCGGTCCAGCTCACGGCCAGGAATCCGCCGATAAAGGTGTAGGCAATCGTCGCCGCAGCACCGGCCCACAACGCAGTCCCGTAGGACATGCCAAAGGTGCTTTCGAACAGACGAGCGCCAGCAACGATGCCGGAGGCGCAATAGATGGTGAAGAACACCAGGATCACGACTGCAGAGATAATCCGCAGCAGGCCGCTGTTATCTTCGAATCGGCTGGAAAAATAATCCGGCAGGGTCAATGCATCGCCATTGTGCTCGGTCTGCACGCGCAGACGCCCGGCGACGAACAGCCAGTTCAGGTAAGCACCGACGATCAGGCCGATGGCGATCCAGCTTTCGGACAGACCGGACATGTAAATGGCGCCCGGCAGGCCCATCAACAACCAGCCACTCATGTCGGAGGCGCCGGCGGACAATGCAGTCACCACGCTGCCCAGGCTGCGACCGCCCAGAATGTAGTCGGAAAGGTTGTTGGTGGAGCGATAGGCCATCAAGCCGATCAGCACCATTGCTGCGATGTAGATCACGAAGGTGATCAAGGTTGGATTGCTAACGCTCATTGAGTTACGCCCTGGCTTTGTTTTTATGTAGCGGCGGTATTTGTAAACCGCTCGCAAACGATGACGTTTGACAGACGATTATAGACCCACGCATTTATGACTGATGTTTCCCCAGGAAAGCCATCAGCCGGTGCACCAGACTTCGGAGTCGGTTGCACCTTGGCCGCGAATGCTATTCAACAAAGCAAATAAGGTGCAACCAGTTTCTCGAGAATAAGTTGCACCTAATGAAAAATATCGGACAAACGCGCTTTTTTGCTCCCTTTTAGCGCAGTTAATGGGCTCTGCTAGAAGCAAAAGCACCAAGCAGGAGCGGTACTTTCGTTCCGGAATTTATTTCCTGACGAGTTGCAGATAAATCCGACAAAAAAGGGTTGCACCCGGTTGCACCTCGAAGTGGGCGCAGCTAATCTTGCCGCCAGCTGATGCCACGCAGTCGTGGCAAACATGAGGATAAAAATATGGCTACCACCACTCTTGGGGTCAAACTTGACGACCCGACCCGCGAGCGCCTCAAAGCCGCCGCGACCTCGATAGATCGCACGCCGCACTGGCTGATCAAACAGGCGATTTTCAATTACCTGGAGAAACTCGAGGGTGGTGCAACCCTGACCGAGCTGAACGGTTTAACCAAGGACGCCGACGATCACGTCGATGCGCCGCTGGATCACGCCCACCAGTGCTTCCTCGAATTCGCCGAAAGCATCCTGCCGCAATCGGTACTGCGTGCTTCCATCACGGCCGCTTACCGTCGCCCCGAGCCGGAAGTGGTGCCGATGCTGATCGAGCAGGCGCGCCTGCCAGCGGCCATGGCTGAAGCCACTAACAAGCTGGCTGCTTCGATTGCCGAAAAACTTCGCAATCAGAAAAGCGCCGGCGGCCGTGCCGGCATTGTTCAGGGCCTGTTGCAGGAATTTTCCCTGTCGTCCCAGGAAGGCGTGGCGCTGATGTGCCTGGCTGAAGCGCTGCTGCGTATCCCGGACAAAGGCACCCGTGATGCCCTGATCCGCGACAAGATCAGCACTGGTAACTGGCATCCGCACCTGGGCAACAGCCCATCGCTGTTCGTCAACGCTGCCACTTGGGGCTTGTTGCTGACCGGCAAACTGGTCGCCACCCACAACGAAGCCGGCCTGACTTCGTCGCTGAGCCGGATCATCGGCAAGAGCGGCGAGCCGATGATCCGCAAGGGCGTCGACATGGCCATGCGCCTGATGGGCGAGCAATTCGTCACCGGCGAAACCATCGCCGAAGCCCTGGCCAATGCGAGCAAGTTCGAAGCCAAGGGCTTCCGCTATTCCTACGACATGCTGGGTGAAGCGGCACTCACCGAGCACGACGCGCAGAAGTACCTCGCTTCGTACGAACAAGCCATTCACTCGATCGGTAAAGCGTCCCACGGCCGTGGGATTTATGAAGGCCCGGGCATTTCCATCAAGCTGTCGGCACTGCACCCGCGTTACAGCCGTGCGCAGTACGAGCGTGTGATGGAAGAGTTGTACCCGCGCCTGCTGTCGCTGACCTTGCTGGCCAAGCAATATGACATCGGCCTGAACATCGACGCTGAAGAGGCCGATCGTCTCGAGCTGTCGCTGGATCTGCTGGAGCGCCTGTGCTTCGAACCGCAGTTAACCGGCTGGAACGGTATCGGTTTCGTCATCCAGGCTTACCAGAAGCGTTGCCCGTATGTGATCGACTACGTGATCGATCTGGCTCGCCGCAGCCGTCATCGCCTGATGATTCGTCTGGTGAAGGGCGCGTACTGGGACAGCGAAATCAAACGCGCCCAGGTTGAAGGTCTGGAAGGCTATCCGGTCTACACCCGCAAGGTGTACACCGACGTTTCCTATATCGCATGCGCGCGCAAATTGCTGTCGGTACCGGAAGTCATCTACCCGCAGTTCGCTACGCACAACGCCCACACCCTGTCGGCGATTTACCACATCGCCGGTCAGAACTATTACCCGGGTCAGTACGAGTTTCAGTGCCTGCACGGCATGGGCGAACCGCTCTATGAACAGGTTGTAGGCAAAGTTTCCGAAGGCAAGCTGAATCGTCCGTGCCGCGTGTACGCACCGGTCGGCACTCACGAAACCCTGCTGGCGTACCTGGTGCGTCGCCTGCTGGAAAACGGCGCGAACACCTCGTTCGTCAACCGCATTGCCGACCAGTCCATTTCCATTCAGGAACTGGTGGCCGATCCAGTGGCCAGCATCGAGCAGATGGCGACGCTGGAAGGCGGCTTCGGCCTGCCGCACCCGCGTATCCCGCTGCCGCGTGATCTTTATGGCGCCGAGCGCGCCAACTCCAGCGGCATCGACATGGCCAACGAACATCGTCTGGCCTCGCTGTCCTGTGCTTTGCTGGCAACCGCTCATAACGACTGGAAAGCGGCGCCGATGCTCGGTTGCGCTTCCAGCACCGAAACACCTGCAGCTGTGTTGAACCCGTCCGATCTGCGTGACGTGGTCGGCCATGTCCAGGAAGCGACCGTCGAGGATGTCGACAACGCGATCCAGTGCGCCCTGAATGCCGCGCCGATCTGGCAGGCCACCCCGCCCGCTGAACGTGCGGCGATCCTCGAGCGTGCTGCCGACTTGATGGAAGGCGAGATTCAGCCGCTGATGGGCCTGTTGGCTCGCGAAGCCGGCAAGACTTTCGCCAATGCCATCGCCGAAGTGCGCGAAGCCGTGGATTTCCTGCGTTATTACGCAGTGCAGGCTCGTAACGATTTCACTAATGACGCCCACCGCCCACTGGGTCCGGTGGTGTGCATCAGCCCATGGAACTTCCCGCTGGCAATCTTTAGCGGCCAAGTGGCTGCGGCATTGGCTGCCGGTAACCCGGTATTGGCCAAACCTGCTGAACAAACCCCGCTGGTCGCTGCACAAGCCGTACGTTTACTGCTGGAAGCGGGCATTCCGGAGGGCGTGCTGCAATTACTGCCGGGCCGTGGCGAAACCGTGGGTGCACGTCTGGTCGGCGACGATCGAGTCAAGGGCGTGATGTTTACCGGATCCACCGAAGTCGCTCGCTTGCTGCAACGCAACGTCGCCGGTCGTCTGGATGCACAGGGTCGCCCAATTCCGCTGATCGCCGAAACCGGTGGCCAGAACGCAATGATCGTGGATTCCTCGGCGCTGACCGAACAAGTCGTGATCGACGTGGTGTCGTCGGCTTTCGACAGCGCCGGTCAGCGTTGCTCGGCACTGCGCGTCCTCTGTTTGCAGGAAGATTCGGCAGACCGTGTCATCGAAATGCTCAAAGGTGCCATGGCTGAATGCCGCCTCGGCAACCCTGAGCGGCTGTCCGTGGACATCGGCCCGGTAATCGACGCCGAAGCCAAGGCGGGCATCGAGAAGCACATCCAGGCGATGCGCGACAAAGGTCGCAATGTGTATCAGGTGGCTATCGCCGATTCCGACGAGGTCAAACGCGGCACCTTCGTCATGCCGACGCTGATCGAGCTGGAAAGCTTTGATGAGTTGCAGCGCGAAATTTTCGGTCCGGTGCTTCACGTGGTTCGTTACAAACGCAAAGACATCGACCAGTTGATCGGCCAGATCAATGCGTCGGGCTACGGTTTGACCCTGGGCGTGCACACCCGCATCGACGAGACCATCGCCAAGGTGATCGACAACGTCAATGCCGGTAACGTCTACGTGAACCGCAACATCGTCGGCGCTGTGGTGGGCGTGCAACCGTTCGGCGGCGAAGGTTTGTCGGGTACCGGGCCGAAAGCCGGCGGTCCGTTGTATCTGTACCGTCTGTTGTCGACGCGGCCTACCGATGCGATCGAACAATCCTTCGCTCGCGGTGATGCAATCGCGGCACCGGACGTTCGTCTGCGCGATGCCATGAGCAAACCGCTGACCGCATTAAAAGCGTGGGCCGACAGCCACAAACTGACTGAACTGAGCGCCCTGTGCGTGCAGTTCGCCGCACAGTCGCAGAGCGGGATCACTCGTCAGTTGGCGGGCCCGACCGGCGAGCGCAACAGCTACGCTATCCTGCCGCGCGAACACGTGTTGTGCCTGGCCGACGTTGAAGGCGATTTGTTGACCCAACTGGCGGCGGTCCTGGCCGTCGGCGGTTCGGCCGTGTGGCCGGAGACTGAGCTGACCAAGGCCGTGTTCGCTCGTTTGCCGAAGGACGTTCAATCGAAGATCAAGCGGGTCGCCGACTGGAGCAAGGACGAAGTGGTGTTCGATGCAGTCCTGCACCACGGCCACTCCGACCAGCTGCGCGCAACGTGCCAGCAAGTGGCCAAGCGTGCTGGCGCCATTGTTGGCGTTCACGGGTTGTCACAGGGCGAGACCAACATTGCACTGGAGCGTCTGGTGATCGAGCGGGCGTTGAGCGTTAACACCGCTGCGGCGGGTGGTAATGCCAGCTTGATGACAATCGGTTAAAAATAGCTGCAAGTTTCAAGCTACAAGCCGCAAGTAAAGGCAGTTGCGATTCCCGCGAACCGCCTTCACTGGTAGCTTGAAGCTTGAAGCTTGTGCCGCCCCATCACCCCCATCTATCTTCCTTCCACATTTCGACAAGTCTTCCTAGACTGCGGCATACTTTTTTACAGGTAGGCCGCCATGTCCGAGACGTTGCTCAGTTCCCGCAATCTGGCTTTCGAGCTGTACGAAGTCCTCGATGCCGAAGGTCTGACTCAGCGTGAGCGTTTCGCCGAGCACAATCGCGAAACGTTCGATGCCGCGATCGGCACCGCCCGCAGCATCGCCGAAAAGTTCTTCGCCCCGCACAATCGCAAGAACGACGAGAACGAGCCGCGTTATGAAAACGGTCAGGCGATTCTGATTCCGGAAGTGAAACCGGCGGTGGATGCCTTCCTCGAAGCCGGTTTCCTCAACGCCGCGCGCAGTTTCGACGCTGGCGGCATGCAGCTTCCTACGCTGTTATCGCAAGCCTGTTTCGCACATTTCCAATCGGCCAACGCAGCCTCGACGTCGTACCCGTTCCTGACCATGGGCGCGGCCAATCTGATCGAAAGCTTCGGTACTGACGAGCAGAAGCAACGCTTCCTGCAACCGATGATCGACGGCCGCTTTTTCGGCACCATGGCGCTGACCGAACCGCATGCCGGTTCGTCGTTGTCGGATATTCGTACACGTGCGGAGCCTGCGTCCGACGGCACCTATCGACTCAAGGGCAACAAGATCTTCATCTCCGGCGGTGATCACCCGCTGTCAGAGAACATCGTGCACATGGTCCTCGCCAAACTTCCGGATGCGCCGGCCGGGGTGAAAGGTATTTCACTGTTCATCGTGCCGAAATTCCTCGTCAACGATGACGGCAGCCTGGGTGAGCGCAACGACGTATTGCTGGCAGGGCTTTTCCACAAGATGGGGTGGCGCGGCACCACCTCCACCGCGCTGAATTTCGGCGATAACGGGCAGTGCGTCGGCTATCTGGTGGGCAAGCCGCATCAGGGCTTGAGCTACATGTTTCAGATGATGAACGAAGCGCGCATTGGCGTCGGCATGGGTGCGGTGATGCTCGGTTATGCCGGTTACCTGTATTCGCTGGAATACGCGCGCGAACGTCCGCAGGGGCGAGTGCCGGACAGCAAGGATCCAAATACCGCGCCGGTGGCGATCATCCAGCACGCCGACGTCAAGCGCATGCTGTTGACCCAGAAAGCCTATGTCGAAGGCTCGTTCGACCTGGGGCTGTACGCGGCTCGACTGTTCGACGACACAACGACCCTTGAAACTGAAGCCGAACGCAAACACGCTCACGAGCTGCTGGATTTGCTCACGCCGATCGTCAAATCATGGCCGTCGGAGTTCTGCCTCAAGGCCAATGAGCTGGCGATCCAGATTCTTGGGGGCCACGGCTACACCCGCGAATATCCGGTAGAGCAATATTACCGCGACAACCGCTTGAACCCGATTCACGAAGGCACGCACGGCATTCAATCCCTGGACTTGCTGGGCCGCAAGCTGGCGCAGAACGGCGGTGCGGGGCTCAAGCAGTTGATTCGATTGTTGGCCGATACAGCCGAACGCGCGCAGGCGTACGAATCATTGACGGCACTGCGCGAACCGCTGGAGAAACTGGTCGCGCGTCTGCAGACGGTGACCATCGGATTACTGACGGATTTAGGGCAGGGCAAGGTCAATAGCAGCCTGGCAAATTCGGCGCTGTATCTGAAGGTGTTTGGACATACGGTGATCGGCTGGCGCTGGCTGGAACAGGCGATCCGCGCTGAGGAAGGGTTAGCGAACGGCAATGCGGCGGATGTGAGCTTCTATAAGGGCAAGCTGCAGGCGGCGCGGTATTTCCTGACGTGGGAAATACCGGGTTGCCACCATGAACTGGCGATTCTCGAGGCGCGGGATGATGTGTGTCTCGGGATGCAGGATGAGTGGTTTTGATCTGACATAGATTTGCGTGAGGGCCACAAATAGGATCGCAGCCTCGTTTCACTCGACAGCTCCTACAGAGGATCCGCTTGAACCTGTAGGAGCTGTCGAGTGAAACGAGGCTGCGATTTTTTTTTAGCTCAACTTGAATCCACCCATCTGCCGCGCCAGATCATCGGCCAAGCGCTGCAACATCTGACAATCCTCACGACAAGCCCTGACCTCTCCCGCCGTCGCCCGCGCCAGATCGGAAATCCCCTGGACGTTGCGGTTGATCTCTTCCGTGACCGCCGACTGTTCTTCCGTCGCAGTCGCCACCTGATGATTCATGTCGCTGATTCGCTCGACCTGCCCGGTGATCGCGGTCAGCGAGGCGCCGGTACGCTGGCTCGACTCCACGCCGGTACCCGTCGCCGCTTGCCCGGTGTGCATCGACGACACCGCATTCTCCGCGCCTTGCTTGAGGCTGCCGATCATCTGTTGAATCTCGTCGGTGGACGACTGCGTACGGCGTGCAAGCGTGCGCACTTCATCGGCGACCACGGCGAACCCGCGCCCCATGTCCCCGGCGCGTGCCGCTTCGATAGCGGCGTTCAATGCCAGAAGGTTGGTCTGCTCGGAAATCCCGCGGATCACCGCCAGGACTTGATCGATAGACGCCACCTGATTCGCCAACTCGCCCACCGCACTGGCGGCAAGGCCGATCTCGTCGGACATGCTTTCGATATGCCGGATCGAGCCGCTGACCACTTCGCGCGCCTGCATCGCTTCATCGCGGGCGGTTTGCGAAGCGAACGCCGCATTGCCGGCGTTCTGCGCGATTTCCTGCACGGTCAAGCCCATCTCATGAACAGCGGTGGCGACCATATCGGTCATTTCCTGCTGACGCCCGGAACGCTCGGCGGTGTTATCGACCACCTTCGCCACCTGGCTGACTGCTGTGCGCAAACGCTCGCTGGTGGTGAGCACTTCCCCGATCATTTCGCGCTGGCTGTCGAGGAATCGGTTGAAGCCGCGTGCGAGGTCTCCCAACTCATCGGCGCGACTGGAATCTAACCTGTGAGTCAAATCTCCACCACCGCTACCGATGTCTACCAGCGCCGCTGTTACCTGACGGATCGGCCGCACCAGGCCACGGGCCAGTACCACCACCAAGAGAAGACAAACCAGCGCCACTGCCAGGCCGATAAAGCTGCTCATCCACATCGCTTTACGGGCTTCGGCGTAGATCTGCGACTGCGGCACTTCGGCCACCAGGGTCCAGCCGAGGTCACGCAATGGAAGGCTCAACGCCAGAAAGTCTTCGCCATCGCGGATGAAGCTGCTGTTGGTGGCAACTTTTTGACCCATGACGGACTGCGCTGCCGACGCGCCAATTTGCTCTGCGAGCGTGCGTTTACCGCTGAATTGCGATTCCGGATGAACCTGGATCAGACCGTCGGAACGCACGAGATAGACCTTGCCACGCTCACCGAAACTGTAATTGTGGATCAGTTCCGACAGTTCTTTCATGCTCAGGCCCAGCCCGGCAACGCCTACGACCTTGCCCGCCTGTTCAACCTTGAAGTCGATGAAAAGCGCCAATTCTCCGGTGGCGGCATCGTTGTCTATATTAATCGTGCGCGGCTGATTGCTGTCGAGGA
>NZ_CABVGX010000070.1:14394-20543 GCF_902497625.1 Pseudomonas fluorescens | reverse complement strand
CAGCTGCTACAGGGAGCGCGGTTTCTGCTACAGGGGACGCAGCCTTCGGCAGCTGCTACAGGGAGCGCGGTTTCCGCTACAGGGGACGCAGCCTTCGGCAGCTGCTACAGGGAGCGCGGTTTCTGCTACAGGGGACGCAGCCTTCGGCAGCTGCTACAGGGGGAGCGGTCTCTTGCTACAGGATTGCGCTTTGCCTTCCGGCCTCGCTCATATCCGCATTTAATGATTTGCAGAGGTTTTTTTATGTTTGATTATTCCGCCCGCCCCGAATTGCTCAAAGGCCGGGTCATTCTGGTCACCGGCGCCGGTCGTGGCATCGGTGCAGCTGCTGCGAAGACTTATGCCGCGCATGGCGCCACCGTTTTGCTGCTGGGCAAGACTGAAGCCAACCTGACTCAGGTCTACGACGAAATCGAGGCTGCCGGTGGCCCGCAACCCGCGGTGATCCCGTTCAACCTGGAAACCGCCCAGCCGCATCAATACGATGAGCTGGCGGCGATGATTGAAACCGAGTTCGGCCATCTCGACGGCCTGCTGCACAACGCGTCGATCATCGGCCCGCGCACCCCGATCGAACAGCTGTCCGGCGAAAATTTCATGCGCGTGATGCACGTCAACGTTAATGCGATGTTCATGCTCACCAGCACATTGTTGCCACTGTTGAAGCTGTCGCAGGACGCGTCAGTGGTGTTCACCTCAAGCAGCGTCGGCCGCAAGGGTCGTGCTTATTGGGGCGCGTACGGTGTGTCCAAATTTGCCACCGAAGGGCTGATGCAAACTCTGGCGGACGAAGTCGACACCGTAGCGCCGGTGCGCTCCAACAGCATCAATCCGGGCGCGACCCGAACCAGCATGCGCGCACAGGCCTACCCCGGTGAGAACCCGCTGAACAATCCGACGCCTGAAGACATCATGCCGGTTTACCTTTACTTGATGGGACCGGACAGCACCGGCATCAACGGCCAGGCATTCAACGCACAGTAGTGCCGCACGTCGCATTTGTTTCGCGGCGTAAATTCGTCGCGAAACGATAATAACGTCGTAAATGAGCATTGAAACTGTCAAACAACTGCCGCCTCAACGCTCATAAATGCTTGATTAACGCTTCAATATATTGATTTAGAAAGGTTTTATATCTAGTGAACCGAATGGCTTAACTCTGGCTCTAATCCTGCTCAGACACGCCGTGTGACAGCAAATGGGGCGCCGCTTGAGTCGACAGACTACGTAAGTTCGACAAAGCAGATTAGACTTGTACGAAATGTCCTACGGGACTGACGGACCAGTACGACGCGCAGCCTAAAGCCGCTCTCACCCAGCCTGTAAGACAGCTTACTGCTTAGGGGCGACTGCTATATGAAATCACCTTCCCAGACCAACGCAATTGACTTTGATAGCGCCAAATTGCAACGCCTGGGCTTTGGTCAACAGCCTGCAATTCTGGAACGGCCGGTCAGTCTTGCGCAACTGCGCCAGCAATTGAGTCTGCAGTTGCAGACGAGCCTGGAACCGCAGCGCATTCTGGGGCTGTTCTTCCGGGAGATTCAGCGACTGGTACCGCTTGATGCCTTGAGCTATACGCACAAGGCCAGTGATCTGCGTCTGGAGTTCGGCGTTCGCGGCCATCATTCGGTCAGCTACAGCCTCAGCCATGAAGGCGAGCATTTGGGCGAACTGGTGTTCCGCCGCAATCAGCGATTCAACGTGCAGGAACAGGCTAATCTCGAGTCGCTGCTGTCGGCGCTGCTGTACCCGATGCGCAACACCCTGCTTTATCGCGCGGCAACACAAAGTGCGTTGCGTGATCCGTTGACCGACACTGGCAATCGCATTGCCATGGACCAGACGTTGCAACGGGAAATCGAAATGTCCCGGCGTCATCTGCAACCTTTATCGCTGCTGATGCTGGACATCGACCACTTCAAACACATCAACGATACCCACGGCCACAGCGCCGGTGACGATGTACTGCGAGCGGTGGCCGCGTCGATCAAGAGCCAGCTGCGCAACGTCGACATGGTGTTTCGTTTCGGCGGTGAAGAGTTTTTGATTCTGCTGTCGAACACCGGCCGCGAAGCTGCAGCGATAGTCGGTGAGCGTTTACGATTCGCCGCGCAGGCACGCAATTATTCCGCCGATGGCAACACCATCGAACTGACGGTCAGCCTCGGCTGCTCGACCTTGATGCCTGGTGAATCGTCCGAAAGCTTGCTGCGCCGTGCCGACAGCGCGCTGTACGTGGCCAAGCGCGAAGGTCGTAACCGCTTGGCGATGGCGGGCTGAGCCAGCGTCATGGCGGGCACGCCCCGCAGCGGCCCGCGCCAGTCTGGAGTTGTTAACGCAGCGTTCCGCGCAACTCGCCGACCAAGGCTTGCAGCTTCACCGGCTCAGCCGATTCTACCGCTACCGCCGGCCCGGCGACCAATGTCACCCGCGACCACAACCGACGGAACACGCCCTTATCCGGGTCGCGGCTGAAAAAACTCCCCCACAACCCTTGCAACGCCAACGGAATCACCGGCACCGGCGTCTCTTCAAGAATCCGTCGCAGCCCGCCCTTGAACTCATTGATCTCGCCATCGGCGGTCAACTTGCCTTCCGGGAAAATACACACCAGCTCGCCTTCTTTCAGGTATTGAGCAATGCGCGTGAAGGCTTTTTCGTATATCTGGATGTCTTCCTGACGCCCTGCTATGGGAATCGTCCCCGCCGTGCGAAAGATGAAGTTCAGCACCGGCAGATTGTAGATTTTGTAATACATCACAAAGCGAATCGGCCTGCGCACGGCGCCGCCAATCAGCAAGGCGTCGACGAAGGACACATGATTGCAGACCAGCAAAGCCGCGCCTTCGTCAGGTATCACATCGAGATTGCGATGCTCCACGCGGTACATGGAATGGCTGAGGAGCCAGATCATGAAGCGCATGCTGAACTCGGGGACGATCTTGAATATATAGGCGTTGACGCCGATGTTGAGCAGCGACACCACCAGAAACAGCTGGGGAATCGACAGCTTGGCCATGCTCAACAATACGATCGAGACAATCGCCGAGATCACCATGAACAGCGCGTTGAGAATGTTGTTGGCGGCTATCACCCGCGCCCGCTCGTTCTCCGGGGTGCGCGACTGAATCAAGGCGTACAGCGGCACAATGTAAAAACCGCCGAAGATCCCCAGCCCCAGAATGTCGATCAATACCAGCCAGGTGTGGCCAAAGCCGAGCACTGCAATCCAGCCGTGGCCGCTGACGCTGTCCGGTATTCCCCCGGAATGCCACCACAGCAGCAGGCCGAACACGGTCAGACCGAACGAGCCAAAGGGCACCAGGCCAATCTCGACTTTGCGCCCCGAGAGCTTTTCACAGAGCAGCGAACCGAGCGCGATCCCTACCGAGAATACGGTCAGAATCAGCGTTACCACGGTTTCGTCGCCGTGCATCCACTCCTTCGCGTAGGCCGGAATTTGCGTCAGATAAATCGCGCCGACAAACCAGAACCACGAATTGCCGACAATCGAGCGCGACACCGCCGGCGTTTGCCCCAGGCCCAGCTTCAAGGTGGCCCAGGATTGACTGAAGATGTTCCAGTTCAGGCGCATTTCCGGGGATGACGCCGCGGCGCGGGGAATGCTGCGGCTGGCCAGGTAACCGAGCACGGCGATGCCGACGATTGCAACGGACACAATGGGCGCGTATTGCGCCGACGACATCATGATCCCGGCGCCGATGGTCCCGGCAAGAATCGCCAGGAAAGTGCCCATTTCCACCAGGCCATTGCCGCCAACCAGTTCATCTTCATGCAGCGCTTGCGGCAGGATCGAGTACTTCACTGGCCCAAACAGTGCCGAATGCGTGCCCATGGCGAACAGCGCGACCAGCATCAGCGCCAAGTGATCGAATACAAAGCCGACGGCGCCTACCGCCATGATCGCGATTTCGCCGAGCTTGATCAGACGAATCAGCGCGTCCTTGGCGAACTTCTCACCGAACTGGCCGGCCAGGGCCGAGAACAGGAAGAACGGCAAGATGAACAGCAGTGCGCACAGATTGACCCAGATCGAGCGATCACCCTCGATGGTCAGCTTGTAGAGGATGGCGAGGATCAGCGACTGCTTGAAGATGTTGTCGTTGAACGCGCCAAGTGATTGGGTAATGAAAAATGGCAGGAAGCGCCGGGTACGAAGCAAGGCGAACTGTGAGGGGTGACTCATCTTCCGTGTGTCCCTTGTCTGGGTAGAGATTCAGATTCAGGGCCACACATTACCTAATCCTGGTGATTTATTTCGCTAATCCTGCAAGGCAGGGCGAAACAAACAACTCCCCGCTCCAGGCACCCTGCACAGTACGCCGGGCGACGATCAGCCACATCACCGCCAACAACGCCACCAACACACAGCCGAAAACAGTGAAGAAGGTCAGTTGCAAGGTGCTGGCGAGTTTCAACGTGGCCAGCGCATAAACGCCCAGTGGAAAGATGAAGCCCCACCAGCCGAGGTTGAATGGAATGCCGGCACGCAGGTAACGCACGGTGATCAGCAGCGCGATCAGCATCCACCACAGCCCAAAGCCCCAGAGCAGAATTGCGCCGATCAGACCGAGGCCGGCGGCCATTTCGCCGATGCCTGGCAGGCCGTTGGCGGCGAAAATGGCCGGTGCATCGGCGCCCAGCAGCAACATACCGAGCGCGCCAGTGCCGATGGGGCCCAGCGCCAGCCAGCTGGAAGCGGCCATGCTCGAGGGTGGCAGCTTGTGCAGGGCCATGCGCAGTAACAGGATGGTCAGAATGCTGAACGCCACAGGTAGGGAAAATGCCCAGAGCACGTAGCTGGTCACCAGCATCAGAAATTGCGAATGGCCATCGGCGAGGTGCGGAGCGAGCAAGCCACCGCTGGCGGCCGCGACTTCCGCCGCCACCACGGGCAGCAGCCATACCGCCGTCATCTGGTCGATGCTGTGCTCCTGTCGGGTGAACATGAGATATGGAATCAACACGCCGCAGGCCAGCGACAGTGCGACATCCAGCCACCAGAGGGCTTCAGCGAGCGCAATGACGCCCTCGCCCCAGCGCGGCACACCGAACAGCAGAGCCCCATTGATGAGGGTCGCCAACCCCATCGGGATGGTGCCGAAAAACATCGAGACCGTGGAATGGCCGAAGATGCGTCGCGCTTCGTCGAAGAACATTACCCAGCGTGCGGCATAGAGCGCAGTGAATGCAGTGAACAAAAGAATGTTGAATAACCACAACGCCTCGGCCACGGCGTGAACTCCGCGATTGGCCGACGGTAATTGTGCAAGCGCCAGCGCCAGCACGCCGGTGCCCATGGTAGCGGCGAACCAATTCGGAGTGAATTGGCGGATGACTTCGCGCGGGTGCTGTAGATGGCTGAAGGGTTTGAATCGAATTGCGCTGTATGTCATGGCGAACTCCTTTCCTCTGGAGAGGTGGAGTTCATGGTGGACCAGAACGGAATATCTATATAACGGGTAATATCTGTAACTGTTATCTGTTTTACGGATATGCAGTGATTGGGACCGCTTTCGCGAGCACGCTTGGCTCCTAAAGAGGTTTTTTGCCGGACGCATGATTTGGCCGGCGTTCCGTCCACTGGCGCAAAAACGTCCACAACGCCACGAGCGAAAGAACGATCAATACCGCGCCATAGCCATCGGTGGTCGCGACCAGACCGAAAGTGCGCGTCATGCTCCCCGCCATTAACGCCGGCAGGCAGAATGCCAGATAGCTGAGCACATAGAATGCCGACATCAAACCGGCCCGCTCATGGGGCAGCGCCAAGGGCACGACGCTGCGCAGCGCACCCAGAAAGCTCGCGCCGAAGCCACAGCCGGCCACCAAGGTCCCTATAAAAAACAGCGACAGGCTGGCGCTGTGCACCGCCACCAGAATCAATGCAACACCGGCTGGCAAAAAGCTCGCACCTATCCGCAGCACCTGGTCTGCCGGCCGACTGCGCAAGCTGTAAATCATCAGTGCACCGGTGACGGTCAGGGCAGCTACGGTGGCACCGCCAATCAGATTGGAAGTCGAGCCCGTGGCCGTGCGCACCAATGACGGCGCGAGGGATGCATAAAAACCACCCAGCGCCCAGGCCGCGAGGTTCAGCGGCAGCACCCGCCCCAACGTCCGCC
>NZ_CABVGX010000070.1:0-14354 GCF_902497625.1 Pseudomonas fluorescens | reverse complement strand
GGAACATGCAGCGTCGGCCGCAACGATGCCCACGCGCCGGGCTGCGCGCTGACCGTTTCCGGCAAGCGCCAGACGTAAAATGCCTGCAAAACAAACATTGCGAACAGCACCCAATAAGAAAGCTGCAGCGGCCACGGCGCATATTCGGCCAGCAAGCCGCAGCCCATCGCGCCGAACGCCATGCCGAGCAGCGGCGCGACACTGTTGACCAGTGGCCCCTGCTGGCGGTCAGTGTCCAACAATGCAGCACTCAACACCGCCGTGGCCATCCCCGTAGCAAAACCTTGCAACACGCGCGCGCTGATCAGCCATGCGACGCTATCGGCTTCGATGAACAGCATCATCGCCAGGATGTTGAGCACGACTGCGGCGAAAATCACCGGTTTGCGCCCCAGGTAATCGGACAGCGAGCCTACGGTCAGCAACGCAGCGAGCAAACTGATGGCGTAGACGCCGAAGATCAGTGTCAGGGTCGCAGCGGAAAACTGCAGCTGTTCCTGATACAGGTGATAGAGCGGCGTCGGTGCCGTGGAAGCGGCGAGAAAACTCAGTAAGGTGATCGCCAGAAACCACAAGCTGGAACGGTTGGATACTGAACTGTGCATGGGCAATACTCCGCAAAAGCTAACTTTTTGCTTTTGCGGAGTGTGCTACCGACCCGCCCTTAAAGCAATTTCTTTGTGTTAAGGTCTGACGTATGGCTATCAAAGAAGGTTTACGCCCCGGTGGCAGAAGCGCCCGGGTACAGGAATCGATTCATTCGGCTGTGCGCGCACTGCTCCAGGAGCAGGAGCGCTCCAGCGTGACCGTGCCGCAAATCGCCACGCGTGCGGGAGTAACTCCATCGACCATTTACCGGCGCTGGGGGGATTTGTCGGCGTTGCTCGCCGATGTGGCGCTGGCACGGATGCAGCCCGATGGCGAACCGGCCAACACAGGCAGTTTGCGCGGCGACATCCTCGCCTGGGCGGAGCAGTTTCTGGATGAAATGAGCTCCGAACCCGGGCGCGACATGCTGAGGGACGTGCAATCGAGCCCGACGCCGGGGACTTGTGTGACGATCATCGGCGGGCAGCTGCAGACCATTCTGGATCGCTATCCCGCTGAGCCCCAGCCGAGTGTCGATCGGTTGATCAATCTGCTGGCAGCACCGATGGTGTACCGGATTCTGTTTGCGACCGCACCTTTGGAGGTGGAGGCATTGCATGGGTTGGTCGAGATTGCGTTGAGCCAGTGAGGCCGCCTTCGCGGGCAAGTCGGAATGCCGCAGATCCCGCTGAATGAAATCCTGCGACACCCCGCCACGCCTCGACCTTGGTCGACACTGACGAACGCCGGCCGGCGTGCGAGACTGTCGTGCCGGGCGGGAGTCCCGGTTGTCTTTTGCCGGGAGTTTCCATGTCGCTGTCCAGCGGGCTGATCGCCGCCGTTGCCCTGGCCTATATGGCCGTCATGTTCGCCATCGCCTTCTACGGTGATCGCCGCAGCACGCCGCTGCCGCCCAAGGTGCGCGCGTGGGTCTACAGCCTGTCGCTGGCCGTCTATTGCACCAGCTGGACCTTCTTCGGCGCAGTCGGTCAGGCCGCTGAACAGCTCTGGTCGTTCCTGCCGATCTACCTCGGGCCGATCCTGCTGCTGGTCTGCGCGCCGTGGGTCCTGCAGAAAATGGTGATGATCAGCAAGCAGGAGAACATCACCTCGATCGCCGACTTCATTGCGGCCCGTTATGGCAAATCACAATCGCTGGCCATTGTCGTCGCGCTGATCTGTCTGGTCGGCGTGCTGCCTTATATCGCGTTGCAACTCAAAGGGATCGTGCTGGGCGTGAACCTGTTGATCGGTGCCGGTGCCGATGCGATGGGCACGCGCGCCCAGGACACGGCACTGATCGTGACGCTCGTGCTGGCGCTGTTCACTATCGTCTTCGGTACGCGCAACCTCGACGCCACTGAGCACCACCGAGGCATGGTGCTGGCGATTGCGTTCGAGTCGCTGGTCAAGCTGTTCGCCTTTCTTGCGGTCGGCGCATTCGTGACCTACGGGCTGTACGACGGTTTCGAAGACCTGTTCGACCAGGCCATGCTCGCACCGCGTCTGGAAGAATACTGGAAGGAAACCATCAACTGGCCGTCGATGGTGGTGCAGACCGGAGTGGCGATGATGGCGATTATCTGCCTGCCGCGGCAGTTCCACGTGACCGTGGTGGAAAACATCGACCCGCAGGATCTGCGCCTGGCCAAGTGGGTGTTCCCCGCCTACCTCGCTTTGGCCGCGTTGTTTGTAGTCCCGATCGCGCTCGCCGGTCAGATGCTGCTGCCCAGCTCGGTGCTGCCGGACTCCTTCGTCATCAGCCTGCCGCTGGCGCAAGCACACCCTGCGCTGGCGATGCTGGCGTTTATCGGCGGTGCTTCGGCCGCCACCGGCATGGTCATCGTCGCGAGCGTGGCGCTGTCGACCATGGTTTCCAACGACATGCTGTTGCCGTGGCTGCTGCGCCGCAACAACGCCGAGCGGCCGTTCGAAGTATTCCGCCAGTGGATGCTCTCGGTGCGCCGGGTCAGCATCGTGATCATTTTGCTGCTGGCCTATGTCAGCTATCGCCTGCTCGGCTCAACGGCCAGTCTGGCCACGATCGGCCAGATCGCTTTCGCCGCTGTGACCCAGCTGGCCCCGGCCATGCTCGGCGCGCTGTACTGGAAACAGGCCAATCGCCGCGGTGTGTTCGCCGGCCTCGCCGCCGGCACCTTTCTGTGGTTCTACACACTGGTCCTGCCGATTGCCGCCCATAGCCTGGGCCTGTCGTTAAACGCTTTTCCAGGGCTGGCGTGGTTGCACAGCAATCCGTTGAACCTGCCGATCACACCCTTGACCCAAGGCGTGGTGCTGTCACTGGCCGGCAACTTTACCCTGTTCGCCTGGGTGTCGGTGCTGTCCCGCACACGCGTTTCAGAGCACTGGCAGGCCGGCCGTTTCATCGGTCAGGAAATCAGCGCCCGCCCCAGCGCCCGTTCGATGCTGGCGGTGCAGATTGATGATCTGTTGCAACTGGCCGCACGATTTGTCGGTGAGGAACGCGCCCGCCAGAGCTTCATTCGCTTCGCCTATCGCCAGGGCAAAGGCTTTAACCCGAACCAGAACGCCGACAGTGAATGGATCGCCCACACTGAACGGCTGCTCGCCGGTGTGCTCGGGGCGTCATCGACTCGCGCCGTGGTGAAAGCCGCCATCGAAGGTCGCGAAATGCAGCTGGAAGATGTCGTTCGGATCGCCGACGAAGCTTCTGAAGTGTTGCAGTTCAACCGTGCGTTGCTGCAAGGCGCCATTGAGAACATTACTCAGGGCATCAGTGTGGTCGATCAGTCGTTGAAACTGGTGGCATGGAACCGGCGCTACCTTGAGCTGTTCAACTACCCGGACGGTTTGATCAGCGTCGGTCGACCGATTGCCGACATCATCCGGCACAACGCCGAGCGCGGTTTGTGTGGTCCCGGCGAGGCAGAAGTACACGTTGCCCGCCGCCTGCACTGGATGCGTCAGGGCCGCGCCCACACCTCTGAACGACTTTTCCCCAACGGGCGCGTGATCGAGCTGATCGGCAACCCGATGCCGGGCGGCGGTTTTGTCATGAGCTTCACTGACATCACCGCGTTTCGCGAAGCCGAGCAGGCGCTGACCGAGGCCAACGAAGGGCTGGAACGGCGCGTCACCGAGCGTACTCATGAACTGTCGCAATTGAACGTGGCCCTGACCGAAGCCAAAGGCACTGCCGAATCGGCGAACCAGTCGAAAACCCGTTTTCTGGCGGCGGTCAGCCATGACCTGATGCAACCCCTGAATGCCGCGCGCCTGTTCTCCGCCGCCCTCTCCCACCAGGATGACGGCTTGTCCAACGAAGCGCAGAAGCTGGTCCGGCATCTGGATACTTCGCTACGTTCTGCTGAAGACCTGATCAGCGATCTCTTGGATATTTCTCGTCTGGAGAACGGCAAGATCAATTCGGATCCGCAGCCGTTTGCGATCAATGAGTTGTTCGACGTGCTCGCGGCCGAATTCAAGGCGTTGGCCGGTGAACAGGGGCTGGACTTCCGCGTTCGCGGCAGCAGCATGCGCGTTTACAGCGACATCAAACTGCTGCGGCGAATCCTGCAGAATTTCCTCACCAACGCTTTCCGCTACGGCAAAGGCCCGGTGCTGCTGGGCATACGGCGACGCCAGGGGCAATTGTGTCTGGAGGTGTGGGATCGCGGCCCGGGAATTGCGCAGGACAAGCAAAAAGTCATCTTCGAAGAATTCAAACGCCTCGACAGTCACCAGACCCGCGCCGAAAAGGGCCTGGGATTGGGGCTGGCGATTGCCGACGGGTTGTGCCGCGTGCTGGGCCACACGTTGCAGGTTCGCTCATGGGTGGGGCGCGGCACGGTGTTCAGTGTCAGCGTGCCATTGGCACGGGCGCAAACTGTAGCGCCAGTCGCGGGCGCAGAGGTTAACGGGAAACTGTTGAGCGGCGCGCAGGTGCTGTGCATCGACAACGAAGACAGCATTCTGATCGGTATGAACAGTCTGCTGACGCGCTGGGGTTGCCAAGTCTGGACCGCGCGCAATCGCGCGGAATGCGCGCAACTGCTCGACGCGGGGATGCGCCCGCAACTGGCGCTGGTGGACTATCACCTGGATCATGGGGAGACCGGAACCGAACTGATGGCCTGGCTGCGCACGCGCTTGGGCGAACCGGTGCCGGGCGTGGTCATCAGCGCGGACGGTCGTCCTGAAATGGTGGCTCAGGTGCACGCGGCAGGCCTGGATTATCTGCCGAAACCGGTGAAACCGGCGGCGTTAAGGGCGTTGTTGAGTCGGCATTTGCCGTTGTAGCGGCGAGGGGGCGGAGATTCGACTTGGTTGCGAAGAGACCGCCGGATTCACTTTCAATGTTTGTTGACACGCCGCCATCGCGAGCAGGCTCGCTCCCACGGTGTTGTCTGTGTACGCAGAGTGTATGGCCGACCATTATTCAAACTGTGGCAACAGAGCTTGCTCCCAGTGAGTTATGCGGGGCGCTGCGGGAGCGGGGGTGTGCAGGCGAAGCTGAATTAGTTACTCCGGCAACTCGGCCAGGCCATCCACATCCGTCATCGCCCGCTCCAGCAGATCTGCCGGCAAACTCTTGCTCGCCCGTGCACCCAGCAATTTCAGCTGCTCGCTGCGGCTGACCAGATTGCCTCGCCCCTCTGTCAGCTTGTTGCGCGCCGAACTGTAGGCTTTATCCAGCTGTTGCAGACGATTGCCGACCTCATCCAGATCCTGGATAAACAACACGAACTTGTCGTACAGCCAACCGGCACGTTCGGCGATTTCCCGGGCGTTCTGGCTCTGGCGCTCCTGCTTCCACAAGCTGTCGATCACGCGCAGCGTCGCCAGCAAAGTGGTCGGGCTGACGATGACGATGTTGCGGTCGAAGGCTTCCTGAAACAATGTCGGTTCAGCCTGCAAGGCTGCAGAGAATGCCGCTTCGATCGGCACGAACAACAACACGAAATCCAGACTGTGCAACCCATCGAGCCGCTTGTAGTCCTTGCCGGCCAGACCTTTGACGTGAGTGCGCAACGACAGCACATGCTGTTTCAGCGCGATCTGGCCGATGCCATCGTCGTCTGCCGTTACGTACTGTTGATAAGCGGTCAGACTGACTTTCGAGTCCACCACCACCTGCTTGTCGCCCGGTAGATAAATGATCACGTCAGGCTGGAAACGCTCGCCATCAGGACCCTTGAGATTGACCTGGGTCTGGTACTCGCGGCCCTTTTCCAGGCCAGCATGCTCAAGCACCCGCTCCAGAATCAGCTCGCCCCAGTTACCTTGGGTTTTCTGGCCCTTCAGCGCACGAGTCAGGTTGGTGGCTTCGTCGCTCAGACGCAGGTTGAGTTGCTGCAGACGCTCCAGCTCTTTGGCCAGCGAAAAACGTTCTCGGGCCTCCGCCTGATAGCTTTCTTCGACACGTTTTTCGAAGGACTGGATGCGTTCTTTCAACGGATCGAGCAATTGCCCAAGGCGCTGCTGGCTGGTTTCGGCAAAGCGCTGTTCACGCTCGTCGAAAATCTTGCCCGCCAGCTCAGCGAACTGCGCGCGCAGCTCGTCGCGCGAGCCTTGCAGATCGTTGAGGCGTTGCTGATGGCTTTCCTGTTGCTCACGCAGTTCGGCATTGAGCGAGGCGGCCTGCGCATCCAGTCGGCGCAACTCGGCCTCTTTGCCGGCGCGTTCGATGTTCCAGGCGTGGGCGGCGTCGCGGGCGTCATCACGCTCGATCTGCAACAGCTCGACTTCCCGCCTCAGCGCCGCCAGGTCAGCTTGTTTGGTCGCGTTAGCCTGGCCGAGGTCAGCTATCTCGTCGCGGCAGGCTTCGAGCTGGGCGTTGAGCCCGTCCTGAGCCAGATTGGCCATGGCCAGACGCTCTTCCAGCAAGGCCACGTCAGACTGCTTGCTGCTGGCTCGGCGCTGGCGCTGCCACGCCAACACCAGAAGAGGCAGTGCAGCACCCGCCAGACCGAGCAATATGCTGGTCAAGTCCATAGCCATAGCCATTCCTGCCGATGAATTAAAGCTTGAAGGTTAACCAAGGCGTCAGGTCTTGGACAGCTCAGTCTTCGACCAGGCCAAGTTCCTGCAAGGCGCGGCGATCGCCCGCCCGCGCCGCCTGACGCAATAGGTCGTGGCCGATACGACGGTCGCGGGCATTCCCGCATTCACGGCACATCAGCTGGCCAAGGCGACTTTGCGCAGCGACTACGCCTTCGCGGGCCGGTTGCTTGAGCAAACGCCCGGCCAGGTGTTTGACATTGGTGCTCTCACTCAGGCGCGGGTTGTCGAGCAGCCACTCGGCCACGCGCATCGACATACGCTTGGGTGGGGTAACACCGGAAGGTGTGGAGGTAACGGATTCTGGTACTGAGCGAAACTTCATAAAGCACTGTGGGACAGATCGGAGGCGCGCCACTCTACTCTTTTTTTCTGACAGGTAAAGCTCGGAAATTCCCGGCACGCCCGTCCTAGAGCAAGCGCTCGGGACAATCCACAGAAGCTGTGGATAACTCAGTGGACAACCGCCCTTGAACTCTCGCAAAGCCCTGTGGAACGGGGCTCGCAGCCAAACTGACGATTTTTTCACCAGTAAAAAAAAGCGATGTTTTTCATTGACTTAAATTTCGGATACAGGCACCCACTCTCGACGCAGGCAATATGACATCTCTGTGACTGCCTATGGCACCTTTGTGCACAAGTTACTTCGTGATGGGCATATGAGCGCGCTTTTTCGGAGCGTTTTTTTGCTGCGCCTGGATATGAATCGCCCTTCCACCGGTCCAGGCCCGAGGATAGAGCGATGGACGGTAGCGACCGATGGTCGGATTTGCCTCTATCGGAAACAGTAATCAGGCAGCAGTTCGGCGCTGCAATGTGATTAAACTCTGGGCCAGGAGCGCGACCAACACTGTTTTAGTGCATGCGCCTTCCCTTTCCCAGCTCATTGCGTTATCATCCGCGGCGTTAGTACCAAGCTGAAAGTCAATTCTGGTCGAACAATCCCCCCGGTAAGCCTCCTTTACGGATACCCCTACCGAACAAGCGGGATCGACCACCTCGATGGTTTCCAGGTAAACCTTGCGTCAACACAGCCTTTGAATCAAAAGCAAAGGGTGTTGCGAAGACCACTTACTCTGACCGAACCAGCCTGCAAATTGATCAGGATCTTCACCCCGGGCCCAGAACCTTTGCCCTTGATGTGCTGCCTGCCCTCCTAAGTACCTACCTGCCAGCCCAAGCGCGCCATTTATCAGCGCTTCAAACTGGCTGCTTTGTTCCAGTCGGGTTCTTCGTACGACCAACGGTGGTCGACGTCACTGGAACGTTTTAATTTTGCACGGCTCTTATCCGTGTCGCTTGTAGGAACACCATGACTATGTCTACTCAAATCCACACCCAGGATGCTATCCGCGCCCTGACCAATGCTTTTGCCCCAATGAACTGCCTCATCATGGCCGCTCGCAAAGGCTGCTTCAGCTTCACCCTGGTCAACGAACACGGCATCGCCCGCCATAGCGAACGCCTCTACCCCGATCAGTACTCCAGCGCCGAACCGCTGCAGGCCGTGATCGAGCGTACGCGTCAGGCACTGGTTGCCTGATACGCCGCAAAGGCCGCAAAGGCCGCAACACTAAAAGCCTCGCTGAAATGCGGGGCTTTTTATTGCCGAAAATTTCTTATTCGAAGCATCCGGCCTAAGCACCAAGGGATATAACGGTTATAACTCGAAGCCGGAAATATTTTAAAAACAGTCCTTTACAGCGCGAATATGACACTACACTTCAACTCAAGCGGTGTACGCCGCTCGCGGCGAGCCTGATTTCGATCCACTGCTGCCAAGGCCCCCTTTCAGGACTCGCCGACCACTTCACGTTCCGAGGGTGTTATGGGTATCGCTGCCAGCGAACTGTGTCGTTATGTGATTCGCCCGACCTTGATCTATCTCGGACGCCATAGCGCAACCGCCGAATCCCTGCTGCTAGGCATCGCCGCCAGTCAGTCTGCCCTTGGCTCTGCCCTGCACGACCGCCGTGGACACGGTTTGTACCGAATCAACGAACCTCGCCACCAGGCGCTTTGGGATCATTACCTGGCACTGGATCCGGAACGTGCCAGTCTGGTTCGCGGACTGGCCAGCCAGCACGCGTTTCTGAGCGGGCCCCACCTGGAATTGACCGTCAATCTTCGCTACGCCACGGCCATCGCCTGGTTGCTGGTCGAAGAGCAGAACACCCCGCTTCCTGAAGCCGACGACCTGTTGGGCATGGCCAGAATCTGGCGTCAGACCTTCCAGCCTCAAGGCCGCCTGAGAGACTTCACTTGCGCCTGGCAAACCTGTGTTTCACCGCTGAATCAGGTCGCCTGCTGAATCCCCATCTTCGAAAGATCGTGCAACACGGCCTGAAGATGGTCGGATTGTCCTACAAAACCGCTCTAACTCAACGCATACAGCCTATAGCGCTGGGACGAAAATGTTGGTAATTTTCGCCCCGGTGATCACCAGGAGTTCTAATAATGAAAAAAGTAATGCTCAAAACCACACTTACCCTCGCCGCTGCCATGGCATCCACCCAGCTATTTGCGAGTGGCTTTGCCATCAACGAACAAAGCATCAGCGGGATGGGTACTGGTTTTGCCGGGCGATCTTCGACTGCCGATGATGCAAGTACAGTATTTGGCAACCCTGCCGGCATGGCGCGCATCAAGCGCGAACAAGTCACCGGCGGCGCTGCATTCCTCGACGCACATACCGATATCAGCGACGCGCGCTCCACCCCGCGCGCTGGTAGCAATGATGGCGACATGGTGCCGTTCATTGCCGTCCCAATGGGCTACTACGTCAAGCCAATCGACGACAACTGGGCATTCGGTGTTGGTGTATACGCGCCTTTCGGCCTGGTGACCGATTACGAAAACGGCTTCGCAGGCCGCTACTTCGGCACCAAGAGCGACGTCAAAATCGTCACTGTACAGCCGACCATGAGCTACGCGTTCAACGACAAGGTCTCTATCGGTTTCGGCCCGACCATCAACCGCATCGACGGCAAACTGGAATCGAACCTGTCGCTCGACCCGCGTGCAGCGGATGGCCAGGTCAAGATCAAGGGTGACGACACCGCACTGGGTTACAACATCGGTATTCTGGTTCAAGCCACCGACAGCACTCGCGTGGGCATGACCTATCACTCAAAAGTGAAATACAAACTGGAAGGTGACACCAAGGTCAACTACGGCCTGCTCGCCGCGCTGGGTCAGAACCCGAACCAGAAGTTCGACGCTTCCCTGGACCTGACCACGCCTGAGTCGGTCGACTTCTCGGTCACTCATGAGCTGAATGACCAATGGACTCTTTATGCAGGCAGCACCTGGACTCGCTGGAGCCGCCTGAAGGAAATCACCGTTGAAAACGATGGTGTGCCTGCCGCTCTGGCCGCCCGTGGTCTGGGTGTTATTACCGAAGAACAAAACTGGCACGACACCTGGGCTCACGCCATCGGTGCTTCGTATCAGCTGAACAAGCAATGGGTTCTGCGCAGCGGTTTCTCGGTTGATCAGGCACCGACCAACAACGAAAACCGTTCCCCACGCATCCCGACCGGCGATCGCAAGATCTTCAGCCTGGGCGCTGGCTGGAGCCCGACCGACGACCTGACCATCGACGTAGCGTATTCGTACCTGATGGAAGAGTCGGTCAAGGTCAACAACAGCAACGGTCGCCAGACCTACAGCGCCAAGTATGAAAACTCGGCGAACGGTTTTGGTGTTGGCGCGACCTACCGTTTCTGATGATTCACGGCGAGGCTGAACGCTCCGCCGCCTGAATCGAAAAAGCCCCGCGCTCTGGTCCAGAGGCGGGGCTTTTTTACGCGCGTCGATCAGGGTTGCGAAGCGATGGCTTTCTCTACAGCGGCGATGAATTCAGGGTCATCCGGTTTGGTCAGGCTGGAAAAGTCGGCGATTACCTTGCCTTTGCGATCGACCACGTACTTGTAGAAATTCCACTTCGGCGCGCTACTCTGTGCGGCCAGCACCTGAAACAGATTGATCGCATCGTCACCGCGAATTTTCTGCGGCTCGGTCATGGTGAAGGTGACGCCGTAATTCACGTAGCAGACCTTGGCAGTTTCTTCGCCATCCTTGGACTCCTGCTTGAAATCATTGGACGGCACGCCGATGACTTCCAGCCCTTGCGACTTGTAGCGCTGATTCAACGCTTCAAGGCTTTTGAACTGTGGGGCGAAACCGCAAAAGCTGGCGGTATTGACCACCACCAGCGGTTTGCCGGCGAAGCGCTGACACAGGTCGATGGATTCCTTGGCACGCAGCTTGGGCAACGAGCCCTTCAGCAGCTCCGGACACTGCGCCGCTTGGGTCATCGCTGAAAACGCCACCATCAATACGGGAACTGCCAGCCAGCGCATCTGCATGTTCGTGCATCCTTGAGAGATCGTCTGCAACGAAGTTACTCGCCCTCACAGCCTGCTAGCAAGCGCCCATGCCCAACTGCATCAACGCCAGCCCGCCCTGCTGCCAGCCCCACCACGCCAGCGCCAGCAGTAAAGCGCCGCCCGCACCGACGGCGAGTCGTGGCCAGAGACTGTTCATACCGTACTCACCTGAGCCTGCAGGCGCGCCACCGGCCGCTCGCGCACCGGCCAGTTCAGCGCCGCGGCCAGCAGGCTCAAGAGAATTGCTACCTGCCAGATCAAGTCGTAACTCCCGGTTCGGTCATACACGACCCCGCCCAACCAGCCACCCAGGAATGAGCCGAGCTGATGGAAGAGGAAAACGATGCCACCCAGCATGGACAGGTTTCGCACGCCGAACAAGGTCGCCACGGTGCCGTTGGTCAATGGCACCGTCGACAGCCACAGGAAACCCATCGCCATGCCGAACAGGTACGCAGACATGGTGGTGACCGGCGCCCACAGGAACAACCCGATCACGACGGCCCGTAACAAATACAAACCGGTGAGCAGACGTGGCTTGGACATGCGCCCGCCAAGCCAGCCGGCCGTGTAAGTACCGAAGATATTGAACAGGCCGATCAGCGCCAGCACCGTGGTGCCGACGCTGGCAGGCAGATGCTGATCGACCAGGTAGGCCGGCAAATGCACGCCAATGAACACCACCTGAAAACCGCAGACGAAAAAGCCGAAGGCCAGCAGCCAGAATCCCGAGTGTGAGCACGCTTCGCGCAGGGCCTCGGACAGCGTCTGCTCATGGCCGAGCGTCGGCAAAGGCTTGTCCTTGAGCATGCTCACCAGCGGCACGATGAGCGCCACCAGCAGACCCAGCACCAGCAGTGCTGCCGACCAGCCAAGCCAGCCAATCAGCCCCAGCGTGCCGGGCAGCATGGCGAACTGGCCGAAGGAACCGGCGGCACTGGCGATGCCCATGCCCATGCTGCGTTTCTCCGGCGGCACGGCGCGACCAACGACGCCGAGGATCACCGAGAAGGACGTGCCGGACAGGCCGATGCCGATCAACAGGCCGGCGCTCAAGGACAAGGTCACCGCCGAATCGGACAGGCCCATGCAGACCAGGCCGACGGCGTAGAGAATACCGCCGACCAGCACCACTTTCGCGGCGCCAAAGCGGTCGGCCAGGGCGCCGGTAAACGGTTGCGCCAGGCCCCAGATGAGGTTTTGCAAGGCGATGGCGAACGCAAATGTTTCACGTCCCCAGCCGAACTCAGCGCTCATCGGCGCGAGAAAAAGCCCGAAGCCGTGGCGCACGCCCAAGGACAGCGCCAGAATCAGCGCACTCCCCAACAGTACCCAGCCGCACGTACGCCACATCGATGTCATTATTATTCTCCGCTAGCGGGTATATACCCGCTTAAGGTCGAACGAACCGGCCTCAGGCCAGCTCATCCAAGAGTTTCAACAGGATTTCGCGTTTTTCAGTGCCGAGGCGATCGACCAGACGTTGCTGCGCCGCTTCCCATGCCGGCAAAGCGGCTTCAAGGCGCTGAGCTCCGGTGTCGGTCAGCTTGACGATACGATTGCGCATGTCATCGCCCTCGACCAGCAACACCAGGCCTTCGCCTTCCAGTACACGCAGATTGCGCCCGAGGGTGCTGCGATCCAGGCCCATCGCCTCGGCCAGGGTGGAAATACTCGGTTGATCCAGACGCTGCAGATTGCACAGCAGAGAATACTGGGCAACGTTGATTCCGAAGCCGTCCAGAGCGCCGTCATAGTGCCTGCTGACGCCACGAGCGGCGCGACGCAGGTTGATGCATAAACATTGGGATTCGAGCATGGTGCGTGTATATACCCGCGAAAAGATAAAAGCAAATATTTAGATACATCTCACCTCGCAGAAGCGAACGGTACCTGCGGTCCGACTTGGTCGCGAAGAGCGATGATGCAATTTTACGCGCGGACCGAGTCGTCTGCTTCGCGAGCAAGCTTGCTCTACGGGAGCAGTGCAAGGCTGACCAAAAGGGTGACTTCCAGTAACTCCAGTAGCGCTCCGGCGGTATCGCCGGTGGTGCCGCCCAATCTTCGAATCGTTACCTGACGGAGCCAGGCGAACAGCAGCGCCGCTACAACGACGGCGATAAACCCGTCGAGGCCTGCCAGGACAACACAAGCCACTGCGCAAATCAGCAACACCTGCCAGGCAGCCGAGCGCGGCAGATGATCCGCCAACGCCTGACCCAATCCTCCAGGGCGAACGTAGGGCGTCGTCAGAAATAACCCCAGCAATGAAGCGCGCCCCAGCAACGGAACAATAATCAGGAAAACGCTGTTGTGCTGTTCGATCAGCGCCAGCAGCGCGGCGAACTTTAGCAGTAGTACCAGCACCAGCGTCACGACGGCAATCGGTCCGCTGCGCGGATCTTTCATGATGGTCAGCGTGCGTTCCCGATCTCCAAAACCACCCAGCCACGCATCGGCGCTGTCGGCCAGACCGTCCAGGTGCAGCGCGCCGCTGAGCATCACCCAAACCGTCAGCAGTAACGCGGCATGCAGCAGCAGAGGCGTGCCGAGCAGCAGCGAATTGAATCCCCACAGGATCACACCAAACAGCAACCCCACCAGCGGGTAGAACAGCAGCGAACGGCCCAGCTCTTGCGGGGCCGGCATGCCCGGCAGGCGAATCGGCAGGCTGCTGAGAAATTGCAGGGCGATCCAGAAAGGCTGCATGCTCAGCTCACTTCCTTCAACAAACCCGCGGATTCGACCGACAGGGAAAACATCGCCCCGTGGCTCACTTCGACATTCAGCAACCGTTCACGTGGCAACCCGCGCGCCTGCGCCAGCAATAAACGCATGACTCCACCATGGCTGATCAGCAGCAGCCGCTCGCCGGCATAAGCCGCATGCAGACGCTCGACAGCGGCAAGCACGCGGTGTGAGAAATCCGCAACTCGCTCACCCTGAGGCGGTGTGAAGGCATAAGGATCTGCCCAGAACAGGCCCAACGCCTCGGCATCGGTCTCCATCAACGCCGCCGCGCTCTGCCCTTCCCACGCGCCAAAATGCAGCTCTTGCAGATCCTTGTCCAGCAGCACCGGAACGTTCAATTGCGCGCCTAAAGTTTCGGCAAATCGTGCGCAACGTTGCAACGGCGAGCTGATCAAGCGATCCCAGGGGCCCTGCTCGACCACTGCAGCGCGCATTTGCGCCCAGCCGGTGTCGGTCAGCGCGTCATCGAGACTGCCGCGCAGGCCACCGCCGAGTTCGGTTTCGCCGTGGCGCAAGAGGTCCAGGCGCAAGGTCATGCCGGTCGATCCGCAACGGCGGCTTCGGCGAACGTCGCCATCTGGC
>NZ_CABVGX010000069.1:18970-21091 GCF_902497625.1 Pseudomonas fluorescens | reverse complement strand
GCGTTGAGTCAGCCGCTGGCCCAGGCGCTCGCCCGCGCGCGACTCGCCGATGACCTCGAAGCGGCGCGCCTGCATGGCGAAACCGAGCAACTGCGCAGTGCGCTATTGGCCTCGGTCTCGCATGATTTGCGCACGCCGCTGACGTCCATGCGCGGCAGCATCGACAGCCTGCTCGCGCTCGGCGAAGCGATCCCGCTGGAGGACCGCCGTGAGCTGCTCGAAGGCACCCGCGATGAGGCCGAACGCCTTGATCGCTACATTCAAAACCTGCTGGACATGACCCGTCTCGGCCACGGCGCCTTGAAGCTGGCGCGGGACTGGGTGGCGCCGGCAGACATCATCGGCAGCTCGCTCAATCGTCTGCGCGCCGTGTTGACGCCCTTGCAGGTCAGCACCGACCTGCCGGCAGAAATGCCGCTGCTGTATGTCCACGCGGCATTGATCGAACAGGCGCTGGTCAACGTACTGGAAAATGCCGCACGGTTTTCACCGGTCCACGGCCGTTTGCAACTGCGCGCCGGCACCGGCGATGACGAGATCTATTTTTCGGTCAGCGATGAAGGGCCAGGCATTCCCGAGGAGGAGCGCGCGAAGATTTTCGACATGTTCTACACCGCCGCGCGCGGTGATCGCGGCGGGCAGGGCACCGGGCTGGGGCTGGCGATCTGTCAGGGCATGGTCGGCGCTCATGGTGGGCGGATCAGCGTCGCCGATGGCATCGAGGGGCGCGGTACCTGCATCACTCTGCATTTACCTTTGCAGGAGCAGCCGGCCCTGGAGAGTGAGCGTTGAAATCCAGGCCTGATACTCTTCGCCCATCTTCCTGCTGCGACCGCCCATCATGAGCCAGACCGCGACCATACTGGTCATCGACGATGAACCACAGATCCGTAAATTGCTGCGTATCAGCCTTGCGTCTCAAGGCTACAAAGTGCTCGAGGCCGGCACCGGCGCTGAGGGCCTGGCGCAAGCCGCACTGAACAAACCGGACCTGCTGGTGCTCGACCTAGGCCTGCCGGACATGGACGGCCAGCAAGTGCTGCGCGAATTTCGTGAATGGTCGACGGTGCCGGTGCTAGTGCTGTCGGTGCGCGCCAGCGAAGGGCAGAAAGTCCAAGCGCTGGACGGCGGCGCCAATGATTACGTGACCAAGCCGTTCGGCATTCAGGAGTTTCTGGCGCGGGTGCGCGCGTTGTTGCGTCAGGCCCCGACGGGTGAAGTGCAGCAGGCGGCGCTGACGTTGGGCCCGTTGACCGTCGACCTGGCCTATCGTCGGGTGTTGCTCGACGGCGCCGAAGTCGCACTGACCCGCAAGGAATACGCGGTGCTGGCGCAACTGGCGCGGCATCCGGGAAGGGTGATCACGCAACAGCAACTGCTCAAGGACATCTGGGGCCCGACGCACACCGAGGACAGCCATTACCTGCGCATCGTCGTCGGCCACCTGCGCCAGAAGCTCGCCGACGACCCGACCCGACCGAGGTTTATCGTGACCGAAGCGGGGGTTGGGTATCGGTTGCTGGAGGAGGGCGGCCTCTAAGGCGATCATTCGCAGGATTTCATCGCGAGCGGGCTTTCTGTGGTGAGGGGGCTTTCTGTGGTGAGGGGGCTGTTTGTGGTGAGGGGGCTTTTTGTGGTGAGAGGGCTTTCTGTGGTGAGGGGGCTTTTTGTGGTGAGAGGGCTTTTTGTGGTGAGAGGGCTTTCTGTGGTGAAGGGCTTTCTGTGGTGAGGGGGCTTGCCCCCGTTGGGCTGCGCAGCAGCCCCAGTGCGCCACATTCGGTGGGCCTGAAGAAACGCAATAGCAGGTTGAAGGGGGCTGCTACGCAGCCCAACGGGGGCAAGCCCCCTCGCCACAAAAGCCACGGTGTTTGCACCTATTGAATCAAGGCTCGCGCTTCTGCTTACTCTCATACCGATCCAGTGTATCCCGCGCAATCCTGCGCCCCAGTGCGATCAATTCATTTTGTGGTGAGCGAGCTTTTTGTGGTGAGGGGGGTCTGTGGTGAGAGGGCTTTCTGTGGTGAGGGGGCTTTCTGTGGTGAGGGGGCTTTCTGTGGTGAGAGGGCTTTCTGTGGTGAGGGGGCTTTCTGTGGTGAGGGGGCTTTCTGTGGTGAGGGGGCT
>NZ_CABVGX010000069.1:0-18940 GCF_902497625.1 Pseudomonas fluorescens | reverse complement strand
TGCCCCCGTTGGGCTGCGCAGCAGCCCCAGTGCGCCACATTCGGTGGGCCTGAAGAAACGCAATAGTTGGTTGAAGGGGGCTGCTACGCAGCCCAACGGGGGCAAGCCCCCTCGCCACAAAAGCTGCGCCACCACAAAAGCTGCGCCACCACAAAAGCTGCGCCACTACAAAAGCTACTCCACCACAAAAGCTGCGCCACCACAAAAGCTGCCCCCGCCAAAAAGGCCCTCTCGCCACAAAAGCCACGGGTGTTTGCACCTATCGAATCAAGGCTCGCGCTTCTGCTCACTCTCATACCGATCCAGCGTATCCCGCGCAATCTCGCGCCCCAGCGCGATCAATTCCGGCGCTTTGTAGAACTCGAAAAACCGGCACACCCGCTTCGGCACGTTGATCAGGATATCCGGCGGATACCCGGCGATCTTGTATTGTGCCAGCGACGTCTGCATCACCTCGAAACTCTGGTTGATCAAATCCAGCAAAGAAGCCGGCCCGACGTTATCGATGATGAACGACCCAGTGGCCGACTTTGGTGCACCTGCCTGCTCGGGCGCAGCCGCCGGTTGCTGCGCTTCCGGCTCGGCCGATTCGATCCACGGATTGATCTCCGCCGCCTCGGCCTTCAACGCTTCCTGCTCCAGCAGCAACAACTTCTCCGCCGTCTTGCGCCGAAACGGCATCTTCGACCCCAGCGAACTGACCAGGTTATCGAAACGGCTTTTAAACGCTGGCGGACGCGGGATCACCGGCAATTGATAGTGACGCTGGTTGGTCGAGTTGAGGTTGACCGCGATGATCAAATCACAATGGCTCGACACCACTGGCACGATCGGCAAAGGGTTGAGCAGCCCGCCATCCACCAGCATGCGATTGCCCTGCATCACCGGTGTAAACAAACTGGGAATCGCCGCCGAGGCGCGCATGGCTTGATGCAGGCAACCTTCCTGAAACCAGATTTCCTGCTGATTGGTCAGGTCAGTGGCCACTGCCGTGTAAGGGATGCGCAGTTCTTCTATGTTGATTTCGCCGACAATCTTGCGGATTTGTCCGAAAACTTTTTCCCCGCGAATTGCCCCTAGACGAAAACTCACATCAACCAGCCGCAATACGTCGAGGTAGTCCAGGCTCTCGATCCAGTTGCGATAGTCGTCCAGTTTGCCGGCCGCGTAGATACCGCCGACCACTGCGCCCATCGAGCAACCGGCAATGCACGCGATGTCGTAGCCGCGCCGTTCGATTTCCTCGATAACGCCGATATGGGCATAGCCCCGGGCCCCACCTGAACCCAGTACCAATGCGACACGCTTTTTCATGAACCGCCCTCGTCTGACAAGGTTCAACAATGCACCCATCGTGGGTCGCGCTTCAATCGCCGGGATCAACAGGAGGGGCGACAGCGTCGTTTTTTCGACACTCCATGGCGGCTCAGGGTTATTCTCCCCGGCACTACGGTTTCGGTACGGGCGCAAGGCACTTTTCCCGTGCCAGACCGTCATACCTGCACGACTGTTTACCTAATGTTGAGGTGTGTTTAATGAAAGCCTGGATCTGTGTGCCCTTGATCGCGCTGGCACTCGCTGGTTGTGCCGGTAAAACCGCTTACCGCGACAGCTGCGCCAGCGGTCTTGATTCCGCGTGGCGCGAACTGGACCTGGCCAAGGCTGAGGGTTTTGCTGGCACCGTCAGTTACTCCAAGGCACTGTCACTGTTGACCGGGGCCAAGACCCAACAGCAATTCGAAGCGTTCGAAGGCTGCAGCAAGAAAGCCGAGAAAGCTCGCTTCTACATCCGCGAGTCGCGCGCAGGCCGTTGAGGCCAGATAAAGATGTCTGGGCAATTTCAAGTCAGGGAGTAAGCGATGTCGGCCTTGGTTGATCGGTTGGTGGCTCATGTGCTGGGCCTGGAAGTGCGTGTGATGTTGTGTCAGGCGCGTTTGAGTGAGCGCACCGACCCGGAAGCGTTGCACGACCTGCGTACCACGGTTCGCCGTCTGCGCAGTTTGCTGCGACCCTTGCGCGGCTTGCCCGGCGTCGAACAACTGGAAGCGGCGGCCAAGGACGTCGGCGACCTGACTACGCCGTTGCGCGACCGCGAGGTGCTGGCGGCGTACCTGCTCGAACACGATCAACCCGAGGCCGCGCAAAGGCGCATGGCGCAAATGGACAAGGCTTATCCACAAGTAGCAGCGAGCGCGCAAGTGACGCAACTGTTGATGATTCTTGATGCATTTCCACGCTTTTTGCGCGCGGCCCAACGTCAGGGTCTGCTCAAAGGTTTGCGCAAACGCGTGGAAAAACGCCTCGCCAAACAATGGAAAAAACTCGATGAGGCGCTGCATGATCCCGCCCATGATCGCCACCGTTTGCGCCTGCTGATCAAGCGCGTGCGCTATGGCATCGAGGCCTATCCGGAACTCGATCGTCTGCCAAAACCGGCGGCGCCACGTTTGAAGTCGGCGCAGGCTGCGCTTGGTGATTGGCATGATTGCTGGCAATGGCTGGCCCGGGCCGAAGAGGAAGCGGATCTGCAGCCGTGTGTGCCGGTCTGGCAAAGCACCATGGCCAGAGCCGAAGCCCGCGCCGATCGCGTCCTCGACAAGCTCAGCGCCAGTTGCTTCAAATCCTGACCCACCACCGATCCAACCTGTAGGAGCGAGCCTGCTCGCGATTGCGCACCGTCAGTCACCGTCACTCTGCCAGTGAAACCGCTTTCGCAAGCAGGCTCGCTCCCACAGCGGACCGTCGATGACTGACCCCGACCTGTCTGTGCGCCTCTTTGGCCAGAACACGCCCTGTGCCGTGCGCGCCCGTTGGTTAATATCCCCCCATTAAATTTCCATGCTCCCGAGGTCACCATGCGCTTTTCCGATTTGCTCGACGCCGTTCGCAACCATCCACAGGCGCTGACCATCCCGGCCGAATGGGCGCAGGGAAGGGCCAGCTTCGGCGGCCTGGTCGCGGCGTTGCAATATGAAGCCATGCGCGCAAAAGTCCCGGCGGACCGTCCGGCTCGTTCTTTGGCAATCACCTTCGTCGGCCCGGTCGAGCCGGACGTACCGGTCAGTTTTGAAGTTGAAGTGCTGCGCGAAGGCAAAGCCGTCAGCCAGGTGTTGGGCAGGGCCGTGCAGAAAGGCCAGGTAGTGACGCTGATTCAGGGCAGCTTCGGCGCCTCGCGTCCGTCCGAAGTCGCGGTCGCAGCGTTGCCCGCGCCCGAGATGAAACACTGGGACGACTGTCAGGAATTGCCTTACATCAAAGGCGTGACCCCGGAATTCATGCGGCACACGGCGATGCGCTGGAGTGTCGGCGGCTTGCCGTTTACCGGTAACAAGTCTCGGCACATGGGCGGCTGGGTGCGTTTGCGCGGGGACGTGAAGGAAGAGGCGCTCAGCGAGTCGCACATTCTGGCGCTGGTCGACGCCTGGCCACCGGCGCTGTTGCCGCACCTGAACAAACCAGCGATGGGTAGCACGCTGACTTGGACCATCGAATTCGTCCAGCCGTTGCATGATCTGAATACGCTGGACTGGTGCAAATACCTCGTGGAAATCGAGCATGCCGCTGATGGCTACGGGCATGCGGCGGCGAAACTGTGGAGCGCGGACGGGCAATTGATCGCCATGAGTCGACAGACCGTGACGATTTTTGCCTGATTCTTCACATCTGCTCAGTGCCGACGGTGGCGCTCACGCCAGGCGCGCCACCAGCCACCGCTGAGGACAAATCGCGGGAAGGTCAAAAACTGCTCGATCATCAGCCGCGAGACCGCATCTTTGCGCCCGCTGAACGGCTCGGACGCCTGGTCCTCCAGGCTGTGCCCGTGCCGTTGCAGGCCTAACGCGGCGATCAGACCGATGACGCCAATCGCAAAGTTGACGAAGCTCAGGCCGAACACCCCGCAAACCAGCAACAAAAACGCCACGATGAACAGCGGTACCGCAATCAGGTGCAAGACCAGATTGGCCGGGTGCTGATGGTTGTTCGGGTAAGCTCGCCATTGCCAGGCGGGCAGGTTGGGGTGACGTTTGCCCATGATGCTGATCCTCAATCCATGTTGAACTCATGCTTGAAGAATAGGCCCGCCCGATCAGCCCGGCGAATCAAGCTTGGCTATCGAAGTGATAGCGGCCATGGGCAATCTCGATACTGCCCGCCCGAGCGCCATCGCGAGCAAGCTTTACTCCCACCGGCATTGAGTACCTTCGGGAGGATCGGGCTGGATCGACGGTCGCCGTCGCTGGCCAGCAGCGCCTACACTGAACCGCGTTCATCCAGACGACCTCGATCTCTTTGGCAGCAGCGAGCGGCGATTCGACGTGCCTGCGAGGAGGCCTTACAAACGCAACTGCCCAATCGCCTTGCTCAACTCCCCGGCCATGGCCGCCAGTTCCTGGCTGGTGGTCGCCGAGGTCACCGTTTGCTGCACGGTGTTTTCAGTCACATCACGAATACTCACCACCGCCCGGTTCATCTCTTCCGCCACCTGGCTTTGTTGCTCCGCCGCGACCGCAATCTGCGTATTGCTTTCGCGCATCTGCGCCACCGCGCTGGTGATTTCTGCCAAAGCCACCCCGGCCGCCTGCGCCTGCTGCACGCAGTCGTCGGCCTTGAAGGAGCTTTCCTGCATGAAGTCCACAGCATCTCGCGTGCCGGCCTGCAAGGCAGACACCATCAGCGTGATTTCATCCGTGGACGCCTGCACACGCTTGGCCAGGTTGCGTACCTCATCGGCGACCACCGCAAAACCACGTCCCATTTCACCGGCGCGCGCCGCTTCGATGGCCGCATTCAGGGCCAGTAGATTGGTTTGCTCGGCAATGCTGTGAATCACATTCACCACCCCATTGATTTTCTGACTGTCCTCGGCCAGCCGCTGGATCATCTTTGCAGTCTGCTGCACCCCTGAAGACAACCCGGAAATCGATTGTCGCACCCGACTCACCACCTGCTGGCCGCTGCCGGCCAAGGCGTCGGCGGTCTGCGAAAGATCACGGGTGGCGCCAGCATGTTGAGCAATGTGATAAACCGTGGCGGTCATCTGGTTGATCGCGGTAGCGGCCTGATCCGTTTCGCTTTGCTGGCCGAGCATGCCGTGGCGCACTTCGTTCATGCTCGATGCCAGCCGCGCCGCACCGACATCCAGTTGCCGTGCGGTGCTGGCGACGGTGTTGACCACCCGTTGATATCCGGCTTGCATGGCGTTGAACGCATTCGCCATCTGGCCGACTTCATCTCTGGAGACCAACGGTACCCGGGCTGACAGGTCGCCGGTTTGCTCAACATGCAGCATCACGTCCTTCAACGTGTTGAGCTGGCTAAGCAGAAAACGAATCAACAGCTGCGAGGCCCCGAGCATTGCCAGCATCAGGACAAACACGGCAACCGCGTAATTCGCCAGACGCTCACTGAACACCTGAGCCAGGCTCGGACCATGGGCGATCACCGCGACCTGTTGACCCTCTGCGCGTTTAAAAACCTGCGCGCCCACCACCGGATTTTCGCCCAACAGCGGCATCGCCTCCTGTTCGACCCAGCCACCGACATCCGCCAGTGCCAGCAGCGGTTGCCCGTTCAACATGGGCGCCTGCCCGTGATTGAAAACCAGCACGTTGTCAGCTATCGGCAGCGCTTGACCTACCGGCCAGGCACTCAACAATCGCGCCTGCGACTGGGCTGAAGTTTTCAACACCTCAATGCGCGCCTGTTGTTCAAGCTGCACGGCGTACAACACCAGCAACAGCGTAGTGACGAAAGCGACGGCATTCACCGCCCAGAATTTGTATTTCAACGAGATGTTGCTAAGCCAGGCACCCATGTAGGTTTTCTCTGATAGCGGAAACAGCATTGGCAAGGTGCCAGCATTGTGCCGCTATCGGCTCAGCCTGACCTTGACGTGAGTCAAGATTTCCCACAGCCGCCAATCCCGTGCGGAATGCGCTATCCTTCGCGCCTTCAAAATTCCCTCGCTACAGGATTCATCGCCATGAAAGCCGCACTCGTCGAACTCATCACAAAAATCAGCTCCGGGTGCATGAGCGATGAAGAAATTTCCAAGGTCGCCGATGAAGCCTCTCAGGCCTACGCTGACCCGGTGGCTTTTCTGACAGCCAATCCGGACATCAACTACGACGAGACTTTCCCGATTCCGCTGGGTGAGTGGGTGGTCGTTGGCAGCCTGCCGGAAACCGTGCTGTTTCAAGCCGACTCATACACGGACCTTTTCGCCCAGATCGTTGCCTCGTTTGGCCCGGGCGTCGATTTCAATATCAAACCCAAGCAGCTCGCCAAGACCGAAGCCCTGACGGCGTTGAACCGCATCCAGGTGCAGATGGGCAGCATGAACAAGGAAAACGGCGGTTACACGCTGATGAACTTCAGCCAGTTACTCGACGACGAACTGCAAGTGGTGCTGGTCTACGGCAATGACGTGCCGCGCGTGCTCGAGCTGTGCGCCGAAGTCGGCATCAGCGCCGCACCCTCGCTGGAAGCGTTGAAAGTGGCGATTCACGTTTAATGGAATAATACGGAACCCTGACATCCGCCGACTATCCTAAGAGTGCACACCACTTATAGGGAGCGACACCATGGGTTCCACGTTCAACGGCCTGATTGGCCTGATCATTCTTGCTCTGGATATCTGGGCAATCATCAACGTACTGAAAAGTGGCGCTTCCACTGGCATGAAAATCGTCTGGGTGCTGCTGATCCTGCTGCTGCCAGTCCTCGGCCTGATCATCTGGGCGATCGCCGGACCACGCGGTAACGTGCGGATCTGACCCAGTACCCATTAGCGCCAACGACCTTGCAGGAGCTGGTTTGCCAGCGATGGCGTCATCGAAGTCATTCAGCTCCACCGCACCGATCCGATCGCTGGCAAGCAGGCGCCTACAGGTCAGTGTTCGCAGGGCCAGCTTCCACAAGGAATGACGCTGGCCCTGCAACTGAGGTTCGACCTGTCATCTTCCGCGACGTAGAATGCGCGCCTTTCCCGGGCAATCGAGTCGCTCGATTGGCCATCATGGGCGGGTAACCGTCCGTTGCCACCGCATTCATCGGAGCACTTCCCATGAGCACCACCCCGACCAGCGAATACCTGGAAACCCTATACGAAGGCTACGGCCAGCGTTTTCGCATGGAAAAACTGCTGCACGAAGTGCGCACCGAACACCAGCACCTGGTGATTTTCGAGAACCCGCGCATGGGCCGGGTCATGGCGCTGGACGGCGTTATCCAGACCACCGAGGCAGACGAATTCATCTATCACGAGATGCTCACCCATGTGCCGATTTTGGCGCACGGTTCCGCCAAGCGCGTGTTGATCATCGGTGGTGGCGACGGCGGCATGCTGCGTGAAGTTGCCAAGCACGGCGGCGTCGAACACATCACCATGGTCGAGATCGACGGTACCGTAGTCGACATGTGCAAGGAGTTTCTGCCAAACCACTCCAAGGGTGCATTCGACGATCCACGCCTGAACCTGGTGATCGACGACGGCATGCGTTTCGTCGCGACCACCACTGAAAAATTCGACGTGATCATTTCCGACTCCACCGACCCGATCGGGCCGGGCGAAGTGCTGTTTTCCGAGAATTTCTACCAGGCCTGCCGACGCTGCCTGAACGATGGCGGCATTCTGGTGACCCAGAACGGCACGCCATTCATGCAGATCGAAGAAGTCAAAACCACTGCCGGTCGCTTGCGCAGTCTGTTCCCGGACTGGCACTTCTACCAGGCCGCCGTCCCGACTTACATCGGCGGCTCGATGACATTTGCCTGGGGTGCGACCAACACCGCCTACCGCAAATTGTCCCGCGAAACCCTGCAACAGCGTTTCGCCGGCAGCGGCATCATCACTCGCTACTACAACCCGGAAATCCATATCGGCGCCTTCGCGCTGCCGCAGTACGTGCTGCAAGCGGTCAACAAACCAAGTAACGACTGAGTTGCTGCTGTAGGGGCCGGATGCAGGCGACTCGGTCTGCCTGGCCCACCGCGATGATCCGCTCGCTGGCAAGCCAGCTCCTACACGTTTATCACGTCAGCAAAGCGCAATCCCTTTGAACGATCACCCAGTGCAAAAGTCCAGATAGTTGTAAGCCCACTTGCGGGTTTTATCGAGGAGGCACCGATGCAAAAGTGGAAAGTCACTTTCGTGGATGATCACGGCGAAACAGTCGACGAAGTGTTTGAGTGCGACGAGTGCCCGGACAATGAGCACGCCGCCGCATTGCTCAAGGAGCGGCTTTTCCCCGTCGCCGCCAAACTGGATCTCAACGATCTGGAAGGGCGTACCGATGACGCCAGCGTAAAAAGTCTCAAAACCCAGAACAGCATACAAATCCTCGGCATTACCCCTGTCTGACATTCCCCGTGGCACATTTTTGAAACACCAGCCCTTGGCAGCAGCTCGGACTTGCGGCTACTCTGCAAGCGAGATCAGCGAACGGATCGCGCTAAGGTCTGGTCTTGTCAGCTACATGCTTGCTTCCCGGCGGTAACGTGGTTACCGCTTCACTCGCCGCCACCGGCTGCGCAGTTGGGAATACGGAAAGTCTATCCATCAGTGTGAGGGGGACGATTCATGAGCACAGCCTATCAAGAAGACATCAGCAGCAGCGTGCTGCGCCGCATGAAAGAAGGCGGTTTCGATTTTTCCCGGTTTCATCCCATCGAGTTCTACGCCATTTTCCCGGACGAGGAGCGGGCACGCAGGGCGGCAGGTCACTACAACGGCGAATCCATGAACGCACAGATCAGCGTGCGCGATGACGGCGCGTGGTATCTGGAGCTGAGCAAAGTGATGTCCGCTACTTATGACGGCATCGGCGATTTCGAGCAGGATTTCGAGGCAGTGGTCGAGCCTTTGGGCGGTATCATCGAGGGATGGGGCGTTAAACAGGAGGTCCGAGGGCGACTCGCCTGACCTTATGAACACTGACAACATCCACTAATGGCTGACCTTCGGGTTGGCCATTTTTCGTTCAGATGCACACGTTTTCGGGACAAAAAAAAGCCGCCTGAGCGGGCGGCTAAAAGGGAAGTCCTGGCAAATGTCTTGCGAATGTCCGGATTATCCGCACCCGCATTAAAACCGGGAAATCAACTTTCACTATGCCGCCGATAGGCTGCAACCCGCCTTGGCATGAGACACAGCTCATTCGCCAATACAGGTTCACCACAAAACCCAACATCACCATCCACTGACCCGCTGCCATCGCAAGCAGTTTCGGCTGTTACCGCTTTACCGGCTTGCTCATCTCCGAGCGCCATCCGCGCCTCAAGGCCTGACCTTGCGTCCCGCCATATGCTTCAGATACCCCACCAGCATTGCCAGGTCTTCGTCTGGCAACACCGCTGCTGAAAACCCGGGCATTCTTGCCTGGGGCCACTGACGCAGACTCTGCGGATCACGAATGTAGCGCTTCAGAAACTCCCCGCCAAAGTACTCGGTCGGGCTGAACGGAATATTCAAATCCGGTCCAAACTGCGCATCCCCCGCGCCGTTCAATCGGTGACACGCCAGGCAGTTTTTCTGAAACAACGCGAATCCCTGATTCACCGGATCATCCGTCTTCAATGCAGGATCAGGCAGCAGGGCAGGGAAGCGTTCGGCCACCGGCGCCATCCGCTTGATGATTGCCACATGGAAGGGCCATTGTTCGGGGCTGATATTGCCCGACTGCGGGTCAGTCCAGACCAGGTAAAACGGCCCGGCGCTGTGTTTGCCTGCGGACAACCCGGGCCACGGTTGCGCCGGATCCTCAATGGCCAGCCACGCCCGCGCGCCATGAACGTTGAGCAATGGCGCCGCCGCCATCTCGGCCGCAAAGCCGTCCGAAGCCACGGCTTGCAGATGCTGGTCAGATTTTACCCCGTGCAACAACGCCGCCAACGGCACCGCGCGGTAAATCATGTCCCGTTTATAGGAGACATCATCCTTGACCGTGATGGTTTCTAGTTGAGGGTGCTTGAGCAGCTCTTCGGTTTGCCAGCGACGCGAATAGTCGCCCAACTCAAGCTCAAGCTGAGCAGCGCAAAGCGGCGTGCCGAACAGCAGGGTCGTCAACAGAATGAGCGCTTTCAAGGATCGCCGTCCAAGTCTTGAATGTGCCGCAAGGTTGGCACAGTCGCGCTGGCCCGCAAAGCGAGCCAGTCACAATTCGGCGAGGCAAGATAAAGTCTTCAACTGCCGTTTCGAGCGATCAGCCGATCACCTTGGTCAGGTTCGGCAGGATCAACAGAAGCGTGGTGGCGAAAAGAATGAGCCCGGCTTGACGTACTTTCGATTGTTTGAACATGGCTTGACCGCCTTTTTTGTTATTTCCTGATTGCCTGCCTGCATATCTCCATGACGGCAAGCGTCGCACTTCCTGTAGACGAGTGCCCCGGCAAAACCCGACGACAACTTCGTTCCTCTTCACCTTAGAGGCCGTTAAAGCCCGCGTCACACTTGGCTTAGATCCCTTTCATATGGAGTACGTACGCGAAGTTATTAAAAAGGTATGAGGCCTATCGCCACCTTCTTCGCCGCCCGTTTGCTAGACAGCTGCAACCCTTAAATGGGTCAACTCGTTAGCAGACTACCGTCCGTCTGAGCGTGGCCGTCAATCCCGCTGAGCGTTGCGGTCATTGAATTCGTAACCGCTCGGCCTATGGTGGAGGTCTGCATTTAATCCTGCACAGCGGTTCGAGGACGTCATGACCCAAGCTTTGATATTCGATGCGTTACGCACGCCCCGTGGTAAAGGCAAGGCAGATGGCGCCCTGCACAGTGTCAAACCGGTGAACCTGGTCGCCGGATTGCTCACCGCGCTGCAACAGCGCACCGACCTCGACACCAGTCAGGTCGACGACGTCGTCCTGGGTTGCGTAACGCCCATCGGCGATCAGGGTTCGGACATCGCTAAAACCGCAACACAAGTGGCCGATTGGGATGTCAGCGTTGCCGGGGTGCAGATCAACCGCTTCTGCGCCTCTGGCCTGGAAGCCGTCAATCTCGGCGCGATGAAAGTGCTATCCGGCTTCGAAGACCTGGTGGTGGTCGGCGGGGTCGAATCGATGTCGCGGGTGCCGATGGGCAGCGACGGCGGCGCCTGGGCGCTGGACCCGCAAACCAATCTGCACAGCCATTTCACCCCGCAAGGCGTGGGCGCCGACCTGATCGCCACGCTGGAGGGATTCAGCCGCCACGACGTGGATGCCTACGCGTTGCACTCCCAGCACAAAGCGGCGCGGGCACGGGCCGACGGTTCATTCAGCAAATCCCTGGTGCCGGTGCAGGACCAGAACGGCATCGTCCTGCTCGATCACGATGAGTTCATTCGGGCTGAAAGTACCTTGGAGGGGCTTGGCAAGCTCAAACCGAGCTTCGAGATGATGGGGCAGATGGGTTTCGACGCCACGGCGTTGCGCGTCTACAGCCATGTTGAGCGCATCAACCACGTGCACACGCCGGGCAACAGTTCCGGGATCGTCGACGGCGCAGCGCTGATGCTGATCGGGTCCGAAGCCAAGGGCCGCGCGCTCGGCTTGCAACCACGGGCGCGCATCGTTGCCACCGCCGTCACCAGCACCGACCCGACCATCATGCTCACCGGCCCCGCACCGGCCACTCGTAAAGCCTTGGCCAAGGCCGGGCTGCGGGTCGAAGACATCGATCTGTTCGAGGTCAATGAGGCCTTCGCCTCGGTGGTGCTGAAATTTATCAAGGACATGGCCATCGATCCGGACAAGGTCAACGTCAACGGTGGCTCCATCGCCATGGGCCACCCGCTGGGCGCGACCGGTTGCGCCATTCTCGGCACGCTGCTCGATGAGCTGGAAACCCGGCACCTGCGTTACGGCCTCGCGACCTTGTGTGTCGGCGGCGGCATGGGCATTGCCACCATCATCGAACGCCTCTGAGCCCCGACTTCAAGGAAACTGCCATGACCGAAGCCATTCGTTACGATAAAGGCCAGGATGCAATCGTCGTCCTGACCATCGATATGCCGGGCCAGAGCGCCAACACCATGAACGCCGTGTATCGCGAAGCCATGGCGGCGTGCGTGGCCCGATTGCTCGCTGAAAAAGACAGCATCGCTGGCGTCATCATCACTTCGGCCAAAAAGACCTTCTTCGCCGGCGGTGATCTGAATGAATTGATCAAAATCGGCAAGCCCGAAGCAAAAGCGTTCTACGACATGGTGCTGACGTTGAAAGCTCAGCTGCGCACCCTCGAAACACTCGGCAAACCGGTGGTAGCGGCGATCAACGGCGCGGCGCTGGGCGGTGGCTGGGAAATCTGCCTGGCCTGTCATCACCGGATCGCGCTGGACAATCCTGCCGTGCAGCTTGGCTTGCCCGAGGTGACGCTCGGCCTGTTGCCGGGCGGCGGCGGGGTGGTGCGCATGGTGCGCCTGCTCGGTCTGGAAAAAGCGTTGCCGTATTTGTTGGAAGGAAAAAAGATCCGCCCGCAACAAGCCTTGCAGGCGGGCCTGATCGATGCACTGGCGAGCGATGTTGATGACATGCTGGCCAAGGCGCGCGCATGGATTCTTGCCAACCCCGCAGCGGCGCAGCGTTGGGATGTGAAGGGCTATCAGATTCCGGGTGGTACGCCGTCCAACCCTAAAGTCGCGCAGATGCTGGCGATCGCGCCGTCGATCCTGCGCAGCAAAACCCAAGGCTGCCTGCCCGCGCCGGAGAAGATTCTGTGCGCAGCGGTAGAAGGCGCTCAGGTTGATTTCGACACCGCGCACCTGATTGAAACCCGTTACTTTACTGAGTTGACTACCGGCCAGATCTCGAAAAACCTCATCGGCACTTTCTGGTTTCAGCTCAATGAGATCAACGCTGGCGGCTCACGCCCTCAAGGTTTCGCACCTTATGTGACGCAAAAAGTCGGCGTGCTTGGCGCCGGGATGATGGGGGCGGGCATTGCGTTTGTCAGTGCCTCGGCGGGCATCGAAGTGGTGCTCAAGGACGTCAACCTTGCTGCTGCCGAGAAGGGCAAAGCGCACTCGGCAGCGCTGCTGGATAAAAGAGTCGCTCGCGGCCAGATGAGTATCGAGCAACGAGAGGCGATCCTGGCGCGGATCCGTCCAGCTGAAAACGATGAGGACCTGGCCGGCTGCGACCTGGTCATCGAAGCAGTCTTCGAAGACCGGGAATTGAAAGCCAAGGTCTCGGCCGCCGCGCAAAAAGTCGTCGGCCCGGATGCGCTCATCGCCTCCAATACCTCGACCTTGCCCATCAGCGGCCTGGCCACTGCCGTGCCCGACCCGGGCAAATTCATCGGCCTGCATTTTTTCAGTCCTGTGGAGAAAATGCCGCTGGTGGAAATCATCAAGGGCAGCCGCACCAGCGACGAAACCCTGGCCCGTGGTTTCGATTTCGTCCTGCAAATCAGGAAAACGCCGATTGTGGTCAACGACAGTCGCGGCTTTTTCACTTCGCGAGTGTTCGGCACTTTTACCAACGAAGGTATCGCCATGCTGGGCGAAGGCGTGAGCGCGCCGATGATCGAGGCCGAAGCGCGCAAGGCCGGCATGCCAGTCGGGCCCCTGGCGATTTCCGACGAAGTTTCCCTCAGCCTGATGAGCCATATCCGCCAGCAAACGGCCAAAGACCTGCAAGCAGAAGGGAAACCGCTGACAGAGCATCCGGCCTTTGCCGTAATCGATCTGCTGCTCAACGAATACAAGCGTCCCGGCAAGGCTGCGGGAGGCGGTTTCTACGATTACCCTGCCGGTGGCCAGAAGCATTTGTGGCCAGAGTTAAAAAGCCGTTTCGAGCAAGCCAACGGGCAGATCTCGCCCAAGGACGTGCGTGATCGGCTGCTGTTCGTGCAAGCCATCGAAACCGTGCGTTGCGTCGAAGAGGGCGTGTTGACCTCGACGGCAGACGCCAATGTCGGTTCGATCTTCGGGATTGGTTTCGCCGCCTGGACCGGCGGTGCGCTGCAGTTCATTAATCAATACGGGATACAGGATTTCGTCGCCCGTGCGCAGTACCTGGCCGAAGCCTACGGCGAACGTTTCGCGCCGCCGGCGCTGCTGTTGGAAAAAGCTGCAAAAGGGCAGATGTTCTAAGGGACAAGTGTTGCACTCCGGGGCTTGCCTGCCACCGTGTTTCAAGGCAGGCTCTGGGGTGTGCATTATTCCCTTCACGTGTCAGGTATTTTTTATGTCGTTACGCATCTGCATTCTGGAAACCGACATTCTGCGTCCGGAACTGATCGATCAATACCAGGGTTACGGGCAGATGTTCCAGCGTCTGTTCTCGCAGCAACCCATCGAAGCAGAGTTCACCGTGTACAACGTGGTGCGCGGTGAGTATCCCTCCGATGACCTGACTTTCGATGCGTACCTGGTCACCGGCAGCAAGGCCGATTCCTTCGGCACCGACCCGTGGATCGAAACCCTCAGGACCTACCTGCTGAACCGCTACGAGCGCGGCGACAAGTTGCTGGGCGTGTGTTTTGGCCATCAATTGCTGGCGCTGTTGCTGGGCGGTAAAAGCGAGCGCGCGACCCAGGGCTGGGGCGTTGGCACGCACAGTTACAAGCTCGCGGCGAAAGCGCCGTGGATGAGCCCGGTCAAGGAAGAGCTGACGTTGCTGATCAGCCACCAGGACCAGGTGACGTCATTGCCGGAAAACGCCACGGTCATCGCCTCCAGCGATTTCTGCCCGTTCGCCGCTTACCACATCAATGATCAGGTGCTGTGCTTCCAGGGCCACCCTGAGTTCATCCACGATTATTCACGCGCGTTGCTGGATATTCGTCAGGAAGCGCTGGGCGAGCAGGTTTACTCTAAAGGCATGGCCAGCCTTGAGCACGAGCATCATGGTGCGACGGTAGCGGAGTGGATGATGCGGTTTGTGGCGCAGAAGCCGGAAGCGGTCAAACCCGCTTAAAACCTGCGTTCGCTCCCGCAGCTGTGGGAGCGAGCCTGCTCGCGATTGGCAGCGACCCTGTTTGACCTGCAGCAAGCAGCCTTACAACCAGCCCGACCGCTTGAAACTTGCCCACAAACTCACGCAACCCACCGCGATGAATCCCAACACCGCGAAATAGCCGTAATGCCAGGTCAACTCCGGCATGTTCTCGAAATTCATGCCGTAAATGCCCGCCACTGCAGTCGGGAACGCCAGAATCGCAGCCCACGCCGCGAACTTGCGCTGCACTACGCTCTGACGCGAGGCTTCCAGTAGCACGCCGATTTCAATGGTTTGACTGGCAATGTCGGCCAGCGTGGTCAAGTCCTCCATTTGCCTCGTTACATGGATCTGCACATCGCGAAAGTACGGCCGCATGTTCTTGTCGATGAACGGGAAGTTGAGTTTTTGCAGCTCCTCGCTGATCTCCACCATCGGCGCCGCGTAACGGCGCAACCGCACAACATCGCGACGCAGGCTGTGAAGTTTTTGAATGTCGTGCTCATTCAACGAACTGCACAGAACGTTGCGCTCCAGTTCATCAATTTCGGCATGAATCGCTTCGCCCACTGGCTGATAGTTTTCAATGACGAAGTCGAGCAGGGCGTATAGAACGAAGTCTTCGCCATGTTCAAGCAACAGCGGGCGCGCTTCACAGCGTTGCCGGACATGGGCGTAGGACGCCGAATGACCATTGCGCGCGGTAATGATGTAGCCCTTGCCGGCGAAGATGTGTGTCTCGATGAATTCCAGTTTGCCGTTTTCCCGAATGGGCGAATACGTCACGATGAACAGCGCATCGCCAAAGGTTTCGAGCTTTGGTCGACTGTGTTTTTCCAGGGCGTCTTCGATCGCCAGTTCATGCAGGTTGAACTGACGCTGCAAGTTGTTGAGTTCTTGCTCATTCGGCTCTTCAAGACCGATCCAGACAAAGTGACCAGGCTTTTCGGCCCAGGCAGCACCTTCATCCAGGGTGATATTGGTGACTTTCTTTCCGGCGCTGTAAACCGCAGCAGCAACAACTCTACCCATGGTTCTGGTTCACTTCTTATGTGCAGGTGGCAGTGGCAGGCAGGTATCAGCTTAGCCTTGTCTGCTGTCTGAGAGTCAGCAAAACCGGCAGAGTTCGCCTACAACAGAAAACCCGCACTGGGCGGGTTTTTTCAGGCAGCTTGCAGTTGCCGATCCATCGATGCGATGCACTCGCGCATCTGCTCGCGACATTGCGCGATCAACATGGGCATGTCATCCATGCTTAACCCTGCGGTCGGAATGGCCGGCAGCGAGCGGATGAGAATTTTCCCACTGCGCCAGCGGTTCAATCGCATGTGTTTGACGTAACTGCTGACACACACCGGCACGATCGGCACGCCTGCGGCGATCGCCATTTGAAATGCCCCTTTCTTGAACGGCAGCAGCTCTTCGCCAAGATTGCGCGTGCCCTCGGGAAACACCCAGATGCACGTGTCTTCATGCTGCAAAGTGTGGGTGGTGGTCAACATCGACTGGCGCGCTTTATGCGCATTGCCACGATCGATCAATACGTTACCCGCCAACCAGAACAGCTGCCCGAACAGCGGAACCCACTTCAGACTCTTCTTGCCGATGCACACCGTGCGGCGCGGCACCACGTTGCCGAACACAAACAGATCGTAGTTGGATTGATGGTTGGCGATGATGACGCAGCTTTCGGATTTATCCATCAGCGGCCTTACATCAGCCTTTACCCGCAGGCGCAAAATGCACATGGCCGGCCATGCATAAAGGCGGGCGCACAGCCGACTGTTGTCCGGGTTGAACGGTCGGCACAAGCCCAGTAACACGCCAAGCACGCTGGCCAGTACAAAGTGCAGGCTCATCAACAACATACGCAACACAAACAGCATCTGCAGGCCCACCGGCACGAAAGGTGCGCAGTGTACGGATGTGCACTGTTTTCGGCAATTGCTGACAGGTAAACAGGAGATGGGCGATGTTTGACCGCATGTTTCTGGCTTGGATATCAGAACCGTCCCAGAGCCGTTGTAGATTTATCTACCAGGTATGTACGAAAAAGCCCGACAGGGCGTCGGGCTTCTTGATGCGGCGGGTAAGGCTTAACCCATGTGTTGCTGATCCAGGATAATCGCATTGTCCAGAATATCGAGCAGACCCTTGCGTACTTTCAGTTTGGTGTTCTTATGAGCCGTCATGTTGATCTTTTTCAATTGACGCGCGGCGGCCAATGCCGCGCTTTGCAGCTCATCGGCCGATACCACGGCGTCAAGAAAGCCCGCATCAACCGCAGTTTGCGGATTGAACATCTCGCCATTGATGACCGATCGGTGGAATGCCGATTTGCGCAGTCGATCCCGCGCAATCTCGATACCGGCATGGTGCATGGTCATGCCGATCTGCACTTCGTTCAGACCAATGCTGAACGGGCCGTCGACGCCAATGCGGTAATCCGCCGACAGCAGCAGGAATGCACCCTTGGCTACCGCATGGCCCGGGCATGCGACGACCACCGGGAACGGGTGAGACAGCAGGCGACGGGCCAATGTCGAGCCGGCCGTCACCAGTGATACCGCTTCTTTGGGGCCTGCTGTCATCACTTTCAGGTCGTAACCGCCGGACAATATCCCCGGCTGACCGGTAATGATCACTACGGCGCGATCCGTCACGGCTTGATCCAGAGCAGCGTTGAACGCAGCAATCACGTCCGGCGAGATTGCATTGACCTTGCCATTGCTCAAGGTCAGTGTCGCGATACCGTCTTCGAGATGGTAGGAAATCAACTCACTCATGACGCTATTCCTTGTATTAAAGTTGAGGCAGACGTTACCCACCGCAGCAGGCCAGGTAAAGCGCCGTGACTGACCCGCCAGTCATCCTTTTCCCACGCTTCGCCTGTCTGTCGCCTTGCCAGCCGCGCATCGCCTTCTCTATAGAGGATGACACGCAGCCGGAGATTGGCAGGTTTGCCATGGCACACGGCTGGCAGGATCAGCTGAATCCCTAACCGCATGAAAATTCTGCAAAAAAAGTTTGCCATCAGAAAAGCTTTCGACTACATTAGCGCGCCTCGACAGACAGAACATGTTTGTCGGGATACGGTGAAGTGTCCGAGTGGCTTAAGGAGCACGCCTGGAAAGTGTGTATACAAGAAATTGTATCGAGAGTTCGAATCTCTCCTTCACCGCCAAATTCGATGTAACCAAAACCCCTGATTTCGAAAGAAGTCAGGGGTTTTGTGGTTTCTGGGATGGGGGTTCCAGGCGTTCCACTCGTCGGCAGATGGCCTTGATGAATCACAAGTCCGTTAATGACCGGCTAGTCTCAAAATTCCTAGTGATCGGTATGATTCGGGCAATAGGGCTTGCCGGTGCTGATCACGTTTTGAGAGGGGTGTGAATATGGCTCATCCGTATAACGAAGACGACGGGGCAGAATTTCCAATCAACAACTGCGTGCAGTGCGGGCAAACCGAATATGTGGCTGGTTTTGGTGAAGATCAGATCAAAGTCGGCAAAATGAAATCTACAGTCAGTCGCGGGCCGAAGTCGAAGTTCATGCCAAAGGTTGCGGCCCCCGCTAGAAAGTAATCAGACCCACTGGCAAACCCCGTCATCGAGCGGGGTTTTTTTATCTATGCCACATTATTTTCACCACACGGGATTTTGCAGAAACTTTCACAAAGTTTTCACAGGGTGAGCCGTAATCTCAGCTCATCCGTTAGAAAGCAATACCTGGCCCGTCTCCCCAGCGGGCTTTTTTTTGCCTGTCATAAAACCTTTCCCGTGATTGCTGTCCAACCGTCGCCGATGGTTGAGTCCGCGCGTGCAGATTTCCTTGTTGCCGAGCATTCACCTGGAGCCTTTCTGATTACCCAAATTGTTTGAGGTGCTTGTCATGCGTTTAACTCTGCCTGCTCTGTTTCTGGGCCTGTTGGTTGCCCAAGGTGCACTGGCTGCTGGTGACGGCACAGCCGCGCTGGGTGGTGGTCTGGGTGGCGCGCTGGGTAACGTCGTCGGCCACAATA
>NZ_CABVGX010000068.1 GCF_902497625.1 Pseudomonas fluorescens | reverse complement strand
AACCCTGTGGGAGCGAGCCTGCCCGCGAAGAAGCCTTCAAAGCCAACGCAAAACTCAAATCGTTATTCAGGCTTACGCCAAATCCCTTTCCCATTCAACCGCGCCCGATCATGCGGCGCCGCAAAATCCTGCTCCGGCCCTTTCGGCACAATCCCTGTCGGATTAATCGTCTTGTGACTGCCGTAGTAATGATTCTTGATGTGGGTGAAGTCCACCGTCTCGGCAATCCCTGGCCACTGGTACATCTCGCGCAGCCAGTTCGACAGATTCGGGTAGTCGGCAATCCGCCGCAGGTTGCATTTGAAGTGGCCGTGATAAACCGCGTCAAAACGAATGAGGGTGGTGAACAGGCGGACGTCGGCTTCGGTCAGGTATTCGCCCGCCAGGTAACGCTTGGCATCCAACACCGCTTCCAGCCGATCAAGTTCGGTGAATACATCATCGAACGCCTCTTCATAGGCCTGCTGCGACGTCGCAAACCCGGCGCGATACACGCCGTTGTTGACCGCCGGGTAGATCTGCTCGTTCAACGCATCAATTTCATCACGCAGCGGCGCCGGGTACAGGTCCAGGTTGTTGCCGGTGAGCGCGTCGAACGCGGTGTTGAACATGCGGATGATTTCCGCGGATTCATTGCTGACGATTCGATTCTGCTGCTTATCCCAGAGCACTGGCACGGTGACACGGCCGGTGTAGTCAGCGGTGTCGGCAGTATAGCGCTGGTGCAGGAAGCTCAGATCATCCAGCTTGTCTCCACTGGATCCGTGGGATTGGTCGAACGTCCAGCCGTTTTCCAGCATCAAGTAGCTGACTACAGACACATCGATCAGGCTTTCGAGGCCTTTGAGTTTGCGCAGAATCAGCGTGCGATGCGCCCACGGACAGGCGAGTGATACATACAGGTGATAGCGGCCGGCCTCGGCGGCGAACCCGCCGACACCACTCGGGCCTGGCTTGCCGTCTGCGGTCACCCAATTGCGGCGCTGCGCTTGCTCACGCTGGAATGCACCGTCTTTGCTGCTTTCGTACCACTGGTCATGCCAGCGACCTTCAACTAACAAACCCATGTTCAGGACTCCTCAACCAATAAGCGTTGGAGAAGAGTCTATTCGCATAGGTTCGATAAAATAGTGCAAAGGTTGGGGGCTTATGATCGGTTAAATCGATTTGTCTCGTGCGTCCCAGTATTGCTGGGCGGTGGCGAATGCTTGCGCACGGGGTTGCCCGAGACCGCGCAGGGCTAGCGCCATGGTCGAAATCAGGGCCATTTGCGGATAGCTGTCCACCACATCGCCGCGCCATACGGCTTTCAAATGCTCGACGTCCAGCGAGGCCGGTTTAACGTGACGCTGGCTCGACATCTGCGGCCATTCCTCGTCCCAGCTTTCGCCGCCAGTGGTGCCGTAGAGGTGGCTGGCGGCATCCGGGTTGATTTCAATTTCGCCACCGTCACCCTTGACCACAATGGCAGTATCACCGAGCAAGCCGCTGGCATCGCGATGTACGGCCTGATAGCCGGGGTGGAAAATACTTTGCAGGCCACAGCGCGCGCCCAGCGGATTGAGAATCCGCGCCAGGGAATGGATCGGCGAACGCAGGCCCAGGGTATTGCGCAAATCGATCATGCGCTGCAACTGCGGCGCCCAGTCCACCAGCGGCATGAACGCCAGGCCGCCGTTGTCCAGCGCCGCGCCGGCCTGTTGCCAGTCGCGGCACAAGGGAATGTTCAAGTGTCCGAGCAGTTGCTCGCTGTACAAGCGTCCAGCGGTATGTGCGCCGCCGCCGTGCATGAAGATGCGCACGCCGTTCTGCGCCAGGCATTTGGCCGCCAGCAGGTACCACGGCAGATGCCGCTTCTTGCCGGCGTAGGTCGGCCAGTCCAGATCGACATTCAGCGCCGGAGCGCGCAGCCGTTCGCGCAGGGCTTGGGTGAAACCGGCCATTTCCTCGGCGCTTTCTTCCTTGTGGCGCAACAGCATCAGGAACGCGCCGAGCTGGGTGTCCTCGACCTGATCGTCGAGCACCATGCCCATGGCCTGGCGGGCTTCTTCGCGCGTCAGGTCGCGGGCGCCGCGTTTGCCTTTGCCGAGGATGCGCACGAACTGGGCGAACGGGTGCTCGGCAGGCGTTTCGAGGGTCAGCGCGGGATAGTCGGTCATAAACAATTCGTCGGTTTGGGCAGGCCCGCCAGTTTCGCGGCGAGTTTGGCAGGGGTGCCTTTGAACAGGCGGTTCAGGTGCAGGCTGTTGCCTTTGTCCGGGCCGAGTTTCAATGCGGTGTACTTGATCAGCGGGCGTGTCGCGGGGGACAGCTGGAATTCGGCGTAGAAACTGCGCAGCAATTCGAGGATTTCCCAGTGTTCAGGGCTCAACTCGATGTTTTCGGCAGTGGCCAGGGCGCTGGCGACCTCAGCGGACCAGTCGCTCAGTTCGACGAGGAAACCGTCCTTGTCCAGCTCGATGGCGCGGGCGCCCACGTTCAGGACATTCATAGCCAACTGTTGACCTTGTCGTAGTGGATCGACAATTCGACGAAGGCCGGGTAGTCGATGGCCTCGGCCCAGTCTGGAGTTAGCAGGTCGCGGGCCTGGGCGTCTTCAGCCAGCACAAACAGTCTCAGGCCGCGGGTACCCAGGCTATCGAACGGCGTGGTACCCGGTTGCAGGGCATAGACCGCGTCGCCGGACAGCAGCAGCGCATCCTCGGCGCCGATCACCCGCAGGCAGCTGGTCAGGCGATCATCGCCAAAAGGGGAGTGGGACAGCACATGCAAAGTCGACATCAGAGGGTGATCACCTGGTCGTAACGGTTGAAAAGCGCGGTGATTTCACCAGCGCTGAGCACCTGGGCGGCTTCGAGTGACAAAAGCTTCGGGTTCAGACCGCGCTCTGCGGCGCTGTCGCCACAGACGAACAGGTCGTCGACACCGAACATCGGCAAGGCCTGCAAATTGGCGCTCAGGTCTTTCTGTTGCAGCGCCCTGGCGTCCTGTTTCGCGGCGAGCTGGAACACGCCATCATCGAGGAACAGCAGGCCGACAGGCAAATCAAACGCGCCGCCGGCCAGCACCACGTCCAGCGCTTCGCGGGCGCTCGGTCCGGACCAGGGGGACTGACGGCTGATGATCAGCAAGGATTTGGCCATGTCACGCGCCTCCGAAACAGATCAGGCGGTCAGCGTCCTGCACCGCGTCGTGTAACTGGCCCAGCCCGGACAATTCCCAAGGTGCAGCGATGGCGACCGCTTCACGCTGGTAGCGCCGGGCTTCTTCTTCGTTCAACACGCCACGGCGCAGGGCGGCAGCGATACAGACGACGCCGTCGAGTCGATGCTCGCTGACAAAGGCGCGCCATTGTCTGGGTAAATCCAGCTCATCCTGCGGGGTGACCACGCTACTGGAGGCGTTGTAGACGCCGTCCTGATAAAAAAACAGCCGGACAATCTCGTGTCCGCCCGCCAGCGCGGCCTGGGCGAACAGCAAGGCGCGGCGCGAGGAGGGCGCATGGGCGGCGGAAAACAGCGCGATGGCGAACTTCATGACAAACTCGATCAGCAAACCTGTGCGCATGATAAAGCTTTATCGGTGGGGCGGCGAAGCGCGTTTGCCTGAAAACCGATTCGCCGTCTTCGCGAGCAGGCTCGCTCCCACAAGGGATCAGTACCGTACACCTCATTGAAACCACCCTGGCCCCCTGTGGGAGCGAGCCTGCTCGCGAAGGTAGCCTGTCAGGCGAATTCAATGTTGAGTGTGACAAGCCGATCAACGCGGCATATACCCCAACTGCCACCGCCGCGGAATCTTCAACGACAGCAAGCCGATCGCGCCAGCCAGCAACCCGCTGGCAAACAACGCCCTGAGCCCAAGATGATGCTCCAGTACAGCACCCAGTACCGCGCCGGCAAACATTCCGGCCCAGGGAATCAGCTGCACCCGCCAGCCATTGCGCCGTTCGCCGAGCATCCAGCGTCCCAGGCCGCGGCCAAAGCGCGACAGGGCGCCGGTGACATAGGTCAGGCCGACCGGCAGGCCATTCACTTGCTCCACCGCGGCATTGAGCATGCCCATGGCGATGATCGCCGCCAGCAACGGCGGCAGTTGTTCCTCATACGGCCAGGCAGCAGCACCGCAGAGCAGGGTGGCGATGCACAGCAACAAGGCCAGCGCCCGCCGACCGCCAAGACGGCTGACGACAATGCCCAGGGCGTTGCCGATGATGAACGTAGCCACCAGGATTAGCAGGCGCAACGTCAGGCCCAGGTCGCCGTCGCTGATGGCCACGGCCAGACGAGTGGTGTTGCCGCTCATGAAGGAAACGAAGTCGCCACTGGCCATGAAGCCGATGGCATCGGTCATCCCGGCCAGTACCGAGAGTGCGGCCACCAGCGACAGGCCAACGCGTCCGCGCCATTTCTGCCTGTGCAGATGGCCCGGACTGGCCTGGGTGCTGGAGGACGAGGGCAGCATTGTCAGTTACATCCTGGAACGGCGACGGTCACTTGCTCAATCCATACAATTCGCAATAATCCAGCCAGTCCATCCCGGCCATCTCGGCCACTTCCTTATGCACTTCCATGCGCTGCGCCTGATAGTCCTCGGCGCTGGCTGCGGTGAGTTGCAAGGTCAGCTCCCAGGCAAACAAGTCCAGGCGCTCCGCTTCAGCCTCGAAGGCTTCATGCAAACGTTCCTGCCGATACTGTGCCTGGGTCTCGCCTTTGGCCTGGGCCAGCAGCGGATTGAGGTTGTCGAGTTCGAGGCGCAATTGCGGGCGTTGATCGAGAAATTTCTGCAGGGCCTGCTCGTGCAGCTGTTCGGTTGAAGCCATGGTCGCTCCTTGAGAACGGGTTACGAAGACTGCTTTTTGCTCGCCTTGGCCGCCGCGGCCAGGCATTCGAGGGCCCACTGCTCGGGGTAGGTCATCTGGATCGGCGTGGTCTCGCCCTTGACGGTGCGTTCGCCGTCGAGGATGTAGCGAATCCGTTTGTCGGTGACGCCGATACGCTTGGCGATCCACGATGGTGTCTGTCCGATCTGACTGATCAGCTTGTCGGCATATTCAGCGGTCGGTTTGTAAAATTCGGCATTGGGTGTCATGGGACGTTCCAGAAATAGGCCCGGGTAAAGCGAGCGATGTGGCATTGGGCGCGACAGGGTGCGCGAATCTTTGCACAGTGTCGCGCTATAAATGCAGTAAAGCAGAACGATAGGTCGCGCCACGGTGATACAGTCGTTTTTTTCTTGATGAGCACAAGCAATGCGAATTCTGATGGCGGCGCTGGCCGTAACGTTGCTGGCGGGATGCGCCGGTTCGGCGATGAATGATGCCCGCACGGGAACCCCGTACAAAATCATGACCTCGGAAAAACCGGAAAAAGTCGTGGCGCAATGTGTGCAATTTGCCTGGCAGGATGAGGCGGTATTCGGCGTTGACGCCGGTGCGTATCTGCAACCGGGCGAGAAGGGCGGCTCGACGGTTTATACCCGTTCGGCGGAGTCGTTTGTCGATCTGACGACAGCGGTGACGGGAACGCAGTTGAGTTATTACGCCCAGCGGGACGACTTCGTGGCCAAACGCCGGTTGGCGGCGTTGGCGACCTGTTTGTAAGCGGTTGATCAACCGAACACCTGTGGGAGCGAGCCTGCTCGCGAAAGCGACCTGTCATTCAACATGACAATTGGGGACCCGACGCATTCGCGAGCAGGCTCGCTCCCACAAATGTAATGCGGCGTAATCAGATATCCAGTCGCTTCTGCATAAAGTAGCGCTGATGCCCCGGCGGGTAGTCGTCGATCTGCCCGACAGCGCTGAAGCCCAGTTTCCGGTAAAAATCCGGCGCCTGAAAATCGAACGTGTCCAGCCAGATGCCCAGGCAGTGCTTTTCCCGCGCCAGGTCTTCGGCCATCTGCATCAACTGCGAGCCCATGCCCTGGCCTCGCGCCTGTTCCGGCACCGAGAGCAGTTCGATGAACATCCACTGGTAGAAAAACCGCCCATACAGCCCACCGAGAACCACATCGTGGTCATCGCGCACCAGCAACGCCAGCAGTTCCGAGTGGCCCTCACCGGCTTGCGCAGCGTTGTAGGCGCGCAGCGGTGCCAGGATCGCCTCGCGGTCTTCCGGGGTCGGCGCTTGGGTCATTTCGATTCGTAACGTCATCAGCTACATCCCTATGGCAGTGATCCACGAGCGTATCCGGGTCGCCGCAAATGTTCCATCCTCCTGCACGTGGAACCCTCGCGAGGGCTCAGATGTCTAGGCATTACAGCGTCATTTCAGAACGCGGCCGATGAGGATTGCCAGTGAACATTTTTGAAGCCTTGCGCGAAAGCCATGAGCGCCAACGCACCTACGCCGAAGCGGTTGTCCGCACCAGTGGCGACACTCCGGAGCGCAAAGAGGCTTACGAACGACTCAAAGCCGAATTGCAAGCGCACGAAACGGCTGAAGAGCGGCATTTTTATATTCCGCTGATGCAGTTCGACAATGGCGTCGACCTCAGCCGCCATGCGATCTCCGAGCATCACGAGATGGACGAAATGATGGAAGAGCTCGATGAGACCGAGATGTCCAGCCCTTCATGGCTGGCCACCGCAAAAAAGCTCTCGGAAAAGGTTCATCACCACCTCAAGGAAGAAGAAAACAAGTTCTTCCAGAGTGCCGGCAAACTGCTCAGCGACAAACAGAAAACCAGCCTCGCTAAGGACTATCTGAAGGAGTTCGAAGAGCAGCTCAAGTCAGCGTGATTTCGTTTAACAGGCGCTTTTTTTGACGGAAAACGGATCGATGACCACTACAGCCGAGCGGGTCAACATCGTCGAGTCTCAGGTGTTGTCTCACGACTGGTACTTGCTGAAGAAAATCACTTTCAATTACCTGCGCAACAACGGTGAATGGCAGCGTCAGACCCGCGAAGTTTACGACCGAGGTAATGGTGCGGCGATTCTGCTGTTCAATCGCGAACGGAAAACCGTCGTGCTGACGCGTCAGTTCCGCTTGCCGGTGTTTGTCAACGGTCACGACGGCTTGCTGATCGAAGTGGCAGCAGGACTGCTCGAGGGGGCGGCGCCAGAAGAAAGGATTCGCGATGAGGCTGAGGAAGAGACCGGTTATCGCGTGCACCACGTGCAAAAGGTCTTTGAAGCCTACATGAGCCCGGGCTCGGTAACGGAAAAGCTGCATTTTTTCATCGCCGAATACGATGCTTCATCCAGGGTCAGCGAGGGTGGCGGGCTGGAAGCAGAGACCGAGGAACTGGAAGTGCTGGAGTGGTCGTTCGACGACGCACTCCAGGCTTTTTACCGAGGCGAGATCTGCGACGCAAAAACCATCATGCTGTTGCAGTACGCGGCCATGAAAAACCTTTTCGCCGGCGCTTGATCTGTAGCAGCTGCCGAGCCCGCGAGGCTGCGTCCAGCCGTTCCAAGCCGAACACACCCCTGTAGCAGCGAGGCTGCGCCCAACCGATCCAAGCCGAACCCCCCCTGTAGCAGCTGCCGAGCCCGCGAGGCTGCGTCCAGCCGATCCAAGCCGAACGCAGCCTCGCGGGCTCGGCAGCTGCTACATGGAATTCGGCAGGGATTAGAAGAGGTTTGCGGTGCGGTTGGCGCCCGCCCAATCGCAGCCTTCCAGCGTCAGCAATAACGCTTTCGCCTCAAGCCCACCGGCGAATCCGGTGAGTTTGCCGGACGCGCCGATCACCCGATGACAAGGCGCGACGATTGAAAGCGGGTTCTTGCCATTCGCCGCACCTACCGCCCGCACCGCACCGGGACAGCCGATCTGCAGCGCAATCTGGCTGTAGCTGCGCGTCTCGCCGAACGGGATGGTGAGCAATGCCTGCCACACTTTTTTTTGAAACGGCGTCCCTACAAAGTCCAGCTCCAGCTCGAAACGCTCGCGCGTCCCAGCGAAATATTCCGTCAGTTGTTGCGCCGTTTGCAACAGGATCGGTGAGTCCACCACTACGCTCATCGGCCCCAGCCTCACGCGGTTCGGTTTGTCGTTTTCCCAGAGGATGGCCACCAGTCGCGCGCCGTTCGCCACCATCCTCAACTCGCCGACCGGGGAGGCCAGTGTCATGCAGGTAAAAGTCATGCAGATGGATTCCGCAGATGGGCTATTCGAGGCCCAGCATACTGTGTTGGCGGGGAGGCGCAAAACGTAATCCCGACCATACTGGCTACTGCTCTTGATGCGTTTCCCCTTAAAACAAAAAGAGACCGAGCCATGAAGTTCGAACCTTTTGCCAAATCGCTCATAGCGACCTCCCTGGCATTCAGCTGCCTGTCCACCTACGCGGCTTCTGTCGCCCCGGTTGCCGCCGAAAACGGCATGGTGGTGACGGCGCAGCATCTGGCCAGCCACGTGGGTGTCGATGTGTTGAAGAACGGCGGAAACGCTGTCGATGCCGCCGTGGCCGTCGGTTATGCCCTGGCGGTGGTGTACCCCGCAGCCGGTAACCTCGGCGGTGGCGGTTTCATGACAGTTCAGTTGGCGGACGGGCGCAAGACCTTCCTCGACTTCCGTGAAAAGGCCCCACTGAAAGCCACCGCCGACATGTACCTCGACAAACAGGGCAACGTCGTTCCGGAGCTCAGTACCCGAGGCCACTTGGCGGTCGGCGTGCCCGGCACCGTGTCCGGCATGGAACTGGCGCTGCAGAAATATGGCACTAAACCGCGCAAGGAAATAATCGCCCCGGCGATCAAGCTTGCCGAAGACGGCTTCGTGCTGGAGCAGGGCGATGTCGAGTTGCTCGAATACGCGACCGACGTGTTCAAGAAAGACATGCGCGACTCGGGATCGATCTTCCTGAGCAACGGCGAGCCGATGCAGGTCGGGCAAAAGCTGGTGCAGAAAGACCTCAGCAAAACCCTGCGCGAAATCTCCGAGAAGGGCGCCGATGGTTTCTACAAAGGCTGGGTGGCTGACGCGATTGTCACGTCGAGCCAGGCCAACAAAGGCATCATCAGCCAGGCCGACCTCGACAACTACAAGACCCGGGAACTGGCGCCCATCGAGTGCGATTACCGTGGTTACCATGTGGTGTCGGCGCCGCCACCGAGCTCAGGCGGTGTAGTGATCTGCCAGATCATGAATATTCTTGAAGGCTATCCGATGAAAGACCTGGGCTACCATTCGGCTCAGGGCATGCATTATCAGATCGAGGCGATGCGCCACGCCTACGTCGACCGCAATAGTTTCCTCGGCGACCCGGACTTTGTGAAAAACCCGATCGCTCATTTGCTCGACAAAAACTACGCAACCAAGCTGCGCGCTGCCATTGCTCCGCAAAAAGCGGCGGTGTCCAGTGAGCTCAAGCCTGGCGTCGCTCCTCATGAAGGCAGCAACACCACGCACTATTCGATCGTCGACAAATGGGGCAACGCGGTGTCGGTGACCTACACCCTCAACGACTGGTTCGGCGCCGGGGTCATGGCCAGCAAAACCGGGGTCATCCTCAATGATGAAATGGACGATTTCACCTCCAAGGTCGGTGTACCCAACATGTACGGCCTGGTGCAGGGCGAGGCCAATGCCATTGCGCCCGGCAAGGCGCCGCTGTCGTCCATGAGCCCGACCATCGTCACCAAGGACGGCAAAGTGGTGATGGTCGTCGGCACGCCGGGCGGCAGTCGCATCATCACGGCGACGTTGCTGACCATGCTCAACGTGATCGACTACGGCATGAACATTCAGGAAGCAGTCGATGCGCCGCGTTTCCACCAGCAGTGGCTGCCGGAGGAAACCAATCTGGAAACGTTCACCACCAGCCCGGACACGGTGAAGATGCTGGAGAGCTGGGGGCACAAGTTTGCCGGACCTCAGGACGCCAATCACCTGGCGGCGATTCTGGTCGGTGCACCTTCGCTGGAGGGCAAACCGGTAGGCAAAAACCGGTTTTATGGGGCGAACGATCCGCGGCGTAACACCGGGTTGTCGCTGGGGTATTAATCAGCGAAGATCCAGGACGCAGCCTCGCAGGCTCGGCAGCTGCTACAAGGGATCGGTGCGCGGGCGTGGAGATTCGGGGTGTTCAGGGATCGGTGCGCGGGCGTGGAGATTCGGGGTGTTCAGGGATCGGTGCGCGGGCGTGGAGATTCGGGGTGTTCAGGGATCGGTGCGCAGGTGTGGCGATTGGTGATTCAGGATCGGCGCCCTGCGTGGCGGTTTTTCGTTTTTTGACTGGCATGGAAGGCTAATGACCACTGCACTGTTAATCATTGATGTTCAACATGCGCTGTGTACCGGGGAGTATGAATGTTTCGAGATCAGGCGCGTCATCGATAATATCAACGGCCTCAGCGCCAGGGCTCGCCAGGAGGGTATCCTGGTGGTGCTCATTCAGCACGAGGAGTCCGAAGGTCCGTTTGTGCATGGCGCTCCCGACTGGCAACTGGCTGAAGCACTGCTGACCAGTCCCGAAGACAAGCGCGTACGCAAGACTGCGCCGGATTCCTTCTATCAGACCTCGTTGCGTAAGTTGGTGCCCGCGCAGGATTTCGATCGACTGGTCATCTGCGGTCTGCAAACCGACTACTGCGTCAATGCCACCGTCCGTCAGGCGCTGCAATCAGGCTATGACGTGGTGCTGGCCAGCGATGCGCATTCCACCGTCGACAACGGTAATCTGCGTGCCGAGGACATCATTGCCGAGCACAACAAGGACCTCGCACGCCTGACCGGTTCCGTGGCCCGTATTGATGTCAAACCTGCAGCGACCATCCGCTTCTAGCCCAGGTCTCACCGTTGCGGCAGTTGCCAAAGTTCGCGATAGCGCTCGTATTGGGTTTCGGGCATTTGCACCAGCAGCGGTGACAGTCCCGGGTCGAGCCACTCGAACAAGCCCGCGATATCGGCCGGGTCCATTGCCGTGCAGCCCGCCGTTGGTGAGGTGGGGCTGCGCCAGATGTGGAAAAAGATGCACGAGCCCGCCGCAGGGGAGGCCGGCGTGTTGTGTTCGATGAAAATGCCCTGTTGGTAACCCGCCTCCTGGCGCATCCGCTCGGAGCTGTGCCAGTCTTTGCGGGTCCTGGCACCGTCGACCAGCGCGTTGTAATGGGCCGAGCGGCCGTCGTCCACGCATTCGGTCGTCGCGGTCAATGCGAGGTAAGGCAGTCGGGTGTTGGCCGTTTTTTCGAAACCAAATGCCGTGCCCAGCTTGAACACACCGGCGGGGGCCTTGCCATCGCCTTCACGCTTGGCCGGCTCGGCGCCCGGCTCGACACCGACCAGACCCTTGCCCCAGGCCATGCCGTTTTTACCGACCACCACCGTAAAAGCATCACCGCGTTTGCGAAAGGTGCTGCCGTCACGCTCATAACGCTGGGCGGTGCCCTGAATGTCGGTCCAGTTTTTGCTGGTGACCACGACCAATTGCTGGCTGTTGCCGAGCACGTCGCGGGCGTTGAGCGCGATGATCGGGAAATCCATGACGTCCTTGCGGGTGGCGCCTGAGGAGTAGGTGAAATGCCACCATTCCTTGTCATAGCCGCTGAACCCTTCTTTCGCCATGGCGCGGCTGAGGCGCTGGCGGTTGTCCTGCGCCGCCGCGTCAATCGCAGCGCTGGCCGTGTGGGCGCGCTCATCGAAGCAGTCATAACCGGTGCCCATGTCGAGCGCGCCGTCGCGCCAACGCTGGCCATACGGAGCAGTGCAATCGGTCTGAGTCGCCGATGGTGTCCAGCTGTCGTCGGGCAGGGCGTTCGGGCCGGTCAAGGTCAGGTCCACGGTGGACCCTCGTGAGTGGTTCGAAACGCGCGCGACGTAGCCCAGCCGCCAGAAATCTTTTTTATCGACGCGTGGGTAGAACTCGGCCTTGCGTGGGTCACCCGGTTCGGTAGCGAAGCGGCCCATGTCGGCCACGGCGCGGCTGGGGCGATAACAATCGAAGACCTTCAGCCCGTAGCCTTGCGCTTGCAAAGCTCTGTGCACCCGCGCCAACGCCTGGGCGGCGTCCAGTGACAACAGGCATTCCGGCGCAGCGTAACCGTCGAGCGTTTGACCGGTGAAGTTGTGCGCGCCGGCGTAGCGAATGTCCTGCTCGATCCCGGGCGCAATCGAGCGCAGATAGACCATGTGTTCTGGCATTTGCCGGGTATCAGCCATGGCCGGCACGGCGAAGCTCAGCAGCAGCGCTGACCGCCAGCCGTTACGTATAGAGCGCATGTAATAACCTCCTTGGATGCGGGTGTCGGAATCGTATCAGCTGGCGTATGGCGCCGCCGCGCCAATGGCCGATTCGAACCCGTCAGGTCAATCCGTCGAAACTTCGCCGCCGGCCGGGCTGTCCAGACCTTACACCTCTGAGGCACCCACGCGAGGAACGACATGACAACGACAGTAGGCGATTTTCTGGTTGAGCGACTCAGCCAATGGGGCGTCACGCGGATTTTTGGTTATCCCGGCGACGGTATTAACGGCGTATTCGGAGCGCTGAGCCGGGCGCAGGGCAAGATCGAGTTCGTCCAGGCCCGGCATGAAGAGATGGCCGCCTTTATGGCATCGGCGCATGCAAAGTTCACCGGGGAGCTGGGTGTGTGCATTGCCACGTCCGGCCCCGGGGCTTCGCACTTGATCACCGGCCTGTACGACGCGCGAATGGACCACATGCCGGTGCTGGCGATTGTTGGTCAGCAGGCCCGCGCGGCGCTCGGTGGGCATTATCAGCAAGAACTGGATCTGGTCTCGATGTTCAAGGACGTCGCCGGCGCGTTTGTGCAGCAGGCGTCAGAACCTTCGCAAGTCCGGCATCTGATCGACCGCGCGGTGCGCACGGCCGTGGGCGAGCGGCGCGTGACAGCGCTGATCCTGCCCAACGATTTGCAGGACGCCGAGTACCAGGAGCCGGAGCGGGCGCACGGCACCGTGCATTCCGGAGTTGGGTACAGCAAGCCGAAAGTTGTGCCCTACGACGCTGATCTGCAGCGCGCTGCCGATGTGCTCAACGCCGGTGAAAAAGTCGCCATTCTGGTGGGCGCCGGTGCGTTGCAGGCGACTGATGAGGTGATCGCCGTCGCGGAGAAACTCGGCGCCGGTGTGGCCAAGGCCCTGCTCGGCAAGGCGGTGTTGCCGGACGATCTGCCTTGGGTCACCGGCAGTATCGGCCTGCTGGGCACCGAGCCCAGCTATAAGCTGATGATGGAGTGTGACACGTTGCTGATGATCGGCTCGGGTTTCCCGTATTCCGAATTCCTGCCCAAGGAAGGACAGGCACGTGGCGTACAGATTGATTTACAGCCCGACATGCTCAGCCTGCGCTACCCGATGGAAGTGAATCTGGTGGGTGATTGCGCCGAGACCCTGGCGGCGCTCCTGCCGTTGCTGCAACAGAAGACCCAGCGTAAATGGCGCAAGAAGGTCGAAAGCTGGCGCGCGAGCTGGGACAAAACCCTGGACAAGCGCGCACTGGTCAAGGCTGACCCGGTCAACCCGCAGCGCGTGGTTCACGAATTGTCGCCTCGGCTGCCTGACGCGGCCATCATCACCTGCGATTCCGGCTCGTGCGCCAACTGGTTCGCCCGTGACCTGAAAATCCGGCGCGGCATGATGTGTTCGTTGTCGGGCGGGCTGGCTTCGATGGGCGCAGCGGTGCCCTACGCAATTGCCGCCAAGTTCGCCTACCCGCAACGAGCGGTGATCGCGCTGGTTGGCGATGGGGCGATGCAGATGAGCAACATGGCGGAATTGATCACTGTCGCCAAATACTGGCGCCAGTGGCAAAGCCCGAAGTGGATCTGTGCAGTGTTCAACAATGAGGACCTCAATCAGGTCACTTGGGAACAGCGAGTGATGGAAGGCGATCCGAAATTCGAAGCGTCGCAGAACATTCCCGATGTGCCTTATCACCTGTTCGCGATTTCCATCGGGTTGAAAGGCATTTTCGTTGATCGCGAAGAGGATGTTGCCGCTGCCTGGGAGCAGGCGCTGGCTTCGGAGGTACCGGTGGTGATCGAGTTCAAGACAGACCCCAACGTGCCGCCGTTGCCCCCGCATATCAAGCTGGAACAGGCAAAGAAATTCGCCACGACTTTGCTTCGGGGCGATCCGGATCAGGCCGGTATAATTGTGCAGACTGCCAAGCAAGTGCTGAGCTCGGTGTTGCCCGGGGGGTCGAAGAAGTAACGCTAACGGCAGTACTACAGCCGCAGGTGTCGGCTTGCTGTCAATCCAGGCAACCAGGTGCATCCAGGTTAACCGTGCCGCCTGGATCGCCGGCAAGCCGGCTCCTACGAAGTTTTCTATCCCTTGAAGACAGGATCTATATCCAACATTTTGGGGCAGTTCAGAGTCACAGCTTAGCGGAGGGAAAACATGTTCAGCCATATCATTGTCGGCGCGCGTGACCTCAGCGTCATGCTGGCGTTCTACGAGGCGGTGCTTGCACCGCTGGGCCTCAAGCGCATGTCGGATGAAGTCGACGGCGGTCCGCCTGGTGCGGGTTGGCATTATCCGGGTCGGCGCTGGCCGCAGTTCTTCATCCAGCAGCCGTTCAACGGATTACCGGCGACCTGGGGTAATGGCACTCAGATCAGCTTTGCCTGCAGTTCCCAGGCACATGTCGAGGCGGCTTGGGCGGCAGCGATTGCCATGGGTGGCAGCGATGAAGGCGTACCTGGGCTGAGACCGCAGTATTGCGAGGATTATTTCGGCGCGTACTGCCGGGATCCCGAGGGCAACAAGCTGTGCTTTGTGCACGCTGAAGGCCTGGAGAACAACGTTTGAGATTCATCTGAGGGACCTGTCATCGCCGTCAAGTGCAGACCGACGATGACGTTCACGCAGCTCGTGAGCTAAAGCCGATCGCGATGGCGCTTCAACGCAAGCAGACACCCGCCCAGCAACACGGCGGCCCCTGCCGCCCACATCAATGAAGGCGCCTGCGCTTTGCCACGCCAGCCGCCGCTGATCCGACGCTCACCGCTCGGCGGCTCGAAAAGGTTGCCAGCTGATTTCGCCGACGGTGAGCTGCGATTCACGCTCAACCGCGTCAACCAGCCTGACGCCTTCTCGAAGCCTGGCAACAGGAAATGTGCCAGCCGACCGACCACTGCGGCGCCTCCCACAGTGGTGCTCGGACGTGGGCTCAGCGCACGCGCCACCATCGCCTCGGCCACGCGCATGGGGTCGTAGACTGGTGGCGGTGGCTTGAGCGCGTGGCCGGTGAAATTGCCGCCATCGCGAAAACCTGGAGTGTCCATGACTGCGGGGTAAATATCACAGACATGGATATCGGCAAAATCGGTCAATTCTCCGCGCAATGCCTCGCTCAAACCGCGCAGGCCGTATTTGCTTGCCGAGTAGGCAGCGGCGTATGGCTGCGCCACCCAACTGCCAATTGACAGTGTATTGATCAGAATCCCGCGTTTTTGCGCCTTGAAATACGGCCAGGCCACATAAGCGCCACGCAGGTAACCGAGCAGGTCGGTTTGCAGCACCTGCTCGTGTGCCCCCAGCGGTGTGTCTTCGAAGTTGCCGACCGCGCCGACGCCGGCGTTGTTGACCCAGATGTCGATGCGCCCGTTACCGTAGTCAGCAGCCTGCTCCGCCAAAGCGTTCATGTTTTCGCTGCTGGTGACATCAGTGCGCACCGCCAAGGCGTCGGCGCCACGCTGCGCGCATTCTTCGACCACTTCGGCAAGGGCAGCCGTATCGCGTGCAGCCAGTACCAGGCGCGCACCTTGGTCAGCGAACGCATGGGCTGCCGCGCGACCGATGCCGCTGGAGGCGCCAGTAATGACCACCAGTTTGCCCTCGAGCTGGCGGGTGCGTGACGTTGGCCGCTGAGCGGAATGGGATTTTTGCACAGGCGAATCGAGGTGAGCATGAAAGGGGACTTCCTCAAGCTTCAGGCGCTCACCGTCGGCCATGGTCAGGGTGAGGTCTTCTATGGTCCCGGCCAATCGGTCAGGGAATACCGGATCGCCATCGAGGTCGAGCTCGTCGTACATGAACTGGCAGCCTTCAAGCCAGCCAACTGCCGTTTGCAGCTCGGCCGCCAGGTAATATTTGCCGTCGAGGAAGAAGCCCGGGAACTGGTGCGCACGCTCACCGCTGTTGCGATTGAAGGCGTAGCGTTCGCCTGGCTTCATGCCGGTTGTGCGGTCAAACATGGGGAAGTCCTCCTGTGCTGATCTGCGATAGAGGATAGGGTAGCGAGCGGGTTCCATCGAAATGACTGAGCGTCGCGCCCGGAAAGTGCAGTTCGTCGCCTGAGGCGTCTGGTTTGCGGGTTGCGATTCATATTTCTGTCATCCCGGTCGATAGCTTGGCATGCAACCGAACGCCCAACGCCAAGCGGGAATTTATGCCGACCGATCTCCACCCCATTGCCTGTCCATTGTCCAATCGTTCAAGCGTGGCACTTGCGCGTGCCTCGCTGTTCAAATTTGTCGGGCTACTGGCCGGCGTCTTTCTGCTCGCCAGCTATGCCTTGATTTATCTGGCACATGACCTGGATCGCACGGAAGAAGTCGAAAGCGCCTTCTACACCAACAAAGCGATGCAATCGCTGGAAAAGTCGCTGCGCATAACCGTCAAGGATTACGCTTTCTGGGGCGACGCCTACAAGCATTTGCACACTCAGGTCGATACTGATTGGGCGTACGTGCGGCAAAACGTCGGGCCAACGCTTTTTTCGGATTTCGGCTTTCAGGGGCTGTTTGTCGTTAACGATGTTGATCGCACGGTGTACTCGGTGATCAACGGTGAGCTCGAAAACGTAGAAATTTCCGCATGGCTGGGCCAATCCGTCAGCACGATTCTTGATGAAGCGCGTGCCGGGGCCGAGGAGGAGACGCCGGTCACGCGTTTCATCAGCGTCAACGGTGTGCCAGCATTGATAGCGGCGGCAGCGTTGACGACTGGAACGGACCCGACGGTGGAGGCGGATGAGCGGACGTCGTCGGTGCTTATTTTTGTGGACATGCTCGACGGCGTCAAACTCGCCGCTATCGGCAAGGATTACGGGATCAAAGGCCTGCACGTCGCGACCGCCGGCGAGCCTGAGGAAAAGCTGGTCCATCCATTGGGCGAGGATGGTGTCGCCGGGAGTTTGCATTGGGAACCCGCTACGCCGGGATTGCACTTGCTCGGCTTGGGCCTGCCTTTGCTGGGTCTCGCCGCATTGCTGGTGTGGCTGATGATCTGGGTGATATTGCGCCGCACCACAGCGGCAGCCCAGGCATTGGACGCCAGTTATGAATCGATCCAAAGCAGTCAGGCAGCGCTGGCCACCAGCGAAGCGCGCTTTCGCGACGTTGTCGAGGCGAGCTCGGACTGGGTCTGGGAAATCGCCACCGACGGCCGTTTCACCTATTTGTCCGAACGCTTCGAGGCAGTCACCGGGCTGTCCAGAGACGAATGGATCGGCGCGCAAATGGACGATTTGCTGCACACCGAAATGGGCGCACTGTCGCAGTGGCTGAGCATTCCCAACCGGCGTCCGGACATCAGCGTCCAGTGCCGCTACGTCGACACCAAGGGCCGCGAACGCATCACCCGTCTGTCCGCAAGGGAGATGGACGGCAGAGGATTCCGTGGCACCGCAACCGATGTCACGGAAGAAGTCGAAGCGCGTCGGCGCATCGAGTTCCTTTCACAACATGACGCCCTCACCGGGCTGCCCAACCGGACCCGTCTGCAGGAGTTTCTGGACGGCAAACTCAAGGCAATGCCGACAGTTGAGCAGCCGTTAGTGATGCTCAGCCTGGACCTTGATCGCTTCAAACCGGTCAACGACTTGTTAGGGCATGCGGCGGGGGATCTGGTGCTCAACGAGGTGTCCAATCGACTGGCCGATTGCGTGCGTCACGGCGACCTGGTGGCGCGTGTCGGTGGTGACGAGTTTGTCTTGATCCTGACTGATGTCAGCTCGCAGGACGAAGTCGAAGCGCTGTGCCGTCGCTTGATCGAGTCCATCGAGCGGCCCGTGGAAGTCGAAGAGCAGGAGGTTTTCGTCAGCGCCAGTATCGGCATCGCGATGGCGCCGAATGACGCTTGCGAGGCGACCGAATTGCTGCGCTACGCCGACATTGCCTTGTACGAGGCCAAGTCGGCCGGACGCAATACCTGGCGCTTTTACGCCGGAGACATGAACGCCAGAATCATCGAGCGACGGCGCCTGGAAAGCGATTTGCGCTATGCGATCAAGCATGGCGAGCTGCGCCTGCATTTCCAGCCGCGCTTTCGCATCGCCGACGGTCATATGGTTGGCGCTGAAGCGTTGGTGCGCTGGCAGCATCCGCAACGTGGCCTGATTTCACCCGACACCTTCATTCCGATCGCCGAAGAAAGCGGGTTGATTCTGGCGTTGAGCAACTGGGTCATGGCGACTGCATGCGCTTGCGCGGCACAGTGGCCGGAAGAATTGTTCGTGTCGGTCAACCTGTCGCCCAGCGAATTCAAGCGCGGCAATATCATCGAGCGCGTACAGCAGATGCTGGACGAGTCGGGCATCGACCCCAAGCGCCTGGAGCTGGAAATCACCGAAAACGTCATGCTTGAAGATGCCACCGGTGCGCTTGAGGTGATGCGCACCCTCAAGCGACTCGGCGTAAGGATCGCCATGGATGATTTCGGCACCGGCTATTCCTCGCTCAGTTACCTGCGCACCTTCCCGTTTGACGGCTTGAAGATCGACCGCAGCTTTTTGAGCCGACTGGCGGGTGACGAAGATGATAAAGCGATCATCCAGGCAATCGTGGGCCTCGGCCGGGCGCTGTCACTGACGGTCACCGCCGAAGGTATCGAGACGGCCGAGCATTTGCAGTTGCTCAAAGCGGTGGCGTGCGACGAGGGCCAGGGTTATTTCCTGAGTCGCCCGCTGGACAACGATGCGTTCAATGAACTGGTGGGCATCGCCGCAACCGCCGACAGCTGAAGCGGTGGCGGACAGTCGCGATTTACATGCAACGAATGACGCCTCGCGGGCTCATATGCAAACTACCCGCGCCGTTGGTACAGGCAAGACAGTGCTCCATGGGGCGGATCGAGTTTTGTGAATCTGACTGCGAGCGACTGTACTTATGGCGAAAGAGAGCAACGATTATGTGAGCTGGCTGGTCGAGCAATCGATGCTGCATGCAGCGCGGCAGCGGGCGAGATTGTATTCCGGGCAGGGGCGACTCTGGCAGCAGCCTTTCGCTCAGACACGACCTAGAGATGCGTCGGCGCTCGCGTCGGTATGGTTCACCGCTTATCCCGCCTCAATCGTCACGGCTGAAGACGGCACGGTACTGGAGGCGCTCGGCAATGAAACGCTGTGGCATGCACTGTCCGAGATCGGCATCCAGGGCATCCACAACGGGCCGCTGAAAACCTCCGGTGGCTTGCAGGGGCGTGAGCACACGCCCACCATCGACGGCAATTTCGACCGCATCAGCTTTGGCATCGACCCGCAACTGGGCACTGAGGCACAGCTGCAGGGCCTGAGCCGCATCGCCGCCGCGCACAACGCCGTGATCATCGATGACGTGATCCCGTCACATACCGGCAAGGGCGCGGACTTCCGCCTCGCCGAAATGGCTTACGAAGATTATCCAGGCCTGTACCACATGGTGGAAATCCGTGAGGACGACTGGCCGTTGCTCCCCGATGTGCTGGAAGGGCGCGATGCGCAGAACCTTACGCCGCTGCAGGTCGATGCACTGCGCGACAAGCACTACATTGTGGGTCAGTTGCAGCGGGTAATTTTCTTCGAGCCGGGCGTCAAAGAGACCGACTGGAGCGCCACGCCGGTGGTCATCGGCGTGGACGGCAAGCCGCGACGCTGGGTCTATCTGCATTATTTCAAGGAGGGCCAGCCGTCGCTCAACTGGCTGGACCCGAGTTTCGCCGCGCAACAAATGATCATCGGTGACGCGCTGCATGCGATTGACGTAATGGGCGCGAAAATCCTCCGTCTGGACGCCAATGGCTTCCTCGGTGTGGAACGCAAACTCGATGGCACGGCCTGGTCCGAGAGCCATCCGTTGTCGATCACTGGCAACCAGTTACTGGGTGGCGCGATTCGCAAGGCCGGCGGTTTCAGTTTTCAGGAACTGAACCTGACCATCGACGACATTGCCTCCATGTCCCATGGTGGGGCCGACCTGTCTTATGACTTCATTACCCGGCCGGCGTACCAGCACGCGTTGTTGATGGGTGATACCGAGTTTTTGCGCTTGATGCTGCGTCAGGTGCACACCTATGGCATCGACCCGGCCTCGCTGATTCACGCGTTGCAGAACCACGATGAGCTCACACTGGAACTGGTGCACTTCTGGACGCTGCATGCCCACGACACTTTCCTTTATCAGGGCCAGACTTTCCCTGGGAACATTTTGCGCGAGCACATTCGCGAGCAGATGTATGAGCGTCTTGCTGGCGAACATGCGCCATACAATCTCAAGTTCGTCACCAACGGCGTGTCCTGCACCACGGCCAGCATCATCACGGCTGCGCTGGGCATCCGCGACCTCGACCTGATCAGCAAAGCCGACATCGAGCAGATCCGCCAGATTCACCTGCTGCTGGTGATGTTCAACGCCATGCAGCCCGGGGTTTTTGCGCTGTCGGGTTGGGATCTGGTCGGCGCGTTGCCGTTGCCCGCCGAGCAAGTGGCGCACCTGATGCAGGATGGTGATACGCGCTGGATCCATCGCGGCGCCTATGACCTTGTTGACCTCAACCCGGATGCGCCGCTGTCGGCCGGGCAAATGCCGCGTCCGAAAACTTTGTATGGCAGCCTGCCGACTCAGCTCAAGGACCCGGATTCCTTTGCGTCGCAACTCAAGCGTATCCTCGCTGTGCGTCGTTCGTATGACATCGCGGCCAGCAAGCAGATCCTGATTCCCGATGTGGAGAATCCGGGGCTGCTGATCATGGTTCACGAATTGCCGGCAGGGAAGGGTACGCAGATCACTGCGCTCAATTTCAGCGCGCAGGCCATTGTTGAAACCTTGCACCTGCCGAACATTGCGCCGGGTCCGGTGGTGGACATCATCAATGAGCGGGTTGAAGGGGATCTGACGGCGGAGGGGGAATTCACCATTACCCTGGATGCCTATGAGGGGCTGGCGTTGCGGGTGGTGAGCAGTTCGCCATTGATTTGATTTGGTGCATCGCGGGCAAGCCTGGCTCTGACACGGGTGGGTGAGCGTAGGTGGTCTGGCGAGCCGGTGGGAGCAAAGCTTGCTTGCGAAGGCGGACGCTCGGTTTTTGAGGGTGCAGTCGGCCCGCTGTAGGCGCTGGCCTGCCAGCGATGGCTGTGTCTTATGCGCTATGGCTTTTTATGTGTACATATCCATTTCTGCGGTGAAGGCGGCTGATGGTTTCGCTTTTACAGCGAGTCACTTGGAAAAGCACCAAGTAACCAAGTGCTCTTGCCCCTGACGTCCGGTGGCTCGCTAGTGCTCGCCATGCCTTCGCTCCGGTCCTGCTCCGTGGGCCCGGCGCGATCGGCCATCCTTGGCCGTGCGCGCCTAACCCGGCATCC
>NZ_CABVGX010000067.1 GCF_902497625.1 Pseudomonas fluorescens | reverse complement strand
CGGCAGCACCACAGCAGTCGCGCCCGGCGCCTCAGCAGCAGGCCGCCCCGCAGCCGGCGCCGGATTTCGACAGTTTTGATGACGATATTCCGTTCTAGATCCACAGCTACACTCGATCTGAACAAGAAGGCCCGATGCTTACCGCATCGGGCCTTTTTCATGGGCGAGACAAACTGACTGATGGATTATTTTGCCGCCAGAAACTCATTCGTCGACACCACGCTCGCATAAGCAAACCCCAGCGCCGCCATGAACGCAGCATGCACCTGAGCTGCGGGAACCGTTACACCATTGAACTCCAGATCCCGCGAGGCACAGGCGTCGTGGATGACGGTGACGGTGTACCCGAAATCCGCAGCGGCGCGGGTGATGCCGTCGATGCACATGTGGCTCATGCTGCCGACAACGACCAGTTCCTTGATGTCCTGCTCGTCAAGGATCGACTTCAATTCGGTTTCGCGGAACGAGTTGACGAAGTGCTTGAGCACCACGGGCTCGTCGGTGCGGTTGAGGACTTTGGGGTGCAGCTTTGCGCCTTCCGAACCCGGGGTGAAAAACGGCGCGTCGTCCGAAGTGAATTCGTGACGGATGTGCACCACCGACTCACCGGCGTCACGAAATGCTTCGATCAATTGTGCCGCGTTGTCCGCCGCTGCATCAGCGCCGACCAGAGGCCATTTGCCTTCGGCGAAATAGTCGTTCTGGATATCGACTACGATGAGTGCTTGCTTGGCCATGACTGTTTCCTCGAACTGCGGTTGGGTGTGGAATGTAGTATCGGCTCAGGCTGGAACGCTGAGGATTGGCGGCACCGACATTTACGAGGGGAAAACTGACAATGACTGCGCAAAGGGCTATCGCCGAGCTGGGTGTGCTTATTTATCCCGGTGCGCAAATGGCGGCGGTGCACGGTCTGACTGATTTGTTCGGGGTGGCTAACGCGATCGCCGCCGAGCATCAGCCTGCGCAGCTGCCGATTCTGCGTGTTACACACTGGCAGAGCAGCGCGGATCTGCCTCCCGTGCGCATCCATGACAGTCATCCCGCGCCGGACCGGTCGTTGGTAGCGTTATTGATTCCACCGTCAATTAGCGGTTTTTCTGAAGGTCAGGCACCGCAGGCGCTGATTCAGTGGCTGCGTGAGCAGCATGCCAACGGTGCAACGCTCGGCGGTGTTTGCGTGGGTTCGATTCTTCTGGCGCAAAGCGGACTCCTCGACGGTCGCAGTGCCACTACTCACTGGACGTCAGTCAAAACCTTCGCCGAGCGATACCCGGCTATAAAGCTCAAAGCCGATGCGCCGATCGTCGACGATGGCGATCTGATTACTACGGCCGGTCTGATGGCCTGGTCGGAGCTGGGTTTGCGTCTGGTCGACCGGTTATTGGGACCGAGCATTGCCACAGCCACGGCGCGTTTTCTGGTGGTGGAACACAGCGACAGTGCCAGCCAGTGTGGCAGCAACTTTTCACCGATTCTCAATCACGGCGACGCGTCGATTCTCAAAGTTCAGCATTGGCTGCAGGGCAGTGGGGCAACGGATGTGTCGCTGAAAGTGATGGCCGAGCGGGCCGGGCTGGAAGAACGCACCTTTCTGCGCCGATTCCGCGCTGCGACCGGGTTGAAGCCGACTGAATATTGTCAGCATCTGCGAGTCGGAAAAGCCCGCGAGATGCTCGAGTTCACCAATGGCACCATCGACCATATCGCCTGGACTGTCGGCTATCAGGACCCCGGGGCGTTTCGCGCAACTTTCAAGAAAATCACCGGGCTGGCGCCGAGTGATTATCGAGCGCGCTTTGGTGTAACGCCGGTAGCTGCAATCCGATAGTGGTTGTGGCAAAACCCCTGGGGAGCGGGCTGATTCGCGAAGGCGATGGGGTATCGACACGGGGTGATCCGCCTACCGCTTTCGTCGCAATGCTGCTCAGACCAAGCCCGCTCCCACCAGGAATTTGCGTGATCAAGTCGTGCAAAATGGCCGGGGCCGGCGGTGCCGTCGTGCAGAATAAAACAGGCTGTACGCCATTAACTTGTGCTTAAGCGCCCGGTTTTCGGGTCGGTTCCAACCCAGCGCTTCTTGGCCTGATCTCTGCACCTTCTACACTACATTCATCACGCGTCGATTGGAGGGCAACGCATGACCCCAACGAACCGCAAGAAAATAGTGGTCGCGCATTCGGTGCGACCGCAGGCTCCTCAGCATGAGGTAGATACCAATCGTGCGCTGGCCCGATGGCTGGCGCATATTCTCGGCCTCGAATATGGCGGCAGTTATGATCCCGAACAGCACAGTGATCGTGAAATTTATCTTTTGCCAACGCAAACCCTCGTCGGCCCCACGGCCGCTCGCGAATTAGGCGTTAACGGTCCCAATGATTTGTGGGGAGGCTACGTCGATTACGATTTCATCTGCACCAAAGCCATCAGTCACGGCTTGCTCAATAAAAACGCCCAAGCTCCGCAAGGCTGGTCGCCGCTGTTTTCCGAGCGCGTGCGCAGTGTCGTACTCGACGGCCTCAGCGTTTTTTCCCTCGCCGATGCGCGTCCTGCAGCCGAGCACTTGCTGTACGCAGGGCCCGTCCGCCTCAAGCCTGTGCATGCCTGTGCAGGGCGTGGTCAGGAAGTGCTGAACAGTCTTGAAGAATTCGATGCGGTACTTGCCAGGCCAGACGCACAAGCTCTTTTCGAAGAGGGCGTGGTCATCGAACAAGATCTGAGCGACGTGGTGACCCACAGTGTTGGCCAGAGCTTTATCGGCGACAAAGTGCTCAGTTACTGCGGCGATCAGTACCTGACAGAAGACGCTGATGGCGAGAAGGTCTATGGCGGATCCAACTTGCTGGTGGTGCAGGGTAATTACGAGGATTTGCTGCAGTTGCAACTGCCCGCCGACGTGCGACTGGCGATTGAGCAAGCACAGATCTTCGACCGCGCGGCGGATGAAGCCTATCCCGGTTTCTACGCCTCGCGCCGCAACTACGACATCGCTCAAGGCCTCGACAGCAATGGCAAGCAACGCAGCGGTGTGCTTGAACAATCATGGCGCATGGGCGGTGCCAGCAGCGCCGAGGTCGCGGCGCTGCAGAGCTTCATCAATGACCCGGGCCTGCGGGCGATACGTGTGTCTTCGGTGGAAACCTACGTCGACCAGGCGCTGCCGGCGGACGCTATCGAGGTGTATCGCGGGGCCGCAGAAAACAGCGACTTTCTTCTCAAGTATGTGACGGTTCAATCCTATGACGGCTAGAAGCGAAACCATCCAGATCGACATCGACGATGAACAGATGAGCGGGACGTTCCTCAGCCCCAAATCCAAGGTGCCCGGCGTGCTTTTCGTACACGGCTGGGGTGGCAGCCAGGAGCGTGATCTTGAGCGGGCCAAAGGTATCGCGGGGTTGGGTTGCGTTTGCCTGACATTTGACCTGCGTGGGCACACGGGCTCGGGCATTCCGCTGACCCGTGTAACCCGTGAAGATAACCTGCGTGACTTGCTGGCAGCCTACGACCGTTTGCTCGCGCACCCCGCGCTCGATACCTCCGCTATCGCGGTAGTCGGCACCAGCTACGGCGGTTACCTTGCCTCGATTCTGACGTCTTTGCGCCCTGTACGCTGGCTGGCGCTGCGCGTGCCGGCGCTGTATCGCGACGAGCAGTGGCACACGCCCAAGCGCGACCTGGACAAGCTCGATCTGCGCGATTACCGCAGCACTCTTGTGCGCGCCGACAGCAATCGTGCGTTGCATGCCTGTTCGCAGTTCACCGGGGATGTGTTGCTGGTCGAATCCGAGACCGACGCTTACGTGCCGCACGCCACGATAATGAGTTACCGCGCGGCGTGTCAGCAGACGCATTCATTGACGCACCGGATTATCGACGGGGCGGATCATGCGCTGAGCGAGCCGGTGTCGCAGCAGGCGTATACATCGATTCTGGTGGACTGGATCACTGAGATGGTGGTGGGCGAGCGGTTGAGCATTATTCAATCGTCTTGAGATCAGCGGTGGATTTTTCGCGGATCAGTCGGAGCGAGCGCGCTGCGCCCGACTTCCCCGCGAAGGACCCGACCCGCATCTCAAGAAGGCTTTTTGGCAATCCGCAACGACTTCGCCTTCGCCTCCACCAGCAAATACATCACCAACGTGATCAACAACGGCAACAGGAAATAAATAGCCCGATACGCCAGCAACCCGGCCACCAGGCTGCCTCGCGAAGCCTCATGTTGCAGCAGCGCCACGAACACTGCTTCCAGCACGCCCAGACCTGCGGGAATGTGAGTGATCACCCCCGCGATGGCGCTGATCAACAACACGCCCAACACCAGTGGATAATCCAGCTTGCTCGGCAACAGCGTGAAGATGACGGCTGCCATCAGCGACCAGTTCAGCGCGCCCAGCGCCAGTTGCAGCATGGCCATACGCACTGACGGCAAGTTGATTTCCATCCCGCGAACCGTCCACTCCCGGCGCTTGGAAAACTGGCAAGCCGCCAAGTATCCCGCCACGACCAACAGCAGCAGAACCCCGATGCCTTGCAACGCGAGGGTGCTCACCTTCCAGCCGGGCGGCATGCGCACCAGGCCACTGCTGAACACGGCCCCGGCGATCAGCATGTAGCCAAACCAGTTGGTCGCCAGGCTTAACCCGAGGATCTTGGCGATATTGCCCTTGCTCACGCCCAGCCGCGAATACAGGCGATAGCGCATGGCGATCCCGCCGACCCAGGCGCTCAGGTTGAGGTTGAATGCATAGCTGATCACACCCACCGGGAGGATTTGTTTCCAGGTCAGGTCCTGGCGAATGTAGGTACGACCGATCAAGTCGAAGCTGGCGTACACCAGGAAGCTCAGCAGCGTCACGCTGGCGGCGATGATCAGCGTGCGCACCTTGAAATCGGCCAGCGTATCCAACACCTCGTTCCATTCGATGCGCTGCGCGAACATCGTCAAAAGCGCAATCAGGGCCAGGAAAAACAGCATGGTTAGCGGTTTTTTCCATCGGCTCCAGCGCGATTTCGGGTGTTCGGCGTGAGTGGCCGATTGCGTTTCAGAGTGGCTCATCAGGTGTCACTCCGCGCGGTATGGGAAAAAGGTTTCAGGCGTGGTTTGTGCGCCGGCAGCCATCCGGCCCATGCCGGGAAATGCCGCAGGAAGTGAAACACCAGAAAGCCGACGGTCATGTGCCAAACGCGTCCACGTGGCGATTTGTCGGCGGACATGGCTTTGCAGTGGTTCTGGCTGAGGTTTTCGAGGCGCTCGAACAGTTCACGATTGAACGCGCGATCTCGAATGAGCACGTTGGCTTCCAGGTTCATCGACAAGCTCAGCGGGTCCAGGTTACTCGAACCGACGGTACTCCAGTCCTCGTCCACCAAAGCGACTTTGCCGTGCAGCGGGCGCTCACAGTATTCGTGAATCTGCACGCCTGATTTCAGCAAGTAGTCATAAGTCATGCGAGCTGCGAGCTTGGCCACCAGCATGTCCGGCTGACCTTGCAGGATCAGCCTGACCTCGACACCTCGTCGCGCTGCATTACGGATTTCCCGCAGCAACCGATAGCCGGGGAAGAAGTAGGCGTTGGCGATCACAACGCGTCGTTGGGCGCTGCGCAGCACCTGCCGATAAACCTCCTCAATGTCGGTAGTGTGTTCACCGTTGTCGCGATAGACCAGGCGCACCTGACCGTCATGGTCGGTGAAGGCCATTTCCTGACGGCGCTGCCGGCGCCGCTGCCACCAGTATTTCGCCCGGGCCGGACGACCGCTTTGCAGCAGGGCAAAATGGTGAATGTCAGCCACGGCCGGACCCTGGATTTCCACCGAATAATCCTGCTTTGCTTCCGGGCCGAAATCGCCCAGGTGGTCGGCGGAAAAATTGATCCCGCCGATGAAGGCAATGGTACCGTCCACCACCACGATCTTGCGGTGCAAGCGGCGGAACCAGTTGGTGCGAAAGCCCAGATGTTTGGGCGCCGGGTCGAACATCTGGACGTGTACGCCAGCCTCGCTTAATGCCGTGAGGTAGGCCGTAGTCAGCTCGCCGCAGCCAAAACCGTCAAGGCTGGCGGTGACGCGCACGCCGCGCTTGGCAGCGTCGATCAGGACTTCCTGTAATTCATTACCGACCTTGTCTTCAAAGATGATGAACGTCTCCAGGAGAATTTCACTCTTGGCCTCGCGCATGACTTCAAAAACACGCGGAAAATAGGCTTCGCCGTTTTCCAGCAATTCCACGCGGTTGTTGCCCTGCCAGCCATATTCGACATCGACCACACCGGGCTCACGAACCGGAGGCGTGGTCGAAATGTGCTCAACAGTGGCTTTTTCCATCGGTGCGCTGCTCATAGCTCAATCTCCACCGATAACGGTGCGTGGTCGGAAAGGTGTGACCAGGGGCGCGCGGCAAGAACTTTGGGGCGGCAGGCCTTGAGGTTGCGCACATAGATACGATCCAGGCGTAGCAGCGGCATGCGTGCCGGGAAGGTGCGTGCCGGTTTGCCGTGGTGCTCGGTAAATACTTCGCGCAACCCGCAGGGCTTCAGCAGCGCATCGGTGCGCTGACGCCAGTCATTGAAGTCTCCGGCGACAATCACCGGCGCATCGCTCGGCAGTTCCGCCAGGCGCTTGGCGAGCAATTTCAGTTGCTCATTACGATGACTTTCGTGGAGGCCCAGGTGCACGCAAATGGCGTGGACTTCGCGACCGTCGCCGGGCAGCCGCAGAACGCAATGCAAGATGCCGCGGTTCTCGTGGCCACTCACCGAGACGTCGAGGTTGTCATGGCGAATGATCTGAAATTTCGACAGCAGGGCATTGCCGTGATCACCGTCGGGATACACCGCATTGCGTCCATAAGCGAACTGCGGCCACAGAGAGTCGGCAAGAAATTCATATTGCGGCATCGCCGGCCAGTTGCTGTAGCGCTGCGGATGCTGCTCGTGAGTGCCGTGCACTTCCTGCAAAAACACCACTTCCGCCGATACGCTACGCACCGCTTCGCGCAATTCCGGGAGGATGAAGCGCCGGTTCAGCGCGGTGAATCCCTTGTGCGTGTTGACCGTCAGAATCGTAAAGCTGCGTATGGAAGCTTCGGTTTCCGGCTGATCATCGGTGGCACTGAGCTGCTCGGTAATGCTCATTGCAGCACTCCTTCGGCTGCAGGCTCGCCCGGAGCTGTAGCGAGACTCTCGTCAAGATGAAATCGCTGCAGCAGACTGCGGGCGTCGTATGGCGCGCGGACCTTGATGTCGTTGTCAAAATAGCAAAATACTTCGCGGGACTTGCGTGCTTTGGGTTTCAGGCGCGGCGCGATCAATTGGGCGTCGCCCGGTTGCTTGCCGTGGGACCAGGCATCGATCCGGTCTCCCCAGCGTTTTAATGCTTCGGCGGTATAACCACTGGCGTAAAGCTCTTCAGCACCGTGCAAACGCAAGTAGACAAAATCACTGGTGACGTCTTCGCGGTACGGCCATTTGCCGGCGGTATCGGCGATAACCAGCGCAGTGTTGTAACGCTTGAGCAAGCGCACGAAAGCCGGATCGATGAAGCTTTCATGACGGATTTCCACCGCGTGGCGCAGGGCCTTTTTCTTATACGCCTTCATGCTGGCGTGACCGTGCAAGTGCGAATCGTGCTGGCGGGCGAGGGCGGCGGCTTGATCGGTGGTGTGGGGCAATTGTTCGAGAAAACTTTCGAACAATTCGGCATCGAATCTGAAGTTCGGCGGGAATTGCCAAAGAATCGGTCCGAGTTTTTCCTTGAGTTCCAGCACCCCGGAAGCAAAAAAGTTGGCCATCGGCAGGTGAACGTCGCGCAGACGTTTGACGTGGGTGATAAAACGCGGTGCCTTGACACTGAACACGAAGTCTTTCGGCGTTTCGTCATACCATTGGGCGTAACGTTCAGGCCGTTGCAGGGCGTAAAACGATCCATTGATTTCGATGCTGTTGACGGCCCGTGACGCGAATTGCAGTTCGCGCTTCTGGGTCAGCCCCTTTGGGTAGAAATCACCCCGCCAGGGTGTGTAGCGCCAGCCTGAAATACCAATGTGAATCGCCGCCATGTCGCCTCCGCCTAATGGTCCTCGGTTTGCCTCTGTCTTTTGCTGACTGCGCGCAGGGGGTGAAAGTTTCGGCGGCGCTACGGATGGTAGTGATGTCTTGCGAAGGTGATACAAGTGACGGGAGAGCGTTGTGGGCCACCGTCTTCGCGAGCAAGCTTTGCTCCCACAAGACGGATTGCGGCCGTGACACCCTGCCCGCCAGCTCGCCGCCGGTCGATAAACCGGACATCGCCGAACTTGCCGGGCATTTTTCGATCAGTTCCTTACACATCTTTGCGCAGGAGCTCCGCGTGTTGCTCAAGTTCAAGACCGCGATATTAGTTGGAGCGTTGCTGCTGTTTGGCAGTAATACATTGTGGGCTGTCTCGCTGCCGGGCGTTCCCGCCCCGACCGAAGAGGCGCAAAAACCCGAGCCGTTGGTGCAAGGCGGCCTGCTGGGCGCGATCAGCTCCAGCATCGACGACGTTCAGGACAAACTCGACCTCAATGAAAACCTGGTCGACGCCTGGCGCCTGCGCGCGGATCGAGCGGCCGATGAAGTCGACAAGCTTGTTAACCGACCGTCGTCGCGATCGCCAATGAGTGTCGTGGGTGATTTCCTGCTGCTGTCCGGTGTCTGGCTTGGCGCCTTCGCCTTGCTCACTGTGCTCGGCGGCCTTCTGGCCAAACGCCTGAACCAGGGGCGCTGGCTGCGAACCCGGCAACGTAGCCAGGACCTGCTGCATTACGTACTGCCTTACACGTTGCCGGCGCTGATCTGCCTGCCGCTGACGCTTTATGTCAGCCATTTTCTGCAAGCTTCGGTGGGGCGCGCGCTGGCGTTGTGTTTCGCCTATGCCACCAGCAGCGGCATTTTTTCCACCTCGATGCTGCTCTGCGTGATCGTCATGTTCAACACCGGGCACAAACGCCGGGCAGTTCAAATCATTCGCAGTTACTGCCCGCGCCCGTTGTTCCTGATCGGCTTTCTCGCCGCCCTCAGCGATGCGCTGACCAGCCCGCAAATCGCCCGTCAATTGGGTGGCAACATCACCAGCAGCGTTGCGGTGTTTACCGGGCTGTTCGCTTCAATCATTTTCGGTCTGCTGGTGATTCGCCTGCGACGACCGGTAGCGCACCTGATCCGCAACCGGCCGCTGGCGACGCGACTCAAACAGCCTTCATTGCAGGAATCGCTGCGAATCTTTTCCGGGCTGTGGTACTGGCCAATTCTGCTGATGGTGATGGTCTCGGCGATCAACCTGATCGGGGTCGGAGAAGACAATCAGAAAGCCCTGCGCTGTGCGTTGTTCACCACCATTCTGCTGATCGCCACGGTGTTCCTCAGCACGGTCTTCCAGCATCTGTTCAAGTCCCGCAAGACCGAGGGTGTGCAACGCAGTAGCGCCTACAAGGAGCGCTTTCTGAGTTTGTTGCATGCGCTGTTGCGAATTGTCATGGCCGTGGCATTCATCGAAATTCTCGGGCGCATCTGGGGTATTTCGCTGTTCGAATTTGCCGAGCGCAACTCGGTCGGCCGCGCGATCAGTGAATCATTAAGCAGCATTGGCCTGATTTTCCTGGTGACCTGGCTGTTGTGGGTGGTGCTCGACACGGCCATTCAGGAAGCGCTGAAGCCACCGGTCAACAAGCGCTCGACGCAGCCAAGCACGCGAATCAAAACCATCCTGCCGCTGCTGCGTAACGCGATCAAAATCATTCTGGTGGTGATCTGCGCGATTACCACCATGGCAAATCTGGGTATTAACGTCGCCCCTCTGCTGGCGGGTGCCGGGGTGGTCGGTCTGGCCATCGGTTTCGGTTCCCAGCAACTGGTGCAGGATGTGATTACCGGGCTCTTCATCATCATCGAGGACACGTTGTCGGTGGGCGATTGGGTAGTACTCGATTCCGGTCACGCCGGCACGGTTGAAGGGCTGACCATTCGAACCTTGCGCCTGCGCGACGGCAAGGGCTTCGTGCATTCGGTGCCGTTCGGCCAGATCAAAGCCGTCACTAACCAGTCGCGACAGTTTGCTTATGCGTTTTTCTCGGTGCAGTTCACCTACGATACCGATGTCGACAAGGCCATCGAGCTGATTCGCGAAGCAGGGGATTCGATCCGCGAAGACGCGTTCCTCAAGTACAACCTGCAAGGTCCGCTGGACGTCTTTGGCGTCGACAAGATGGACCTTAACGGCGTGGTGCTGACGGCGCAGTTCCGGACGGTGTCGGGTGGGCAGTATGCGGTGAGCCGGGCGTTCAATCAGCGCTTGAAAAAGCTTGTGGATAACAGCCCGTGGGTGCACTTCGCGCAGACTTATCCACAGCAGGTTCTGATGCCGAAGCGGACTGTGGATGAAGCGCAAGAAGGTGCGATCACTGAGGAGCATTCGCCGGTGCTGCTGCCGGATCAGCCTCGTACTCAGTAATCTGTGTATTGCCTGTGCGGGCGTCATCGCGAGCAGGCTCGCTCCCACAAGGATTTGTGTGCCCCGCCTATCCCCTGTGGGAGCGAGCCTGCTCGCGATAGGGCCGGCGCAGACACCATTAATACCCGGTCAATTTCCGGTGAAGCTCGCACGCCAAGCCCTGGTCCAACTCCTCCCAGATCACCGGCTTGCCGGCAATCACCGCCGCCACCGGCACACCATCGCGATACACCAGCCGATTGCTCGCCAGGGCAGGCACCTTTGCGCCGGGTAAAAGCGTGCCGGCGAGGTTCAGCGGATCAACGCCGCACACCGCTATCAAACTCCCATCATGCGGTCGGCGGCGCACTTCGCGCAGCAACGGAATCGCCTCCGGCAACGCAAATTGCTCGCCCGCCAGACCACTGACAAACCTCCCGCCGCGAATCTCGCCGCGTGCTTCCAGACGATGAAACGTGCGCAGCAACTCGCGCCAGCTCGGCAGCCACTCTGCCTCGCGGTCCAGCAGACGCCAGAACACCACGCCGTAGCGCCGAAGCAACGTCATGGCGATGTGCTCCAGGGTCTCGCTGGGCGTTGGCGCTGGTCGCTTGCTCTCCACAATCGGCGCCGCCGGCCCGCGTCGCAGCAGTGCCCAACGCCCCGCATCGTCCATGCCACCGATAAAGGCACCACGACCGCGACGACTGCCGCGCGCCTGACGTTTACTGGCGGGCGTGATCAGTGCGCGAAGGCCGGCGAAGCTGTCAGCGTTCACCAGTCCGGCACCCACCAGTTCCTGCAGCGCGATCTCCAGCTCGGCGCGCAGCAGGTGCGCTTCATGCACCAGCTCATCGAAAAACAGGGCGCCATGCTGGCTTAGCGCTTCGTACACCTTTTGCGTTTTGGCCGACAGTTCGTCGACCGGCGTCTGCTCGGTCAGGCTGCTCCACAATCCGACCTGACTACGCGGCAGCAGTAGAATCGGCGTGCTGCGCAGCGCCATGCCACTGCCCTTGTTGCGCGCAGTCAATCGGGTCCAGACCAGTTTGCCGCTGCGGCACAGGTCATCCAGCCAGGTCGACGAATAGCCTTTGATACGTGCCGGCAGAATGTCGCTGTCCCACGCCGAAGCGGCGGCGGGGAAGCCCTCGAACTGCGCGACAATGGCCGGCAACACCGCGGCGCCCTGGCCCTGATTCGCCGCCGACAGATGCTGCCAGTCAAACAGAAAACGCATGAAATCCTGCAACGCCACGGGTTCGATTTCCCGCCGCAGACTTTTGACGGTGTATCGGTGAATACGCGCGAGCAGGTGACGTTCGCACCATTCCTCCTCGCTGGCAGTTGGGCTGAAGTGGCCGCGCAGCACATAACCTTCACTTTCCAGGCGGGCCAGCGCCTGGGTGACCTGTGCCGACGGCAAATCCAGCGGCTGCGCGATCTCAGCCAGCGGCAATGGACCGAACGCACTGAGCCGAGCGCGAATCACTTCCAGCACGGCTTCGTCCGGCTCCCAGGCTTCATCGAATCCTGGCAGCGCTTGCAGCGGCGGGAATAACTCGGCCTGTGAATAAATTGCCCGCAGACACGTCAGCCGTTCCAGCGCGACCCATAATGACTGCTCTGCGTCGATCTGCAAGCGGCAGGCGCGCCCGCTATCTGCCAGCGCGTTCAGCCATTGCAGCCAATCAGGACTGGCCGAGGCTTCGGCGTCGGTGATGCACGCCAGACTCATCAGCGCCTCATGCATTTCATCCACGCGGGTCGGCGTCGGCCAGGCTTCTTCGCGCACGGCCTGAATCGCCTCGGCGTCCAGCGCGCCGAGGTCGTCGGTGGACTGCGGATCGGTCCAGCGCCGGTTGAGCACGGCTTGCGTGCGACGCTCCTCCAGTGGCGCGTCGTCGAGAAAGGTGTAAGGCCTCGCGCTGAGAATTTCTGCCGCGAGCGGCGAGGGCGCCGGCAGGTCGCGGCTGATCAGGCGAACCTCACCGCTTTCCATGCGGCGCAACAGCGTCAGCCAGCCTTCGCAATCCATGGCTTCGTGGAGGCAATCGTCGAGGGTCTGTTCCACCAGCGGATGCGGTGGAATCTCGCGTTCGCCAGCGAGGTTTTCCACGCAGGCGATCTGGTCGGGAAACACACTGGCTATCAAGTCTTCACTTTTCATCCGCTGAATTTGCGGCGCCACTCTGCGCCCGCCGGTGTAACGCGGTAGCGCCAGCGCCACCCCGGCATTCCAGCGCCAGCGCACACCGAACAGCGGGGCATCGAGCACGGCTTGAATCAGCACGTGCTCGGCGCTATTGCTCGGCAAATAACGCCAGACTTCATCGAGATCAAAGCTGTGGCTGGTGGACAGCGAAAGGATGATCGCGTCTTCACTGGCCGCAGCCTGCAATTCGAAATTGAACGTGCGACAGAAACGCTTGCGCAGCGCCAGGCCCCAGGCGCGATTGATACGGCTGCCGAACGGCGTGTGGATGACCAGTTGAGTGCCGCCGGACTCGTCAAAAAAACGTTCCATCAGCAGCGTGTCCTGCGATGGCAAGGCGCCGAGGGTCAACCGTGCGCGGGCGAGGTAATCCACCAGTTGTTCGGCGCTGGCGAGGTTCAGTCCGAGGGTATCGGTGAGCCAGTCGAGCGCCGGTTGCAGGTCGCCGGGCGTGGCGCTGAGCAAGTTATCGAGTTGCGCTTGCAGGCGCGCCACCGCGGATGAAAGTTCGGCACTGCGCCCGGGCGCTTCACCCAGCCAGAACGGAATGGTCGGCGGTTGCCCGTGCGCGTCTTCGACCCGAACCTTGCCCGATTCCACGCGCAGGATTCGATAGGAGGTGTTGCCCAGCTGGAAAATATCCCCGGCGATGCTTTCCACCGCAAAGTCTTCGTTGACGCTGCCGATGCTCAGCCCTTGCGGTTCAAGCAGGACGCTATAGTCGGCATTGTCCGGGATCGTGCCGCCGCTGGTCACCGCGGTCAGCTTGCTGCCCCGGCGCCCGCGCAATGTGCGCGTGACGGCGTTGCGATGAAGGAACGCGCTGCGGATGCCCTGACGACCGTTGTAGCCCTCGGCGAGCATGTGCAGCAGCGCCTGATAATGTTTTTCGTCCAGCTCCGCGTAAGGCGAGGCTTTGCGGAACATCTCCAGCAAGGCCTGCTCGTGCCATTCCTGACAACTGACTTCAGCGATTATCTGCTGCGCCAGTACGTCCAGCGGGGCCCTGGGAATTTGCAGGGTGTCGAGTTCGCCGCGCCGCACGCAGTCGAGCAGCGCAGTGCATTCGATCAAGTCATCGCGAGTGGTGGCGAACAATCGCCCTTTTGGTGTGCCGCCCACCTGGTGCCCGGAGCGGCCTACCCGCTGCAGAAACGCGGCAATCGAACGCGGCGAGGAAATCTGGCAGACCAGGTCGACGTCGCCGATATCGATGCCCAGTTCCAGTGAAGCGGTGGCGATCAGCACCTGCAGCTCGCCGCGCTTGAGCCGTTGTTCGGCGTCCAGGCGAAATTCCTTGGCCAGACTGCCATGGTGCGCGGCGACAGCCTCCTTGCCGAGGCGATCACTGAGGTGGCGGCTGAGGCGTTCGGCCAGACGTCGGGTGTTGACGAAAATCAGTGTGGTGCGGTGTTCGCGGGCGAGGGCGGCGAGGCGGTCGTACACCAATTGCCAGACATCGTTGGACATGACCGCGGTCAGCGGCACGGGCGGTACTTCAATCCCCAGGTCGCGCGGGCGCGCATGGCCGATGTCGATGATTTCGCAAGGGCGGTCGCGGCCCACCAGAAAGCGTGAGACCGCTTCGATCGGCTTCTGCGTTGCCGACAGGCCGATGCGCATCAATGGCTTGGTGCACAGTGCCTGCAAGCGTTCGAGGCTCAACGCCAAGTGGCTGCCGCGCTTGCTGGCGGCGATGGCGTGGATTTCGTCGACGATCACCGTGCTTGTGGTTCTGAGCATCTGGCGGCCGGAGTCGGAGCCTAGCAGCACGTACAGCGATTCTGGCGTGGTCACGAGTATGTGCGGGGGTGTGCGCCGCATCGCCGTACGCTCTTTTTGCGGTGTATCGCCGGTGCGTACGCCGGTATTGATCTGCAAGGGTGGCAGGCCCATAGCGCGCAGTTGTTCAGTGATTCCGGCCAGTGGGTTTTGCAGGTTGATCTGGATATCGTTGGACAGCGCTTTCAGCGGTGAGACGTACACCACCAAGGTTTCATCGGGCAACCCGGCCTCGGTTTCCAGGCCGCGATGGACCAAATCATCAATGACGGCAAGAAACGCGGTGAGGGTTTTGCCGGAGCCGGTCGGTGCGGCGATCAACGTCGAGCGATGCTCGCGAATCAACGGCCACGCCCGGGCCTGCGCGGCGGTGACCGCCGGGAACGTACTGGTAAACCAGGCGCTGACGGCGGGATGAAAACCGCTCAGGGCAGCGTTCGTGGGAATGGGCAGATTCATGGGGTAATTTATGCGGGCAGACACCTCAAGTTTCAAGCACCCCTGCGCCTTGTAGCAGCTGCCGAAGGCTGCGTCCGAACGTGCCGAGCCAGACGCAGGCTGCGCCAGCTGCTACAGAGACCGTGGCATGCATGAAGCTTGTAGCAGCTGCCGAAGGCTGCGTCCGAACGTGCCGAGCCAGACGCAGGCTGTGCCAGCTGCTACAGAGACCGTGGCATGCATGAAGCTTGTAGCAGCTGCCGAAGGCTGCGTCCGGCTGCGAAGCAGTCGTTTCATCGGTGATCTATCGTCCAGGCAGGTATATCCACCCCCGGCGACCGGCACGCGGCCGACGCAGCCTTCGGCAGCGGCTACATGGAGTTGGCGTACTTTGTAAGTGACGGTTGCGCACTAAACCCGCAAAATGCAACGATTCCGGCAACTATCCATGACATCGCCTGCGGGCGCTGTCGGTAAAGCCATCGTTCCAATCAGACTGGGCCTGCTGACTCTATGCGAATGCGCCTTATGTTACTGGGCGGCGGGAATGCCCTTGGGCAGGCGCTGATTCGCCTCGGTGCGGAGGAAGACATCGGCTTCCTCGCCCCCCGCCCGCCGCAAGACGGCTGGGATGCCGCGAGCCTCACGCAATTGCTCGACGACACCCGCCCGGACGCGCTGATCAACCTCGCCTACTACTTCGACTGGTTCCAGGCGGAAGCGGTCAGCGAACAGCGTCTGGCCGGGCAGGAGCGTGCGGTCGAGCGTCTTGCCGAATTGTGCCAGCATCACAATATTGTCCTGCTGCAACCGTCGAGCTATCGCGTATTCGACGGTTCGCGCGCTACCGCCTACAGCGAGAAAGACGAACCGGTACCGCTTGGCCTGCGCGGTCAGGCCTTGTGGCGGATCGAACAAAGCGTGCGCGCGACCTGTCCGCAGCACGTGCTGCTGCGTTTCGGCTGGCTGCTCGATGACAGCCCCGACGGCACGCTCGGACGCTTTCTTGCTCGCGCCGAAAACCCCGAAGAATTGCTGATGGCCGACGACCGACGTGGCAATCCAACGCCGGTGGACGACGCGGCACGAGTGATCATTTCGGTGCTCAAGCAACTCGATTGCGCGGCGCCGCTGTGGGGCACCTACCACTACGCCGGGCACGAGGCGACCACGCCATTGGCGCTGGGTCAGGCGATTATCACCGAAGCCCGCGTGCTGCATCCGCTGGCCATTGAAGCGCCGACGGCGCAGGCCCACGCCGCGCGCCCGGACGCTGCTGAAGAACCGCAACACGCAGTGCTTGCCTGCAAGAAAATCCTGCACACCTTCGGGATCAAACCACGCGCCTGGCGGGCGGCGCTACCGGGCTTGCTCGACCGTTTTTATCGCCACGGCTGACGACCTGGGCACCCGAACCAACCCTTTATCGTTCACGACCATCGTCGGAACGCCGCCCGGAGCAAGCTCGCTCCCACAGACAGCGCGATCACCTGTGGGAGCGAGCCTGCTCGCGAAAAAAAACCGGAGGCACCGCTAGGGCATCCGGTTTAACGCGTTGTTCAGGCAGATCGCGAACAGGTCAGAACTTGTAACCCAGACCCACCATATAGATGAACGGGTCTGCATCCACGTTCACCCGTGCCCGGGTACCCGGGGCGACGGCGTTGTTTTCCACGGTCGCGCGGGTGTCGATATCGATGTAGCGCATCTGAGCGTTGAGCAGGACGTTGTCGGTGAGCATGTAGTCAGCACCGATTTGCCACGCCAGGCCCCAGGAATTTTTGATGTTGAAGTTGCTGAATCCATTGGCGCTCGCATCGCTGCTGAGATTTTCGTCGTACATCCAGGTGTAATTGACGCCTGCCCCGACGTAGGGCTGGAACGCGGATTTGGAGTCGAGCGGGTAGTAAACCAGGCTCAGGGTGGGTGGTAGTTGTTTGAAGCTGCCGAGTTTGCCATTGGCCGCACTCAGCGCGGTGCCCTTGAGTTTTACTTCATGCTCGAACGGCGTTGCCGCCAGCAATTCGATGCCGAGATGATTGGTGATCATGTAGGCGAAGTTCAGACCCAGTTGCGTGTCGCTGCCAAGCGTCGCCTTGCCGCCCAGATCGGCACCACTCAATGGCCCCTGATCGACCTTGACGCTGGAACTGTCGGTATTGGGGTTGACTGTAATCGCGCCGGCGCGAAGAAGGATGTCACCCGCCTCGTAGGCGCAGGCAAGCGGGGCTGCAAGCGCGAGGGAAATCAGCGAGGCGCCGAGCAAGGACTTGTTCATGGGGGCTCCAAAGGGCATAAAAGAATTCGATGTCCAATGGTAAGGCGCCTAATGATTCGGTCTTTTGACTCAGCTCAATGAAAGGGTGATGGACCTGATTTTACAGTGCACATCAGGGCCTCATCGCCAGCAGGCTGGCTCCCACAGTTAATCGCATTCCCCCTGTGGGAGTGAGCCTGCTCCGGGCGGCGTTCCGACGATGGCGCCCCGATGATTGATGCAAAAACAGATGGGGAATGCGATCAATTGTGGGAGCGTGGCTTGCCCGCGAAGGCGTCCTCAAGATCGCTACAGAACAACCGGTCTCACTCCGGCAATTCATACGCATATATCTTGTCCGCCGCCATCTGATACCCGGCGTCGGCCAACTCACTGGACGACGGCTTGACCTGCATCGCACCCTCGATCCAGTACGGTTGATACAGCTCGTCAAGCTTCACCCCGACTTCGCTTTTCACGTGCACGATCTGATTGGACGGCGGTGGCGGCACGTGGATGCAAGCGCCGAAATACGGCACCAGCAGGAACTCCGTGGTGCGACCCTCCTCGCTCACTTCCAGCGGCACGATATAGCCCGGCAGGCGAATGTTCTGGCCGTCCAGGGTTTTCACCACGGGTGCATTCGGCATGTCCTGCCTGGCGGCGGGCGCGGCTTCGGCGGCCAGCGCGTCGCTCATTTGCGACATGTCATGCAACGGCGTCATGTTCGGCGTTTCCGGCATGGCGTCGGGCGGAATCATTTCCGACCAGGTCAGCTCTTTCGGCTCGGCCGCCCACAGGGGCAGGGCGACCAGCATCAACAGCGCAAGTACAGCGCGGGGCATCATTAACGTCCTCATAGTAGGATCGAAAGGCCATCGGCCACGGATTGGCGATACGCGCGCCAGGCCGGTACGCTGCCCATCAGCAGCGCGGCGACAAGAATGCCACCGAGCAGCGTCCATTCATATTCGCTTGGCCAGGCCAGCGGCAGATACAGGCCGTAATTGGCCTGCACGTAACCCTGCGCGAGGGCTATGCCAACGTAAAGCAGGGCAACGCCGGCGATCACGCCGGACAGCGCCAACGCAAAGGCCTCAAGCACCAGCAAGGTTGCGATGTGCCACGGCCGCGCGCCGACTGAACGCAGAATCGCCATCTCGCGCCGACGTTCGTTGAGGCTGGTGAGAATCGCCGTCAGCATGCCGATCAAACCGGTCAGCACGACGAACAGCGAGACCACGAACAGCGCTTTTTCCGCCGTGCTCATCAGGCTCCACAGTTCCTGCAGCGCCACGCCAGGCAGAATCGCCAGCATCGGCTCGCCGCGGAATTCATTGATCTCGCGTTGCAGCGCGAAGGTAGAAATCTTGCTGTTGAGGCCGAGCATGAAGGCGGTAATCGCCTGCGGCGTCAGGTCCATGTTGCGCGCCTGATCGGCGCTGATCCGACCGGTTCCGCGCGCGGGCACACCGTTATGCCAGTCGACGTGAATCGCTTCCATGCCGCCGAGGCTGATGTGCAGCGTGCGATCCACCGGGGTGCCGGTGCGCTTGAGGATGCCGACCACGGTGAAGGGTTTATCGTCGTGTTTGACCAGGCTGATCACCGCCACGCCGTGGGCCAGCACCAGTTTGTCGCCGAGCTTGTAGTGCAGCGCTTCGGCGACTTCGGCACCGAGCACCACTTCGAACGGGTCGCTGGCGAAGGCGCGACCGTCGGCCAATGCCAGGTGTTGTTGCCGGCCGTATTGGTAATGCTCGAAGTAGGCTTCGGTGGTGCCCATTACCCGATACCCGCGATGGGAATCGCCGAGGGACATCGGGATCGCCCATTTCACTTTCGGGTTGCTGGCGAAGTGTTCGAAGCTGTCCCAGCGGATATTGTTGGTGGCGTTGCCGATGCGGAACACCGAATACAGCAGCAGGTTGACCGAACCCGAGCGGGCGCCGACGATCAGGTCGGTGCCGCTGATGGTGCTGGCAAAACTGGCCTTGGCCTCGGTGCGCACGCGCTCTACTGCCAGTAGCAGGCAGACCGACAGGGCGATGGCGAACGCGGTGAGAATCGCGGTAAAACGGCGGTTAGCCAGGCTGGCCATGGCTAGACGAAACAAATACATCTCAGACCTCGGACGGAGTGGCGGCGCGGTTGAGCTCGGCCAGCGACAGGTTGCGATCGAACAGTGGCGCAAGGCTCTGATCATGACTGACGAATAACAAGCTCGAACCCGCCTCGCGGCATTCGGCGAACAGCAGACGAATAAAGTTTTCGCGGGCGTCGTAGTCGAGTGCCGAGGTGGGTTCGTCGGCGATCACCAGTTCTGGCTGACCGATCAATGAGCGCGCGGCGGCAACCCGTTGTTGCTGGCCGATGGACAGCGAATCGGCGCGGCGGCCGAGCAGGTTTTGATCTTTCAGACCGAGGTGGGCGAGCAGGGTAGCGGCGGCCTGATCGACACTGCCGTGACGCTGGATCGCCCGCTCGGCCCGCAGCCTGGAAAAGTGGCAAGGCAATTCGACGTTCTCGCGCACCGAGAGAAATGGCAGCAGGTTGAATTGCTGGAAAATGTAGCCGGTGTGATCGACACGAAATCGATCCCGCGCACCGGCATTAAGTTCGGTCAGATCCTGGCCTAGCAGGCGTATGCTGCCGCGATCGGGCTTCTGCACGCCGCCTAGCAAACCGAGCAGGGTGGTCTTGCCGCTGCCGCTGGGGCCTTTGAGAAACAAGGTCTCGCCAGGCTCAAGGCGAAACGCCGGGATGTCCAGCAGTGGCGGGTGACCGGGCCAGCTGAAGCTGAGGTCGGACAGTTCGATGAGTGCTTGGGTCATGGCGCCGATTTCATTGGGTTGGATACGGTCTCGATTTCAACTCATACATTCCCCTTGTGGGAGCGAGCCTGCTCGCGATAGCGGCTTGTCAGTCAACAAACATGTTGAATGTCCGGACCTCATCGCGAGCAGGCTCACTCCTACAGGAATTTTTGCTGTGATCAGAATTTCAGGGCAGCAGCCTGTGCGGTCACTTCAACACCTTGCTGGCCGCTCGGGCTGATCAGTTGTACATGAATCTTCTGGGTCGCCGGGAAAGTCGTGAAAATGTTGGCCAGTTCCAAAGTCTTCAGGGCGCCAGGTTCCGAACATTTGAACTGATAGTGCGCATGAATTTCGCTGTGCTCGTGGTGATGCTCGCCCTTGGCGTCTTCGTCGTGATCGTCGTCGGCTTTGTCACCGAACAACGGGCTTTCCAGTTCCTGCGCGGCCACCACGCAACCGGCGGCTTTTGGCAGATTGAACAGGGCGAGCGGCTTTTCCAGCTGTTTGCGTACGGCCGCCACTTTGGCTTTGTCGGCGTCGGTGGTAGGGGCGTGTTCGACGCCCACAAGGTTCATTGCAGGGCTTTCCAGTTCCAGTTCCAGCGTCTGGCCATCCAGCGCCGCATTCAAACGACCGACGCCGTGTTCGTGGGCGGCGAGGCTTGCGTGTTCATGATCGTGCTCATGTTCATCGGCGGCGTGAGCAATGGCCAGCGGCAAAAGGGCGAACGGCAAAGCGAGCAACAGAAGGCGCATGGCAAGTCTCCGGGAAGTGAGTTGAAAAAATTGTTATGTAATCTTATAACGAAAGCGTGGAGAGTTTGACCGTCTGCTTGGCGTTGCACAAGTCCCATGGGAGCATGGAGGTCACAAATGTTGCAGGAGCAGACTCATGTTGCGCATACGCGGAAGCATCGGCGAGTGGCCGGTGGATTTGACCCTGGAGATGGATGATGACGACTGGGCAAGGCTCGGCGCGCAGTTGCAGGTGGTCAAACCTGAAACTGACGTGACGCCCGCCAAGCCGCTGAATCAGGACGATTCACAGTGGCAGATCGCCAAGGATCTACTGCGCAAGGCCGGGCATCTAAGTGGTCCGGATTTGCTCGAACAGCTGGAAGGATTGACCGGCACTCCGGCCTCCGGGAAGCGCCTGCTGGTGCGCTTGCGCCATTGTGCGCAAGTGAAAGTGACCAGCGGCGGGGATACGCCGCTTTACAGCTGGATCGAGTGAAGCTGTAAAAGATCGCAGCCTCGCTTCGCTCGACAGCTCCTACAGGAAAACAACATCCCCGACACTCGACAGCTCCTACAGGAAAACAAGATTCCCGGCACTCGACAGCTCCTACAGGAAAACAAGATTCCCGGCACTCGACGGCTCCTACAGGAAAACGAGATTCCCTGTAGGAGCTGTCGAGTTTAACGAGGCTGCGATCTTTTGATCCTTCAATACAACGCAGCAAACAACTTGCGGCGGTAGGTAGTCACCAGCGGGTGATCATTGCCCAGCAACTCGAACACTTGCAGCAACGTCTTGTGCGGCAGGCCTTCGTTATAGCTGCGATTGCGCACGAACAGCTTGAGCAATGCCTCCAGCGCAGCATCATACTGTTGGCGCGCCAGTTGCTGAATTGCCAGCTGATACACCGCTTCATCGTCCTGCGGGTTTTTTGCCAACCGCGCTTTCAGATCCGCCGCGTCGGGCAGATCCTTGGCCTGGCCGAGAAACTGGATCTGCGCTTTGGCGCCGGCCAGTGCAGCCTTGTGCTCGTCGCTCTTCACCGCGTCGAGTACGTTTTGCGCTTCGCCCAGTTCACCGCGTTCAGTCAGGCAGCGGGCATACAGGATCAGCGCCTTGGCGTTGGTATTGTCCTCGCCGAGCAACACAGTGAGTACGGCTTCAGCGTCGGCGAAACGGCTCTCATCAAACAAAGCCTGAGCCTGTTCGAACGGATCAGCCGCCGCGGGTGGCGGCATTTGTACGTGCGGCTCGAGCATCGTGCGAACAGCGGATTCCGGCTGCGCTCCGGCAAAACCATCTACTGGCTGACCGTCCTTGAACAGCACCACGGTCGGCAGGCTGCGAATGCCGAAACGGGCGACGATGTCGGGTTCCAGATCGCAATTGACCTTGGCCAGCAGCAACTCGCCCTGATAACTCTCGGCGATGGTTTGCAGCATCGGCATCAGCACCTTGCACGGCGCACACCATTCGGCCCAGAAATCCACCAGCACCGGTTTGTGAAAAGAGTTCTCGATCACCGATTGGTCGAAATCGGCAGTCGTGGCGTCGAAGATGTACGGCGTTTCCTGACTCATGGGGGATCTCTTGGAAGCGTTGATGAGGTCACTATAAGGCTTGGTGGGGGGTGGCCGGAAGCGGGGGCTTTGGGTATGTGTCATCTGAAAGGACGCCTTCGCGAGCAAGCCCGCTCCCACATTGGATCTGCAGCGAACCAGGATTTGGTGATCGACACAAAACAAGTGTGGGAGCGGGCTTGCTCGCGAAGCTTTTAGCCGCGACGCGCATGGTAGAGGCTCACGTGCCGAAACTCTTCAGGCTCGGCCAGATCCGGCAATGTCATCGCTTCCAGCATTTCAATGCGCCGATACGGCGGGTGACGAAAATCCCTGACCCGCGAATCCGCCACCAGCGCCTCGCGACCCCGGCTCAGGAACTGGTCGAGTAACGGCAGGTTCGCCCCGTCGTAGAGCACGTCGGCGACCAGGATCAGATCAAACCGGTCCGCCTCGGCGAAAAAGTCGGTCGAGTAGGTGAGCTGCACGTCGTTGAGTTCGGCATTCGCCCGACACGCGGCAATCGCCAGCGGGTCCAGATCACACACCACTACTTCCAGCGCGCCGGCCTTCACGGCAGCAATCCCCGCCACACCGGAACCTGCGCCAAAATCCAGCACGCGTTTGCCTTTGACCCACTCCGGGAATTGCGCCAGATACCGTGCGACCGCCAGGCCGCTGGCCCAGCAAAAACTCCAGTACGGCGGTTCATGCAAAATCCGCCGGGTCTCTTCCGGGCTGAAGGCACGGTCCATGTTATCGCCGTCGATCAGCCAGAGTTTCAGTTCGGTGCCCGGCAATGCGCAGGGCACCAGCTGAGCGTCACCCAGCAATTCACCCAACGCCTGTTGCAGGTCCAGCGGTGCAATCATGGCGCTTTGACGAATTGCAGTTGCCCCATCGCCTGAGTCGCCGGCTGAGTGATGACCTGTGACGGCAGGTGCAGAATCAACTGCCCGGACTGGCTGGCGCGACCACGCAGTTCAACGCGGGCACCGACCGGGAACGATTGCGGGTTGAAGCGCAGGCGAAACGGCAAAACTTGATTGGTGCCGATCAGGCTGGAGCTGGCGAGCAATTGCTGCGGGCGGTCCTGATTATCGATCACCAGCAGCGCCAGCTCGACTTCGGCACCGGCTGGAACGCCTTGCAGGGTGCCGCTCAGTTCACGCTGGTGCGCGGGCAGCGGGCCGAGATCAGCGGCCTCCCTGGCTTTTTTCTGTGCTTGCTGCGGCGCGGGGCCGGGCTTGGGCGGTTGCGGCTCGGTCTTGGGAGCATCACTGCTGCAAGCCACCAGCAGGCTGAAAAGACTGAGCAAAACAAGCGGGCGTAACGACATGGGCAGCTCCAGCAGCGTAAATCCATCTATAGGCCGTCTGTATACCGCAAACCCTATGGCTTGTCT
>NZ_CABVGX010000066.1 GCF_902497625.1 Pseudomonas fluorescens | reverse complement strand
TTGTGGCGAGGGGACTTGTCCCCGTTGGGCTGCGAAGCAGCCCTCAGGTGTATCTATTGAAACCGGGTCGCTCGCATGGGAGGGGACTGCTTCGCAGCCCGACGGGGACAAGTCCCCTCGCCACAGGGGTCGAGACACGTTCGAAGGTGATTACAAATCGCTAACACAGGTCTTTTCCTGACCGATGCGTCAAGGCGTAGAATGCGCCGCCTTTGTGCATAAATTTTTCTGGACGCTCTGCCCTTGAATTCCGTGACCGAACGCTCTGACGCCGCCCCCCTCACCCGCCCTGCCCGGGTTCGCCTGGAGCTGAAAAACCTGCTCGGCCTGGCGCTACCGATCATGGTTGCGCAGCTGGCGACGACCGCGATGGGTTTCGTCGACGCAGTGATGGCCGGCCGAGTCGGGCCGCGCGATCTGGCGGCGGTGGCCCTGGGCAACTCGATCTGGGTGCCGGTATTTCTATTGATGACCGGCACGCTGCTGGCGACCACGCCGAAAGTCGCCCAGCGCTTCGGTGCCGGCACCCACAGCGAGATTGGTCCGATCGTGCGCCAGGCCCTGTGGCTGGCGCTGGTCGTGGGCGTGCTGGCGACCGCCATGTTGCTTGGCGCCGAGCCGATTCTGCACATCATGAACGTCGATCCCGAACTGATCGGCCCCTGCATGCAATACCTGCACGGCATCGCCAGCGGCTTGCCGGCGGTGGCGATTTATCATGTACTGCGCTGCTTCAGTGACGGGCTCGGGCGCACGCGGCCGGCGATGGTCCTTGGCCTGTGCGGGCTGGCGCTGAATATTCCGCTTAACTACATTTTCATTTATGGCCATTTTGGCGTGCCGGCCATGGGCGGCGTCGGTTGCGGCTGGGCGACGGCCATTGTCATGTGGGTGATGGCGCTGGGCATGGCGGGATGGGAACGCTGGGCGCCGGTGTATCAGTCGAGTCAACTGTTCAGCCGTTTCGACTGGCCGCAATGGACGGTGATCAAGCGTCTGCTGAGCATTGGTTTGCCCATCGGCATCGCGGTGTTTGCCGAGTCGAGCATCTTCGCGGTGATCGCGTTGTTGATCGGCAGCCTCGGCGCGACGGTGGTTGCCGGGCACCAGATCGCGCTGAATTTCAGCTCGCTGGTGTTCATGATCCCCTACTCCCTGGGCATGGCCGTCACCGTGCGCGTCGGTCAGGCGCTAGGGCGTCAGCAGCCGCGTGAAGCGCGCTTCGCTGCCGGTGTTGGCATGGGCACGGCGCTGGCGTATGCGTGCATTTCCGCGAGCATGATGCTGTTGTTGCGCGAGCAGATCGCAACCATTTACACGGCTGATCCGACGGTGATTCAAGTGGCGGCGATGCTGATCGTGTACTCGGCGCTGTTCCAGTTTTCCGACGCGATCCAGGTGACGGCGGCCGGCGCGCTGCGCGGCTATCAGGACACGCGGGTGACGATGATCCTGACCCTCTTTGCCTATTGGGGCATCGGTTTGCCGGTGGGCTACATTCTTGGCTTGACCGATTGGTTCGGCGCGCCGAGCGGCCCGAGCGGGCTGTGGCAGGGTTTGATCGTGGGATTGAGTTGCGCGGCGCTGATGCTGTCGATCCGCCTGACGCGCAGTGCACGCAAGCGGATCCGCATCAGCAGTTCGGCGGGTTAAGCGAGTTTCTTGCGAATCCAGTAGAGGTAGGTGCCGTCCTCTTCGTGCTGCGCGACTAGCTCGTGGTCGAGGAATACGCAAAACTTGGGAATATCGCGACGGGTCGACGGGTCGGTGGCGATTACCTTGAGCAAGCCGCCGGGCGTCAGGTCACGGATGTGCTGGTGCAGCATCATCACCGGTTCCGGGCAGTTGAGGCCGGTGGCGTCGAGGGTGCCGTCTACCGGCGTATCTAGCATTTCACTCATGATTCACTCCTGAAACTGGCCGGCATTGTCGCGCAATGCCGGGTGATCGGTCATCTGTTGCATCACGCCATCCCCTGTGGGAGCGGGCTTGCTCGCGAATGCGGTGGCTCAGTCGACTATAATTTTGAGTGTCCGTCCGCATTCGCGAGCAAGCTCGCTCCCACACTGGTTTGCGTCCAGTCAGCGGGATTTCGGTTTCTTCACATCCAGCCGACGCAAATGGCAGGTCACTTCTTCCCGATCGTGATACAGCTGCTTGCAACCGATCTCGACCCGGATCCCGCGTTCCTTGAAACCTTCGGCGATGCGTTCGAGCAAGCGTTTCACTTCGGCGTAGCGCTGCTTCATCGGCAACTTGAGATTGACCACCGCCTCGCGACAATGTCCCTCGCCGATCCATTCTTCCAGCATCGCCGCATTGCGCGCAGGTTTTTCGACGATGTCGCAAACCATCCAGTCCACCGGCTGGCGAGGCTTGAAGGTGAAGCCATCGGCCATCAGGTGTTGCACCAGACCTGTTTCCATCAGGCTCTCGGCCATTGGACCGTTATCAATGGCCGTCACCAGCATGCCACGATTGACCAGCTGCCAGGTCCAGCCGCCAGGCGCGGCGCCGAGGTCGACGCCGGTCATGTCGCTGTGCAGACGTTCGTCCCACTGATCACGCGGGATGAAGTGGTGCCACGCCTCTTCCAGCTTCAGCGTCGAGCGGCTTGGTGCCTCACGCGGAAACTTCAGGCGCGCAATGCCCATCGGCCACATCGCCGAGTTGTTCGACTCGGCCAGGCCCATGAACACTTCACGCCCACTCTTGAATGTCAGCAACAAACGCGGCTTGTGCGCATCGTCCACCAGTCTGCCAGCCGCCATCAGCGCCTTGCGCAGGTGGCCTTCAAACTTTTTGCAGAAATTCGACAGTTCCTTGCCGTCGTTGGTGTCGACCATTTCCAGCCACAAACTGCCGCACAACGGAAAATCGGCCATGTGCGCAAGGATCACGCTGATGCGATCGGTTTCCGGTAAATCAATGAACGCTCCGCGCGCCCACTGGCGCGGGAATATCAGCTCGGCGAAACGCTGACCGCGCATCAAGCGTTCGGCGCCGTCTTCTTCGGTGCAGATGAATTCGGCGCAGGCGCTGGCGGTCTTGGCTTTGGCATAACCGGCCACGTTCAGCCGCGCGGCATGCTCGGAAATTTCCGAGCAGACTTCGCTTTCGAAGCCCGGTCGGCAATGCATAAAGAGGGTGTTCATCAAATCTCCTGGGCAATCGGCAAACCAACGATGCGCAAACTTGCCCTGTAGCAAAGCCTGTCACGAAAAACGGCGCATGATAGCCGAGTTCGGAACCCTGGACGCGCTCATAGAGTCCAGTTATTAGCCAGCTACTTAAAACAGGGCTAGTTTTAATGCTCTGCCCGTCCCCTCAGTCCGTAGCCGTGCGGACTCAAAGGAGTGATCGTAATGCCTTCTGTTAATAGCCTGAATAGTCTTAAAACCTTACAAGTCGACGACAAAACCTACCATTATTTCAGCCTGCCCGACGCCGCCAGGAGCCTGGGTAATCTCGACAAACTGCCGATGTCGCTGAAGGTCTTGCTGGAGAACCTGCTGCGTTGGGAAGATGAGAAAACTGTCACCGGCGCTGATCTCCAGGCAATCGCCGCCTGGCTCAAGGAGCGTCGGTCTGACCGGGAAATTCAGTACCGCCCGGCGCGGGTTTTGATGCAGGACTTTACCGGCGTGCCCGCAGTTGTCGACCTCGCCGCCATGCGCGCGGCGATGGCCAAGGCTGGCGGCGACCCGCAGCGGATCAATCCGCTGTCGCCGGTGGATCTGGTCATCGACCACTCAGTGATGGTCGACAGGTTCGGCAGCGCCAGCGCGTTCGAGCAGAACGTCGACATCGAAATGCAGCGCAATGGCGAGCGCTACGCTTTCCTGCGCTGGGGCCAGAATGCCTTCGACAATTTCAGCGTAGTGCCCCCGGGTACCGGTATCTGCCACCAGGTGAACCTCGAATACCTCGGCCGCACAGTCTGGACCAAGGATGAAGACGGTCGCACCTACGCATTCCCCGACACGCTGGTGGGTACCGATTCTCACACCACGATGATCAATGGCCTTGGCGTCCTCGGCTGGGGTGTCGGCGGCATTGAAGCGGAAGCGGCGATGCTCGGCCAACCGGTGTCGATGCTGATTCCGGAAGTGATCGGCTTCAAACTCACGGGCAAATTGCGCGAAGGTATTACCGCGACCGACCTGGTGTTGACCGTCACGCAGATGCTGCGCAAGAAAGGCGTGGTGGGCAAATTTGTCGAGTTTTACGGTGACGGCCTCGCCGACCTGCCTTTGGCCGACCGCGCCACCATCGCTAACATGGCCCCGGAATACGGCGCTACCTGCGGTTTCTTCCCGGTCGATGACGTGACCCTGGAATACCTGCGCCTGTCCGGTCGCCCGCTGGAAACGGTGAAACTGGTCGAGGCCTACAGCAAAGCACAAGGTCTGTGGCGGCTACCCGGTACCGAACCGGCGTTCACCGACAGCCTGTCTTTGGACATGGGCAGCGTCGAAGCGAGCCTGGCCGGGCCGAAACGCCCGCAGGACCGCGTCTCGCTGCCCAATGTCGCGCAAGCGTTCAATGACTTCATCGACCTGCAGTTCAAACCCGCCAGCAAGGAAGAAGGTCGCCTGGAAAGTGAAGGCGGCGGCGGTGTTGCAGTGGGTAACGCCGATCTCGTCGGCGAGACTGATTACGAATACGACGGCCATACCTATCGGTTAAAGAACGGCGCGGTGGTGATTGCTGCAATCACCTCCTGCACCAACACCTCCAATCCGAGCGTGATGATGGCCGCCGGGCTGGTGGCGAAAAAAGCCGTGGAAAAAGGCCTGACCCGCAAACCCTGGGTGAAGAGCTCGCTCGCACCCGGTTCGAAAGTGGTCACCGACTATTACAAAGCGGCCGGACTGACCCAGTATCTGGACCAACTCGGTTTCGATCTGGTCGGTTATGGCTGCACGACGTGCATCGGCAACTCCGGACCGTTGCCGGAACCTATTGAGAAAGCCATTCAAAAGGCTGACCTGACCGTCGCTTCAGTGCTGTCGGGTAACCGCAACTTTGAAGGACGCGTGCATCCGTTGGTAAAAACCAACTGGTTGGCCTCGCCGCCATTGGTGGTCGCTTACGCGTTGGCCGGTACAGTGCGCACCGACATCAGCAGCGAGCCACTGGGCAATGACAAAGATGGCAACCCGGTCTACCTGCGCGATATCTGGCCCAGCAGCGAAGAAATCGCCGAAGCGGTCAATCAGGTCAATACCGCCATGTTCCACAAGGAATATGCGCAAGTGTTTGCCGGCGACGAGCAATGGCAAGCGATTGAAGTGCCGCAGGCGGCAACGTATGTCTGGCAGGACGATTCGACGTACATCCAGCATCCGCCATTTTTTGATGACATTGGTGGTCCGCCGCCACTGGTGGAGGATGTTTCGGGGGCCAGGGTGCTTGCGCTGCTCGGCGATTCGGTGACCACTGACCACATCTCGCCTGCCGGTAACATCAAGACCGACAGCCCCGCCGGCCAGTACCTGCGCGACAAAGGCGTGGAGCCGCGTGACTTCAACTCCTACGGTTCGCGGCGCGGCAACCATGAAGTGATGATGCGCGGCACCTTCGCCAACATCCGCATACGCAACGAGATGCTGGGTGGCGAGGAAGGCGGCAACACGATCCACATTCCAACCGGCGAACGCATGCCGATCTACGATGCCGCCATGCGTTATCAGGCGTCAGGCACGCCCCTGGTGGTAATTGCCGGACAAGAATATGGCACAGGCTCCAGCCGTGACTGGGCGGCCAAGGGTACCAACCTGCTCGGTGTGAAAGCGGTCATCGCCGAAAGCTTCGAGCGAATCCATCGCTCCAACCTGGTAGGTATGGGCGTGCTGCCGCTGCAGTTCAAACTGGATCAGAACCGCAAGAGCCTGAACCTCACTGGCAAAGAGACGCTGAATATTCTCGGCCTGACGGGTGCTGAACTGACGCCGAGAATGAACCTGACGCTGGTGATCACCCGCGAAGACGGGGGCCGCGAACAAGTCGAAGTGCTCTGCCGGATCGACACATTGAATGAAGTGGAATACTTCAAGTCGGGCGGGATTCTGCATTACGTGCTGCGGCAACTGATTGCGTCTTAAATGCAGCAGGAGGGGGGCGTACACGTCCCCCTTACTTCTTACTCCTCAATATGGCAATCACTTAGTCGCTCGTATCCTCGCAAGAATAACCGGAGGAAAAAATCTGAATATTATATAAGACACGACCATCAACATATAAGCCGCGAACAAAATACCAGAAACAAACAGAGCATAGGTGACTTTGTATTTACCAAGTACGGCGAAACGCCTGCCAGCACTCGCCAAATCCGTATTATCCACATATATGAAATATAAAGAAAAAAGACCAGCATCAAGACCATTGCCGCAATGAGAAAAATTAATTTCCTGATAGAGTGACCGTGGTACATTTCTCGCTGGCAATTGGAGAGCTGCAACACTCTGTACGTGAATACTGCAGAAAAAACAGGCATCACCAAACACCAATAATTCGTGATTATTTTAGAACCCAGAGGAAATGTTGAAGACTACATTCCAACTTTCCCAAAAAGATAATGATCAATAATCATTTCAATCATTTGAAACAGCTCTGTATCAGCACTTACAGGCACAATAAAAATTAGTACAAAAATCGGGACACATGTCAAAACCGCAAATATGTAAGGCACGTTCATTCTGACGAACTTCATGTTATTGCCCCTTCTGAACTAGATTTTCCAAAAAACCCCCTCGACACAGCATGTCGAGGGCGTGAGACACTAAAAATACTATATACTTAAGCTTCGCCGGGACCGACTGCCAAGTTTAAAAAGTAGCTATTTATCTCATCAATTCTTTCCGCGTCAAAATACGCTGCGGATAGAGCCATTACCACAGCAATAAATGGAACGCTTATAATAACAAGTGCTCCCATCATGGCAAATACAGTCGCCAAAAAAGCGCCTGCTGCAAAAGCGGCTAAAGAGCCAATGGCCAAGGCTTCAATTTCTACTCCGAGTGGCTTCCAGTCCCCCGTCTCAAACCCAATAACCGTTTTTTCACGAATGGACTCTGCCTGAACAATTTTCCCGACAACGCCGAATGCCTTTCCCAACCGGTTCACGTTATCAGCAAAGCTAGCTTTATCTAACGCATTGAGTGCATCTACAACAGTCGAACTCGTTATCGATCACCAACTGATAATCGCGATGTATGCCCATGAAATCATCCCATATAAAGGGCGTTAAAGGACTCAGCTTGCCTGATCCCAAGCTACTTCCTCTACGATTCTCATCACCAATTCCAGTATTTATATATAATCCCTGACTACCATTAAATGAAGGCAACCGTGGCGCGTTAATATGCACAGACCCCATCTCGTAAGAACCTGGCCCTTTCTTCTCATGTGGCCCTAAATAGAGTCCAGCCCCAGACATATTAAATTCCTTTTAGATTATAAAGTTGAAAAAAATCGGGACGAACAGGCTAATTGACAAGCTCTGTTTCAGGTGAAGTCAGCAAAAAACTCGCGGATACAGGTTTAGCTTCCGATACCAGTTATGGACTGTGCAGTGATATAAGAAACTCTGCCAGATGTAAATCGTTACCATTCGTAATAACGACCTGGATAAATTAATTGATGATGGATTTGCAACGTGATCGAGATGATGCGTCCCATGGCGACCGCGCCATCAACGGCACCCGCTTGCTGAGTAACAGAGCCGCTATTTCCACACACCTCTTGGGGGTAGGTTTGCCGCCTTTCCCCATGCTACAAAACGTTGCGGGTGTGCCGCAGGCGCAACAGGTAGATCGTGGAATCTCATATCGTGTATCCCTTTTCGTAATGGCCGATTTTTATTCGACTCACATCTCGTGGCTCGAGATCTTGCAGGCGCTCGCCAAGGCGTGGGTTGGTCACAGCGTGAGCGGTGCAATCGTGAGTTGCTGCGCAGTTCGTGCGGCAGTTGCTCGATTGAGGGAGGTGCTGGGCCGGATCGACACATTGAATGAAGTGGAATACTTCAAGTCGGGAGGGATTCTGCATTACGTGCTGCGGCAGTTGATTGCGTCGTGATTGTCCGCTGAAAACTACACCGCCTTCGGGCGGTGTTTTTGTTTATGGGCGCAGGTCCCTATACTCCGACACCGTTTCGTGAGTAACACAATTTCCCCCCTGTGATGCCTGCGCAATCTTGACACTAGGACATCAAATGCCTGCCCTGCCATGGACGTTCCTCACCCTCCTCTCCCTCGGCTACGGACTTGCGCTGGTCTACGGCCATCTGAGCTGGCTGGCCACCCTTTCCGTGTTGTTGCTGCTGATCGCCGGCATCGCCGTGCGGCAGCGTGAGATCCGCATCGCGCCGTACCTCGGTCATGCGCTGTTCCTGTTCATGGCATTGGCCCTGGCGTTGCACTGGCTGCCGGGTTTCTACAATGGTCGCGTGATCGCGCCACAGCGTTTTACCGATGATGCGGTGCGGTTCGCCATGTACCTGAACCTGGACAAACCGCTGATTGGTTTCTGGCTATTGCTGGTCTGCCCATGGATAGTCTGCCGGCGTTCGTTGCGCCTTTGCTGTTATGCGACGGCGCTGGGGCTGGTGTTGAGCAGCGTGCTGGCACTCGGTGGCGCGCTGTTGCTGGGGCTGATCAGCTGGGCGCCCAAATGGCCGGATCAGGCGTGGCTGTGGTTGCTCAATAACCTGCTGCTGGTGACGCTGGTCGAGGAGGCACTGTTTCGCGGCTACATCCAGGGCGGTCTGAGCCGGCGTTTCAAGCACCTGGCTCATGGCGAGGATCTGGCACTGCTGCTCGCCTCTTTGCTGTTTGCCTTGGTGCACGCGGGCGCCGGCTGGCAGTGGGTGTTGCTGTCCGGGCTGGCCGGGCTGGGTTATGGGCTGGCTTACCGTTTCGGTGGGCTCGCGGCGGCCGTCGCCACTCATTTTGGCCTGAATCTGCTGCATTTCGCGCTGTTCACCTACCCGATGCTCGCCGGCTGAGGCAAGGCTGGTTCTGCGACGCGCCACTGATTATCGAAAAATAATTTCAATAAATACCTGACGGCGCCGACAACCTATCAAAGCCTCACGGATTGAAAAAGCCATGCGCAACAACCAGCCTGTTACACAACGCGAACGGACTTTTCCGGCTCAGCAGCGGTTGATTTCCACCACCGATGCCAAAGGCGTGATCACCTACTGTAACGACGCTTTCGTCGAGATCAGCGGGTTTTCGCGTGATGAGCTGATCCGTGCGCCGCATAACCAGGTACGTCACCCCGACGTGCCGGCTGCGGTGTTTGCGCATATGTGGGGCACATTGAAACAAGGCCTGCCATGGATGGGCATCGTCAAGAATCGCTGCAAGACCGGCGACCATTATTGGGTCAACGCCTACGTGACGCCGGTGTTCGAAGGCAAACAGGTGGTTGGCTATGAATCGGTGCGGGTCAAACCGACTGCCGAACAGATCCGCCGTGCCGAAGCGCTTTATCAACGCATCAACCAGGGCAAGTCGGCCATTCCTTCGACGGACAAATGGCTGCCGGTGCTTCAGGACTGGCTGCCGTTCATCCTGGTCAGCCAGCTGAGCTTCATGATCGGCGCGACGCTCACCTCACAATGGGGCTTTGCTTTGGCCGCAGGCCTGTCGGTACCACTGGGCCTGCTGGGCTTGAGCTGGCAACAGCGCGGCCTCAAGCGCTTGCTGCGCCTGGCCGAGCAGACCACCTCCGACCCACTGATCGCGCAGATGTACACCGACAGCCGCGGTGCCCAGGCGCGTCTGGAAATGTCGATCCTCAGTCAGGAAGCTCGCCTGAGAACCTGCCTGACCCGTCTGCAGGACACGGCCGAGCACCTGACTGAACAAGCCAGACAGTCCGACACCCTCGCGCATAACAGCTCGACCGGGCTGGAACGTCAGCGGGTGGAAACCGAACAGGTCGCCACCGCAGTCAATCAGATGGCCGCCACCACCCAAGAAGTGGCCAGCCACGTGCAGCGCACCGCCGACGCCACTCAGGAAGCCAACCGACTGACCGGGCGCGGTCGCGACATTGCCGGGGAAACCCGCGACGCCATTCAGCGTCTGTCGGTGGTGGTGGGCGAAACCGGCCAAACCGTCACGCAGCTGGCCAAGGACAGCGATGAAATCGGTGGCGTAGTCGACGTGATCAAAGGCATCGCCGACCAGACCAACTTGCTGGCACTCAACGCCGCGATCGAAGCGGCGCGTGCCGGAGAGATGGGTCGAGGGTTTGCGGTGGTGGCTGACGAAGTTCGGCAGCTGGCGCAGCGCACCAGCGAATCGACCGGGCAGATTCACGCGTTGATCGCCAAGTTGCAGCACACCGCCAGCACTGCCGTGCAAACCATGGAAGCCGGGCATCGCCAGGCTGAGGAAGGCGTGGCGCGAGTGCTGGAAGCGGATCAGGCGCTGGTGGGGATCAGCGAAGCGGTGGCAAACATCACCGACATGACCACGCAGATTGCGGCGGCAACGGAAGAGCAAAGCGCAGTGGCCGAGGAGATCAGTCGCAACATCAGCAATATTTCGCAACTGGCCGACCAGACCTCGGAACAGGCGCAACACTCGGCGTTGCTGAGTGAAGAGCTGACAAAGACGGCGAATACCCAGTATTCGCTGGTAGAGCGGTTTAACCGTTAAAAGCAAAAGATCGCATGCCGTTCGCGCTCCCCTGCGGGAGCTGCTGCAGGCTGCGCTTTTTTGATCTTGCTGCACATTCGAAGAAACCCGGACAGCGAAAGCGTTCGGGTTTTTTATTGCTGGAGATTGCCAGTGTCCGACAGACAGCGATCGCGAGCAGGTTCACTCAGGCAATAACCAGTAATAGCGCGTGTCAACCTGTTACTTCTGACCGTTGACGATAGCCCTCGAGAATCCTAGTTTCAGGTTTTCCCTGAGGAGAGGTAACGACCATGGCATCGGTAGATTACATCGCTGAAATGAAGAGACACGCCTGCGCAACTGACGACCAGTTCTGGTGGTTCAACCCAAGTGAACGAAGCGATGCGGACCACAGTGTCTTTTACATCGATCAGCGTACCGAACCCCATCGCTGGGTATTTGCCGGTAGTCTTGGCTCTGAGTTTGCACTTCCATTTTTCGCGCTTCGGTTGAGCATGCCCAGGTCCGAACTTACGGATTATCCGAAGACGTTCACGCAAAAAGACGGCTTGGTGTTTATTTACTCTTACGGAGTGGAGGTCGCACCAGGGCACCCGGAAAAAATCGAGACGATCTACGGTCACGCTCCAAAGCTGACAGTCTGCCTGAACTCGATGACCAACAAGGCAACTGGATCCTTTGAATGCGTGATCCGCGACCCTGGGCAACCGCTTCAAGGTGAGTTCCGTTTGAGTTTCGACGATAGCTTCTAGCTTAAATGCGAATGATGTTGGCGGTGCCCAAATCCATCGCCAACAGGCTTGCGGTTTTTTTGCCGGTCAATGTCAAAAGACCGTCCGAACGCGGCCTTGGGCGCGTTCATTGCTTTAATAACCTTGCCACGGCCTGCGCTGCCGCCGCCAGATGCTGCTCATGGGTAAATCCCGAAACCTTCAACGGCTTCAAGTCATGATCCCCTGCGGCCAGCCACAAGACCTCGATCTGGCCTGACAACTCATAGGCGCCCACCGTCTCGCGATTGCCCAGTGCATCTCTTTCGCCTTGCACTATCAACGTCGGCGTCTTGAGACCAGCCAGATGCTCGATCCGAGGTTTCTCCGGCTTCCCCGCCGCGTAAAAGGGATAACCCAGGCACACCAGCGCATCCGCGCCCCATTCATCCGCGAGCAGACTGGCCATCCGCCCGCCCATGGACTTGCCGCCAACCGCCAGCGGCCCAGTGACATGGCGTCGCACCACGGCATACACCTCACGCCAGCATTCCAGCAGTTTCGGCGCTGGATTGGGTGGGCGTCTGCCGCCATCGACACGCCGTTGCGCCATGTACGGAAACTCAAAGCGCACCACGTTGACCCCGTGCGCAGCAAGGCGAGCAGTCATGTCGTTCATCCAGGCACTGTCCATCGGCGCGCCGGCGCCATGGGCCAGAATCAGCGTGGCCGATGCCGGTGCCGCAGCTGCGTCCCATCGCCAACCATGTTCACGCACGCACTGCGCCCATTGATCCGCGTCAATACTGGCCTTGTGCTGTTTGGTCATGCTTGCCTCGCTTTTAGTCTGCCTATAACTCCAGACGAGGGACGCGCTGCTTTATCACAAGCGCGATCACTTCGGCTGAACCGTGGATGGGGAACCATGAACACTTCTATCAGTACCGCCTACAACTACAAGGTGGTCCGCCAATTCGCCATTATGACGGTGGTGTGGGGCATCGTCGGCATGGGGCTCGGGGTTTTTCTCGCGGCTCAATTGGTCTGGCCGGAACTCAATTTCGATTTGCCGTGGACCAGCTTCGGCCGCCTGCGCCCATTGCACACCAACGCAGTGATCTTTGCCTTTGGCGGCTGCGCACTGTTCGCCAGTTCGTTCTACTCGGTCCAGCGCACCTGCCAGACGCAGTTGTTTGCACCGAAAATCGCCGCGTTCTGCTTCTGGGGTTGGCAAGTGGTGATCCTGCTGGCGGCCATCAGCCTGCCGCTGGGCTACACCAGTTCCAAGGAATACGCCGAGCTGGAATGGCCGATCGACATCCTGATCACCATTGTCTGGGTCGCCTACGCCGTGGTGTTCTTCGGCACGATCATGCAGCGCAAGACCAGACACATCTACGTCGGCAACTGGTTTTTCGGGGCCTTCATCATCACCGTGGCGATTCTTCACATCGTCAACAACGTTGAATTGCCGGTGAGTTTCACCAAGTCGTACTCGGTGTACGCCGGTGCGACCGACGCCATGGTTCAGTGGTGGTACGGCCACAACGCCGTGGGCTTTTTCCTCACCGCCGGCTTCCTCGGCATGATGTATTACTTCGTACCCAAGCAGGCCGAGCGGCCGGTGTATTCCTATCGCCTGTCGATCGTGCACTTCTGGGCGCTGATCACCCTGTACATCTGGGCCGGTCCGCACCACTTGCACTACACCGCGCTGCCGGACTGGGCGCAGTCGCTGGGCATGGTGATGTCGCTGATCCTGCTGGCACCGAGCTGGGGCGGCATGATCAACGGCATGATGACGCTGTCAGGCGCCTGGCATAAGTTGCGCAGCGATCCGATCCTGCGCTTCCTCGTGGTGTCGCTGGCGTTCTACGGCATGTCGACCTTCGAAGGGCCGATGATGGCGATCAAGACCGTTAACGCCCTCTCCCACTACACCGACTGGACCATCGGTCACGTTCACGCCGGCGCACTCGGCTGGGTGGCGATGATTTCGATCGGCGCGCTGTACCACATGATTCCGAAAATTTTCGGCCGCGCGCAGATGCACAGCATCGGCCTGATCAACGCGCACTTCTGGCTTGCCACCATCGGCACCGTGCTCTACATCGCCTCGATGTGGGTCAACGGCATCGCCCAGGGCCTGATGTGGCGCGCGATCAACGAAGACGGCACGCTGACCTACTCCTTCGTCGAAACCCTGGTGGCCAGCCACCCGGGCTTTGTCGTGCGACTGGTCGGTGGCGCGATCTTTCTCAGCGGCATGTTCCTGATGGCCTACAACACCTGGCGCACCGTGCGGGCCTCGCAGCCTGCCGAAGTCGCCGCTGCTGCGCAGATGGCTTGAGGAGTCCGCCATGAAACACGAAACAATCGAGAAAAACGTCGGCCTGCTGATGCTGCTGATGGTCCTGGCCGTGAGCGTCGGCGGACTGACCCAGATCGTCCCGCTGTTCTTTCAGGACGTGACCAATAAACCGGTGGAAGGCATGAAGCCGTATACCGCACTGCAACTGGAAGGCCGCGACATTTACATCCGTGAAGGCTGCGTCGGTTGCCATTCGCAGATGATCCGGCCGTTCCGCGCGGAGACCGAACGCTACGGGCATTACTCGGTGGCCGGAGAAAGCGTGTGGGATCACCCGTTCCTGTGGGGCTCCAAGCGCACCGGTCCGGACCTGGCGCGGGTGGGCGCCCGCTACTCGGATGACTGGCATCGTGCGCATTTGTACAACCCGCGCAACGTAGTGCCCGAGTCGAAGATGCCGGCCTACCCCTGGCTGGTCACGCAGGCGGTTGACAGCAGCCATACCGAAACCAAGATCCGCACCATGCGCACCCTAGGCGTGCCATACACCGATGACGACGTCAGCGGCGCGGTCGCCAGCCTCGAGGGCAAGACCGAAATGGACGCGCTGGTTTCTTACCTGCAAGTGCTCGGCACTGCCATCAAGAGCAAGAGGTGAGTGATGTTTGATATGAGCACTGGAATGATCCGCGGCCTGGGCACGGTCGTGGTGTTCGTGGCCTTCGTCGGCCTGACTCTGTGGGTATTCAATAACAAGCGCAATCCGGAGTTCGCCGAAGCGCGCCTGTTGCCGTTTGCCGACGAGCCGCAACCTGACAGCCCCCCAGAATCTGCGCCAACAAGGAGCACCCGGCCATGACCACTTTCTGGAGTACGTGGATCTGCGTACTGACCATCGGCAGCCTGATCGGTCTGACCTGGCTGCTGATCGGCACGCGCAAGGGCGAAACCAAGGGCAGCGTCGACCAAACCATGGGCCACAGCTTCGACGGCATCGAGGAGTACGACAATCCGCTGCCGCAGTGGTGGTTCATGCTGTTTGCCGGGACCCTGGTGTTTGCGGTCGGTTACCTGGTGCTGTACCCGGGCCTGGGCAACTGGAAAGGCATCCTGCCTGGCTATGAAGATGGCTGGACCGGGGTGCACGAGTGGGAAAAGGAAATGAGCAAGGCCGACGCCAGGTTTGGGCCGATCTACGCTAAATTTGCGTCGATGCCCGTGGAAGAAGTGGCCAAGGACCCACAAGCGCTGAAAATGGGCGGACGCCTGTTTGCCTCCAATTGTTCGGTGTGCCACGGCTCGGATGCCAAGGGCGCGTTCGGCTTCCCCAACCTGGCTGATAGCAACTGGCGCTGGGGCGGCAATGCCGAGATGATCAAGACCACCATCATGGGCGGGCGCATGGCGGCGATGCCGGCCTGGGGCGAAATTCTCGGTGAAAACGGCGTCAAGAACGTTGCCGCCTATGTGCGTCACGAACTGGCAGGACTGCCGCTGCCGGCGGATGACAAGGCCGACCTGCAAGCCGGTCAGCAAGCGTTCAGCGCCACCTGCGTGGCCTGTCACGGTGCGAACGGCCAGGGCACCGAGGCCATGGGCGCGCCAAACCTGACGCACCCGGCCGGCTTTATCTACGGCACCAGCCTGACGCAGCTCGAGCAAACGATTCGTCATGGCCGCCAGGGCCATATGCCGGCGCAGAACGAGTTGCTCGGCAACGATAAGGTACAACTGCTCGCAGCTTACGTTTACAGCCTTTCGAAGGGGGAGGAGCAGTTGAGCGGCAAGTTTCAAGCTACAAGCGGCCAGTAAAAGCAAAAGCGACGGCTGCAAGCGACAAGTGCCCCCTCTTGTAGCTTGCAGCTTGCAACTTGCAGCTGCTTCCTTTTGTCACACCCTCCCTTCGTACGCCTTTCGGTTCCCCGCATTCGGGTCTAAGCTTCCCCGATGCGGGCGGACATCTGCCGATTAGAGGTCGTTTTCACCTGAGGTGTTTGAAACATTTGCTCGATAGCAGGCCGCAAAGGCAGGTAGTTAACGGCTATCGTGCTGATTGCTTACAGCCCCCTGCCCTCCGCGTTTGAACACACCCCGTTACAGATGACATGACCCCTCCATCCTGTTCGCTCACTGCGGCATTTTGTCCATGGGTAATTTTGCCCTTACGCGGCGCATGGAAAGGCCGCAGAATCAGCTTCTGAAAGCATTGACGCAGGTCATGGCGCGTTGCAATGACCCCCCGCTTTCTACATACTTGCGGCCGATTTTTACTCCTAATAAAACACCTAAACCGTGGAACCTTAGAATGAGCACAGCAATCAGTCCGACTGCTTATAACTATAAGGTAGTCCGCCAGTTCGCCATCATGACGGTGGTCTGGGGGATCCTTGGCATGGGGCTCGGTGTCTTCATCGCCTCGCAACTGGTCTGGCCGGAGTTGAACTTCGGTCTGGCATGGACGAGCTTTGGACGCCTGCGCCCGTTGCACACCAACCTGGTGATTTTCGCCTTCGGTGGTTGTGCACTGTTTGCCACTTCTTATTACGTCGTGCAGCGAACCTGCCAAACGCGACTGATTTCCGACAGCCTTGCGGCCTTCCACTTCTGGGGATGGCAAGCAGTAATCATCGGCGCGATCGTCACCCTGCCGATGGGTCTGACCACCACCAAGGAATATGCCGAGCTGGAGTGGCCACTGGCGATTCTGCTGGCAATCGTGTGGATTGTTTACGCGCTGGTGTTCTTCGGCACCATCGTCAAACGCAAGACCAAGCACATCTATGTCGGTAACTGGTTCTACGGTGCTTTCATTGTCGTGACGGCGATGCTGCACATCGTCAACCACGCTTCGCTGCCGGTCAGCCTGTTCAAGTCCTACTCCGCCTACTCGGGTGCGACGGACGCGATGATCCAGTGGTGGTACGGTCACAACGCGGTGGGCTTCTTCCTGACCACCGGCTTCCTCGGGATGATGTACTACTTCGTACCGAAGCAGGCCGAGCGTCCGATCTACTCCTATCGTCTGTCCATCGTGCACTTCTGGGCGCTGATCACCCTGTACATCTGGGCCGGCCCTCACCACTTGCACTACACCGCGCTGCCGGACTGGGCGCAGTCGCTGGGCATGGCGATGTCGATCATCCTGCTGGCGCCAAGCTGGGGCGGCATGATCAACGGCATGATGACCCTGTCGGGCGCCTGGCATAAATTGCGCACCGACCCGATCCTGCGCTTCCTGGTCGTCTCGTTGGCGTTCTACGGTATGTCGACCTTCGAAGGCCCGATGATGGCCATCAAGACCGTCAACTCGCTCTCGCACTACACCGACTGGACCATCGGCCACGTACACGCCGGCGCGCTTGGCTGGGTAGCGATGATCTCGATCGGCGCCATCTACCACATGATCCCGAAACTGTTCGGTCGTGCGCAGATGCACAGCATCGCCCTGATCAACACGCACTTCTGGCTCGCGACCATCGGTACCGTGCTCTACATCGCCTCAATGTGGGTCAACGGCATTACCCAGGGGCTGATGTGGCGTGCAATCAACGATGACGGCACCCTCACCTACTCGTTCGTCGAAGCGCTGCAAGCCAGTCACCCTGGCTTCATCGTCCGCGCCCTGGGCGGTGCGTTCTTCGCCAGCGGCATGCTGTTCATGGCCTACAACGTATGGCGTACCGTACGTGCCTCGAACCCGGCTGAAGCCGAAGCTGCTGAACAGATTGCTGTAGTTGGAGCTCACTGATGAAGCATGAAGCAGTCGAGAAGAATATTGGCCTGCTGGCCTTCTTCATGGTCATCGCCGTCAGCATCGGCGGCCTGACGCAAATCGTTCCACTGTTTTTCCAGGACGTCACCAACAAGCCGGTCGAAGGCATGAAGCCTCGCACCGCGCTTGAACTGGAAGGCCGCGACGTCTACATCGCCAACGGTTGTGTCGGCTGCCACTCGCAGATGATCCGCCCGTTCCGTGCTGAAACCGAGCGCTACGGCCACTACTCCGTCGCTGGAGAAAGCGTCTGGGATCACCCGTTCCTGTGGGGTTCCAAACGCACCGGGCCGGATCTGGCCCGTGTCGGCGGTCGTTACTCCGATGACTGGCAGCGTGCGCATTTGTACAACCCGCGCAACGTAGTGCCGGAGTCGAAAATGCCGGCTTACCCGTTCCTCGTGGAAAACAAGCTCGACGGCAAAGACACCGCGAAGAAAATGGAAGTCTTGCGCACGCTCGGCGTCCCTTACACCGACGAAGACATCGCCGGTGCCAAGGATGCCGTGAAGGGCAAAACCGAAATGGACGCGCTGGTGGCCTATCTGCAAGGCCTGGGCACCATCATCAAAAGCAAACGGTGATTTAGATGGATATCGGGATGATTCGTGGCCTGGGCACCGTTGTTGTAATGGTGGCCTTCATCGGTCTGGCGTTGTGGGTGTTCAGTCCCAAGCGCAAGTCGGAGTTTGAAGACGCGACCTTGCTGCCTTTCGCGGATGACCCCGAAGCCATCAAGCACGTCGAGCAAGCTTCTAGGAGTAACAAAGAATGACTACGTTCTGGAGTCTGTACGTCACAGTCCTCAGTCTCGGCACCATCTTCGCCCTGACCTGGCTGCTGCTGTCCACCCGTAAGGGGCAGCGCGCCGAGCAGACGGAAGAAACAGTCGGCCACTCTTTCGACGGGATCGAGGAGTACGACAACCCGCTGCCAAAATGGTGGTTCATGCTGTTCGTGGGCACCATCATCTTCGCCCTGGGTTACCTGGTGCTGTACCCGGGCCTGGGTAACTGGAAAGGCCTGTTGCCGGGGTACAACTACCTCGATAACGAAAAGCAGACCGCGTTCGCCAATGGCCAGACCGGCTGGACCGGCGTTCACGAGTGGGAAAAGGAAATGGCCAGGTCGGACGCCCGTTTCGGGCCGATCTTCGCCAAGTTCGCTTCCATGCCTATTGAAGAAGTGGCCAAGGACCCGCAAGCCCTGAAGATGGGTGGCCGTCTGTTCGCCTCCAACTGTTCGGTCTGCCACGGCTCCGACGCCAAGGGCGCTTATGGCTTCCCGAACCTGACCGACGCCGACTGGCGCTGGGGCGGTGAGCCGGAAACCATCAAGACCAGCATCATGGGCGGTCGTCATGCGGTGATGCCGGCGTGGGCGGAAGTGATCGGCGAACAAGGCGTGGCGGACGTTGCTGCGTTTGTCGTGACCAGCCTGGATGGCCGCAAGCTGCCGGAAGGTGCCAAGGCTGACCCTGCCAACGGCCAGAAACTGTTCGCGGCCAACTGCGTGGCTTGCCACGGTCCTGCGGGCAAAGGCACGCCGGCAATGGGCGCACCCGACCTGACCCACCCCGGCGCGTTCATCTACGGTTCGAGCTTCGCCCAACTGCAGCAGACCATCCGTTATGGCCGTCAGGGCCAGATGCCTGCGCAGCAAGAGCTACAAGGCAACGACAAGGTTCATCTGCTGGCCGCTTACGTCTACAGCCTCTCGCATGGCGAGAAAGCTCCGGCGGAAGATAAGCAATAAGGCAAACGCCTGAAGCAATATTCAACGGCCCCGCCCATATGAATGGACGGGGCCGTTTTTGTTACAGCGGCGCTTTTATAAACTGAAACCTAAATTCGGTAGGCATTCAGGCGCTTCAGTACTAACGTCGAGCGACCTGGGGACTGGCATGAAGCACGTCTGCCAGGACAAGGAAGTGACTCTTCATTAAAAAGGAACAAGCCAATGTCTCATCATCACAGCAACGATATCTGCAAAGGCCCAGTACTGCCTGAGCCGACCAAGGAAGAAACCGTTCCGCAGGTCGATCTGGTCGTCACTGACGCTGAAACCCCCGAGAAACCTGACGCGGTGGAAGCATCGCAACGTCGCGCCAGTTTCTCCGGCGGGATCGACAGCCTGGGGCAAGGAAACATCCTCTAAGGGTGATCCACGAGCGCAGCGGAGACTCGCTGCGCTTTCTGCCGCATTCGGCGACCTGCAACGCGGGTGCACAGCGGTCATCGGCTATAGTCAATTGACCTGCATCATGTTTTGTTACATTCGCTACACCATTCAGGTTTTTTCCCCAACGCGACCAAAGGTCGCACCCTTGACCTAGAGCGACAGGCGTATCATTGCGCCACTGCAACACCTCTTTTTGACCGCGGTCGGCATGTACTGACCGGGGCATTTTTCCACTGCCGTGGGATGCAACCGATGAGCAACCAGATTCCGGTACACGACGTCACTCCGCCTGCCAAAGACGCGAGCAAAACCGTCGATCTTTACGCATCGCGAGAAAAAATCTACACCCGCGCCTTCACCGGCCTGTTCCGCAACTTGCGCATGATCGGCGGCGCCGGTCTTTTTCTGCTGTACTTCGGTACGGTCTGGCTGAATTGGGGCGGTCATCAGGCAGTCTGGTGGAATCTACCGGAACGCAAGTTTTTCATCTTCGGTGCGACCTTCTGGCCACAGGATTTCATCCTGCTCTCGGGCATTCTTATCGTCAGTGCCTTCGGTCTGTTCTTCATCACCGTCTATGCCGGCCGCATCTGGTGCGGTTACACCTGCCCGCAGAGCGTCTGGACCTGGATTTTCATGTGGTGCGAGAAGGTCACCGAGGGCGACCGCAACCAGCGCATCAAGCTGGACAAGGCGCCGATGAGTGCCAGCAAGTTCTTGCGAAAATTCAGCAAACACACCTTGTGGTTGCTGATCGGCTTCGCCACTGGCATGACTTTCGTCGGCTACTTCTCGCCGATCCGCGAATTGACCATCGACTTCTTCACCGGTCAGGCCGATGGCTGGTCGTATTTCTGGGTCGGCTTCTTCACCCTCGCCACCTACGGCAATGCCGGCTGGCTGCGTGAGCAGGTGTGCATCTACATGTGCCCGTACGCGCGTTTCCAGAGCGTGATGTTCGACAAGGACACCTTGATCGTTTCCTACGATCCGCGCAGAGGCGAGTCCCGTGGTCCGCGCAAGAAAGGCGTCGACTACAAGGCCATGGGCCTGGGCGATTGCATAGACTGCACGATGTGCGTTCAAGTCTGCCCTACCGGCATCGATATTCGAGATGGCCTGCAAGTCGAGTGCATCGGCTGTGCCGCCTGTATCGATGCCTGCGACAGCATCATGGACAAGATGGACTACCCCCGCGGCCTGATCAGCTACACCACCGAGCACAACCTGTCCGGGCAGAAAACCAATAAACTGCGACCGCGCCTGATCGGTTACGCCGTGGTTTTGCTGGCCATGATGGCGCTGTTGGCGGGCGCGTTTTTCATGCGTTCGCTGGTGGGTTTCGACGTCAGCAAAGACCGTGTGCTGTATCGCGAAAACGCCGAGGGCCGGATCGAGAACGTGTACAGCCTGAAGATCATGAACAAAGACCAGCGCGATCACACCTACCTGCTGGAAGCGGTCGGCCTGCCGGATCTGAAACTACAGGGCAGACGCGAAATAAAAGTTGCTGCCGGGGAGATCTTCAGTCAGCCGGTAGAGCTTTCCATGGCCCCGGAAAAACTGCCGTCGAGCACCAACGAGGTGACATTCATCCTCAAGGATGCCGATGACGCCGGGATCCACGTTGAAGCCAAGAGCCGATTCATCGGCCCACAAATTCGTTGAGAGAAGTGAACATGCCTGCAACAAACGCCGCAAGCCCTTGGTACAAGCATCTTTGGCCATGGATCATCATTGCCATCCTCGCGTGCTCGGTGACGCTGACCCTGTCGATGGTGACCATCGCGGTGAAAAATCCGGACAACCTGGTCAACGACAATTATTACGAAGCCGGCAAAGGCATCAACCGGTCACTGGACCGCGAATTGCTGGCGCAGACCCTTTTGCTGCGCGCCAGCGTGCACCTGGACGACGTCACCGGTGAAGTCGATGTGCGCCTGAAAGGCAACAGCCAACCGGCCAGTCTGGAGCTGAACCTGATTTCGCCGACGCAGCCGGAAAAAGATCGCAAGATCAGCCTTGTGCAGAGCGGCTCAGAGCCAGGTCGCTACATCGGCCAGGTGAATGACAAAGTTGAAGGTCGGCGCTTTGTCGAGCTGCTGGGCGTGCAGGACGGCCAGACCTGGCGCATGTTCGAGGAAGAACAGGTCAGCCACGACAAGGACCTGCTGCTGGGCGACGAACCGCTGCAAGGCGCTGAGGACCTGTAGGGTCTGTGGGACCTGTAGGAGCTGTCGAGTGAAACGAGGCTGCGATCCTCTGATCTTGCTTTTGTTAACCAACATCAAAAGATCGCACCCTCGTTTCACTCCTCAACTTCTACGGTATGAGGCCTTTGCGGACGATACGATTCAATAATGACCACGCCAACCCCCTGCTACCACTGCGCCCTGCCCGTGCCGGCCGGCAGCCGCTTCACCGCCGCCGTCCTCGGCGAAACCCGCGAGTTCTGCTGTCCGGGTTGCCAAGCGGTGGCCGAAGCGATTGTGGCCGGGGGGCTGGAAAATTATTACCAGCATCGCAGTGAAGCCTCGGCCAATCCAGAAGGCTTGCCCGTGCAACTGGTCGATGAGCTGGCTTTGTATGATCGCGCCGACGTACAACAACCTTTCGTCCATCACGACGGCGACCTCGCCGAAACCACCCTGTTGATGGAAGGCATCAGTTGCGCCGCGTGCGGCTGGCTGATCGAAAAACACTTGCGCAGCTTGCCCGCAGTCGCCGAAGCGCGCTTGAACCTGTCCAACCACCGCCTGCATGTGCGCTGGGCCGATGCACAGTTGCCGCTGAGCCAGGTGCTGAGCGAATTGCGCCAGATCGGCTACGCCGCCCACCCCTATCAAGCCGACCGCGCCAGTGAACAACTGGCCAGCGAGAATCGCCAGGCGCTGCGCCAACTCGGCGTGGCCGGCCTGCTGTGGTTTCAGGCGATGATGGCGACCATGGCGACCTGGCCGGAATTCAACATCGATCTCAGCCCCGAACTGCACACCATCCTGCGCTGGGTGGCGCTGTTCCTGACCACACCGATCGTGTTCTACAGTTGCGCGCCCTTCTTCAAAGGCGCGATGCGGGATTTGCGCACCCGGCATTTGACCATGGACGTGTCCGTGTCGCTGGCGATCGGCGGGGCTTACATCGCCGGCATCTGGACCTCGATCACGGGCGTGGGTGAACTGTATTTCGACGCGGTTGGCATGTTCGCGCTGTTCCTGTTGGCGGGGCGCTATCTGGAGCGCCGCGCCCGCGAGCGAACCGCTGCCGCCACCGCGCAACTGGTCAATCTGCTGCCTGCTTCGTGCCTGCGCTTGAGCGACGATGGCCAGAGCGAACGCATCCTGCTCAGCGAATTGTGCGTGGGTGATCGCGTGCTGGTGCACCCCGGCGCGATCCTTCCAGCGGATGGCAAGATTCTCGAGGGGCGGTCGAGCGTCGACGAATCCCTGCTGACCGGCGAATACCTGCCGCAACCGCGCACGCCCGGCGATGCCGTCACCGCTGGCACGTTGAATGTGGAAGGCGCGCTGACCGTCCAGGTGCTAGCGCTCGGGCACGACACGCGGCTGTCAGCGATCGTTCGCCTGCTCGACCGCGCTCAGGCCGAAAAGCCGAGACTGGCGGAAATTGCCGACCGGGCCGCGCAATGGTTTCTGTTGCTGTCGCTTATTGCCGCTGCTGTCATCGGTCTGGTCTGGTGGGAGCTGGACTCCTCGCGCGCGTTCTGGATCGTCCTCGCCATGCTGGTCGCGACCTGCCCGTGCGCGTTGTCCCTGGCCACACCGACCGCACTCACCGCCGCCACCGGCACCTTGCACAAACTCGGTTTGCTGCTGACCCGCGGCCACGTACTGGAAGGACTGAATCAGATCGATACGGTGATTTTCGACAAGACCGGTACGCTCACCGAGGGTCGCCTGGCCCTGCGTGCGATCCGCCCGCTCGGCACGCTCGACAGCGATCAATGCCTGAATCTTGCCGCCGCCCTCGAAAATCGTTCCGAACACCCGATCGCCCGGGCGTTTGGCCGTGCACCACTGGCGGCAGAAGACGTTCATAGCACGCCGGGACTGGGCCTTGAAGGCCTGGTAGGCGAGCAGCGCCTGCGGATCGGTCAGCCAGAATTTGTCTGCGAGCTCAGTGGCGCCGTTGTTCCCTCGATGCCCGACGAACCCGGCCAATGGTTGCTGCTTGGCGACATGGATGCACCGCTGGCGTGGCTGGTGCTCGACGATCGCTTGCGCGAAGATGCGCCCGCGCTGCTCGCTGCCTGCAAGGCGCGCGGCTGGCGGACGCTGTTGCTGTCGGGCGATAGCTCGCCGATGGTCGCCAGCGTTGCGGAGCAATTGGGCATTGATGAAGCCTGGGGTGGATTGCGGCCGGACGATAAACTGCAGGTGCTGCAGCGGCTGCACAAGGAGGGTCGCAAAGTGTTGATGCTCGGCGACGGGGTCAACGACGTGCCGGTGCTGGCCGCCGCCGACATCAGCGTGGCGATGGGTTCGGCGACTGATCTGGCGAAAACCAGTGCCGATGCCGTGCTGTTGTCCAATCGGCTCGACGCGTTGGTGCAGGCCTTCAGTCTCGCTCGAAGAACGCGCCGTGTGATCATCGAGAATTTGCTTTGGGCCGGGCTGTACAATGGTCTCATGTTGCCGTTTGCCGCCCTCGGCTGGATCACGCCGGTGTGGGCCGCTGTCGGTATGTCCATCAGTTCGTTGACCGTGGTGCTGAACGCGTTGCGCCTGACTCGCCAGCCGAGCGCGCCCGCCACCAGCATCACGGCGCACACCCGCCCGCTGCCGGCC
>NZ_CABVGX010000065.1 GCF_902497625.1 Pseudomonas fluorescens | reverse complement strand
GCGCTGAGACGTGCCAGCAACGTCGGCAGATCCAGCAAACCGTCCTCAACCAGCGTCATTGCCAAAGGTAATAACAGTTCAACGCTGCTGATGCCCGGCTCAGTCGCACCGAATGGCGCCAGTTTGGCGTCGCGCTCATGCGGCTGGTGATGGCTGGAGATGGCCGAAACCACCCCTGATTTTACAGCTTCGCGCAGGCCGTCGCGATCCGCACGGGTCCGCAGCGGTGGCTGCACGTGATAGAGGCTGTTGAAGTCGATCAGCGCCTCATCGGTAAGAATCAGCTGATACAACGCCACGTCTGCGGTCACCGGCAAACCGCGCGCCTGGGCCTGAGCGATCAACGCTACGCCGCGAGCACTGGTGAGCTGGCTGAAGTGCGCACGCACGCCACTTTGCTCGACCAGCAGCAGATCTCGCGCCAGCGCCACAGTTTCCGCGGTTTCAGGAATGCCCGGCAAGCCAAGGAAACTGGCGGTCGGCCCTTCATGCGCCAAGCCACCTTCGGCCAGATCATGGTCCTGCGAATTGAAGATCACCGTCAGGTCGAAAGTCGCTGCATATTCCAGCGCCCGACACAGCGTGCGCGTGTTGCGGAAACTCTCCAGGCCGTTGCCGAAGGCCACGCAACCAGCATCGCGCAAGGCAACCAGCTCGGCCAGTTGCTCGCCGTCCAGGCCCTTGCTCAACGCGCCGATGGGGAACACCTTGGTATTTCCGGCCTCGCGGGAACGGTCGAGGATCAGTTCGGCCACTGCCGAGGTGTCGAGCACCGGTTTGGTCTTTGGCGGGCAGCACAGGCTGGTCACACCGCCAGCTGCGGCAGCGCGGGTTTCGCTGACAATCGAGCCCTTGCGGCTGTAACCCGGCTCGCGCAGGGCGACGTTGAGGTCGACCAGCCCCGGGGCGGCGATCAGCCCTTGAGCGTCGATGGTATCAGCCGCGACGAAGTCCGCCGGGGCGGCGCCGATCGCGATAATCTTGCAGGCTTGCACATGAATGTCGGTAACTTGATCCAGTCCGCTGACGGGATCGATGACGCGAGCGCCGAGGATGCTGAGCTTCACTGGGCGTTCTCCTGGTCGAATTGGCCTTGTTCTAATTGTCGCTGCGCGGTCTGCCCGCTCATGGCCATGGACAGCACGGCCATACGAATGGCGATCCCGTAGGTCACTTGATTGAGAATGACTGAATGCGGACCGTCGGCCACCGCCGACTCAATCTCCACGCCGCGGTTGATCGGGCCCGGGTGCATGACGATGCAATCCGGTTTCGCGCCGGCCAGACGCGCAGTGGTCAGGCCGAACAGGCGGTAGAACTCGCCTTCGCTCGGCAACAGGCCGCCGGTCATGCGCTCGCGTTGCAGGCGGAGCATGATCACCACGTCCACGTCTTTCAGGCCTTCGGTCATGTCGGTGTAGACCTTCACGCCGTATTGCTCGACTCCGATCGGCAGCAGGGTTTTCGGCGCGATCACGCGGATGTCGGGGCACCCGAGGGTTTTCAGCGCGAGCATGTTCGAGCGCGCGACCCGCGAGTGCAGGATGTCGCCGACAATCGCCACCGAAAGGTTTTCAAAGCCGCCCTTGTGCCGACGGATTGTCAACATGTCGAGCATGCCTTGGGTCGGGTGTGCATGGCGGCCGTCGCCGCCATTGATGATCGCCACCTGCGGGCACACGTGCTCGGCGATGAAGTGTGCGGCGCCGGAGTCACCGTGACGCACGACAAACATGTCAGCGGCCATGGCTTCAAGGTTGCGCAGGGTGTCGAGCAGGGTTTCGCCCTTGCTCGCCGAGGACGTCGACACGTTGAGCGTGATTACGTCCGCCGACAACCGTTGGGCCGCCAGTTCGAAGGTCGTGCGGGTGCGGGTGGAGTTTTCGAAGAACACGTTGCACACGGTCTTGCCGCGCAGCAAAGGGACTTTCTTCACGGCCCGGGCGCCGACTTCGAGGAACGAGTCGGCGGTGTCGAGGATTTCCGTCAGCAACTCGCGGCGCAAGCCGTCGAGCGAGAGGAAGTGGCGCAGCTGGCCCTGATCATTGAGCTGCAGCGGGCGCTTGGTGTCTAGAGGCGTCATCGCGAGGGGGATTCTCAATAAGGGCAGGTTTAAGGGGCGACATCCTGGAATTCGAGCTTGAGTTCCGGGCCGGACAGTTTCACGCGTTGATTGGCCGCCAGGGCCAGGGTCGCGCCGACGACGTTCGGGCGGATCGGTAATTCGCCGGCGTCCAGGTCCAACAGGCAGACCAGTGTCACGCTGGCCGGGCGGCCGTAGTCAAACAATTCGTTGAGGGCCGCGCGGATAGTGCGGCCGCTCATCAGCACGTCGTCGATCAGGACCAGATGCTGGCCTTCGATCTCGAACGGCAGGGCCGACGGGCGCACCTGCGGGTGCAGGCCATTCTGGCTGAAATCGTCGCGATAGAAGGAGACGTCCAGCGTGCCGAGAGGCGAGTCGCTGCCCATCTCATCGAGCAGTGCTTGAGCGACCCAGACGCCGCCGGTACGAATGCCGATGTAGCGTGGTTCGCTGATGCTGCGATGGTGCAGATGTTCCGTGAGACGGATCGCCATCTGGCTGATCAGTTCGGCGGGATTGGGCAGGCTCATGATTGCTCCTTCTTGGGCCCGAGCCGGTGCTACCTGGAGGGGGGCTCAGGGTGTTACAGCTAAGAGAGACGCGCAGGCGACTCTTCAGGATTCGAACAGTGCGGTGTTTTCGTCGAGCCAGCCTTGCAGCAGCAAAGCCGCAGCAATGGCGTCGACCGGGTTGTCTCGGTAGCTGCCCTTTTGTCCGCCGCGGTCGCGCCGTTCGCCCTTGGCTTCGAAGGTGGTCAGGCGTTCATCGTGGGTATAGAAGGGCAGGTTGTAGCGGCCATTGAGGCGGCGAGCGAATTTCTCGGCGCGCAGGCACATTTCGCTGGGCGTGCCGTCCATGTTCAGCGGCAAGCCAACTACCACGGCGTCGGGTTTCCATTCCTTGATCAGCGCTTCCACCTGGTTCCAGTCGGGAACACCGTTTTGCGCTTTCAAAGTGCACAGCTCACGGGCCTGGCCGGTAATCACCTGGCCGACCGCTACGCCGATCTGTTTGGTGCCGTAATCGAAACCCAGAATCAGGCGCAGGGCCATCAGGCGTGCCCCGCCTGGCTGGTCAGCAGGCTGAGGTTGATGCCGAGGTGTCTGGCAGCGGCTTCGAGGCGCAACTCGCTGCTGGTGTTGAACAGGATGTCGGCGTCATACGGGCAGGTCAGCCAGGCATTGTCGGCCAGCTCGGCCTCGAGCTGCCCTGCTTCCCATCCGGCATACCCCAGGGTGATGACACTTTTCGCCGGGCCGACGCCGTCGGCGATGGCGAACAGAACGTCCTGGGAGGTCGACAGAGACAGATCGCCTTCCAGATCAACGGTCGCCTGAAAGGTTTTTCCGGACGGGTGAAGGACAAAGCCGCGATCAGTCTGCACCGGGCCGCCGATGAAGATCGGTACGTGCTGGCACAGTGCCGGTGGGTCGATATCGGGGCGCAATTGTTCAAGGATGTCGGCCAGGTTCAGGTCCTGGGGACGGTTAACGACGAGCCCCATCGCACCATTGGCGGTGTGCTCGACGATGTAGGTCAAGGTGTGCGCAAAATTCGGGTCGGCCATGTGCGGCATGGCGATCAGAAAGTGATGCTTGAGGTAGCTGGGGCTGACGTTCTTCATGAGCGCTAGTGTGGCGTTGGAGGGGCGAACTGACAAGTCGGGGATGTACAGGAAAATGCGATCGCACCTCCGTGTGGCAGCTGGCGAAGCCTGCGTTCGAGGACGCAGTCCCCGCCAACTGGCAGAACACATGTCCTGAGGGAAACCCTATGGCGATTACGACTGCTTTGCAGCCTGACGCAGCCTGACGCAGCCTGACGCAGGCTTCGCCAGCTGCTACAGGGTTCGGGTCGTTTTTAATTACTTGAAAGCTTATCGCCACGCGCAAATTTCCACGTGCGGATGATTTCCAGCCGGTCGATGTCCGACAAGTCCCCGGTAAACGGCGAAAAAGGTGCCGCAAGGCGCACTATGCGCTGTGCCGCCTGATCCAGCAGCGGTTGTCCAGATGACTCCAGTACCAACACTTCGTAGAGCGAGCCATCGCGGTTGATCGAGACCATCAGGCGCAGGTTGCCATAGATTTGTTTGCGCCGCGCTTCGTCGGGGTAGTTGAGATTGCCGATGCGCTCGACCTTCTTGCGCCATTCGTCCTTGTACCAGGCGCCCTTGTCACGCATGGTCGATGCGGCGCTCAGGCGGTGGATGCGCGGACGCTTGGCGTACAACTGTTGTTCGTTAGCCAGTTCCGCTTCGAGGCTGGCGATGTCGCTGGACAGCTGCGAGCTGTCGAACGTGGGGGCCGCCACTGCCGGCTTCGGTTGAGTCTTGGGGGTTTCAGTCTTGGCCGGGGCTTTTTGCGGTTTAGGCGCAACGGTGGTCACGGCCGCTTTGGGCGGCGCTTGCTGAACTTCAGGCTTGGCGGCAGGGGGCGGCGTGACTTTCTTTACCTTGTTGTCCTGGAACGGCGCCACTTCGGTGGTCTTCGGAATTGCCTTCTTGTCCAGGGTGCCGCTGCCTTGCTGGTTTTCCTGAGCGAGGAAATCGGCCTTTTCCGGCGTCTTCTCGCTCTTGAACGTGGCCAGGGTGATTTCCAGCGTGCGGGTAATCTGCTTGGGCTCGACCATGCTGAAGCCGATGCCCAGCAGCAACGCCAAATGAATCAGCGCTGCAAGAAACAGGGTAAAACCGAGACGATCGGCCGGGCGCACGCCACGATGGGCGAGTTCAGCGGGGAGATCGGACGGAAGTGTCATGGGGTAAAAACCAACATCGCGTTTTAATGAGCTCGGCATGATAACGCAATGTTGGTTTTTAGCTTCAAGCGGCAAGCTTCAAGCGACAAGATGCACAGGGGCAGCCGCGAGCTTCAAGCTGCAAGCTGCGAGTTAAGAGCTTGTCGCTTGGCTTCAAGCTTGCGGCTTGGAGCTTGCGGCTTGCAGCTGGCGATTTATCGCCTCCATCAGCAGTCCGCCGATGTCGGTGCCAAAGGCATTGTCGATTTCGCGGATGCAGGTCGGGCTGGTGACGTTGATTTCTGTCAGGTGCTCGCCGATCACGTCGAGGCCGACGAACAGCAGGCCTTTTTCGCGCAGGGTCGGGCCGACTTGCGCGGCAATCCAGCGATCCTTGTCGCTCAACGGACGCGCTTCTCCACGACCGCCAGCGGCCAGGTTGCCACGGGTTTCGCCCGCCGCAGGGATACGCGCCAGGCAGTAATCCACCGGCTCGCCGTCGATCATCAGGATGCGCTTGTCGCCGTCCTTGATCGCTGGCAGGTAGGCCTGGCCCATGATTTGTTGAGTGCCCAGCGCGGTCAGCGTCTCGAGAATCACCGACAGGTTCGGATCGCCCGCGCGGTGGCGGAAGATCGAAGTGCCACCCATGCCGTCCAGCGGCTTGAGGATGACGTCGCCGTGTTTTGCGGCAAATTCGCGCAGCACGTCGGCGCGGCGGCTGACCACTGTGGGCGGGGTGCACTGCGGAAACAGCGTGGCGAACAGCTTTTCATTACAGTCGCGCAGGCTTTGCGGCTTGTTGACGATCAACACGCCCGCGCGCTCGGCCTGTTCCAGCAAGTAAGTGGAGTAGACGAATTCCATGTCGAACGGCGGATCCTTGCGCATCAGGATCACGTCGAGATCGCTCAGCAAGGTGTCGGTCTCGGCTTCGAGCTCGAACCACTTTTCCGGGTTGGCGAACACTTTCAGTGGACGCATGCGCGCCCGGGCTTCGCCTTCACCCTGATACAAATCGCGCTGTTCCATATAGAACAGATCCCAGCCGCGCTTCTGCGCAGCCAGCAGCATGGCCAGCGAGCTATCCTTTTTATAGGAGATGCTGGCGATAGGGTCCATGACAATCCCGACACGAACGCTCATGGGTAATTCCTCTGAAAATGGATGAGGCCTGTGCCGATCCCTGTGGGAGTGAGCCTGCTCGCGATGGACTGCAGAACACCGTATTTATCCTGCCGAGACGCGTCACCGTTTGCGATCATCGCGAGCAGGCTCGCTCCTACAGAAGATCAGGCCGAAGGACCGTATAAAAGTGGCGTCAGAGTGGCGCTGAGTGTGTTCCCGGTCAAGGAAAAACCACTGTGACGGTCGGTCGATAGATTGGTTCTGGAGACTGTGCTAAAAAGGCTGCGATGCAGTGCTGGCCCTTGAGCATCAAGGGTTTCGGGCCGCCGATAACCGGCAAACGGACATATTGATTCGCAAAGGCGACGGTAGAGCATTTATGGAACAGCATTCCAGCGCCTTGAAGGTCATGGTGATCGACGATTCGAAAACGATTCGCCGCACCGCTGAAACGCTTTTGAAAAATGTGGGGTGTGAAGTCATCACGGCCATCGACGGTTTCGATGCGCTGGCGAAAATTGCCGACCATCATCCCGGGATCATCTTTGTCGACATCATGATGCCGCGCCTGGATGGCTATCAGACCTGCGCGTTGATCAAGAACAACAGCGCGTTTAAGTCGACGCCAGTGATTATGCTGTCGTCCAAGGACGGGCTGTTCGACAAGGCCAAGGGGCGCATCGTCGGCTCCGATCAGTTTTTGACCAAGCCTTTCAGCAAGGATGAGCTGCTGAACGCGATCCAGGCCCATGTACCGGGCTTTGCCGCCGTTCTGCCGCAGTAGGACACGCACCATGACGCTTGGCCAGCGGGCCTGACGTCGACAAGAAAAATGGGGATAAACCATGGCACGAATTCTGATCGTCGATGATTCGCCGACCGAAATGTACAAACTGACCGGCATGCTGGAAAAGCACGGTCATACAGTGTTGAAAGCGGAAAACGGCGCCGACGGCGTAGCGCTGGCTCGCCAGGAAAAACCCGACGCGGTATTGATGGATATCGTCATGCCCGGCCTCAACGGTTTTCAGGCTACGCGCCAGCTGACCAAAGATCCGGACACCGGGCACATCCCGGTGATCATCATCACCACCAAGGATCAGGAAACCGACAAGGTCTGGGGCACGCGCCAGGGCGCCAAGGATTACCTGACCAAACCGGTCGACGAAGAAACCCTGATTGCCACACTGAATAAAGTGCTGCCTGTTTGATCAGCCGGCCATGAGCGAATCGCTGACCGCGTTCGAACTGCTGCTGCAGATCGATCAGCGCTGTCGTTTGCTGGCGGCGGACTTGCCGTCCCAGCCGAGCCGACAGGACCGCTGGAGCGGTATCGGTTTCCGCCTCGGGGAACACGGGTACGTTGCGCCCATGGGCGAGATCGGCGAAGTCCTGCATGAACCCGGGTTCACCCAGCTGCCCGGGGTTAAGCCCTGGGTGAAAGGCGTGGCCAACCTGCGTGGGCGCTTGTTGCCGATCGTGGATCTGTGCGCGTTTGTCGGCCAGGAACTGTCGTCGTCGCGTAAACAACGGCGCGTGTTGGTGGTGGAACATAACGAGGTGTTTGCCGGGTTGCTGGTCGATGAAGTGTTCGGCCTGCAACACTTTGCCCAGGACACGCTGGAGCCGGTGTTGATGGATGACCTGCACGGGCCGATGTCGGCGTTCATCAGCGGCAGGTTTCAGCGCGAACAGACCTGGCAGGTATTCAGCCCGTTTGCGTTGGTGCAGTCGCACAGTTTCATGCACGTAGCGCTGTGAGCACGCGTTGTCTCATGTAGCAGCTGCCGAAGGCTGCGTTGTCTCATGTAGCAGCTGCCGAAGGCTGCGTTGTCTTATGTAGCAGCTGCCGAAGGCTGCGTTCGAGGGCGAAGCCCTCGCAGGGGCAGGCAGTACGGTTTGCAGAAATAGCGCAGCGCGAAGTTTGCGACTGCTTCGCAGTCGGACGCAGGCTGCGCCAGCTGCTACATAACACCGTGCAGGCTGCGCCAGCTGCTACAAAACATCGTGCAGGTGGCGTGTATTAGCGATCACAGCCAATTCAGCTGTTCAGGCGAGGACCGATGATAAAAGCAAAAACAGGCAAGCCAGAGGGATCGCGCAGTCGTTCGCAGATCATCGTGCTGTTCATCGCACTGATCGTGTTCATCATGCTGCTGTTCGCCAATTTTGCTTACCTCAACACCCAGGCGACTTACGACAAGCAGTACATCGGTCACGCCGGTGAACTGCGCGTGTTGTCCCAACGCATCGCCAAGAATGCCACCGAAGCTGCCGCCGGCAAGGCCGCCGCGTTCAAGTTGCTCAGCGACGCGCGCAATGATTTTGCGCGGCGCTGGGGTTATCTGAAAAAAGGCGACCCGGCTACCGGATTGCCGCCCGCGCCATCCACCGTGCGCCCGGAAATGCGCGCGGTGCAAATGGACTGGGAGCGCCTGCTGAAAAACACCGACGCGATTCTCTCCAGCGAGCAGACCGTGTTGTCCCTGCATCAAGTGGCAGCGACACTCGCCGAGACGGTGCCGCAGCTGCAGGTCGAGTACGAGAAAGTCGTGGAAACTCTTCTGCAGCGAGGGGCGCCGTCCGCGCAGGTGGCCATGGCCCAGCGTCAGTCGCTGCTGGCCGAGCGGATCCTCGGCGCGGTGCACACTGTGTTGTCGGGCGATGAAAACTCGCAACAGGCCGCCGATGCCTTCGGTCGCGACGCCGCGCGATTTGGTCAGGTGCTTAATGGCATGTTGCAGGGCAATCAGACGCTGAGGGTCAGTCAGGTGGAAGATCGCGAAGCCCGCGCTCGCCTGGTGGAGATTTCCGAACTGTTTGAATTTGTCTCCGGCTCCGTGGATGAAATCCTCGAAACCTCGCCGGAGTTGTTCAAGGTTCGCGAATCGGCCACCAACATATTCAGCCTCTCGCAAACCTTGCTCGATGAAGCATCCCACCTGGCCACAGGTTTTGAAAATCTCGCCGACGGGCGCGATCTGGACACCATCGGCGGCTATGTATTGGGCTTGCTGGCGCTGACCTCGATCATCCTCATCGGTCTGGTGATGGTGCGTGAAACCAACCGGCAATTGCGTGAAACCGCCGAGAAAAACGAACGCAACCAGAACGCGATCATGCGCTTGCTGGATGAAATCGAAGACCTCGCCGACGGCGACCTGACGGTCACGGCTTCGGTGACTGAAGACTTCACCGGCACCATCGCCGACTCTATCAACTATTCGGTGGACCAACTGCGCGACCTGGTCGCGACCATCAACCTGACCGCTGGGCAAGTCGCGGCCGCCGTGCAGGAAACCCAGGCGACCGCCATGCACCTGGCCGAGGCTTCCGAGCATCAGGCGCAGCAGATTTCCGACGCCTCTACAGCGATCAACGACATGGTGCAATCCATCGACCAGGTCTCGGCGAACGCGGCCGAGTCTTCGGCGGTCGCCGAGCGTTCGGTGGAGATCGCCAACAAAGGCAACGAAGTGGTACACAACACCATTCATGGCATGGATAACATTCGCGAACAGATTCAGGACACGGCCAAACGCATCAAGCGCCTCGGCGAGTCTTCGCAGGAAATTGGCGACATCGTCAGCCTGATCGATGACATTGCCGACCAGACCAACATCCTTGCCCTCAACGCTGCGATTCAGGCATCCATGGCAGGTGATGCAGGACGTGGTTTTGCCGTGGTCGCCGATGAAGTGCAGCGCCTTGCCGAGCGCTCATCTGCCGCGACGCAGCAGATCGAAACGCTGGTGCGGGCGATTCAGACCGACACCAATGAAGCGGTCATTTCCATGGAGCAGACCACTACCGAAGTGGTACGTGGCGCGCGTCTGGCGCAGGATGCCGGGGTGGCCCTGGAGGAAATCGAGGGCGTGTCGAAAACCCTCGCCGCGTTGATCCAGAGTATCTCTAACGCGGCGCAACAACAGACGTCGTCGGCCGGTCAGATTTCCCTGACGATGAATGTGATTCAGCAGATCACCACGCAGACTTCGTCGGGCTCCACCGCCACGGCCGACAGCATTGGTAATCTGGCGAAGATGGCCAGCGAACTGCGCCGATCGGTGTCCGGTTTTACGTTGCCGGCCGCAGTTAAACCGTGAAATATCAACGGGCGAGTGGGTTTTCGAGTAGGGCAGTGATTTGGAGTGGATATGGGTGATCGGCACGACTACGTGGCCCTCGAGTGGGTCAAAGGCGAGATTGCCGAAACGCTGAAACTCGCTCATCAAGCGATCGAAGCGCTGCTGGATGACCCGCAGGCGACGCACGTGCTGGATGAGTGTCTGGCGTGGGTCCATCAGGTCCATGGCGCTTTGCAAATGGCCGAGTTTTATGGGGCGGCGCTGCTCGCCGAAGAAATGGAACACCTGACTCGCGCTCTGCTGGGCAATCGGGTGAGTCACCGCGACGAGGGCATCCACCTGCTGATGCAGGCTTTGGGGCAACTGCCGATTTACCTCGACCGCGTGCAAGGCGCACGCCGCGACTTGCCTCTGGTGGTGTTGCCGCTGATCAACGATCTGCGCAGTGCTCGCGGCGACAGCCTGCTGTCGGAAACCAGCCTGTTCACGCCACGATTGCCGGACGTCCCTCCGTTGAGCGAAGAATCGCTGGCGCTACTGCAGCCCGCGGATCTGCCGAGCATGTTACGCAAGCTGCGGCAGATGTTGCAGGTGGCGCTCGTCGGATTGCTCCGCGAGCAGGATAGCGACACTCATCTCGGTTATCTGAGCAAAGTATTCTTACGGCTGGAAGCGCTGTGCGGCAGCGCGCCATTGAGCCCGCTGTGGCAAGTGGCCTCAGCGCTGGTCGAAGGCATGCGCGACGGCTCGATCGCCAACAGTCCGGCCCTGCGCAGCTTGTTCAAGGACGCCGACAAAGAACTCAAGCGCCTGCTCGAACAGGGCATGCGCGGCATCAATCACCCGGCACCGCCGGAGCTCCTCAAGAGCTTGCTGTTTTATATTGCCAAAGCCGAACACCCCACCGGGCAGATGCTGACCATGAAAGATCGCTATGCACTGGACGACGCGCTGCCTGACAGCGCAATGGTCGACGAAGAGCGCGCGCGGCTCGCCGGGCCCGACCGTGATGCCATGCGCTCGGTGCTCGCGGCCCTGTGCGAAGAACTGGTGCGGGTCAAGGAACGTCTCGACCTGTTCGTGCGCAGCGATCGTCAGCATGCGTCGGAACTCACCAGCCTGCTCGCGCCACTGCGGCAGATCGCCGACACCCTCGCCGTGCTCGGTTTCGGTCAGCCACGCAAAGTCATCATCGATCAGCTGGCTGTGGTCCTGAGCCTTGCCCAGGGCCAGCGCGAACCCAACGATGCGATCCTGATGGACGTCGCCGGCGCCTTGCTTTACGTCGAGGCGACGCTGTCAGGCATGGTTGGCACCGTCGAGCCGGAGAGCCAGGAAGAAAGCCGTCTGCCCACTACGGACCTGACCCAGATTCATCAGATCGTGATCAAGGAAGCGCGCATCTGTTTGCAGCAGGCTAAAGACCTGATCGTCGACTACATCGACGCTGACTGGGACCCGCAGACACTACAACCGTTACCGGCGTTGCTCACGCAAGTGCGCGGCGCCCTGGCGATGATCCCGCTGAGCCGCGCGGCGAGTCTGATCGAGAGCTGCAACCATTTCATCGGAGAGCGTCTTCTGCTGGATGCGGATCAGCCCGGCTGGGAGCAACTCGACAGCCTGGCTGACGCCATCTCCAGTCTTGAATATTATCTTGAACGCCTCAGCGACGACCCCGAGGCACAGGGTGATCAACTGCTCGACGTCGCCGAACAAAGCCTGGCATCCCTGGGTTATTTCCCCAGAGAACAAAACGTGCCGGTGCTTGAGGATGTGCTCACCCCGAGTGAAGCGTTGGTGATGCAGGACCTGCAGGAACTGGACGACCCCGAGGTGGTGCAGACCCTGGCGCAAGTGCTCGCCAGCCCCGTGTCGGCGCTCAACCCGCCGGCGCTGAGTACGCCGGGCAGCCTGTTGCCGCCACCCAGCGACGAACCGCCGGTAGATGATGAACTGCGTGAAGTCTTTCTCGAAGAAACCGACGAAGTGCTGGAGGTCATTCGCGAATATCTGCCGCGCTGGGCCGCCAACCTTGGCGACAAACCTGCGCTTATCGAATTGCGCCGGGCGTTCCACACGCTCAAGGGCAGCGGTCGCATGGTTCGCGCGCTGGTACTCGGCGAGTTGGCCTGGGCTGTGGAAGACCTGCTCAATCGTGTGCTCGAAAACAGCGTCCCGCCAGGGCCTGGCGTGCAACAATTGCTGGCCGATGTGCTTGAGCGGCTGCCGCCACTGATCGCAGATTTTGCCGCCAGCGCTCAACGTCAGCGCCTCGATGTGGATCAATTGGCCGCCCGCGCTCACGCTCTTGCCAAGGGCCATCAGCCGCTGGCCGCCGAGGACGTGCAGGATGTAGCGGCCCTCGATCCGCTGCTGCTGGAGATCTTCCGCAACGAGGCGGAAGCGCATTTGGCCAGCCTTAACCGTTTTCTCGATCAGGCCGCCGAGCATCTGCCGCTGCAGGCCAGCGATGAATTGCAGCGTGCCTTGCATACGCTCAAGGGCAGTGCCTCGATGGCCGGCGTGTTGCCGATCGCCGGGCTGGCAACTCCGCTCGACCAGATGGCCCGAGAGTATAAGGCGCACCTGATTGCCCTTGACCTTGATGAGGTCGAATTGCTGCTCGAAGCTGAGGGTGTGTTTCGTGTCGGCCTGCGCCAGCTCAAGGTCGATCCGCTGGCCGAGATCCCCGGCGCGCCGTCGTTGATCGCGCGGGCCCAGGCATTGCTCGATGCGCGTCTGGAGACCCATCTGCGGGCGCCAAGCAGCGCGCTTCGGACCAAACGCGACCCGCAGTTGATCAACAATTTCCTCGCCCAAGGCATGGACATTCTGCTCGACGCCGAAAGTCTGCTGCAGCGCTGGCAGCAGCATCCCGGCGAACGTCAGGAATTGAGCGCGCTGCTGGACGAACTGACCACCCTCGGCGAAGGCGCGCACCTGGCGGATCTGCAGCCGGTGGACGAACTTTGCGAGGCCTTGCTCGATCTGTATGGCGCGGTCGAAGAAAGCAGCCTGGGGGTCAGCGAGCGGTTTTTCCATGAAGCTCAAAGCGCCCACGAGGCACTGATCAACATGCTTGATCAACTGGCCGCCGGCCAGGAAGTCAGCGCGCAACCGCAACGCACGCGAGCGCTGCGCGAATTGCTCGATGAGGGACTTGATCCCTCGGCGACGGGGCTGATTCGCAGCGACGGCAGCCGCACCCTGAGCATTCGCGAGCTGGGCAGCGCCACCGCCGAACTTGAAAACACACTCTCCCCTGTGGGCGCGAGACTGCTCGCTCCCACAAAGGATCGTGCAGTCGAGCTGGACGACGAGATTGTGTCGATCTTCCTCGAAGAAGCGGTGGACATTCTTGAGAGCGCTGGCCAAGCCTTGCAGCGCTGGCTCGGTGACCCGGCCAATGCCGCTCCATTGTTGTCCTTGCAGCGTGATTTGCACACGCTCAAGGGCGGTGCGCGGATGGCCGAGGTCGAGCCGGTCGGTGATCTCGCCCATGAGCTGGAAAGTCTGTACGAAGGATTGGTCGATCGCCGCTACAACCACAGCGAAGCCTTGGCGCACCTGCTGCAACAAAGCCATGACCGGCTTGCGCAACTGCTGGAACAGTTGCAGACCCAATCCCCCATGGCTGACCCGTGCGACTTGATTGAGGCCATTGGCGAGTTTCGTCAGGGCAACATCATCACCGCCGAAACTGCCGAGCCGGACGGCACCGATGACTCACCCGGGCATGACCCGGAGCTGCTCGAGGTCTTCCTTGAGGAAGGCTTCGACATCATCGAAAACTCCGGCGCCGCGCTGTTGCGCTGGCAGGGCGAACCGTCCAGTCGACAGGAGATCGAAACCCTGCTGCGCGACCTGCACACGCTCAAGGGCGGCGCGCGGATGGTCGAAATTGCGCCGATCGGCGACCTCGCGCATGAGCTGGAATTTCTTTACGAAGGCCTGTCCGCCGGTACCCTCCAACCGACACCTGCGTTACTGACGCTATTGCAGAACTGTCACGACCGGTTGGCGCAAATGCTCGACGCGGTAAGAGCCGAGCAACCGCCGTTGCCAGCGGATCATTTGATCGAGGCGATCAGGAATTTCAGCCAGCCTGTTGAGCGGCAATCTGTCGCGCCGCTGGCATCGTCTAAAGTGGAAAACCTTGCGCCATCAGCCGACGTCGGCGCAGACACGGTCAAGGTCTCCGCCGAACTGCTTGATGATCTGGTCAACCTCGCCGGAGAAACTTCTATCTTCCGAGGCCGGATCGAACAACAGGTCAACGATGCGCGAGTGGCCCTCTCTGAAATGGAAACCACCATCGAACGTATGCGTGATCAATTGCGCAGGCTCGATACCGAAACCCAGGGGCGCATTCTTAGCCGCCAGCAGGTCGACGCCGAACGCTTGGGTTATGAAGAATTCGATCCGCTGGAAATGGACCGCCATTCGCAGTTGCAGCAATTGTCCCGCGCGTTGTTTGAATCCGCCTCTGACTTGCTCGACCTCAAGGAAACCCTCGACCGGCGCAATCAGGATGCGCAAAACCTGCTGCAACAACAGGGCCGTATCAATACCGAGTTGCAGGAGGGCTTGATGCGTACGCGGATGGTGCCGTTCGAACGGATGCTGCCGCGCTTGAAGCGCATCGTCCGCCAGGTTGCCAGCGAACTGGGCAAGGACGTGGCATTTGTCGTCGGCAACGCTGAAGGCGAAATGGACCGCAGTGTGCTCGAGCGCATGGCCGCGCCGCTGGAACACATGCTGCGCAACGCCGTCGATCATGGTCTGGAAGCCGCCGATGTGCGCTTGGTGGCGGGAAAACCGGCCCAGGGTCGAATCACCCTGGACCTGTTGCGCGAGGGCGGCGACATCATTTTCGACATTCGCGACGATGGTGCCGGCGTGCCACTGGACGCGGTGCGACGCAAGGCGATCAAGCGCGGTTTGCTCCAGCCTGACAGCGACATCAGCGATCGCGACGTGCTCCAGTTCATCCTGCAGCCGGGCTTCTCTACTGCTGAGAAAATCACCCAGATTTCCGGCCGTGGCGTGGGTATGGACGTCGTTCATGAAGAGGTTCGGCAATTGGGCGGCAGCATGAGCATCGACTCGGTGCCGGGGCAGGGCGTGCATTTTCGCATCAGGCTACCGTTCACCGTGTCGGTCAACCGGGCGCTGATGGTTCAGTGCGCCGAGGATCAATACGCAATCCCGCTGAACACCATCGACGGCATCGTACGGGTACTGCCCAATGAGCTGGAAGGGCATTATCGGCTCGATCCACCGACCTACCAATACGCCGGGCAGCGCTATGAATTGTGTTATTTGGGTGAGCTGCTGAAAACCGGTCTGCGCCCGAAATTGTTGGGCCAGAGCCAGCCGTTGCCGGTGTTGTTGGTGCAGTGCAACGAGCGCCACATTGCCGTGCAGGTCGACGCGATGGCGGGCACCCGCGAGATTGTGGTCAAGAGTCTGGGCCCGCAGTTTGCAGCGGTGCAAGGTTTGTCCGGGGCAACGATCCTGGGCGATGGCCGGGTGGTGCTGATTCTCGACCTGCTGGGGCCGATCCGGGCAATGCAGGCACGGTTGCCGCAACTGCCGCCAATTCACGACGTCGAAGTCGAAGTGCGCAAACCATTGCTGGTGCTGGTGGTCGACGACTCGGTCACGGTGCGCAAGGTCACCAGCCGTTTGCTCGAGCGCCACGGCATGAATGTTCTGACGGCCAAGGACGGGGTCGATGCCATGTTGGTGCTTGAAGAGCACCTGCCGGACCTGATGCTGCTGGACATCGAAATGCCGCGTATGGACGGTTTCGAAGTGGCCACGCAAGTGCGCGCCGACGAGCGTTTGCAACACCTGCCGATCATCATGATCACTTCGCGCACCGGGCAAAAGCACCGCGACCGCGCCATGGCCATCGGCGTCAACGATTACCTCGGCAAGCCGTATCAGGAATCGGTGCTGCTCGAAAGCATCGCCTTGTGGAGCAAGCTCCATGCTTGAACATCGCTCCAGTCACCTCACCGGATTGCTGCTGCCCCTGGCGGACCGCAACCTGATCCTGCCCAATGTAGCCGTCGCCGAGTTGATCGACTACCAGCCAGCGGCGTTCGATCTCGACACGCCGCCGTGGTACCTGGGGCGGGTGACGTGGCGCAATCGACAGATTCCGCTGCTGAGTTTCGAATCGGCATGTGCCAGCAAGGTCGTCATCGGCGAACGCGCGCGGATCGTCATCCTCAATGCGCTTGGCGGGCGTCCGGAACTCAAGTTCATCGCGTTGCTGGTGCAGGGGATTCCACGCTCTTACAAGCTCGATAGCCAGTTGAGCTATGTGGATGTGCCGTTGTGCGCACTGGAGCGGGCGGCGGTACAGGTCGGCGAGCAAGTAGCGAAAGTCCCGGATCTGCTGGCGCTGGAGGCATTGCTGGTGAATGCAGGGTTGGTCTGAGCGCATCTTGGCGAACTGGCCTGTGCAAGCGAGAGCGAGCGGCGAGTCGACTTGCCTGCGAAGGCGTCAGCTCGCGCATTCTTGATTTTATTTACCAATGCCAGCGACAGATGGAAACATTGCGTTGTCTGCTTTCAAGCGTGAGCCTTGCGCGCTGTTGTAATGAATTTCGAGGGAAGCAATACATGTATCACGGGGAAAAATTGAACGCCTGGACGCATTTGGTCGGGGCGGTGGCGGCGACGATCGGGGTGGTGTGGATGCTGGTGATCGCCAGCATGGATGGCAGCCCGTGGAAGATCGTCAGCGTGGCAATTTACGGTTTTACGCTGATGGTGCTCTACAGCGCATCGACCGTTTACCACAGCGTGCGCGGGCGCAAGAAAGAGCTCATGCAAAAGGTTGATCACTTTTCGATCTACCTGCTCATTGCCGGCAGTTACACGCCGTTTTGTCTGGTGACTTTGCGCGGGCCGTGGGGCTGGACACTATTCGGGATTGTCTGGGGATTGGCAATTATCGGCATCCTGCAGGAAATCAAGCCACGCTCTGAAGCACGAATTCTGTCGATCTTGATTTACGCGGTGATGGGCTGGATCGTGTTGATCGCAGTCAAGCCACTGCTGGCAGCGCTGGGCAGCACCGGTTTCGCATGGCTGGCGTCGGGCGGAATTTTGTACACGGTGGGGATCATCTTTTTCGCGCTTGATCACCGGTTGCGGCATGCACACGGGATCTGGCATCTGTTTGTCATCGCCGGGAGTGTGCTGCACTTTGTGGCGATTTTGTTTTATGTTTTGTAGACCCGTAACACAGTGACTCTGTGACTTAGTGACTCTATAACTCTATGACTCTATGACTCTATGACTCTGTGGCGAGGGGGCTTGCCCCCGTTCAGCTGCGAAGCAGTTGTCATCCAGCCCCTGCGATGTGTGGCTGAGAACATGAGGGACGCTGCGCGACCCAACGGGGGCAAGCCCCCTCGCCACATCATTTTGGGAGTTTTGGGAGTTTTGGGAGTCCTGGAGGCTTTAGAAATCCCCCTCAAGCTGCTGTACCACCGCCAACGCCACCACCGGCGCGGTCTCGGTGCGCAGTACTCGCGGACCAAGGCGCGCGGCGTGGAAACCAGCGCCCTTGGCCTGATCGACCTCGGCATCGGTCAGGCCACCCTCGGGTCCGATCAGAAAAGCCAGCGTGATTCTGTGGCGAGGGGGCTTGCCCCCGTTCAGCTGCGAAGCAGTTGTCATCCAGCCCCCGCGATGTGTGGCTGAGAACATTGAGGGACGCTTCGCGACCCAACGGGGGCAAGCCCCCTCGCCACAAAGTCTTGGGACTTTTGGGGCGCCTGGAGGCTTTAGAAATCCCCCCAAAGCTGCTGTGCCACCGCCAACGCCACCACCGGCGCGGTCTCGGTGCGCAGTACTCGCGGGCCAAGGCGTGCCGCATGGAAACCAACGCCCTTGGCCTGATCGACCTCGGCATCGGTCAGGCCGCCCTCGGGTCCGATCAGAAAAGCCAGCGTCGCCGGTTTTTCGTGACTTACCAGCGGCTCCGCCACCGGGTGCAGCACCAGTTTCAACCCGGCTTCAGTCTGCTTCAGCCAGTCCGCCAGCAGCAGCGGCGGATGAATGACCGGCACTCGCGACCGCCCGCATTGTTCGCAGGCGCTGATCGCCACCTGGCGCCAGTGCATCAGGCGTTTGTCGGCGCGTTCGTCCTTGAGGCGCACTTCACAGCGATCGCTGAAGATCGGGGTGATCTCGCTGACGCCCAGTTCCGTGGCTTTTTGGATCGCCCAGTCCATACGCTCGCCACGGGACAGGCCCTGGCCAAGGTGGATCTGCAACGGCGACTCCACTTGCCCGGCGAAGCTTTCATCAATCTGCACGACCACGCGTTTCTTGCCGACCTCGGCCAGTGTCGCCCGAAACTCGTTGCCCGAGCCGTCGAACAGTTGCACGGGATCGCCCTCGGCCATGCGCAGCACGCGACTGATGTAATGGGCCTGGGCTTCGGGCAGTTCGTGTTCGCCAGTGCTCAGGGCGGCGTCGATAAAAAAACGGGACAGTCTCATGCGGGGTCTCTACTGAATTGATCGTTCCCACGCTCTGCGTGGGAATGCCTCACCGGACGCTCTGCGTCCGCTTTTGGGACACGGAGCGTCCCGGGCTGCATTCCCACGCCGAGCGTGGGAACGAGCACCATATAATCAGCCCGGATCACGAAAACCCGGATGAAAGTTTTCCGGCACCGAAACACTGACACCTTCACGGGTGGCAATGTCGATCCCTTCGCTGGCCACTTCAGCCAGAAAATCAATCTGCTCGGTCGTGATCACATAAGGTGGAAGGAAATACACCACGCTGCCCAACGGCCGCAGCAAGGCGCCACGCTCCAGGGCATGCTGGAACACCTTCAAGCCACGGCGTTCCTGCCACGGATAGGCTTCTTTTGTCGCCTTGTCCTTGACCATCTCGATGGCCAGTACCATGCCGGTCTGGCGCACTTCCGCCACGTTAGGGTGGTCGGCCAGATGCGCGGTCGAGGAGGCCATGCGCTGGACAAGGGCCTTGTTGTTTTCGATCACATTGTCTTCTTCGAAGATATCCAGCGTCGCCAACGCCGCCGCGCACGCCAGCGGATTGCCGGTGTAACTGTGCGAATGCAGGAAGGCGCGCAGGGTCGGGTAATCGTCGTAGAACGCGCTGTAGACATCTTCCGTGGTGACGCACGCCGCCAGCGGCAAATATCCACCGGTCAGGGCTTTGGACAAACACAGGAAATCGGGGCGAATGCCGGCCTGTTCACAGGCAAACATGGTCCCGGTGCGGCCAAAGCCCACGGCGATTTCATCATGAATCAAGTGCACGCCGTAACGGTCGCAGGCTTCGCGCAGCAATTTCAGGTAAGTCGGGTGATACATGCGCATTCCACCGGCGCCCTGGATCAACGGTTCGACAATCACCGCCGCGACTGTGCCGTGATTTTCCGCGAGGGTCTGCTCCATCGCGGCAAACATGTTGCGCGAGTGTTCTTCCCAGCTCATGCCTTGTGGGCGCAGATAGCAATCGGGGCTTGGCACCTTGATCGTATCGAGCAGCAGCGCTTTATAGGTTTCGGTGAATAGCGGCACGTCGCCTACCGACATCGCCGCCATGGTTTCGCCGTGATAACTGTTAGTCAGCGTGACGAAGCGCTTTTTGTTCGGCTGGCCGCGATTGAGCCAGTAGTGAAAGCTCATTTTCAGCGCGACTTCGATGCAGGACGAACCGTTGTCGGCGTAGAAGCACCGGGTCAGGCCTTCCGGTGTCATCTTCACCAGACGCTCGGACAGTTCGATCACCGGCTGATGGCTGAAACCGGCGAGGATGACGTGCTCGAGTTGATCGACCTGATCCTTGATGCGCTGGTTGATCCGCGGGTTGGCATGGCCGAACACGTTGACCCACCAGGAGCTGACCGCGTCGAGGTAGCGCTTGCCCTCGAAATCTTCAAGCCACACGCCTTCACCGCGTTTGATCGGGATCAGCGGCAGTTGTTCGTGGTCTTTCATCTGGGTGCAGGGATGCCACAGCACCGCGAGGTCGCGTTGCATCCACTGATTGTTCAGGCCCATGTTCTGTCTCCTTGAGGCGATCCGCGTCAGACGCGGCCATGCAATCGCGCAAGCCTATGCAATGCATCGCCCGGGAACAACCTATTGTATTGAACGAGCAACTTTGTACCGACCGAGAGACGTTGCTGGCGGCCATTTGATGGCTGACGTATTCTTCGCTGTTCTTGGAGTCGTCTGACTCGCAAAACCGTTTTTTCTTACGTTATTTCCGGAGTTCGCTGAATGTCTGCTGGTTGGCTGCGCGCCTGTGCGCTGGTGATATTGGGCCTGTTCAGCGTGTCCGCGCTGGCCAAGGATAAAACAGCCATCGTGATCGGCGGTGGCCTGTCCGGCCTGACAGCCGCTTACGAACTGCAGAACAAGGGCTGGCAGGTGACGTTGCTCGAAGCCAAGCCGAGCCTGGGCGGTCGCTCCGGCATGGCCAGCAGCGAGTGGATAGGCAACGACAAGACGCAACCGGTGTTGAACAAATACGTCTCGACGTTCAAGCTGAGCACCACGCCGGCGCCTGAGTTCGTGCGTACGCCGAGTTACCTCATCGACGGCGTGTATTACACCGCTGCCGACCTGGCCACCAAGGAACCGGCGACGGCCGAAGCGCTCAAGCGCTACGAAAAAACCGTCGACGATCTCGCGCGCTCCATTGAGGATCCGCAGAATCCGGCCGCGAACAACACGCTGCATGCGCTGGATCAGATCAACGTCTCCAACTGGCTCGACCGCCTGACCTTGCCTGCCACGGCCCGGCAGTTGATCAATCAGCAGATTCGTACCCGCTATGACGAACCTTCGCGCCTGTCGCTGCTGTATTTCGCACAGCAGGGCCGCGTCTATCAGGGCGTTTCCGACCGTGATTTGCGTGCTTCGCGCCTGCTCGGCGGCAGCCCGGTGCTGGCGCAAGCGTTCGTAAAGCAGCTGAAAACCATCAAGACCAGCGCCCCGGTGTCGGCCATCATACAGTCCAAGGACAGTGTGACGGTCAAAGTCGGCAGCGTCGGCTATCAGGCGGACTACGTGGTGGTAGCGGTACCATTGCGCGCGCTGAACAAGATCCAGATGACTCCGGCGCTGGATGCCCAGCATCTGGGCGCGATCAAAGGCACCAACTACGGTTGGCGCGACCAGATCATGTTGAAATTCAAGGCGCCGGTGTGGGAAAGCAAGGCGCGTATGTCGGGCGAGATCTACAGCAATACCGGTCTGGGCATGTTGTGGGTAGAGCCAGCGCTGAAGGGCGGCGCCAACGTGGTCATCAACCTGTCGGGCGATAACGCGCGGGTGATGCAGGCATTTGGCGACAAGCAGATGGCCGACCAGGTGCTGATTCGCATGCACGCGTTTTATCCTCAGGCGCGCGGGTCGTTCACCGGTTATGAAATTCGTCGCTACAGCACCGACCCGTCGATGGGCGGCGCCTACCTGGCCTTTGGCCCGGGTCAGATCAGCAAATACTGGCGCCTGTGGGAACGGCCGCTGCAGCGCGTAGCGTTCGCCGGCGAACACACCGACACCTTGTACCCGGGCACACTGGAAGGTGCATTGCGCACCGGTCAGCGCGCGGCCAGCCAGGTTGAAGACCTGGCGGCCGGCAAGTCGTTTGAGCCGGCGAAGGTTGTGCCTGCAGCGACGGCGGCAGCAGCGGGTGCGGTGGCGGCGAAGAAGGGCAACTTTTTCAGCAATCTGTTTGGTGGTGCTTCGGACGAGGACAAGAAGCCAGAGCCCGTGAAGGCCGCGGCGCCGGTTGCTCCGGTTGCGCCAGCACCCGCTCCAGTGCCCGTTCCGGCGCCTGCGCCGGTCGAAGCGCCGAAGCCTGCAGCACCGGTGAAAACCGAGCCGGCTAAAAAAGCCGCGGTCAAAGCACCGGTGAAAAAACCGGCGGCGAAAGCCGACACCAGGAAGGCGCCTGCGAAAGCACCGGTGAAGAAGGCCGAACCGGCGAAAAAGCCGGCGGCCAAACCGGCGACGACTACTGAGACCAAGGCTCAGTAACGTTCAGGTTCGAAAAAAACGCGGCCTGAGGGCCGCGTTTTTTTGGCTCACTCGTTTGCGTCCTACAGGATTTAGCGGTGAATCAGAGATTGCCTACAAGATTATCGGAAGTGAATGATTGATGGTGCTTGAAGTTCAAACATATGCTCTTCAAGAATTTTGGAGGTTATATGAGAATCCTAGTAGGAGTTGTGGTAGTAGTCGTACTTTCTGGCTGTACAAGCGGTGAGTTTTTCCCAAAGGGCTATGGCAATCAGCTGGCCTACAAATGTGATATTGATCCGTATAACTATGAATGCCTTAATCCTCCGCCAATCTTCAAAAATTAATCAGCAGAAAAGTTGCTAGGTACGATTAGAGAGGGCCTAGTGAAAACTTCCATTCCTTTATCTCCGTCCCATTTTCCAGCACTCTGGTGAATCTTTCTTTTGCCTTCGGAATACGACCCGGGACGAACCCAGAGCGAGCCCAGCACAGACTTCCCGTGCGCTGGTCGTAAATGACGAGATTACCGTCGTCTTGAATCACCATACACGTGTTGTACCACAGCGATTTATCAGTGCTATGGGTGCTCTCGGCAATCCACAAACGCCTCCGGGACGGATCATAAAGGAAGCCGCTGTTACTGATCACAAACATAAGCGGCTCACGCATTTTTTTTGGGTACAAGGTTCTGCTGTAAATCTGACTGCCGTCTGCGGTCCAGACTACAGTTGCTCCATCGCTGATGACTAAGTTTCCATCAGCTTGCAATATCAATTTGAATCGCCCGTTGCCTGACATTAAATATTGCCCCGGCGTCATCGCCTGGTTAGCTGGGAGCAACGGGGATCCACTTGCCTGGAAGGGTATAGTAGGAATAGCCATGTTTTTCACCTTGAGAATGAGTCTGTTGAGCGCTCATTTGATCAAGTTCGGGTACGAAAATAGCGGTATATATTGCTTGGTCTGATATATGTTCCGCCGGCAGCACGGGTAAGAAAAGCTCGCTGCAAGCTGGGTCCTTCGGACCGGTCAAAACGCAACAAAGGTGGGGTAGTGAAGGAGAGTCAGCTCACGCCAGCGGGTTAGTGTCAGGAGTTCGCTTCGGGTCGCGTTCTGACGATGGGGCCGTCACTGACACCGCACAAATTCCCCCTCGCCACTAACATCTCGCCACAAGATCGCCTTTAATACTTCCTTAACCCACCTATTTCAGACTCTTGATCGTATTTCTCGATATTTCAAAGCGAAATTTTCCGCTTTAATTCGATAGATATCTCGATAGTCTTGGTCGCAGTTCTCACAGGATCTGGGTAATGCAGCTACGTAACTCTTCTTCGCGCTATGGTTGGGTCAGCATTTTCATACATTGGACGGTGGCCTTGGCAGTGTTCGGGTTGTTCGCATCGGGCCTGTGGATGGTCGGTCTCGATTACTACAGCACCTGGCGCAAAGATGCGCCGGACCTGCACAAAAGCATCGGTCTGGTGTTGTTGGCGGTGATGGTTCTTCGCGTGCTCTGGCGCTTTGTCAGCCCTCCACCGTCTACGCTGGAGAGCTATAGCCGCATGACGCGCATCGGCGCGAAATTTGGCCATTCCTTTCTGTACCTCAGTCTGTTCGCCGTGATGATTGCCGGTTACCTGATTTCCACCGCAGACGGTGTCGGGATTCCGGTGTTTGGCCTGTTCGAAGTCCCTGCGCTGGTGTCCGGACTACCGGACCAGGCAGACACAGCTGGTTTGATTCATTTCTATCTGGCGTGGGTACTGGTAATTTTTTCCGGTCTCCATGCGTTGGCAGCACTGAAACACCACTTTATCGACCGTGATGCGACCCTGGCTCGAATGCTGGGTCGCAAAGCCTGAAGTTCAACCTCGACTCCAAAGGAATAGAAAGCATGTTGAAAAAAACCCTCGCCGCTCTGGCAATTGGTTCCGCGCTGCTGTCCGCAGGTCACGTCATGGCGGCTGAGTACGTCGTCGACAAGGAAGGTCAGCATGCCTTCGTTGACTTCAAGATCAGCCACTTGGGCTACAGCTTCATCACCGGTACCTTCAAGGATATCGACGGCAAATTCAGCTTCGACGCGGCCAAGCCTGAAGACAGCAAGATCACGTTCAACGTGAACACCGCCAGCGTCTTCACTAACCACGCCGAGCGTGACAAGCACATCGCCAGCAAAGACTTCCTGAACGGTAGCAAAGCGACTTTCGTTTCCACCAGCGTCAAGTCCACCGGCAAGAACGCTGCGGGTAAAGACACTGCTGACGTGACTGGCGACCTGACCCTGCTGGGCGTGACCAAGCCAATCGTGGTCAAGGCCACTTTCCTTGGCGAAGGCAAGGATCCGTGGGGCGGCTACCGTGCCGGCTTTGAAGGCACCACCAGCATCAAGCGTTCCGATTTCGGCAAGCAGAAAGACTTGGGTCCACAGTCTGATGCGGTCGAACTGTACGTTTCGTTTGAAGGTGTGAAAGCGAAGTAATGCTGAGGCCGTAGGAGCTGCCGCAGGCTGCGATCTTTTGATCTTATAAAGATCGCAGCCTGCGGCAGCTCCTACAGAAGCAGTTCGCAGCACAAACAAAAATGCCCCTGATCTCGCGATCCGGGGCATTTTTCATGGCAGTGCTAAATCAGCGATTGCGCGTCAGCAATGCCGGTTTCTCACCGCGTGGACGGCCTGGCAGTTGATCAAGTTGTTCAGGTGTCGGGAAACGATCGGTTTTCGACTCCTTATGAATGATCTTCGGTGCCGGGCCGCGCGGGTTTTGCACGGCAGGTTCGGAGCGTGGCTGATCGTCACGGGCCGGGCGACGGCTGCGACCTTCCTCACGACGGGCCTGACCGTCGCGCGGCGCACCGTTGCGTGGACC
>NZ_CABVGX010000064.1 GCF_902497625.1 Pseudomonas fluorescens | reverse complement strand
CCGGTGCGCTGGCCGTTGCTCGCGCGCGGCACCATGGATCAAGGGCCGGACGCTGCGCGGGATTTCGTACAGGGTTTTCTGTCGGCGCGACTGGAAGATGCACCGTGTGTCTGCGTGTGGCTGATCGGTTTGCCGGCCGTGCGGTTTGCCGGTGAGGCGAATGCCGAATCCTTCAACCGTGAACTCCAGGTCGAAGGCCTGGGCTCGGTCTGGGCCCTGCCGGGTCTGGAATTATTAATGGAAGAGCCACAGCGTAAGGCTGATGTCTGGCAAGCCATGCGTCGGCTGATGGCGCGCTGGAAAGAATCAAATGAGTGACGCTGTATCGTTTCGCCCGATGACCGAGGCGGACCTCGACGCTGTGCTGAAAATCGAATACGCGGCATACAGCCATCCGTGGACGCGCGGGATTTTTCTCGATGGTCTGGGCAAGTATCAGATCTGGCTGATGTTCGAAGGCCAACAGCAGGTCGGCCACGGCGTGGTGCAAATCATTCTCGATGAAGCGCACCTGCTGAACATCACGGTCAAACCGGAGAATCAGGGGCGCGGGTTGGGTTTGACGCTACTGGAGCACTTGATGTCGATCGCCTACAAGGCAGAGGCGCGGGAGTGTTTTCTGGAAGTGCGCGACAGTAATCGCGGCGCGTTTCGCTTGTATGAGCGCTACGGTTTCAACGAGATCGGCCGGCGCCGGGATTATTATCCAGCGGTCGGCGGGCGCGAAGATGCTGTCGTCATGGCCTGCACCTTGGTGGATTGAGGCCCCGTAGGAGCCTTCGGCAGCTCCTACAGGGTTGTTCGGTCAGCCTTGAATTCAACGATTCCCGTCCAGCGGGTCCCGTCGCGCCAGCTCTTCTTCATCGAGTCCGTTGCCACCGCCGATTTCGTCCTCGTCGACAATGCTCAGGTCCCAATCCGCCTGCTCACCCTCTCCAGCTTCCCGGGCATCGCGCGCACCGTCCTCACGAATTAACGTTTCCGGACTCATGTCGTCATCGGTAGGCTCGTGGTCGTCGGTCGAAGCCCCGGTCATGCCGGCCTCGCGAACACGTTCTTCCGGCATCAATTGCTCACGCTCGTTTTCCGGCAGCTCATCGCCGATTTTCGCGCTCGGCTCTTCGTTGTCGAAATCCAGCTCATGCATGGAACCCATGCGGTCTTCGTTGTCATCGATAGGCTCGGGCTGAGTCGCATCGAAAGGACGTCGTGAATCAGTCATGGCAATTCCTCATACTGTGGGCCTTACTAGGTGGACCCCCTCGGCTCGCGGGAATTCCACCGGCATTGATTGTGGAATCGCCGTAATATCGATCAGCGGAAAAACCAACTGCATCTGGCGCGTGACCCCGACCCAGGGTTGTTTGTCAGAACAGCGCACTATTCACGAGGCGTCATTGCATGAACGAATTACAAGATCTGATTGATAACAACGCGCGTTGGGCCGATGCGATCAAACAGGAAGATCCTGATTTCTTCGCCAAGCTGGCCCGTCAGCAAACTCCGGAATTCCTGTGGATCGGCTGTTCGGATGCGCGCGTGCCGGCGAACGAGATCGTCGGCATGCTGCCTGGCGACCTGTTCGTCCATCGCAACGTGGCTAACGTGGTGCTGCACACTGACCTCAACTGCCTGTCAGTGATCCAGTACGCAGTCGACGTGCTGAAGGTCAAACACATCCTCGTCACCGGTCATTATGGTTGCGGCGGCGTGCGGGCCTCGATGCAGGATCGCCAGTTGGGCCTGATTGACGGCTGGCTGCGCTCGATTCGCGATCTGTATTACGAGAAACGCGAAGAGTTGGCGAAGTTGCCGACCGAAGAAGAACGTGTCGACCGTCTTTGCGAACTCAACGTCATCCAGCAAGTGGCCAACGTCGGCCATACCAGCATCGTGCAGAATGCCTGGCATCGCGGGCAGAAACTGTCGATCCACGGTTGCATCTATGGCATCAAGGATGGGCGCTGGAAAAGCCTGAACGCCACCATCAGTGGCTTCGAGCAATTGCCGGCGCAGTACCGTTTGCGTCCGGTCGAAACATTGTAAAGACTTCAGCCAAGGATCTATGCGGCTGATTCTACAATCGCGGCACCGGTGTGGCGGGCGCAGGTGCCGGCGCTTGCAGCTGCCTGAGTTCCGACTGGACCGGCGAGGTTGCGCACTTGGCGGCGGCTTGCTCGGCAGGCAAATTGCGGATCGAGGTGTAGAACAGCTCGCAGGTTTTCTCTTTTTGCGTCACTTGCCAGGTTTGCGTACAGCTTTTCAGTTGGGCCTGAGGATCGCTTCCGGGTTTGCGGCCCATTGCGGCTTGCCAGCACGCAGCGCTCAAATCCTGACCCATGACTTTCAGACCGGCAGCATCGCCTTTGGCTGGCGCATCATCACCGGTGTAGCTGTCCGGGTTAGCCGCGTACCAGATATAACTCGGATGATTGGAACCCAGCACCGGCACTTTCACCCCATCGCCGGGGCTGATCGTCGCCAGGCCAAGTACGTCCACGCTCGGTCCGTATTGCTGTTTGATCCAGGTGCGCACAGGCGCGCCGAAAGCAACCATCGGCAACGTAGCGCCGCTGGCGTTGCGGCTCATGACCTTGACCATGGCGGTCTGGTAGTCCTTGAAATAGTCATACACGCCTTCCAGATCCTTGCCCGCGCTAGACGGTGCGGCAATCGGCGCAATGTCGATAATGGTCTGGTAGCCGGGTGTCTGTTGTGCGGGGATGCCGTTCTCGGTCAGCAGTGTGGCCCAGCGATCGGTGGTAGCTGACCGCAAGTAGTCCTGCGCCTGGGTCAGCGAATAATCAGGCGGAAAGTGCAGCAGTTCAACGCTCTTGCGATTGTCCAGCGCCATGCCCAGCGGCAGGAACAAATACCAGTTGTAAGCCCACTTGCCATCGGCATTCAGCTTGCTGGCGCCTTGGTAGGCCAGGTCGCCAGCCTCAAGCAGGCCAGCCAGCGGTTGTCCGTAGCCATCGGGCACGCCGCTGATTTCAACGTAGAGCTGATCGTTATCAGTTCTGACCCGCACCTTTGCGGCGCTGTAGCCGTCGCGCTGCACGCTTTGCGTCAGGTAATGCTCTACGGTTTGCTCCAGTGTCCAGTTGCGAAAGCAGATGACGTTGCAGTTGTTGGGGTAGGCAAAAAGACGGGTGACGCGTTCAGTGCTGCCCAGCTTCAGATCAACATCGGCGTGGGCGGCGGTGCTCAGGGCGAGTGCGGCGAGGGTGAGTCCTGCGAGTTTGAACATGCTTGGATCCTTCAGCGTGTGGGCCCGGAAGCAGGGCGAGCACATACTGAAACAGACTGCGCTGAACAAAAAGCAGGGCCGATAAAAATGATCGGCCCTTTTTGCGTTTAAGGCAGCACCGGCGGCGAGTACGTCAACGTCGTGCCCAACGCCCACAGCAGAAACAGCACCAGCGGCGTGTGCACCAGCAGCTGCACGAAGGAGAAACCGATCAGATCACGGGCCTTGAGGCCCAGTACGCCCAGCAGCGGCAACATGTAGAACGGGTTGATCAGGTTCGGCAGCGCTTCGGCAGCGTTGTAGATTTGCACCGCCCAGCCCAAGTGGTAGTTCAGGTCATTGGCCACTTGCATCACGTAAGGCGCTTCAATGATCCATTTGCCGCCACCTGAAGGAATGAAGAAACCGAGAATCGCAGAGTACACACCCATCAACAGCGCATAGGTGTCGTGGGACGCGATGCTGACGAAGAAAGTCGAGATGTGATGCGCCAGCGTTTGCGCATCGCTGCCTTTGACCGTGGTCATCAGCGCGGCAATCGAACCGTATAACGGGAACTGGATCAGCACGCCGGTGGTGGTCGGCACGGCGCGGGACACCGCGTCCAGAAAACTGCGCGGGCGCCAGTGCAGCAGCGCTCCGAGCATGATGAACAGGAAGTTGTACGTGTTGAGGCCAGAGATCGCAGTGATCGCCGGTTTGGTCGAGAACTCGTGGAACAGCCATCCGGCCGCCAGCAATACCAGCACAATGATCAGCAGCGGACTGTGCTCCAGCCATTCGCCGGGACGTGTGCGCGGCCGCAGCGGCGGCAGATTGAAGCTTGGATCGATACCACAGGCTTCGGCATCACGCGCAGAGTTCGGCCCGGGTGCGGTGGCATAGGCGATGATCAGCGAGACCACGATCAATGCCAGCAGCATCACACCCGATTGCCAGAGGAAAATCGTTTCGGTGAACGGAATTACCCCGGTGATCGACAGAATCGACGGCGGCAGGCTGCCCGGATTGGCCTGCAACTGCGCTGCCGACGAAGACAAGCCCAAGGCCCATACCGCACCGAGACCCAGGTAAGCGGCGGCGCCAGCGGCACGGTAGTCCATTTTCAGATCCGTGCGGCGGGCGAGGGCGCGCACCAGCAAGCCGCCGAACACCAGCGACAAGCCCCAGTTCAACAACGACGCGACCATCGAAATCAGCGCTACCCAGGCCACGGCCGAGCGACCGTTCTTTGGAATACGCGCAAGGCGATCAATCAGCTTTACAGCAGGCGGGGAGCTGGCCACCACATAACCGCCAATTACCACGAAGGCCATTTGCATGGTGAACGGGATCAGGCTCCAGAAACCGTCGCCGAAAGCCATCGCAGCATCCGTGGGTTTGGCGCCCATGAACAGCGTGGCAACCGCGACAATGATCACCGCCAGTGCGGCAAACACCCAGGAGTCGGGGAACCAGCGTTCGGCAAAACTTGAGCAGCGCAGGGCAAAGCGGGCGGAGCGGCTATCTTCGATATCAGCGGCCACGGGAGTACCTCGAATTTTTATGTTTGTTGTGGTCTTCAAGCCGCAAGGGCCGTTTTGACAGGTGCCAACAGTAAAACAATCAGTCACGTTTTGTGACGAACTTTTAGCAATTCATGACTATGGTCTAACGGCTTGTTCGTGGGCGCGTTTGCGTGGACCATGTGCGCCTTGGTTTTTAGCCTGTGCCAGAGTTATTTTGATGACTGCTCAGATCGATTCGCGTCCGGCGCCTTTCAGCCGTTCGGACTACAAGACGCTGGGGCTCGCGGCCCTTGGCGGCGCGCTGGAAATCTACGATTTCATTATTTTCGTATTTTTTGCCCTGACCTTGAGCCAGCTGTTTTTTCCGCCGGAAATGCCGGAATGGCTCCGCCTGCTGCAAAGCTTCGGGATTTTCGTGACCGGGTATCTGGCGCGGCCGTTAGGCGGGATTCTGATGGCGCATTTCGCCGACCGGCTCGGTCGCAAGAAAGTCTTCAGTCTGAGCATCCTGATGATGGCGCTGCCGTGCCTGCTGATCGGCATCATGCCGACCTACGCGCAAATCGGCTATTTCGCGCCGCTGTTACTACTGGCGCTGCGGATTTTCCAGGGTGCTGCCGTGGGCGGCGAAGTGCCGAGCGCCTGGGTATTCGTTGCCGAGCACGCGCCGGTTGGGCATCGCGGCTACGCGCTCGGCTTTCTGCAGGCCGGATTGACCTTCGGTTATCTGATCGGCGCTCTGACCGCGACCTTCCTCGCGCAAGCCTATACCCCGCAGGAAATTCTCGATTACGCCTGGCGCTACCCGTTTTTGCTCGGCGGCGCGTTCGGCATCCTCGGCGTCTGGTTGCGCCGCTGGCTCAGCGAAACCCCGGTGTTCATGGCGATGCAGGCCCAGCGCGAGGCCACCGTCGAACTGCCATTGCGCACTGTCCTGCGTGAGCATCGCCTGGCCATGCTGCCGGCGATGCTTCTTACCTGTGTGCTGACCTCAGCGGTGGTGGTGTTCGTGGTTATCACGCCGACCATGATGCAAAAAACTTTCGGCATGACCGCCAGTTACACCTTTGGCCTGAGCGCGTTGGGTATCGTTTTCCTCAACATTGGCTGCGTGCTGGCCGGTTTGCTCGTCGACCGCATCGGCGCCTGGCGCACCGTCATGCTGTACAGCCTGTTGCTGCCGCTGGGCATCGGCGTGCTTTATACCTGCCTGATTACCGGCGGTGAGTGGATCGGCCTTGCCTACGCAGTTGCCGGCCTCTGTTGTGGCGTGGTCGGGGCGGTGCCGTCGGTGATGATCAGCCTGTTTCCGGCTCGGATTCGCGTCTCGGGAATTTCATTCACCTACAACATCGCCTATGCCGCCTGGGCAAGTATCACGCCGCTGCTGCTGATCGGTCTGATGCCGTGGAGTCCGTGGATCTGCGTGATCTTCTCGGCGGTGATGGGGGCAGTGGGCGTGGGTAGCGCGGCGTATTTCGGCGCGCGGATGCCCCGGTCTGTAAATTGCCGCGCTGCCGGGGCTGTCTGATCGCTGTATTTTGTCGGACAACCCTGCAATAAGCTTCAGAAAAAATCCACCGAGCCGATGGCATAGCTATAAGCAGCTACCATTCCTGCCAACGGTACTTCCCCCATGTTTAACAAACGCTTGAAGCAGGAGCTGTCGGCTCTTCGCGAAGAACTCTCCAGTCTGCAACAAGTGAAGGAAAGTCTGGACCGCGAAATGCTGGTCCTGACCCTGAGTCCGGATGGACGTGTTCACTCGGTCAATCAGAACTTCATGGACGAAATGCTCTACAAGGGCGGCGACTTGATTGGACGTCCTCTTGAAGACATCGTACCCGCGCACGTCAAGTCCAATGATGCCTATCAACGTTTCAAGACTGCGCTCACCCAGGGAGAGCATTTTGCCGGCGCCGTGCGGTTGTTGCGTGGCAATGGCAAGGAAGCGTGGCTGCGCTCGATCTTGCAACCGGTGCGCTCGCAGGATGGTCGCATCAAACACTTCTCCATTTATTCCAGCGACCTTACCCGCACCATCGAAGCCTCGCGCGAGCATGAAAACCTGATTGGTGCGCTGGTGCGTTCCACCGCGGTGATCGAGTTCGACCTCGACGGCAATGTACTCTCGGCCAACGAACGGTTTCTCAACGGTATGGGTTACAGCCTGGCGCAGATCAAGGGCAAACATCACCGTACATTTTGCGAACCGCAGGAATACAACAGCGCCGAATACCAGGCGTTCTGGCGTCGCCTGAATGCCGGAGACTTTGTGGCCGACCGCTTCAAACGTGTCGACAGCCACGGTCGAGTGGTCTGGCTGGAGGCGTCCTACAACCCGGTGGTCGACGCCAACAACCGGCTTTACAAAGTGGTGAAGTTCGCCACGGTGATCACCGATCAGGTTAATCAGGAGCAGGCCGTCGCTGAAGCGGCGAACATTGCCTACAGCACCTCGCAACTCACCGACAGCACCGCTCAACGCGGCACGGCCGTAGTCACTCAAGCGGTGGGGGTGATGCGTGATCTGGCCATACACATGCAAGCCGCCGGCGACGGCATCGAGGCGCTGAACGCGCAATCACTGGTCATTGGCAGCATCGTCAAAACCATCAGCGGCATTGCCGAGCAAACCAACCTGCTGGCGCTCAACGCAGCCATTGAGGCGGCGCGAGCCGGTGAGCAGGGGCGGGGGTTCGCAGTGGTGGCGGACGAGGTCCGTCAACTGGCCTCACGCACCAGTCAGGCGACCGACGAAATCGTCGTGGTGGTGCGGCAGAATCAGGACATGGCGCGCAACGCCGTGGCCCTGATGACCGACGGTCAGCGCCAGGCCGAGCAAGGCCTGGCGCTGGCGGCAGAGGCGGGCACGGTGATCGTCGAAATTCAGGAAGGCGCGCAGAAAGTGGTGAGCGCGGTCGGCCAGTTTGCCAGTCAGTTGTCGACATAAACCCGGCGTCACTGCATTGCGGGGCTACACCCAAACGTCATTTTGCGCGGTGCGCTCGCCACCCTTGTCGCCGGTGTTGAGTACGCCTCTGGGTTCGATCAGCAAGAGTTTCACCTCCTGTTCGGCGGAGGGTTTGTGCTCGACACCTTTGGCCACTACGTACATTTCTCCGGCATTTACCAAGACCTGGCCATCACGGAAGTCGATGCGTAACTGGCCTTCAAGAACGATGAAGGTTTCATCGGTGTCGTGGTGGTCGTGCCAGATGAAATCGCCTAATAGCTTAACCACCTTGAACTGATAGTCGTTCATTTCGGCAATAACGCGCGGCGTCCAGTGTGGGCCGATCAGGGATATTTTCTCGGCGAAGTTAAGGCTTTCGTAGGCTTTCATGAAACAGGTCTCCTGATTGATCGTGAAACCACGATAACCAGTGCCCCGTCGCGCATCTTGTACGATTGTGCGTCGCTCAGCGGCGGTGCATTTTCACCCAGCGCGCCGGCGTCAGTCCGTAGGCTTTGCTGAATTGACGGGTCATATGGCTCTGGTCAGTGAAACCGGCGATCAGTGCCGCACTGACCAATGACTGGCCCTGCATCAACAGAGAACGAACCAGATCAAGACGGCGCATGGTCAGGTAACGGTAGGGGCTGGTGCCGAACAACAGACGAAAATCCCGTGACAGACTCCAGCGATCACGGCCACTGTGGTGCGCCAGTTCCTCCAGCGTAACGGTGCGATCCAATGCGCTGTGCATGTATTCCCGAGCGCGCTCCGCCGCCACGTAATCGAAACCTGGGCGCCCGGTCTTCACGCCGGACTCATGGTTCAACGCGTGTGCCAGATCGAACAGCGCGTCCTGTTCTTCCAGCGGTTCGAGCGGGCATTCGAGGCTGCGCAGCAAGGTTTGCGTCGCAGCGAACAAGTGCGGATGGTGGGACAGCCCGTTCTTGATGAACGGCAGCGGCTGACCGCCGAGCATCTGCTGGATCAGCGCCGGCTCGATGTACATCATTCGGTATTGAAACCCGCTCTCGGTGCCTGCTTCGCCATCATGCACCTCGTCCGGGTGCAGCACCATCGTCGCGCCGGGCAGGCTGTGCCGCCAGCCGCCGCGATACTGAAAACTCTGCACCCCGGCCAGGGTATGACCAATGGCATACGTGTCGTGACGGTGCAGGTCATAACCATGCCCGGCGAAATACGCCTCGAAACGCTGCAGGCCACTGACGTCGGGGGCGCGGTGGAACCAGTCGTGGCGGGTCGGGGGTTTGGTCATGTTGAGGTTGTCTCACTGTTATGCGGCTTACATTAACCCGGCGTCGGTCTGCTGTCTCCCAGCCGACCGACTGGGAATGTACGCCGTGCCATGTTCACCGGGTGCTGCGCTGGATCTAATCCCCCAACGCCTCACCTTCCCGCCGCGGATCCGCACCCCCCGCGAGCGATGCTTTGCCCTGTGCATCCTTGACCCGGACGATCGCCTGCGTGCCGCTGGTCATGTCGATTTCGCTGAGGGTGTGCCCCTTGGCTTTCAAGGCCTCAATCAGCTCTGCGCTGAACTGTCCCTGCTCCAGTTCCGTCGGGCCGTTACGGCTGCCGAAGTTGGGCAAGTTGATGGCGGTTTGTGGGTCAAGCTTCCAGTCGAGCAGGCCGATCGCGGACTTTGCCACGTATTCGATGATTTGCGACCCACCCGGCGAGCCAAGGGTGGCGAGAAATTCGCCGCTCTGACGGTCGAAAATCAGCGTCGGCGCCATGGATGAGCGCGGGCGTTTGCCGGGTTCGACGCGGTTGGCTACCTTCTGTCCATTCTCTTCCGGGATGAAGGAAAAGTCGGTCATCTGATTGTTGAGCAGAAAGCCTTGAACCATGAGGTGCGAGCCGAACGCCGATTCGACCGTGGTGGTCATCGACACGGCGCCGCCGGTGTCATCGACCGCCACCACTTGCGAAGTCGAAATACGCATCGGCGACCGGTCCGGTGCGTACGCCACCTGAATGCCCGGTGGCGTGCCAGGTTCTGCCATGCCCATGCTGCGATCGCCGATCAGGGCGGCCCGGCTGGCCAGATAACCCGGGTCGACCAGACCTTTGACCGGGACGGGGACGAAGTCCGCATCCGCGAGGTATTGCGCGCGGTCGGCGTAAGCGAGACGCTCGGCTTCGGAGATGAGGTGCACGGCTTGCGGAGCCGGCTCGATGCCCGCCGCTTTAGCGGTTCTGACCGGCGCGAGTGTCGCCAGGTTGAAGCGTGGTTCACGCTGTTCCAGTGCCTGCAAGGTGCCGAAAATTTGTGCGAGGGCAATACCGCCGGACGACGGCGGGGGCATGCCGCAAACCTGCCAGCGCTTGTAGTCTGTACAGAGTGGCGGGCGTTCCTTGGCGGTGTAACCGGCGAGGTCACTCAGCGACAGGCTGCCGGGATTGGCATGACCCTGAACCTTGGCGACGATTTCCTGCGCAACCGCGCCTTTGTAAAGCGCATCCGGACCTTCTATGGCGATGCGTTTCAACACGGCGGCCAGCGCCGGGTTTTTCAGGCGCGTGCCGACGGCTTTCGGGCTGCCGTCGGCATTCAGGAAGTAGGCGACCATTTCCGGAGAACTGCGCAGGGATCTGTCCGAGGTAATCAACTGATGCAGGCGAGGCGAAATCGCGAAACCCTGCTCGGCAAGCTGGATCGCCGGCTCGAACAGCCGCGCCCACGGCAGGCGTCCGTGTTTTTGATGGGCCAGCTCCAGCGCGCGCAATACACCCGGAGTGCCCACCGAACGACCGCCGATCTGCGCTTGAGTGAACCCCATCGGTTTACCGTCCTCTTGCAGGAACAGCGTTTCGGTTGCCTTGGCTGGCGCGGTTTCCCGGCCGTCATACGTGCGCACATTCCGGCCATCCCATAGCACGATGAATGCACCACCACCGATGCCCGATGACTGCGGCTCGACAAGCGTCAACACCGCTTGCATCGCAATGGCCGCATCAATCGCTGAACCGCCTTCACGCAAAATCTCCCGGCCGGCTTCTGCTGCTAGCGGGTTTGCCGCTGCGGCCATGTGTTTGGAGGCGTATCGGGTTTTCAGATCGGTGCGATAGCCCGAACCGGCTTCCGGGGCAATCGGCAACGTGGAGGAGGGCGGGGCGCTGCAAGCGGCAAGGGTCAATGCGAGCGCGATCAGTGAAAGTGTTGACCGGCGATGGCGGCTCAAAGGCGATATCGAGAACACGCGGGGCGCTCCGTCCGTGGGAAAGATCTGAGGACTTTATCGGCGGATGCTGGGTGACGCAAACAGCGGACTTCAGTAGAGACGCATTTGGGCCGTCGGATTCGGTCACTTTTCTCGAGGCATAAAAAAACGGCCTACCTTTCGGTAAGCCGTTTTTAGTACTTGGTGGCTACACAGGGACTTGAACCCCGGACCCCAGCATTATGAATGCTATGCTCTAACCAACTGAGCTATGTAGCCAAGTGGCGCGCATTATTCACCGCTAACAGGGATGCGTCAAGCGTAAATCTAAAATATTTCTCTACACTTTCAACCGCTTATCCCTCCAGCGTGAAAAATATGACTCAGGCATGGCTCAACTGAGCTGAAACCTTCCTGTATTTGCGCTCAGCGCCTTGCTGCCCTGGCTCAGGGTATCGGCTGCCAGGTTCACTGCCCGCGCGCCCTCAAGCAGACGTACTGCAGCCTGATCGACTTGCTGGATATTGCCGCTGACCTCATCGGCGGTCGTCGCCTGCTCGTCGACCGCTGTGGCAATTTGCGCCAGGGTGTCGGTGACGCTCTGCACGGCGCTGGCGATTTCACCCAGCCGTTCGCCGAGTCCGGTGACGGCGTGCGCATCGGATTGAGCCTGACCACAGGCTGCTTCCATCAAACTCACCGCTTCATTCACCGTGTTGCGCAAGCTGTCGACGGTGCCGGCAATTTGCGCGGTAGAAGACTGGGTGCGTTGCGACAGGCTACGTACTTCATCGGCCACCACGGCAAAACCGCGCCCTTGCTCACCGGCCCGGGCTGCCTCGATAGCCGCGTTGAGTGCCAGCAGGTTGGTCTGCTCGGCGACGCCGCGAATAGTGTCGACCACCAGTTGAATCTGTTGCCCTTGTTCACTGACCCGGCCCAGCGCTGCAGCTGTCTCGTTCAAACGCTGATTAAGTTGCTGAATACTGGCCGTGGTGCGCAGGCTGTCGCGGCTGCTGTCGGCGGCGATGCGCTGAGTGTTTTGAGCGCTTCCGGAGGCTTGCTCGCAACTCTGGGCGACACCTTGAGAGGTGGCGGCCAGTTGCGTTGCGGCAGCGGCAATCTGACTGATCTGTAGTTGCTGCGCTTCGACTTCGCCCAAAGCTCCGCTGGAGTGATGATTGAGCGTGCGTACTGCGTTGCTCAACTGCAGCGTCTCGTGATCGACCCCGAGCAAACTGTTGCGCAGTTGCACCACGGCGACGTTGAGCGCGATGCTGATGGCGGCCAGCTCGTCGCGGCCCTGCACCGGCACTTGCAGACTCAGGTTACCGTCGCGCAGGGCTTCGGCCAGCAGTGTGATGCCGCTGGCGCTGCGCCGAATCGAGGTTTGCAAACAAATGAACAGGTACAACGCGGCCAGCAGCAGGCAACCTAAAACGGTTGCCACCAGGATGAACTGGCGAATCGCCGAACCGTAGTAATGATCCAGACGTTGATCGAGTGAGAGCAACGATTGCTGACGCAGCGCAGCGAGGTCGGATAACAACGCGTCCAGGCTGCGCTCGAACTCGTCCGGCTTGAGGTTGATGCTGCCGCCGAACACGCCGTCATCAAGCATTTTCAGCTCGGCATCGAGGTGCTTGAGGCTGCCGTTGTATTGGCCCGCCCAGGCGTGTAATGCGCTGGGCAAGCGGGCCTCTAGCAGTCCAGCGGTTTTGACCAGTTGTTCGCGGGCGTCACCGATGCGGCTGCGCAAGTCGCGTAACTGCAGACGGCTCTGCAGGGTGAATTGTCCGGACACCACCGAGGCCTGACCAACACTGGCCAGACGGGCAACTCGTTCGATCAGATCGGGCGCGTGCTGTGTGGAAATCTGCGTCAGCAAATAGGTCTCCAGCCATGGCGCGAGGGTCAGACGATTGTCCATGGCGATCTGTTCACGCAACGCCTGCAAACTGCTCAGGGCGCTGGTGAAACGATCGTAGCCATCGGGCCACCAACCCACGCTGCTCAGGCTTTTGGAATCGAGCCCATTGAGCGCCAATTGCAAGGCTTGATAGCGCGCCAGCGTGTCGGCTTCGGCGCCTTCGGTTTGCAATACCGTGCCAAGGTCTGTCGTGGCTTGGGCAAGGGCCGGCTGAACCGCGTCGAACGCCGCCATCGCGGCAAGGGTCGCCGGCGTCGGCTGACGATTGGTTTCAGTGGCACGCCAGCGAGCCGCCCGATTACGCTGAGCGGCGAGCAAGTTGTCCAGTGCGTCCAGCGCCAGCAACTGTCGGACTCCCGCGCGCTCGCCGGAAATCAGGCTGAGTTTGTCGCGATAATCCTGACCGATCATCAACAGGCTGCCCGCCAGCGGCAGAATAAACAGCAGAAACAACAGCTGAAATTTGCGTGCGAAGCCGAAACGCCCCAGCAACCTGATCCCCGGTGATAAAAAAACCTGCATGCCCCATGACTCCCTTGGGCACCACGCACTCATTGCGTGCGTCCAGATCGCTGCGACCCGAACCCGTGCCCCGTTAAAAGCCTCGAAAGTTCACCCTTGTCTGCTCTGTAGGCGGACTCTGTAGCGAAACTTCCCATTCTCGGCGCGCTTTGTAAGTGCACCGGGTTGAAGCAGATTACCAAGGCAAGATTCAGACCATGGCGTTGCGCTATCACCATTTATTGAGGTCGTTAGCACGCTAAGGGGATGGCGCTGCCGCACCGAAAAATGGCACATTGACGCACCCGCTGTTTGCACCCACCTGCTGTACGGAAAACCTCATGGCTATCAGCAATGCCCAGACCGGCCCAACGCCGGCGTCCGCGACTTCACAGAGCAGCCCGTTGGTCATGCGCATCATTGGCGCGGTAGCGTTGGCGCATTTGATCAACGACCTGATTCAGTCAGTGCTGCCGTCGATTTACCCCATGCTCAAAGCCAACTATGGCTTGACCTTTACCCAGGTTGGCCTGATCACGCTGACCTTTCAGCTGACGGCGTCGCTGCTGCAGCCGTGGGTGGGTTACCACACCGATCGCCATCCCAAACCCTGGCTGCTACCGGCGGGGACCGTGTGCACCTTGATCGGTATTTTGCTGATGTCGGTGGTCGGCAGTTTTCCGATGATTCTGCTGGCGGCGGGGCTGATCGGTATCGGTTCTTCGACCTTTCACCCGGAAGCCTCGCGGGTTGCACGACTCGCCTCAGGCGGACGCTACGGTTTGGCGCAATCGACGTTCCAGGTCGGCGGCAACGCGGGCTCGGCATTCGGGCCGCTGCTGGCGGCGGCAATCATCATCCCCTTCGGTCAGGGCCACGTGGCGTGGTTCGGACTGTTCGCGGTGTTCGCTCTGTTTGTGCTCTACCGGATCAGCCGCTGGTACGCCAATCACCTGAATCTCTTCAAGTTGAAACAAGGTCAGGCGGCGACACATGGCTTGTCGAAGGGCAGGGTCACCAGTGCATTGGTAGTCCTTGGTTTGCTGGTGTTCTCCAAGTACTTCTACATGTCGAGTCTGACCAGCTACTTCACCTTTTACCTGATCGAGAAGTTCGACCTGTCGGTGGCGAGTTCGCAGCTGCATCTGTTTCTGTTTTTGGGCGCGGTGGCGGCGGGGACCTTTTTTGGCGGGCCGATCGGCGACAAGATCGGGCGTAAGGCAGTGATCTGGTTTTCTATCCTGGGGGTCGCGCCGTTCACCTTGATGCTGCCCCATGTCGACCTGTTCTGGACCAGCGTGCTCAGCGTGGTGATCGGTTTCATCCTGGCTTCGGCGTTCTCGGCGATCGTTGTCTATGCGCAGGAACTGGTGCCAGGCAATGTCGGCATGATCGCCGGCGTGTTCTTCGGCCTGATGTTCGGCTTTGGCGGGATTGGTGCTGCGTTGCTTGGGCACCTGGCGGATATTCACGGGATTGAGTACGTGTATTTCCTGTGTTCGTTTTTGCCGTTGCTGGGTGTGTTGGCGATTTTCCTGCCTCGGACGAAGAAAGCCTGATTCACATATTTCCTCTGTAGGCGCCGGCTTGCCGGCGATGAATGATCACGTGGACTGACTGCACAAACGCGGTGTCTGGATCGCCAGCAAGCCGGCTTCTACAGGGTGATGGAGTGGTGCAAATTCCAGGCACAAAAAAGCCGCGTATCAAACGCGGCTTTTTCTTGCGCGGGGTCTTACACGTTGAAACGGAAGTGCATCACGTCGCCGTCTTTAACGATGTAATCCTTGCCTTCCAGGCGCCATTTGCCGGCTTCTTTAGCGCCGGCTTCGCCCTTGTACTGGATGAAGTCGTCGTAGGCGATGACTTCGGCGCGGATAAAGCCTTTTTCGAAGTCGGTGTGGATCACGCCAGCGGCTTGTGGTGCGGTGGCACCGACGCGGACGGTCCAGGCGCGAACTTCTTCAACGCCGGCAGTGAAATAAGTCTGCAGGTGCAGCATTTCGTAGCCGGCGCGGATGACGCGGTTCAGGCCAGGCTCTTCGAGGCCCAGGGCTTCGAGGAACATGTCTTTCTCTTCGCCGTCGTCAAGCTCGGCGATTTCCGCTTCGATCTTGTTGCAGACCGGAACCACCATGGCGCCTTCTTCTTCGGCAATGGCCTTGACCACGTCGAGCAGCGGGTTGTTCTCGAAACCGTCTTCAGCGACGTTGGCAATGTACATGACCGGCTTGGTGGTCAGCAGGTGGAAACCACGCAGCACCGCTTTCTCGTCGGCGTTCATGCCCTTCATCAGTGTGCGCGCCGGTTTGCCCAGGGTGAAGTGAGCGATCAATTGCTCCAGCATGGCTTTCTGAACCACGGCGTCCTTGTCACCGCCTTTGGCGTTGCGGGTGACTTTTTGCAGTTGCTTCTCGCAGCTGTCGAGGTCGGCGAAGATGAGTTCGAGGTCGATGATCTCGATGTCGCGTTTCGGGTCGACGCTGTTGGAGACGTGAATCACGTTCTCGTCTTCGAAGCAGCGGACCACGTGTGCGATGGCATCGGTTTCGCGGATGTTGGCGAGAAACTTGTTGCCCAGGCCTTCACCTTTCGAGGCACCGGCCACCAGGCCGGCGATGTCGACGAATTCCATGGTGGTCGGCAGGATGCGCTTGGGATTGACAATGGCAGCCAAGGCTTCAAGACGGCTGTCTGGCATCGGCACGATACCGGTGTTCGGCTCAATGGTGCAGAAGGGGAAGTTCTCGGCCGCGATCCCGGATTTGGTCAGGGCGTTGAACAGGGTGGACTTGCCGACGTTAGGCAGGCCGACGATGCCGCAATTGAATCCCATGGTGTTTCCCCTCGGATAAGTGTCAGGCCTTCTGGCTGTGCAGGTTTTTCATCGCGCGGTTCCATTCCCCGGCGAGGATATCCGGCAGCACGCCGAGGGCAAAATCGATGCTCGCATCGAGTTTTTCCTGTTCGGCGCGTGGCGCACGACCCAGGACGAAATTTGAAACCATACTGGCTACGCCCGGGTGGCCGATGCCAAGCCGCAAGCGATAGAAGGTATTCTGATTGCCCAGCTGCGCAATGATGTCGCGCAACCCGTTGTGACCGCCGTGGCCGCCGCCTTGCTTGAGCTTGGCAACACCGGGTGGCAAGTCGAGTTCGTCGTGCGCCACGAGGATTTCTTCAGGCGTAATGCGGAAGAAGCCGGCAAGTGCCGCGACGGCCTGGCCGCTGCGGTTCATGTACGTGGTGGGAATCAGCAGACGAACATCCTGACCCTGGTGCGAGTAGCGCCCGGTCAGGCCGAAATATTTGCGATCCGCCACAAGGTTGACGCCTTGTGCGTTCGCGATGCGCTCAACAAAAAGGGCCCCTGCGTTATGCCGGGTCTGTTCGTATTCAGCGCCTGGATTTCCCAGGCCAACGATCAGTTTGATGGCAGTCACGATAGGGGCCCTTCCTTGGAGTGGTGGATAACATCGCCGCGATCGGTATATGCGGCGAAAGTGGACGACAAATGCTCATTTACCGTTATGTAAACTCCGCGTTCTCGCCCGCTTTCTCGCTACGTACCAGTCCGCGATGTTACCTGCTCACTCCGGCAGTACAGAGTGAATTACTCTGCAGCGCCTTCTTCAGCAGCTTCTTCTGGAGCAACACGTGGAGCGTGGACGTTGGCAACAGCCTTGTCATCACCGTGTGCCAGAGCAACAAACTCAACGCCTTTAGGGGCTTTGAGGTCGGACATGTGAATGATGTCGCCGATTTCAGCTTTCGACAGGTCGACTTCGATGAACTCAGGCAGATCTTTCGGCAGGCAGGTCACTTCGATTTCGGAAGTCACGTGCGAAACTTCGCCGCCTTTCTTGATCGGAGCTTCTTCACCAACAAAGTGTACCGGCACGATAGCGGTCAGTTTCTGGCCAGCTACAACGCGTACGAAGTCGGCGTGCATCACGTGGCCTTTGGCCGGGTGACGCTGCAGAGCTTTGATGATGACGTTTTGCTTGGTGCCGCCAACGTTCAGCTCGATGATGTGGCTGTAAGCCGCATCGTTTTCGAGCAGTTTGGCAACTTCTTTAGCCAGCATGCTGATGGATTCAGGGGCTTTTTCGCCACCGTAAACTACAGCAGGTACCAGGCTTGCGAGACGACGCAGGCGGCGGCTCGCACCTTTCCCCAGGTCGGAACGCACTTCAGCATTCAGAGTAAAATCGTTCATGTTGTATCTCCAAAATAACCACATTCGCCCCAGCGTTTGCGACCAGCGCTAAAGGCGATATGGGCAAAAAAGCCCCGCCCCGACAGGAATGCCGGGGCGGGGCGCTTTTCGTCAACGAGATGCAATGGTAAGGGCAGGGCCCTTAACGGAACATCGCGCTGATCGATTCTTCATTGCTGATGCGGCGAACCGCCTCGGCAACTACCGGTGCGATATCCAGTTGACGGATACGCGCACAGGCTTGTGCTGCAGCGGACAACGGGATGGTGTTAGTCACCACCAGCTCGTCCAGCACGGAATTTTCAATGTTTTCGATGGCTCGACCCGACAGCACAGGATGTGTGCAGTAGGCGAACACCTTGGCAGCGCCATGCTCTTTCAAAGCCTTTGCCGCGTGGCACAAAGTGCCGGCGGTATCGACCATGTCATCGACCAGGATGCAGGTACGCCCTTCGACATCACCGATGATGTGCATCACTTCAGAGTGATTGGCTTTCTCACGGCGTTTGTCGATGATCCCGAGATCCACGCCCAGGGATTTGGCCACAGCACGTGCACGCACGACGCCGCCAATGTCCGGGGACACGATCATCAGGTTTTCGAAGCGCTGATCTTCAATGTCATCCACCAGAACCGGGGAGCCGTAGATGTTATCTACAGGAATATCGAAGAAGCCCTGGATCTGGTCAGCATGCAGATCAACCGTGAGAACACGATCGATGCCGACGACGGTAAGCATGTCAGCCACGACTTTCGCGCTGATAGCCACACGTGCGGAACGCGGACGGCGATCCTGGCGGGCATAACCAAAGTAAGGAATTACAGCAGTGATACGAGTAGCCGAGGAGCGGCGGAAGGCATCAGCCATCACTACCAGTTCCATCAGGTTGTCGTTGGTCGGAGCGCAAGTCGGCTGGATAATGAAGACATCTTTACCGCGGACGTTTTCATTGATCTCGGCAGTAATTTCGCCGTCGGAAAACTTGCCGACAGAGATGTCACCGAGAGGGATATGCAGCTGACGTACAACACGCCGAGCCAGATCGGGGTTGGCATTCCCCGTAAAGACCATCATCTTGGACACGCGCAGTACCTAGAGGCTGAGGGTAACCTGGATGAGTATGGAAAATGGCAGGGGCGGCTGGATTCGAACCAACGCATGGCAGGATCAAAACCTGCTGCCTTACCGCTTGGCGACGCCCCTGTATCTGTTGCAACGAGTACCCAGTACTCGGTTCCTTTAGAGCAGATTTTGCAGCTTGCGATGCAACATCGAAACGTTGCTTCCTTTTGCTACAAACCCTGTAAGGGTCTCTGTAAGAAGGGCCGAGACTTTATCAGCTTCAGCTTTGCTTGGGAAGCCCCCAAACACACAACTTCCAGTTCCGGTGAGTTTTGCTTCGGTAAATTTACCTAACAAATTCAAAGCGTTACGAACATCTGGATAACGCCTTGCTACCACCGGTAAGCAGTCATTTCGACTGTTTCCCTTGGGAACGGGGCGCACTTTAATGGGAGGAGAGTTACGTGTCAACAGTGGATCTGAAAAAATTTCTGCTGTACTTACAGATACTTGCGGCACCAGCACGACATACCACGGTTCTTCGGGCTCTACAGGGGTGAGTTTCTCCCCAACGCCCTCCGCAAAAGCGGCGTGCCCGCGCACGAAAACCGGGACGTCGGCCCCCAGCGTCAGGCCCAGCGCGGCCAGGCGGTCTTCATCCCAGCCGAGTTGCCATAGGTGATTCAGCCCTAGCAATGTCGTTGCGGCGTTTGAACTACCACCGCCGATTCCGCCGCCCATGGGCAGGATTTTTTCAATCCAGATGTCGATGCCGAGCGCGCAGGCGGATTGCTCCTGAAGCTTTTTCGCCGCTCGTACGATCAGGTTACTGTCGTGAGGCACGCCATCGAATTCGGTGTGCAGGCGAATAACACCGTCGTCACGCACGGCGAAGGTGATTTCATCGCCATAATCGAGAAACTGAAAAATCGTCTGCAACTCGTGGTAGCCATCTTCACGGCGACCGAGAATGTGCAGCATCAGATTGAGCTTGGCCGGAGAGGGCAGCGTCAGGCGTGGCGCGCTCATGCTCATTGCCCCAGTTTGCGCGGTTGCCATTCCTTGATCACCAGGGTGACGTCAAGGTCGGCGCCGTGCAACTTGATCCGCTCGGGCAGCCAGAAGCCGTTCTGTTCGGCATAGCTCAGGTATTCGACCTGCCAGCCATCCTGGTCAAGATTTGCCAGGCGACTGTCGCCATCCAGGGTCAGGCGGCTTTTGCTGTCAGGCGCCGGGAGTCCGCGCACCCACCAGGCCAGATGCGAAACCGGCAACTTCCAGCCCAGTTGCTCTTCGAGAAGTTGCTCTGGTGTCGGCGCTTCATAGCGACCCTGATTGGCCACTTCCAGCGAAACTTTGCCGGGACGCCCGGTCAGACGCGCTGCGCCGCGACCCAGTGGACCGGACAAACGAATGTCGTAATAGTCCTGCCGCTGCAGCCAGAACAGAGTGCCGCTGCCTGAGTCTTTCGGTGCGCGAATGCCGATTTTTCCGTTGATCTGCCAGCCGTCCAGGCCGGTCAGTTGCTGTTTGTGCTCGCGCCATTGGCCCGGATCGCCTTGACCCTGGACTGACTCGCGTGCACCGAAGCCCGCACAACCGGCGAGCAAGGCGATAAAGCTGAAAACGATGAGGTGGCGCAAAAACATAATCTTAAAAAGTCTCTGATCCGGTCAGGCGCTTGATGGTACTGCGCAGGATTGGGCTATCGGGTTGTTCTTTGAGGAATTTGCTCCAGATCTGCCGGGCTTCACTTTGTTTGCCGTTGGCCCACAGCACTTCGCCAAGGTGTGCGGCGACCTCCTGATCGGGGAAGCGCTCGAGCGCCTGACGCAGATAGCGTTCGGCTTCATCGAAGTTGCCCAGGCGGAAATTTACCCAGCCGAGGCTGTCGAGTACCGCCGGGTCTTCCGGAGTGATCTGGTGTGCCCGTTCGATCAGCGCCTTGGCTTCGTCGTAACGAGTCGTACGGTCCGACAAGGTGTAACCGAGGGCGTTCAGTGCCATTGCGTTGTCCGGATCACGCTTGATGATCAGACGCAGGTCGTTTTCCATTTGTGTCAGGTCATTGCGTTTTTCCGCCTGCATGGCGCGGGTGTACAGCAGATTGAGATCGTCTGGATACTGCTGCAAGGCTTTGGCCAGCACCGACCAGGCCGCGTCGCCCTGTTTGTTGGCGGACAGGGTTTCGGCTTCGATCAGGTAAAGCTGGATGGCATAGTCAGGTTGCTCGTCCCGTTCAGTCGCCAGACGCCGTTGCGCTTCGCCGGTCTTGCCGTTGCTCATGAGGATATCGGTCTGACGCAGTTGCGCGGGCAGGTAATCGTTGCCGGGCCCGACCTGGGCATACTCAATGAGCGCGCCCTGAGGGTCATTGCGCTCTTCCGCGATTCGACCCAGGTTCAAGTGAGCGGAGTCGACGTGGCTTTCCCGTGCGATCAGGTCTTCCAGATAGCCCTTGGCCTCTTCCCAGGCCTTGGCTTCCAGGCACACCAATGCCAGGGAATAACGCAAATCGTCGTCATCCGGGTATTGCTGAACCAGACTGGAGAACTCGACTTTGGCGTCGTCCATACGGTTCTGTTCGACCAGTGTGCGCGCATAAGTCAGGCGCAGGCGCTTGTCGTCCGGATACTTCCTGATGCTTTTCTTGAGCAGCGGCAGTGCCTCGTCGCCACGATCAAGCCCTTGCAGCAGGCGTGCACGCAGCAGAATCGGGGCCACTTCGCCGTCTTCCGGCGGATGGTCTTCCAGCAGGGCCAGTGCACCTTTGCCGTCTCCATCCTGCTGCATCAGCAAAGCCTTGCCGAATATCAGCTGGCTGTTGTTCGGGTGTCGCTGCAACAACCGGTCAAAACTTTTCGTCAGGCCGTTACGGGTATCCTGGTCGGTGTCGGCGGCGGACAGGGCCAGAAAGTCGAAGTGTGTATCGCCTTTGCCCAGCAGGACTTTCTCCATGTACACCATTGAGTCGTCGTAACGCCCGGCGCGCGCCAGTTGCACGGCCGCTGCCCGTTGCGCCTCAAGGTCGTCCGGGGCGTTTTTCGCCCAGATCAGCGCGGTGTCCAGAGCAGCCTGATCGGCGCCGAGGTATTCAGCGATACGGAATGCCCGTTCGGAGATGCCCGGATCCTGGGTATTGATGGCTTGGGTGACGTAGTTGTCCAGGGCAATATCGAAACGATTGCGCTGGCCAGCGAGTTCGGCGCTCAGCAGGCTGAAGACGGTTTCTTCACTGAACGAGCCGTAAACCTTGGGCTTTTCAGGCGCTTTGACGCTGTCTTCGACCGGCGGCGTACCGTCCGACGAAACGGGTGCCATGGCCTGGCAGCCGCTGAGGAAGACTAAAGCGAGGAGCAACGAGGAAGATCTATTCATATAGGAAGAGGACGACTAACCTGCGGTCGGATCATCATGACACAAGCGTTGGGCCAAACATAACCGGCCGGCCAATTTACCCTTGCACCCCGGCAGGTGTTGGCGACCTGACTTGAAAATTGAACTCAACCGGCATGAGCCGGCTTGCCGCCGATGGTCGTGAACGATGATTCGGTTACTCTGCAGCAGACACGGCGCCTGCATACCCGTCGCCAGCAAGCCGGCTTCTACAAGTGCGCCATGCACCTCGGGCAGGTCGTAAACGAGAACTGCTCGCAAACCCGGGCATCGCCTACCAGGTCAATAGATATCGAGTAGTTGTTCTCAATCTGTTGAAGTAGGACAATTGCCGGCTTCACGTCACCATCAGCGACTTTGAATGGCCTTCCTTGCACTCGGTATCAACCACAAGACTGCTTCAGTAGACGTCCGCGAGCGCGTGGCCTTTACGCCTGAGCAACTGGTTGAGGCATTGCAACAGCTCTGCCGACTCACCGACAGCCGCGAAGCGGCGATCCTCTCCACCTGCAATCGCAGTGAGCTTTATATAGAACAGGATCACCTTTCGGCTGACATCGTGTTGCGCTGGCTGGCCGATTACCATCATTTGAGCCTCGAGGACCTGCGCGCCAGTGCGTACGTGCACGAAGATGATGCGGCAGTTCGTCACATGATGCGGGTTGCTTCCGGGCTTGATTCGCTGGTGTTGGGTGAGCCGCAGATTCTTGGCCAGATGAAGTCGGCCTATGCCGTGGCTCGCGAGGCCGGGACCATAGGCCCGCTGCTGGGGCGCTTGTTTCAGGCGACCTTCAATGCCGCCAAGCAAGTGCGCACCGACACCGCTATCGGTGAGAACCCGGTGTCTGTCGCATTTGCGGCGGTGAGCCTGGCGAAACAGATTTTCAGTGATTTGCAGCGCAGTCAGGCCCTGTTGATCGGTGCTGGCGAGACCATCACTCTGGTTGCCCGCCATTTGCATGAGCTGGGCGTGAAACGCATCGTGGTCGCCAACCGCACGCTGGAACGCGCGAATATTCTGGCCGAGCAATTTGGTGCCCATGCAGTACTGCTCTCGGATATTCCGGCTGAGCTGGTGCGCAGCGACATCGTCATCAGCTCCACCGCCAGTCAGTTACCGATCCTCGGCAAAGGCGCCGTTGAAAGCGCCTTGAAGCTGCGTAAACACAAACCGATTTTCATGGTCGATATCGCCGTACCGCGGGATATCGAGCCGGAAGTCGGCGAGCTGGACGACGTGTATCTGTACAGCGTCGACGATCTCCATGAAGTGGTCGCGGAGAACCTCAAGAGCCGGCAAGGTGCAGCCCAGGCTGCTGAAGAGATGGTGACGGTCGGCGCCGAAGATTTCATGGTGCGCTTGCGTGAGCTGGCGGCGGTGGATGTGCTCAAGGCGTATCGCCAGCAGAGCGAGCGCCTGCGCGACGAAGAATTGCAGAAAGCTCAGCGCATGCTGGCCAATGGTAGCAGCGCCGAAGATGTGCTGGTGCAATTGGCGCGCGGCCTCACCAACAAACTCCTGCACGCCCCGAGCGTGCAGTTGAAAAAGCTTTCTGCCGAGGGTCGCCTCGACGCACTGGCTATGGCCCAGGAACTCTTTGCCCTCGGTGAGGGCTCATCGGATAGCTTTTCGGATAAGAAACCGCAATGAAAGCGTCACTGCTCAATAAGCTGGACATCCTCCAGGATCGTTTCGAGGAACTGACCGCGTTGCTTGGCGACGGCGAAGTCATTTCCGATCAGACCAAATTCCGTGCCTATTCCAAGGAATACGCCGAAGTCGAGCCGGTGGTCGAGACCTATAAACAGTTGCTCAAGGTGCAAAGCGACCTCGAAGGTGCGCAGGCACTGCTCAAGGACAGCGACCCGGACATGCGCGAAATGGCCGTGGAAGAAGTTCGCGAAGCCAAGGAGCAACTGGTCGAAATCGAGGCGAGCCTGCAACGGCTGCTGCTGCCCAAGGATCCGAACGACGGGCGCAACGTCTTTCTGGAAATTCGCGCCGGCACCGGCGGCGACGAGGCGGCTATTTTCTCCGGCGACCTGTTCCGCATGTATTCGCGTTACGCCGAGCGTCGCGGCTGGCGCGTGGAAATTCTCTCGGAAAATATTGGCGAGCATGGCGGCTATAAAGAAGTCATCGCCCGGGTCGAAGGCGAGAACGTCTACGGCAAATTGAAATTCGAATCCGGCGCGCACCGCGTGCAGCGAGTCCCGGCGACGGAATCCCAAGGACGGATTCATACGTCGGCCTGCACCGTCGCCGTATTGCCCGAGCCGGATGAGCAGGAAGCGATCGAGATCAACCCGGCGGATATCCGGGTGGACACGTACAAATCCTCGGGCGCTGGGGGCCAGCACGTCAACAAGACAGACTCGGCGATCCGCATCACGCACATTCCGTCCGGCATCGTAGTCGAGTGTCAGGAAGAGCGTTCGCAGCACAAGAACCGTGCCCGGGCGATGGCATGGCTGTCGGCTAAACTCAATGACCAGCAAACCAGTGCAGCCGCCAATGCCATCGCCAGTGAACGCAAGTTGCTGGTGGGTTCGGGCGATCGTTCCGAGCGGATCCGCACCTATAATTTTGCCCAGGGCCGGGTGACTGATCACCGCGTCAACCTGACCCTGTACTCGCTCGATGAAATTCTCGCCGGTGGCGTGGATGCGGTCATTGAACCTTTGCTGGCCGAATACCAGGCTGACCAATTGGCAGCGATAGAATGACGATCATTGCGAGTTTGCTGCGCGCGGCCGATTTGCCCGACTCGCCGACGGCGCGTCTGGATGCCGAATTGTTGCTCGCGGCAGCACTGGGCAAGTCACGCAGTTTTTTGCATACCTGGCCGGAGCGCATTGTCCCCAGCGACGCAGCGTTGACGTTCGCCACTTATTTGCAGCGCCGTCGGGGCGGTGAGCCGGTGGCGTATATTCTTGGCCAGCAGGGTTTCTGGAAACTCGATCTGGAGGTCGCGCCGCACACGCTGATCCCGCGCCCGGACACCGAGTTGCTGGTGGAAGCGGCGCTGGAACTGATCCCGGCGACACCGGCCAGGGTGCTGGATCTTGGCACCGGC
>NZ_CABVGX010000063.1 GCF_902497625.1 Pseudomonas fluorescens | reverse complement strand
GGCTTCTTATCAGGAAGGTGCAATGGACACGGGCGCAAAACGTAGTCAGCGTGATTACACGCTGACTTTTAAATTGTCGGTCGTCGATCAGGTCGAAAAAGGCGAGTTGAGTTATAAAGAGGCTCAACGGCGTTATGGGATTCAGGGCCGGTCGACGGTGTTGGTTTGGTTACGCAAGCATGGTCGACAGGACTGGAGCCAAGGCGCTTCCATTCGCTCCCAGAGGATCCGACCGATGGACGAGCCCATCTTGCCGCTGACGCCCGAGCAACGAATCAAAGAGCTTGAGGAGCAGTTGGCGCTGGCGAATCAGAAAGCCAAATTCTTCGAGGACGTGGTCGATGTGCTGAAAAACGACTACGGCGTATCCATTCTAAAAAAGCGGCCCGGCAAGTCGTTGCGCAAACCCAAACCCTGAGTGTCAGCAGGGCTTGCCAGTTTATGGGGATCAGTCGCCAAGCTTATTACAAGCGTGATCGGGTCTACCGGGCCCGGCTCGAGCAAGACCAAAAGCTCATCAATTTCGTGCGCGAGATTCGCGTTCGACAGCCCTGCATCGGTGCCCGCAAGCTGCACTCCCTGATGCATGCCAAGCTTGATAGGCAAGATTTGCATGTTGGCAGAGATCGCCTGTTTGAAGTCTTGCGTGATCACCGCCAACTGGTTCGTAGAAAACGGGCCTATCACAAGACGACCGATAGCCATCATCGCTTCCGCTGCCATCCCAACCTTCTGAAGCCCGGTCCACGGCAAGTCGTTGCGACTGGGCCGGAGCAGGTCTGGGTCGCGGATATCACCTACCTCCCTACGCAAGAAGGCTCCGCCTATCTGAGCCTGGTGACGGATGCCTACTCCAGAAAGATCGTTGGCTACCACGTACATGAAAGTCTTCATGCGAAATCTGTGGCTCAAGCCTTACGCATGGCCTTAAAGACGCGTCGAACCAGCCAGAAACTGGTTCATCACTCCGATCGGGGCTCGCAGTACTGCTCCGATCTGTATCAAAAGCTGCATACCCAGCACGAGATTAGCTGCTCAATGACTGATGGCTACGACTGCTACCAAAACGCCATGGCAGAGCGGGTCAATGGCATATTGAAAACTGAACTGCTGATCTACCGGCCCACAGGTCTGGCACAGGCTGAGCAGATGGTGCGAGAGGCAATTACGATCTATAACCAGGAACGTCCGCACCTGTCTCTGAAATACAAAACGCCCGATGCGGTGCATCGGGCGTTGTGGTGAAACAGGTGTAAACCTATTTCAGGACTAGACATAGCGATAGTCTTCAGCAACCACATCGAGCTAACGGCTGGAGATCCGGTAAACCCGCTCTTCAAGTCGGGTCACACCGTTTTCGACGAATTTCGAACTCTCGCTCAGCACGTCCTGATCCTCCAGAATCTTCAGCGACCAGAACCCGGCGAACAGCCCCTGCACTTCGTCATCAAGCACAGCAAAGGGCGGGCCGTCCAGCTGCGACTGGTCGTAATCCAGTGTAATCAGAAGCCCTAGCGACTCCCTCGGCATGATCCGGTTGAGATGAGCAGCGTATTGCTGGCGCATTGCCGGTGGCAGCGCAATGAGCGCAGCGCGGTCGTACAACGCCGTGCAGTCGGCGACATCGCCTGCGGTCAGCTCGAAGAAATCACCGCACCACAGCTCAATCGAGCCTGCGCGGTAAACCTTGAATGGGCCCTGTTCGCTAACGTTCGGGTCGAAATGATGTTCGCTGAAGAAATCTTCGACAGCTTTCTCCGACAGTTCAATCCCCAGGACTTCATGTCCCTGGTGCGCCAGCCACAACAAATCCAGACTTTTCCCACACAGCGGCACCAGCACGCGCGCGCCTTCTTCCAGCGTCAACTGCGGCCAGAACCGCTGCAGATAAGGATTCACTTCCGGCAGATGGAAGCCGATCTGATTCGACTGCCACCGCTTGTGCCAAAACTCCGGCTGCATAAATAACCCCAAATTTTCGATCAAACCACCCTAAAACTTATATTAGATTTAGATCAATGATCTGACTGAAGATGCTGCCATCTTAACCTTCAGGAGCCTGTTAATGTTCCCTAGCCTGTATATCTCTCATGGTTCGCCTATGCTGGCCCTCGAACCCGGCGCCAGCGGACCTGCCTTGGCACGCCTGGCGGACGAGCTGGACAAACCGAAAGCGATCGTCATTGTTTCCGCGCATTGGGAAAGCAATGAGCTGCTGGTCAACGGCAATCCACAGCCGGAAACATGGCATGACTTTGGTGGTTTTCCGCAGGCTTTGTTCCAGGTGCAATATCCGGCACCGGGCGACCCTCAGCTGGCGACGAAGGTCGCTGACCTGCTGAACAGCCATGAGTTGCCCGCACGCATTGACAGCCGCCGACCGTTCGACCATGGGGTCTGGGTGCCGCTATCGTTGATGTACCCTGACGCTGACATTCCCGTGGTGCAGGTTTCGCTGCCGACCCGTGGCGGCCCGGCCCTGCAAACCCGCGTCGGCCGGGCGCTGTCCAGCTTGCGCGAGCAAGGCGTGCTGTTGATCGGCTCCGGCAGCATCACCCATAACCTGCGCGAGCTGGACTGGCATGCCGGGCCGGAAAGCGTCGAGCCCTGGGCCAGAACCTTTCGCGACTGGATGATCGAGAAACTCGCAGCCGACGACGAAGCAGCGCTGCACGATTATCGCCAGCAAGCGCCCAACGCAGTGCGCAACCACCCAAGTGACGAGCATCTATTGCCACTGTTCTTCGCCCGCGGTGCCGGCGCAGCGTTTAAAACGGTTCACAGGGGTTTCACCATGGGCGCGCTGGGCATGGACATCTACAGCTTCGGATAACAGCTAATGGCCTTCTGCCAGCGGGCTCAAGCTACATCGACACCAACATGAATCGCATCATGTCGCCAGAATTCCAGGTCACAATCGATCAGCCGTTGGTGCTGGTCGTAGTTGACCCGGGCGATGCGCAATCCCGGACTGCCCACCGACACCCGCAACGCTGCCGCCGCATCGACCGACAACGCCGTCGGCACAATTTCGAACCGCACGCGTGCGTAATGCAATTGATAGTGCCTGGCGTACAGTTCGGTGATCGACTGATTCAAGTCGAATTGCAGGATGCCTGGAAAGAATTTCGGATTCAGGTAATGCTCCACGTAAAGCACCAGGCGCTGATCGATGCGGCGCGCCCGGCAGATCTGGATCACGCTTGATAAAGCTGGCAGTTGCAGCCAGGCGCAGACGGCCGCTGACGCCGGTTGCAAGCGCGCCGAGATCACTTCAGTGGAAGGCACCCTCCCCTGAGCGCTGACCATTGCGTGAAAGTGGCTGCGCTGCATGAGGTTGTAGGCCAGGCGCGGCGGCGATACGAACCAGCCACGACGCTCCTCGCGGTAAATATGCCCTTGCGCTTCCAGTTGCAGCAAAGCCTCCCGCACGGTTATCCGAGTGGTAGCGAACAACTCGCTAAGCTTGCGCTCGGCCGGCAACTTGCTGCCGGGCGCCAGTAAACCATGGTCGAGCTGTTCCTGCAGAACCTGCCCGATGGTTGTCACCGATTTGGTGGTTTCGATGCGCATCAGCGTTACCTATCTGGACTAGACCAGCACCGTTTCGGCGCGAGACAGCTCGCACCCGACTCAACGCGTTTACTTGGTAAGCCTAGGCACTGGTCATGACTGGCAGATGACAAAGCCGCTGAACGGTCTCCACCCTCGCCGCAAGATCGTCACCGAATCCTTTGAGATCAGCTCTTTGCGCATGGTCTACGCTTAAGCCGGAACCTGAGCACACCACGGCAAGGCGAGACAGCTCGGCGCCGCGCGACATCAAAATGTCATCCAGGTCGCCTAGATTGGCTCAGGTATTGCTGACCTAGACCAACATAATCGCAATCGCAGCGTGTAAACGCCCATAGGAGCTTCGGAATGAAACAGCTTTTCCTGGCATCACTGTTAGGCTCGACCATTGCCCTGTGCTCTGCCGCCATGGCGGCAGACACCGATCTGAAAACCTTGGAGGCCGCAGCGAAAGCGGAAGGTGAAGTCAACAGTGTCGGCATGCCTGACAACTGGGCGAACTGGAAAGGTACCTGGGACGACCTGGCGAAAAACTATGGCCTGAAACACATCGACACTGACATGAGCTCTGCACAGGAGCTGGCCAAGTTCAAAGCCGAGAAAGACAATGCCTCCGCTGACATCGGCGACGTCGGTGCAGCGTTTGGCCCGATTGCGGTCAAGCAGGACGTCTCGCAGCCATACAAGCCAAGCACCTGGGAGCAGATTCCGGCCTGGGCCAAGGACGAGGATGGTCACTGGGCACTGGCTTACACCGGCACCATTGCGTTCATCATCAACAAAAAATTGCTGCATGGTTCCGAAGCGCCGAAAAGCTGGGCTGACCTCAAGACCGGCAAATACAAAGTCTCCATCGGCGATGTGAGCACTGCGGCGCAGGCGGCCAATGGCGTTCTGGCGGCAGCCCTGGCCAACGGTGGCGATGAGAAAAATATCAAGCCGGCGCTGCTGATGTTTGCAGACATTGCCAAGCAGGGCCGCTTGTCGATGACCGACCCGGTCATCGCGACGCTGGAAAAAGGTGAGATTGAAGTCGGTGTGGTCTGGGATTTCAATGGCTTGAGCTATAAGGCCAAGATGGCCAACCCTGATGACTACACCGTGTTGATCCCGTCCGATGGCTCGGTGATTTCCGGTTACACCACAATCATCAATAAATACGCCAAGCACCCGAACGCCGCCAAGCTGACCCGTGAATACATCTTCAGCGACGCCGGGCAGATCAATCTGGCTCGCGGCAATGCGCGTCCTATCCGTGCCGAACACATCAAACTGCCGGACGACGTCAAAGCTCAATTGCTGCCGAACGAGCAGTACAAGGGCGTGACGCCGATCAAAGACGCCGACGCATGGGAAAAGACCTCCAAGGCTCTTCCGCAGATGTGGCAGGAAGAAGTCATCATCAATATGCAATAACCCTGCATCGCAGGAGCCGCCGCAGGCTGCGATCTTTTGATCTGATTTATTGATATCAGAAGATCGCAGGCTGCGGCAGCGCCTGCGCCGCTCGCTTTGATATTGGAGTTGCGCCCCTATGAAGCACAACGTCATCCTGGTGGTGCTCGACGGACTCAACCATGAAGTCGCGTGCCATGCCATGGGGCACTTGCAGGCTTACGTCGGCGCAGGGCGCGCGGCGCTCTACAAGCTGGAGTGCGAACTGCCCGCGTTATCCCGACCACTTTACGAATGCATCCTCACGGGCGTAACGCCAATCGACAGCGGCATCGTCCACAACAACGTTTCGCGCTTGTCCAGTCAGCGCAGCATCTTTCACTACGCCCGCGACGCCGGGCTCAAGACTGCCGCCGCGGCCTATCATTGGGTCAGCGAACTGTACAACCGCTCGCCCTTCGTGGCTGCCCGGGATCGGCACACCGACGACCCCAATCTGCCTATTCAGTACGGGCATTTCTACTGGAACGATCACTACCCGGATTCACACCTGTTCGCTGACGCGCAAAGCCTGCGTCTGCGCCATGCGCCGAACTTTCTGCTGATCCACCCCATGAATATCGACGACGCCGGGCACAAGCACGGCCTCGACTCTGCGCAATACCGCAACAGCGCACGCTCGGCCGACATCATCCTGGCGGATTATCTGCAAGGCTGGCTTGATGCTGGCTATCAGGTTCTGGTGACGGCGGATCACGGCATGAACAATGACCGTTCCCATAACGGCTTACTCGCGCAAGAGCGCGAAGTGCCGCTATTCGTCTTCGGCGACGCTTTCAGCTTGAGACACGACGCGGCGCCGCAGCAAACGGAAATCTGCGGCACCGTCTGCGAACTGCTCGGTGTTCCCCATGACAAACCAGTGTGCCGGGGGCTGCTCAAGTGAATGCCATGACTCGCGGAAAATGGCTCGCGGTACTGTGCCTGGTGCCGTTCGCACTGTTTTTCATCGTATTTCAGATTGCCCCGCTCGCCTGGGTGATGATCAACAGCCTGCAATCGGAGGAATTCGGCTGGGGACTGGCCAACTTCACCCGAATCGCCGATTCGAAATTCTACCTGCAAGCGATCAGGTACAGCCTCGAGATCAGTTTCTGGTCCAGCGTGTTCGGGATCATTATTGCGGTGCTCGGCGCCTATTCGCTGCGTCGGGTCGATTCGAGACTGCGCAACTTCGTCAACGCATTCGCCAACATGACCAGCAATTTCGCCGGAGTGCCGCTGGCCTTCGCGTTCATTATTCTGCTCGGCTTCAACGGCGCTCTCACCATCATGCTCAAGCAGGCGGGGATCATTCAGGACTTCAACCTGTATTCGAAAACCGGGGTAATCATTCTTTATACCTATTTCCAGATCCCCCTCGGCGTGCTTTTGCTGTACCCGGCCTTCGACGCCCTGCGCGAAGACTGGCGCGAATCTGCGGCATCGCTGGGCGCCAACGGCTGGCAATTCTGGCGACACATTGGTCTGCCGGTGCTGACGCCGGCCTTGCTCGGCACGTTCGTGATTCTGCTGGCCAACGCACTAGGGGCCTACGCCACGGTTTACGCGCTGACCACCGGCAACTTCAACGTGTTGCCGATCCGCATCGCGGCCATGGTTTCCGGTGACATTTCCCTTGACCCCAATCTCGCCAGCGCCTTGGCCGTGGTGCTGGTGGCCCTGATGACGCTCGTGACCATCGTGCATCAACTGCTGCTGAAGAGGAGCTACCATGTCTCGCGCTGAACGGGGCCCCGCAGGCATTTATCACCGGGTCGTGGTGTACCTGTTGTTCGCGATTCTGTTGCTGCCATTGCTCGGTACGCTGATCTATTCGATTTCCAGCAGTTGGTCCGCGACCATTCTGCCGAGCGGCTTCACCCTTAAATGGTACGTGGCGCTGTGGAGCGATCCGCGTTTCCTGCATGCCTTCGGGCAGTCGTTACTGGTCTGTGTCGGCGCGCTGATTCTCTCTGTGGTGCTGATCCTGCCGCTGCTGTTCGTGGTGCATTATCACTTCCCGAAACTCGATTCGTTGATGAACATCCTCATCCTGCTGCCGTTCGCGGTACCGCCGGTGGTGTCGTCGGTGGGGCTCTTGCAGCTATATGGCTCCGGGCCGTTTGCGATGGTCGGCACTCCGTGGATCCTGATCGGTTGTTATTTCACCATCGCCCTGCCGTTCATGTACCGGGCGATCACCAATAACCTGCAAGCGATCAACTTGCGCGATTTGATGGACGCCGCCCAGTTGCTCGGCGCCAGCACCTGGCAAGCCGCGTTTCTGGTCGTGCTGCCAAACCTGCGCAAAGGCTTGATGGTCGCGCTGCTGCTGTCGTTCTCGTTCCTGTTTGGCGAGTTCGTGTTCGCAAACATTCTTGTCGGCACGCGCTACGAAACCCTGCAGGTCTACCTCAACAACATGCGCAATAGCAGCGGCCACTTCACCAGTGCTCTGGTGATTTCCTATTTCTTCTTCGTGCTGGTTCTGACCTGGGCGGCCAACATCTTGAACAAGGACAACAGCGAATGAGCTATGTCAGCGTCCAACACTTGCAGAAAAGCTACGCGGGCACGGCTGTGTTCAGTGACATCAATTGCACGATTCATCAAGGCGAATTCGTCACGTTGCTGGGCCCGTCCGGCTGCGGCAAGTCAACACTGCTGCGCTGCATCGCCGGGCTGACACCAGTCGATGGCGGACAGATTCTGCTCGAAGGTCACGATCTGGTCCCGCTGAGCCCACAGAAACGCGGAATCGGCATGGTCTTTCAAAGTTATGCGCTGTTCCCCAACATGACCGTCGAACAAAACGTCGCCTTCGGGTTGCGCATGCAGAAAGTCAATGCCGACGACAGCCACAAGCGCGTTACCGAAGTGCTGAACCTGGTCGAACTAAATGACTTCGCCGCTCGTTACCCGCACCAACTGTCCGGTGGTCAATGCCAACGAGTTGCCCTCGCCCGCTCGCTGGTGACCCGTCCGCGCCTGTTGTTGCTGGATGAGCCGCTGTCGGCACTGGATGCCCGGATTCGCAAGCATCTGCGCGAACAGATTCGTCAGATCCAGCGTGAACTGGGCTTGACCACGATTTTCGTCACACACGATCAGGAAGAAGCGCTGACCATGTCTGACCGGATTTTCCTGATGAATCAGGGGAAAATCGTCCAGAGCGGTGACGCCGAAACCTTGTACACGGCACCGGTGGACGTGTTCGCAGCCGGTTTCATCGGTAATTACAATCTGCTCGATGCCGACAGCGCGTCAAAGCTGCTGCAACGGCCGGTCACCGGTCGCATCGCCATTCGCCCGGAAGCCATCGAGCTGAGCCTTGACGGTGAACTTGATGCGCAAGTGCGCAGCCACAGCCTGCTGGGCAATGTGATTCGCTACAGAATCGAAGCCCGGGGCGTGGAACTGGTGGTAGACGTGCTGAATCGTTCGGCTGCCGACCTGCATCCCGATGGTCAGCGTCTGGCACTTTCAATCAATCCAACTGCCCTGTGTGAGGTGGCCTGACAGGAGCGGCAAGCTTCAAGCTGTAAGCCTCAAGCTGTAGACTGCTCACCATCTGACATTCATTTCTTGCAGCTTGAAGCTTAGAGCTTGCAGCTGTTTTCGGAGAAAACCGTGTCCCTGGCAATTTTTGATCTGGACGAAACCCTGATCCATGGCGACTGCGCCACCCTCTGGAGTGAGCAAATGGGGCGACTGGGCTGGGTTGATCCAGAGTCGTTCATGCGCAAGAACAATCAACTGATGGACGCTTACAGCCATGGCAAGTTGTGCATGGAGGAGTACATGGACTTCAGCCTCGAGCCGATGATCGGCAGGACGCCTGAAGAGGTCGATCATCTGGTCGGGCCTTGGGTTGAAGATTTCATCGAGCCAATCATCTTCAGTGACGCGACCAAAACCATCGCCGCCCATCGCAAGGCCGGCGACCGGATCCTGGTGATCTCGGCATCGGGCACGCATCTGGTGCGACCGATCGCCGATCGTCTGGGCATCGACGAGATTCTGGCCATCGAACTGGAGGTCACACATGGGGTGTACAGCGGCAATACCGTCGGAACGCTGACTTACCAGGAAGGAAAAATCACGCGGTTGCTGCAGTGGCTGGACGCAGAGGAAGAAAACCTGGAAGGCGCGAGTTTTTACTCCGATTCACGCAACGATTTGCCGCTGTTGCTCAAGGTTGATTTCCCACACGTGGTGAACCCGGATCCGACGCTGCTCGAACATGCGCAAACAGCGGGCTGGCCGATCCATACCTGGAAGTAACACAAAATTCCCCGGTGGGAGCGAGCCTGCTCGCGATTTTTTCAGCCGGCGCGGTTCAGCCGGGAAACTTCGTCATCGTTCATCGCTAGCTGGCTGGCTCCCACAGGTCTGGTGTTGTCAGGGCCGCTCGGCAGGACGTGCCGTCCGTCGACAACCACCACTTCGGCCATCCCGCCCCCGGCCAGCAAGGCGCACACCCGATCGCCGACCCGCCACCCAGAGCCTGCGCCAACCTCGCTGACCACCCCGAAACACGCCAGGCCGAGCACGGAACTGGCACCCGGCGGTGGCGGATAAAGCCCGGCTTTGTGTAATAAGTCCGCCCGATTAAGACCCGCTGCCGCCACCCGAATGCGAACTTGCCCTGCATCACAGGTAGAACCGGGCTCATGCGCCCATACCACTTGACCTTCCACGCCTTGCAATGCCTTCACAGTGCCTCCATAGTGAGTCTGGACTGAGCCCGCCGCTGTAGCGTCGGGCTTTCTTGCATTATGCGACCGGCCTCAGGGTCAGTATGAAAGCTCGCACAGGCAGTTTTCGTACAGAACTGAAGGTACCGGCGACTTCAAAGACGGCCTAATATGCGTGATCAATTGTCCCCGCGTCGAATCAGCATGAAGCACTTATTCCCCAGCACAGCCCTAGCTCTATTCATTGGTATCGGTCTACTGCCGATGTCGACCAGTTCGTTTGCAGCCAATAGCTGGGACAAGCTTCAGCCTGATCGTGACGAAGTGATCGCCAGCCTGAATGTCGTCGAATTGCTCAAACGTCACCATTACAGCAAGCCGCCGCTCGATGACGCGCGCTCGGTGATCATCTATGACAGCTACCTCAAGCTGCTGGATCCATCGCGCAGCTATTTCATGGCCAGCGACATTGCCGAATTCGACAAGTGGAAGACGCAGTTCGACGACTTCCTCAAAAGCGGTGACCTCAACGCCGGGTTCACCATCTACAAGCGCTATCTGGACCGCGTCAAAGCGCGTCTGGACTTTGCCCTTGCGGAGCTGAACAAGGGCGTCGACAAAATCGATTTCACTCCCAAGGAAACCTTGCTGATTGATCGCAAGGACGCCGCCTGGCTCAAATCCACCGCCGACCTCGACGACCTGTGGCGCAAACGCGTCAAGGACGAGGTCCTGCGGATGAAGATTGCCGGCAAGGACTCCAAGCAGATTCAGGAAACCCTGACCAAGCGCTACAAGAACCAGTTGGCGCGCCTGGACCAGACCCGTGCCGAGGATATCTTCCAGGCGTACATCAACACTTTCGCGATGTCCTACGACCCGCACACCAATTATCTGTCGCCGGATAACGCGGAGAACTTCGACATCAACATGAGCCTGTCCCTCGAGGGCATCGGCGCCGTGCTGCAGAGCGATAACGACCAGGTGAAAATCGTGCGCCTGGTACCGGCAGGCCCGGCCGACAAGACCAAGCAGGTCGCCCCGGCCGACAAGATCATCGGCGTTGCCCAAGGCAGCAAGGAAATGGTCGATGTGGTTGGCTGGCGCCTGGACGAAGTGGTCAAGCTGATCCGCGGCCCCAAAGGCACGGTGGTGCGCCTGGAAGTCATCCCGGCCAGCAATGCACCGAACGACCAGACCACTAAAATCGTTCCGATCACTCGCGAAGCGGTGAAACTGGAAGATCAGGCGGTCAAGAAGTCAGTCCTGAACCTCAAGCAGGATGGCAAGGATTACAAACTCGGCGTTATCGAAATTCCGGCCTTTTACCTGGACTTCAAGGCGTTCCGTGCAGGCGATCCGGATTACAAGAGCACCACGCGCGACGTCAAGAAATTGCTCACCGAGCTGCAGAAAGAGAAAGTCGACGGCGTGGTCATCGACCTGCGCAACAACGGCGGCGGTTCCCTGCAGGAAGCGACCGAGCTGACCAGCCTGTTCATTGACAAAGGGCCGACCGTGCTCGTGCGTAATGCCGATGGCCGGGTCGACGTGCTCGAAGATGAAAACCCGGGTGCGTTCTACAAGGGCCCGATGGCGCTGCTGGTTAACCGCCTGTCCGCCTCGGCTTCGGAAATTTTCGCCGGCGCCATGCAGGATTATCACCGTGCGCTGATCATTGGCGGCCAGACCTTCGGCAAGGGCACCGTGCAGACCATTCAGCCGCTGAACCATGGCGAACTGAAGCTGACCCTGGCCAAGTTCTACCGGGTTTCCGGGCAGAGCACCCAGCACCAGGGCGTATTGCCTGATATCGACTACCCGTCGATCATCGACACCAAGGAAATCGGTGAGAGCGCATTGCCCGAAGCCATGCCGTGGGACACCATTCGCGCCGCCATCAAACCGGCAGCGGACCCGTTCAAGCCCTACCTCACTCAACTCAAGGCCGAGCATGACGTGCGTACCGCCAAGGATGCGGAGTTTGTGTTTATCCGCGACAAACTGGCGCTGGCGCAAAAACTGATGGCGGAAAAAACCGTCAGCCTCAATGAAGCGGACCGCCGTGCGCAACATGCCGACATAGACGCCAAGCAACTCGCCATGGAAAACCTGCGGCGCAAGGCCAAGGGCGAAGAGCCGCTCAAAGAGCTGAAGAAAGAAGACGAGGACGCGATCGCGGCTGAGGCGGACAAGACCAAGCCGGAAGACGATGCCTACCTGAGCGAGACCGGTCGGATTCTGCTGGACTATCTGAAACTGAACACCGCAGTGGCTAAACACTAAGATGATGGCGAATTAATGCTGACGCTCTACGGAGCGTCATCATACAGTCATCATTCTGTCGTGAAATAAAGGACCGGGTAGCGCTCTGATCGAGAGCGCCGCCCGGTCCTTTTTTTATCGCCAGAGATCGCCATGACCACTACCGAACAGCTGAGTGCATTGAGTTCAATTCTGGCTCAAAGCGGATTACACAGCCTGTTCCAGCCCATCGTCTGCGTGTCCGAGCGCAGAATCGTTGGCTACGAAGCCCTTACCCGTGGCCCCTCCAATAGCCCTTTGCATTCGCCGGTCGCGCTGTTCGCGGTGGCGCGTCAGGCCGGCCGCCTTAGTGAACTGGAAATCGCCTGCCGTCAAAACGCCTGCCGTCATTTCAACGAGCAGCAGTTGCCTGGCAAACTGTTCCTCAACGTATCCCCGGAATCCTTGCTGGAAACCTCGCATCAACCGGGGCGTACCCTGCAACTGCTGCAGGATTTCGGTATTCCACCCAGCCAGGTCGTGATCGAGCTCACCGAACAGACGCCGACCGACGACTTCCATTTGCTGCAGAACGCGCTGCATCACTACCGCGCGATGGGGTTCTCGATTGCGCTGGACGATCTGGGTGCGGGCTATTCAAGCCTGCGCCTGTGGTCCGAGTTACGCCCCGACTACGTGAAAATCGATCGACACTTTATCGATGGCATCCATCAGGACGCGCTCAAGCGTGAGTTTGTCGGCTCAATCCTGCAGATCGCCAAGGCCTCGCGGGCGCAGGTTATCGCCGAGGGCATCGAGCTGCCGGAAGAACTCGCCGTGCTGACCGAAATGGGTGTCGATCTGGTTCAAGGGTATTTGCTCTGCCGCCCTCAGGAGCACCCGCCCCGGGATGCGAGAGCCATGCTACCCAAGCCTGACAGCGCGTCTGTGGCGTTAAACGATGAAGTCAGCGATCTCAGCGCCTTGCTCAACGACCAACCAGCCGTCACCCGCGATACACCGACCGCGACCGTGCTGGAAGCCTTCCGCCGCCAGGCCAATCTGAACTCGCTGGCGGTGCTGGACGAGCAAGGCCACCCCTGCGGCATCGTTCATCGCCATTCGCTCTCTGATGTGCTGCTCAAACCCTTCGCCACCGACCTGTTCGCCCGCAAGCCGATCAGCCGCCTGATGAGCGACAACTTCCTTGCCGTCGAGTTGAGCCAGTCACTGCAGCAAGTCAGCCGATTAATCACCAGCCGCGCCCGGCAGCGCATCGAAGAAGACTTCATCATCACGCTCCACGGCGGTTATCTGGGACTTGGCCGGGTCATCGATGTTCTCAAGCTGATCACCGAACTGAAGATTCAGCAGGCCCGCTACGCCAATCCGCTGACCTTGCTGCCGGGCAATGTGCCGATCCAGCAATGCCTCACGCGAGTGCTGCAACAGCGGCGGGAGTCGATCATCTGTTACGTCGACATCGATAGCTTCAAGCCCTTCAACGACATCTACGGCTACGGTCGCGGCGATGAAGTCTTGCTGTGCCTGGCGCAGTGTCTGAATGACCGCGTCGATCCTTCCCGTGACTTTGTCGGGCACATCGGCGGCGACGATTTTCTGCTGGTGCTCGGGCCGGAAGACTGGCGCAAACGGCTGGCTCAACTGCTGGACGATTTTCAGACGCAGTGCCGACGTTTCTATCGCAGCGAACACCTTGAGGCAGGCTGTTTCATCGCGCCGAACCGGCAAGGCGTTCGCCAACAGTTTCCGTTGCTGTCACTGTCGATCGGGGTAGTGCATTTACATGCCGCGGCGTGTGCTCAACTGGATGCGAGTCTGCTGGCCGAAATGGCCTCGCAAGCCAAGCATCACGCGAAAAACGTGCCGGGCTTCAGCGTGCATGTAATTGATAGCCTGGCACTGCCCCAAGCGCAGGAAGAGTTACTGGAGGGTCACCGTTGAAGCGACTGATGCGCGACCTCTGCGCCTATTGCGATCTGCGAGTCTGCAAGGCTTCGAGTTTGACTTCGGCCAGCGGATGCCCAGCCTTGACCGCCATCTGCCAGAACCGCACAGCCTCAGCAGGATCCGGAGCTTTGCTCGCAGTACCCGCCAGGCTGATGACACCGACTTGATAAGCCGCTTTGCCATTGCCAGCCAATGCAGCCAGACGCAGCAAGCGCACACCTTCCTCACGCGCCCCAAGGCCGACGCCGCGAAAGGTCAGGATGTGCCCGTAAAAGCTCTGCGCCCCAGTGTCGCCCAGATTCGCCATGCGCGCGAATTGCCCTTCGAGCCAGCTCCAGCCGCGCGGCTGACGGACGAACCATGACCAGTGAAACAATCGGCGGGCAAGCCAGTATCCGGCACGTGCCTTGAGTCGCAGGAACATTCAGGCTTCCGCCGATTCGGGGTATTCGTACTCAAACACTCGCACCACTTCCGAGGCATGCCAGGATGCCGCAGCGACTCCATCGGATGGCCCGGAAAACCGCCCGAGACGTTCGACGCATTCAAAAAAACCGGTACGTGGCAGACGGCTCGCACCCTGGCTGATCACCAGCGAACTGCGCAACGGTTGCTCAGCCTTGGCATCCAGCGCCGCCAGATGTTCCAGCGCCGCCGTGAGCGTCTGCATGGCCGGTGTCGGTAACTGCAATCGCTCCAGCAAAGCTCGATAGGTCAGAAGATGTCGCTGACGGCGGGCCTGATCCAGCTCACCGAGCAGGCCATCCCAATGTTGACGACTGATGCGTACGCTCACGATTACTCCCTCCATCCTGGCACCGTCAACTCCCAGGCCAGACTGCGGCGAATCGCAGCGTCAGGTTGACGCTCGCCACTTTCGATCAGGGCCAGATAAGACGGGCTGATGCCTACCGTGCGGGCGAGCGCCTCGATGGCGATGCCCTTCCCTTCGCGCAAACTTCGTAGCTGGTCCAGACCCGGCAATATCTGGTCCGGGACGTCCGCACGGCGTACCGGCGCATCGTGCGGAGGTTGTTGGGTGATCCCTGCTGCTTTCAGTAGAGCCTGATACTGCGCCCATGGCACAACCGCATATTCGGGCTCGCCTTCGCGTGTGATTATCTGAATATCCATGACATCCCCGTAGGACAACGACACTTAGCGAGTCAGCACTATTGCTCCAAGTGTAATCCTAACAGCGGCCTAGGTCGCGGGGCATCGATAATGGGAGGTTCCTCCATCAGCTCACTTTTTTTCAGGGCGCTGCAGTTGCAATTGTTCCGGGGTATCGGGCAAGCGTTCGACCACCGCCAGCTTTTCCGGCAACTGGCGCTTACGCCAAGCTCGAAACGCGTTGAGTTCATCGTCGAGCACTTTCATCAGCCAGGCGAGCACCGCCACGTCATCGAGCATACCGAAAACAGGAATGAAATCTGGAATAGCGTCCACGGGACTGAGGAAATACATCAGCCCAGCCACTACCGAGATCATGGTTTTGGGACTGATCGTGCGGTACTCCCCGCGCCAGTACGCCAGGCTAAGCGCTTGTAGCAGGCGCAGGTCATCTTTGATCTTGCCCAACCGGTTGCCTTGGCTGGCGCCTTTGCTGGCGACCGCGAACAGCAGGGTCGGCAACCGTCCACGGGCGAGCAGACGTCCGGCCAGGGGCAGGAATCGAGCAAAATTCCACGGCGCTTTCATGATCTTCTCCCGCTGAAATGTTATCCACACAAATTGTGGATAACCTTGTGAACAGAGCAGCATTTGCCGGCTGAAAGCCGCAGTGCATAAGGCCTTCGCTCAGATCGGGCGTTTTTTACTCACATAAAAAAACCCAATATTTCATTGACTTGGCGCTCAGGCGCGGCTAGCGCAGGCACCTTCAATGGCTATGACTCCCATCTACGACTTCTGTTCGCTTTGTTTATTTCTGTCAATCACCTGATGCAACAACGCCCCGCATGAGCGAGGCGTTGTTGGCAGAGCTGACGCCGATTACTTGGCAGCGTCGTCCTGTTTTGCCGGATCCTTGATCGCCAGCAGTTCCAGGTCGAAAACCAGCACCGAATTGGCCGGGATTGCCGGACTAGGGCTTTGCGCGCCATAAGCCAGTTCGCTAGGAATGTACAGCTTGTACTTCTCGCCCACGTGCATCAATTGCAGGCCTTCTACCCAGCCTGGGATCACTCCGCTGACTGGCAGATCGATCGGGCTGCCGCGTTCGACGGAGCTGTCGAAAACGGTGCCGTTGGTCAGAGTACCCGTGTAGTGGACAGTCACCACGTCAGTAGGCTTCGGCTGGGCGCCATCGGCTTTCTTGACCACTTCATACTGCAGGCCGGAAGCCGTGGTGGTCACACCGGTTTTCTTGGCATTGTCTTCGAGGAATTTCTTGCCAGCGGACGCCGACTCTTCGCTCATTTTGGCCATACGCTCTTCGGCACGTTTCTGCAGTGCTGCGAAGGCTTCGACCAACTCTTCATCTTTCAGCTTCTGTTCTTTCTTGCCAACGGCATCTTCGATGCCCTGGGCTACGGCTTTGGAGTCCAGGTCATCCATGCCTTCCTGAGCCAGGCTTTTGCCCATGTTCAGGCCAATCCCGTAGGAAGCTTTTTGCGCCGGGGTTTTCAGCTCTACGCTGGTCTGCGAATCACAACCCGCGAGTACCAGGCTTACCAGGGCCACCGCCGCCGCCAACCGATGCTGTTTCATGCTATTTCCTTGTTCATGCGCCAAAAAGGGCAATCGAGTAAAGCCGCGAGCTTATCAGGCGGCCACGACCAATGGCTACCGGCATGAGAGCAGGAAATGTCTGATTAGTTCAGGGGTTTTGGCGTATTGGCCGAATGAACGGATGAAGCTTCTGTCATCTTAGACTGACAGACCTTAGCCATACCCGCGATTGTGCGCATAGGAGTTCAGCGGGAATCAGCAAGAAGGCAAACTCCGGACGACAAAAAGCCCGCATAAGCGGGCTTTCCGTGTGGCCACCTGGCGTTCAGCGTTCCAGGTGACCGAATATGGCGCAGCGGACGGGACTCGAACCCGCGACCCCCGGCGTGACAGGCCGGTATTCTAACCGACTGAACTACCGCTGCGCGTAGCGTTGAAAGTGGTGGGTGATGACGGGATCGAACCGCCGACATTCTGCTTGTAAGGCAGACGCTCTCCCAGCTGAGCTAATCACCCTTTACCTTCGTTGCGGGGCGCATTGTGCCACAGTTTTTCATAACATGTTGATTTAATTGAACAATAATTCAAAAAATCTGAAAACCAGTGAAGCGACGCGTCCTGCAGAAACATCAGGCAGAAAAAAACCCGCGTGAGCGGGCTTTCTCTGTGATGACCTGGCGTTCAGCGTTCCAGATCATCGAATATGGCGCAGCGGACGGGACTCGAACCCGCGACCCCCGGCGTGACAGGCCGGTATTCTAACCGACTGAACTACCGCTGCGCGTAACACTGGAAGCGAATGGTGGGTGATGACGGGATCGAACCGCCGACATTCTGCTTGTAAGGCAGACGCTCTCCCAGCTGAGCTAATCACCCTTCACTTTCGGTGTGGCGCGCATTCTACGGAGCGACTTCACCCCTGGCAAGCACTTTCTAAAATAATTTTTTCAGGACTTCCAAAGGCTTAGAGAAGGGTTGGCCTATGGCGCCACGAAGAGAATAATGCCCCCCTTTGTTAAAGGAGAGACCTGCCCCATGTGGTTCAAAAACCTGCTTATCTATCGCCTGACCCAAGATCTGCCTTTTGATGCCGAGGCGTTGGAAATTGCACTGGCGACCAAAGTTGCGCGTCCTTGTGCAAGCCAGGAGTTGACCACCTACGGTTTCGTCGCACCATTCGGCAAGGGCGAAGATGCCCCCCTGGTGCACGTCAGTGGTGACTTCCTGCTGATTTCTGCACGCAAGGAAGAACGCATCCTGCCTGGCAGCGTCGTACGCGACGCGGTGAAGGAAAAGGTCGACGAGATCGAAGCCGAGCAAATGCGTAAGGTCTATAAAAAGGAGCGCGACCAGATCAAGGATGAAATCATCCAGGCCTTCCTGCCCCGCGCATTCATCCGTCGCTCGTCGACTTTCGCCGCGATTGCACCGAAACAGGGGCTGATCCTGGTCAACTCGGCCAGCCCGAAACGCGCCGAAGACCTGCTGTCGACCCTGCGTGAGGTGATCGGCACCCTGCCAGTCCGTCCATTGACGGTGAAAATGTCGCCGACCGCGACCATGACCGAGTGGGTCACCACGCAGAAAGCCGCGGACGACTTTTTCGTGCTGGACGAGTGCGAGCTGCGCGACACCCACGAAGATGGCGGCATCGTGCGCTGCAAGCGTCAGGACCTGACCAGCGAAGAAATCCAGTTGCACCTGAGCACCGGCAAGGTAGTGACTCAGCTGTCGCTGGCCTGGCAAGACAAATTGTCGTTCGTGCTCGATGACAAGATGGTGGTCAAGCGCCTGAAGTTTGAAGATCTGCTGCAGGATCAGGCGGAGCAGGACGGTGGCGAAGAAGCCCTGGGCCAGCTCGATGCCAGCTTCACCTTGATGATGCTGACCTTCGGCGATTTCCTGCCGGCACTGGTCGAGGCGCTGGGTGGTGAGGAGATGCCGCAAGGGATCTGAACGCCCGTGATCTCATTGTAGGAGCAAGCTTGCTCGCGATGCCAGGTCAGTCAACCCCTGTTGTCTGATCCAGCATCGCCCAGGCAGCACCAACAAGTATTCCGTTACCATTATAAAAAAAGGGATCAGACCATGCGCGCACTGGCTGCACTAAGTCGCTTCGTCGGCAACACTTTCGCTTACTGGGTGCTGCTCTTCGCCGTCCTGGCGTTTCTAAAGCCCGAATGGTTCCTCAGCCTGAAAGTCGCCATCGTGCCGCTGTTGGGGCTGGTGATGTTCGGCATGGGCCTGACACTGAAACTTGAGGACTTCGCTGAGGTCGCCCGCCGCCCATGGCGCGTGGCTCTGGGTGTCGTTGCGCAGTTCGTGATCATGCCGGGCATGGCCTGGTTGCTCTGCCAGGTATTCAACCTGCCAGCGGAAATCGCCGTCGGCGTCATTCTGGTCGGTTGCTGCCCGAGCGGCACGTCCTCGAACGTGATGACCTGGCTGGCCAAAGGCGACCTTGCGTTGGCCGTGGCAATCTCTGCCATCACCACGCTGCTGGCGCCTCTGATGACCCCCACGCTGATCTGGCTGCTGGCATCGGCCTGGTTGCCGGTCTCGTTCCTCGACCTGTTCTGGTCGATTCTGCAGATCGTTCTGCTGCCTATCGTGCTGGGCTTGATTACCCAGCGTGTGTTGGGCGCACGAGCTCGCTATGCGGTTGAAGTCCTGCCACTGGTGTCAGTGGTGAGCATCGTGATCATCGTCGCTGCAGTGGTGGCAGCCAGTCAGGCGAAAATCGCAGAATCCGGCCTGCTGATTATGGCAGTGGTGATGCTGCACAACAGCTTTGGTTATCTGCTGGGTTACCTCACGGGGCATCTGTTCAAATTGCCACTGGCGCAGCGCAAAACCCTTGCACTGGAAGTCGGCATGCAGAACTCCGGTCTCGGTGCCGCACTGGCCAGTGCACATTTCTCGCCGCTGGCTGCCGTCCCAAGCGCACTGTTCAGTGTCTGGCACAACATCTCCGGCGCCCTGCTCTCCACCTGGTTCCGGCGGATGAGCGAGAAGCAAGACCGCGATTTGCTGGCTCGGCAAACGGCAGACTGAAGCAGGAGCTTGATCCCCGGGTTGATGATGGGCACTATACTGCGCAACGCGAGGACGACCTCGCGACTCGATCGAGTCATTATCCGGGGACGACCCCGTCAATCGATGGAGGTCTTCCATGTCCTGGATCATTCTGTTTTTTGCTGGCCTGTTCGAAGTAGGCTGGGCTGTCGGCCTGAAATATACCGACGGATTCAGCCGCCCTCTCCCCACTGCATTGACCGTTGGCGCCATGGTGATCAGCCTTGGTTTGCTGGGCCTTGCCATGAAGGAATTACCGCTCGGCACGGCTTACGCCATCTGGACCGGCGTCGGCGCAGTCGGCACGGTGATCGCAGGGATCATCCTGTTTGGTGAATCCATGGCCCTTTTCAGACTGGCCAGCGTTGCACTGATCATCTGCGGCCTGATCGGCTTGAAGATCAGTACCTGATCAGCCACGAGTAACAAAAAAGCCCGCCCCTCTGTCAGCACAGAGAGGCGGGCTTTTTATCGAGCGTTAGACGGATCAGCTTTCAGCCAATGCCACCCGCTCCCGTGCAGCAGGCGCTTTATCCGCCTGCTCAAGTTGCATACAACGCTCCAGGAACAGGAACATGTAGTCGTAACTTTTGCACACGGCCTGACGCAGCTCAACCTGCAGCGCTTTGCTCGGGTTCACCCCCGCCAGCGTACAGATAATTTCCAGTGCTTCCCACGGATGGGCATCATCGTATTGAGCATGCATTTTCAACCACTTCATGGCCCGCTTGCGATCTTCCTCCGGGAAGGCCGCCGCGTAGACGCCACTCGAGCAGACCACCGCTGACCACTCACCCGTCGCGCCCTCGATCGCGTAGTTAGTTGCGGCAATCGCGACAATCAGCGAATCAGACGAACTGGTGTGCCAACACCAATGGCTCAGTGCGTGCAGTTCCGGCGCCACTTGCTGCGCTTGCAAATCCTCCAGACTGACACCATGAGCACGGCTCCAGTGCACCCAATAATCAGCATGGTTGAGTTCCACGCGGATGTTTCGCATCAACCAGCGACGCGCCATGTCTTCGCCAGGATGGCGGGCAAAGCGGGTCTTGGTCAGATTTTGTGCCATATATAACGCGAACTGTTCGACCACCGGCCAACCACCAATGAGGTAGTGGCGCATGGTTTTGGCGCTGAGCTTGTTGTCGCGCATGCGCTTGTACAATTCGTGCTCGACAACCCGGCGCTTACTCTCGCTGCAATCCTGAATGAGCTGTTGAGCCCAGGCGGGATAACTTGCAGCTTCCATGAGTGGTCCGGTTCGGTTGAATGTGTCGATCACTGTCGGGTTCCTTTTGATTGTGATTGTAAGGATCAGCAAGAGATTTCAACGGAACGTGCCAGGTGCCTTGAACAACAAAGGCTGCGGCCTGGCGGGACGACTTTGCAAACTGTCGCAGGTAAACAGATGCGGACGTTCGATCACATATCCTTGAGCATAATCCACCCCGATCTCCAGCAGCGCCTGCTCGATCTGGGGTGTCTCGACAAACTCGGCAATCGTACGCTTACCCATGACATGACCTATGTGATTAATCACTTCGACCATGGCACGGTTAATAGGGTCGTCCAACATATCCTTAACGAAACTCCCGTCAATCTTCAAGAAGTCTACAGGCAAATGTTTCAAGTAGGCGAATGAGGACATACCGGCACAAAAGTCATCCAGCGAGAAATGGCACCCTAAGCCTTTGAGTTCATTGATAAATCTGATTGCACTACCGAGATTTGAAATCGCACTGGTTTCTGTAATTTCAAAACAAATCATTTCAGGCGGTATCGAATGAATGACAAATTGTTCACGCAAGAAGTCTAAAAACGCATCGTCTCCGATGGTTGTGCCTGACAGATTGATCGCACACATCGCCAGTGGGCCTTGGTGTTTTTCGGCGATGCATTGGGCGATGATTTTGAACACGTTCTGCACGACCCATCGGTCCAGCGAAGTCATCAAACCGTATCGTTCAGCGGCTGGGATGAAGCTGTCGGGCAGGATCATACGCCCGGATTCGTCGTGCAAACGCAGGAGGATTTCGATGTGACCAGCGCCCTGTTCGACATTCCCCAGTGGCGCGATTTCTTGCGCATACAGGCAGAAACGATCCTCTTCCAGCGCCATGTGCAATCGCTGCACCCACGCCATTTCGCCAAAGCGCAAAGACAATTCCGAGTCGTCTGCGTGATACACCTGTACCCGGTTGCGGCCCTTCTCCTTGGCCATGTAGCAGGCCATATCGGCGGCTCGTAAAGAAGTTTCGAGGGTCGTCGGCTGCTGGTTGACATGCACCAGCCCGATGCTGACGGTGGTGAGGAAGGGCCGCCCCTTCCAGACAAAATGCAGGTTCTGTACGGTCTGGCGCAGGCTTTCGGCGATTTTTTCGGCGGCTTCCGGCGCGCAATTTTCCAGGAGAATACCGAACTCATCGCCGCCCAAGCGGGCCAAGGTATCGCCCTCGCGCAAGACTGACTGCAGCAACGCGCAAATATGCCGCAGCAATTCGTCACCTGCGGCATGACCGCAGGTGTCATTGACCAGTTTGAATTGATCGAGATCGAGGAACATCAGCGCATGGCGCCCGCCCTGCCGTGCCAGATTGTGCAGCGCCTGCTCGAGGCGATACTCGAATTCGCGACGGTTGGCCAGACCCGTCAACGCGTCATGCGTGGCCTGCCAGGACAGGTTGGCGATGTACTGCCGCTCCTGAGTCATGTCGTGCAACACCAATACCGTGCCGCTGACCTTGCCCGCATTGCGGATCGGCGCGCCAACCAGCGTGACCGACACGGTGCTGCCGTCCAGGCGTTGAATCAGCTTGGAATGTTCACTGGCACCGCTAAGCTGCCCGCTCAAAATGTGCTCGATAAGGGTAAAGCCTTCCGCTTGAGCGTTCTCGTCCAGCAGATTGAACAAGGACGCCAACGGCAACCCTGCAGCCTGTTCAGCCTGCCAGTGGGTGAGTGCCTCGGCCGCCGGATTCATGTAGGCGATGGCCCCTTCAACATCGGTGGTGATCACGCCATCGCCGATTGATTGCAGGGTGATTTGCGCGCGGTCCTTTTCCAGCTGTAACGCTTCGGCAAAGGCATGGCGCTGTTTGAGCAGTTTGTGCGTGCGCATCAGGGCCAGGACAATCAGCCCCAGCGCTGTGGCCAGGTTAGTCACCAGCAGCAAGCGCAGGATCATCCGCGAACCTTCGCCCAATGCATCGCTGAAGGCTTTCGCCGCCGGCGTCACGCCATCGTTGATGACAAAGACCTGGTCTTTCCAGCGCTTGATATCGCGATCGGTGGCGGCCCCTGCGGCGATGCTGCGGTGCATGTCTGCTGCCACAGCATCAAGCCGCACCAGATAGCTATCGCCCACCGTCCACAGGTCGATGGCTTTTTCCAGGTAGCTGAAATGGCGGAAGTTGAGGTACAGCCATATCACGCTGGCAACGTCATCCGGGTGGTTGCCGCCCTTGAGGATGGCTTGACGCGCCGCTTCGGTGTCTGGCGGCTGCTGGTCCAGTGCAATGCGCAACTCGTGGCCGCCTTGCGGCACGGCTATCGCATTGCGGTATTTAGTGAAGATGGCCTCGTCGCGACTGTCGGCGTAGAGATTCAGGTAATAAATGGCGTCTTTCTGGCCTTTGGACCAAAGACTTTCCCCGGCAACGTACCCGCGCACTGCGGAAAGAACGTACAGGCTGACACCACCCAGCAGGGCCTGAAACAGCACCACGGCAATAAATGGCCAGACGATACCGAGCAACCGGGGCGTTCCGAGTGTCCGCGTTTGATTCATGAGGTCCCTTGTTTTAGCACTGCAAGATCAGCGTCCGACGTGATCGCTCCAACTAGACTAGGGGGCGTTCACTCTCACGGCAAGCCAGCGTCAATATTTCCTGTCCGCCTGAATGCCCCTGTCGGGCATGCGTAGCCGTTCGTGCCGGACAAGCGCTTGAGACATCGTTAAAAAAGAAATGTTTCATTCCCTCGCGGGCATTACGCCCAACTTATACATATCTACCGCACCCATTACTCACTTCGACGTAAAACTCTCGTGACTCCTGCAAGGCTATTGCAATCATTTTTATCTTGATCGGCCAGGACACTTAATTCACCACACGAGATATCAACCATGAACATAACTACCTCTGAATCCGATGCATTGCACAGCGAACTCGATTTGGCCCCGACTGATAGTATGGTGCATAAAGCCATGCTGTCCGACTACGACTGGATGTTAAGCCACCTCGACACTGCCGGCATATCGTTAACACAGTTGGCAACTGTACTCATGGCTCCCCACCCTCATTCCCCCCTCACTCCCACGAGTGCTCGAGACCAAAGGTTATTGGCACCTTTATTGAAACTTCCGGCGTACCGTAAGCATTGCCACCGCTTGGAGGCCAACCCCGACACCCTGGTGCTGACACGTGACCGCACTGCAGTTGAATACAAGGTCACCTCGTTGGACGGCAAAAAAAAAATAGTGCTAAACATTTTACCAGATCAATTCAAAGAAACCATTTCGCTTGCCCACCTCACTTTATCAGAGGATGAAAACGGCGAGGGAGTATTGGCTGCACCCGACTCGACCATCATCAACCTGGTCGCTACCATCAATCTCAAAACAGCCGGCATTGAGGGAGTTATTCGCGCCGATGGACAACTCTCACTGGTCCAGTTTATAAATTACTATGGTATTGCTCCATGGGATCCGGCAATCACCAAGGAGCACCAGGCCAGACTTAATCTGATTAAAGAAAAACGCGCCTGTCTGTCATTGCAGCTAGGGATGGGTATCGACATTAGTGCTTGTCGTCGCAGCCCCACAGATGAAGACAGGGAATTTCTCGCAAACCTGAAACTGGCCTCGCCCACCAATCCAATAACACTTGAGGGTCTGGTCGCTATCAACAGTGACAACGACATCATAAAAACTGTAAAACGATTTCTCCCTGCAACAGAAAAATCGCTCTTTCATTATCTCAAGCAAAAGACATCCCCAACTATAACTGTAGAAAATGAAAAGAATATTCCCACTGTCTGTCTCGAATCGATATTGTAGTGGTCTAATGAAACCGGACACCCATTTAGGCGAGAATGCTCGCCAGATCGAGGTGTCAGATGACCAAACAACGCCGCTCCTTTACTCCTGAATTCAAGCGCGAGGCCGCAGCCCTCGTGCTCAAACAAAACTACAGCTACATCGAAGCCAGCCGTTCACTAGGCATTGGTGAGTCGGCATTGCGCCGCTGGGTTGACCAGATTCAGAAAGAACATAAAGGCATCACCCCGCAGAGCAAGGCGCTGACGCCGGAACAGCAAAAAATTCAGGAGCTGGAGGCCCGGATCGCTCGGCTTGAGCGAGAGAAATCCATATTAAAAAAGGCTACCGCGCTCTTGATGTCGGAAGATCACGAGCGTTCGCGCTGATTGCCCAGTTGAGCGCCCATGAGCCGGTTGATTGGCTGTGCAAGGTGTTTGACGTCACTCGCTCGTGTTACTACGCCCAGCGCCTGCGGCGCCGCACGCCCGATGTTGAACGGCTTCGATTACGTAGTCGCGTCAGTGAGCTGTTCTCGCAAAGTCGCAGCTCCGCGGGCAGTCGTAGCATTCTGTCGCTGATGCGTGAAGACGGTGAGCAACTCGGTCGATTCAAAGTTCGTAGCTTGATGCGCGAGCTTGATTTAGTCAGCAAACAACCCGGCTCCCATGCCTACAAACGAGCAACAGTAGAAAGACTGGATATCCCGAACACATTGAACCGCGAGTTCGACGTGCCAGCGCCTAATCAAGTCTGGTGCGGCGATATCACCTACATTTGGGCTCAAGGAAAGTGGCATTACCTGGCTGTCGTCCTAGATCTTTGTACGCGTCGGATCGTGGGCTGGGCGCTGTCGGAAAAGCCAGACGCTGAGCTGGTGATCAAAGCGCTGGATATGGCTTACGAGCAGCGTGGCAGGCCTTCGGATCCGCTATTCCACTCGGACCAGGGATCGCAATA
>NZ_CABVGX010000062.1 GCF_902497625.1 Pseudomonas fluorescens | reverse complement strand
CGGACGCAGCCTTCGGCAGCTGCTACAGAGTGTTCGTTTCAGGATCAGAAGTTCGCCGGAGTGTTGGCGCTGATGATTTCCGCTTCATCCTGACCGATGTTGCGAAACCGATGCGGCAGCGTCGTCGGGAAATAATAGCCATCGCCGGCATTCAGCACACTGATCTGCCCATCCACCGTCAGCTCGACCGTGCCGCGCGTCACGAGTCCGCACTCCTCGCCTTCAGCATGCACTATCGGCTCTTCTCCTGAACTTGCTCCGGGTGCGTATTGTTCACGCAAGAGTCGCATCTGCCGGCTCGGCACCGACGCACCGATCAGCAGCAAACGCAGGCCGTGGCGGCCGAGGTCGGGCTGTTCATTGGCGCGGAAAACGTATTGGTGTTCACGAGGCGGTTGGTCGAAGGTGAAGAAATCCGCGAGGGACATGGGGATGCCTTCGAGCAGCTTCTTCAGGGAGCTGACGGAGGGGCTGACGCGGTTCTGTTCGATCAGGGAAATGGTGGCATTGGTCACGCCACTGCGCCGGGCCAGCTCGCGCTGGGAGAGTTTGTAGCTTTCGCGTACCAGTTTGAGTCGTGAGCCCGTGTCCATGACAGCCTTATGCGAGAAATACTTAAGGGTTATGGGGGTGGATGGCGGGCGACTTTTGGCCGCGAAAGTACCGCTTTCCCTGTCCCGGAAATTAAAGGCGGGTATTAAATCACGTTTGCGGTTGTTGCTGTAGGCTGAGGTAGATGGCGATTGGGGGGTGCATGATTGGGTTTGTGTCTGCAGTGATGGCCTCTTCGTCGGAACGCCGCCCGGACCAGGCTCACTTCTACAGTTTGATTCGGGCCGCCAGACTGTGGGAGCGAGCCTGCTCGCGATGGCGGTGGGTCAGGCGCCACTGATAGCGGCTGACATGGCCCCATCGCGAGCAGGCTCGCTCCCACAGGTTGATCCGGGTGGGTACCGTTTTAATGCTGCTGCCGATCCAGTGCGCCCACACATTAGCCCCCTGGAACGTGCGCCGGCTTAAATACCGAAGCGGTCGCGCAGCGCGTAATACGCGGCGCCCAGAGCGGTGAGCGGGGCCTGGAAGGTGCGGCCGCCGAGCATCGGCATGTGCGGGAGCGAGGCAAAAGCGTCGAAACGTTCGGCGTCGCCGCGGATCATTTCACTTATCAGTTTGCCGGCCAGGTGCGAACAGGTGACGCCGTGACCACTGTAGCCCTGCATGTAGTAGGCGTTTTTCTCGATGCGACCGAATTGCGGCATGCGCGACATGGTCAGCAGGAAATTGCCGGTCCAGCGGTAATCGATCTTCACGTCCTTGAGCTGCGGGAAGGTCTTGAGGATCTTCGGCTTGATCAGCTGTTCGATGTCATCCGGCTCACGCGCGCCGTAGACCACGCCACCGCCGTACAGCAGGCGGTTGTCGGCGGTGAGGCGATAGTAGTCGAGCAAATAATTGCAGTCTTCCACACAATAGTTGTTTGTGATCAGGCTGCGCGCGACGTGCTCGGACAACGGCTCGGTGACGACGATTTGCGAGCCGCACGGCATGCTTTTGCTGGTCACTCGATTGTCGAGTCCTTGGGGCAGATACGCGTTGCCGGCGATCAGCAGATAGTTGGCGCGCACGACGCCTTTGGCGGTGCGAATGGTGATCGGCTCGCCGTAGGTGATTTCCAACGCCGCCGACTGTTCGTAGATCTTGCCGCCCAGGCCAATGATCGCCGAAGCTTCACCGAGCGCCAGGTTCAAGGGATGGACGTGGCCGCCCTGCAGATCAAGCAGGCCGCCGACGTAATTGTCGCAACCGACTTCACGTTTGATGTCTGCCGCGTCGAGCATCTTCAGGTTTTCGTTGCCGTAGCGTTCCCAGTTGCTTTTCTGCTCGGCCAGGCCTCTGAGCTGCTTTTTATTGAGCGCCGCGAAGATGCCGCCAGGCTGGTAATCACACTGGATGTCGTAGTGCTGGATGCGCTGACGAATGATGTCGGCACCTTCAAATATCATGCTGCCCAGCACTTCAGCGGTCTTGTCGCCATAGCGGTCTTCGATCACATCGACGTCGCGGCTGTAGGAGTTGACCAGTTGCCCGCCGTTGCGCCCACTGGCGCCGAAGCCGACTTTGGCCGCTTCGAGCACAGTCACGCTGTAGCCCGCCTCGGCGAGGAACAGCGCCGAGGACAATCCGGTATAGCCGGCGCCGATCACACAGACATCGCAGTCCACGGCTTGCTCAAGCAGCGGAAAATCACCGGTGAAGTTGCGGGTGGCGGCGTAGTAGCTGTTTACGTGTGTTGTTGTTTTCATAGGTTTCTCCGAAGGCCGCCCACACTGGCTGGCGGCCGTCGATTTAGAGGTGTCAGAGCTTGATCCAGGTCGCTTTGAGTTCGGTGTATTTGTCGAACGCGTGCAGCGATTTGTCGCGACCATTACCCGACTGTTTATACCCGCCAAATGGCGCGGTCATGTCGCCGCCGTCGTACTGGTTGACCCAGATGCTGCCGGCACGCAAGCCGCGAGCGAAGGTGTGAGCCTTGCTCAGGTTACTGGTCCAGACACCGGCGGCCAGGCCGAAGATACTGTCGTTGGCGATCGCCAGCGCTTGCTCTTCCGTATCGAAGGTGATGAGCGACAGCACCGGACCGAAGATTTCTTCTCGGGCGATAGTCATGGCGTTGGTCACACCGTCGAAAATGGCCGGGTCCACGTACAGGCCGCCGGTGTCTTCGAGGGTGCGACTGCCGCCGGCAATCAACTGCGCGCCCTGGTCTTTGCCGACCTGGATGTAGCGCAGAACATTATCCAGTTGGCGCTGATCGACGAGCGCGCCGACCGTGGTTTGCGGGTCCAGCGCGTGTCCCGGTTGCCACGCTTGCAGCGCTTCGACCAGCAACGGGATGAATTGCTCGCGGATCGAACGCTCGACCAGCAACCGTGAACCGGCGGTGCAGACTTCGCCCTGATTGAAGGCAATCGCGCTGGCCGCCGCTTTTGCAGCCGCGCGCAAATCCGGCGCATCGGCGAACACCACGTTCGGACTCTTCCCTCCGGCTTCGAGCCAGACGCGTTTCATGTTACTTTGGCCAGCGTAAATCAGCAGTTGCTTGGCGATCGCGGTCGAGCCGGTGAAGGCCAGCACGTCAACGTCCATGTGCAACGCCAGCGCTTTGCCGACGGTGTGGCCGTAACCCGGCAGAACGTTGAACACGCCTTTGGGGATGCCCGCCTCAAGGGCAAGCTGCGCGATGCGGAGGGCCGTCAGTGGCGACTTTTCCGAGGGCTTGAGGATGAACGAGTTGCCGGCCGCGAGGGCCGGGGCAAACTTCCAGCTGGCCATGATCAACGGGAAATTCCACGGCACAATCGCGGCGACGACACCGGCCGGCTCGCGGGTGATCAGGCCCAGTTGATCGTGCGGCGTAGCGGCGACTTCGTCGTAGATCTTGTCGATGGCTTCGGCGTTCCAGCGAATCGCGTTGGCGGTCGCCGGTATGTCGATGTTCATCGAATCGCTGATCGGCTTGCCCATGTCGAGGGTTTCAAGCAGGGCGAGTTCTTCGCGGTTGGCGAGGATCAGATCGGCGAAGCGGATCAGGATGCGCTTGCGTTCGGCCGGGGCCAGGTGTGCCCAGACGCCGGACTCGAAGGTGCGGCGGGCGACGGCTACGGCGGCGTTGGCATCGGCTTCATCAGTGCTGGCGACATGGGCGAGGAACCGGCCATCGACCGGGCTGATGCATTCGAAGGAATCGCCGCTGAGCGCCGGGCAGTATCGACCGTCGATGAACGCGCGGCCTTCGATGGATAAAGACTGGAAGCATTGCTCCCAGTCGCTGCGAGTGTTTGTCATTGTGGTGACTCGGTGCAGAGGAATAAGTAGTCGATGGAATGATGCCGACCAGTTGATGAACAGAAACGGCGATTCCTGGGGGATCGGCCTGTGGCGAGGGGGCTTGCCCCCGTTGGGCTGCGAAGCAGTCCTGGAATCTGTGGCGTACCGAAGATTTAATGAGTGCTACGCACTCAAACGGGGGCAAGCCCCCTCACCACAGGTCGCTCCCGCAGTTGATCGGTGTTGTTTGCAAATTTTTGTACACCGCCAGTTCCGCGGTTCCTTCGCAGACCAATCAAACCGTGTGCAAATACCAGTTGTACTCAAGGTCCGAGATGGAATTCTCGAACTCGGCGAGCTCACTCTCCTTGCAGGCCACGAACACGTCGATGTACAGCGGATCGATGTAGCGCGACATGACCTCGCTGTCCGCCAGTTCGCGCAGGGCATCGCGCAGGTTGTTCGGCAGGCTCTGCTCGTTCTGCTCGTAGCTGTTGCCTTCCACAGGCGCGCCCGGTTCGATCTTGTTGGTCAAACCGTGGTGAATACCGGCCAGCACGGACGCCATCAGCAAGTACGGGTTGGCATCCGCGCCGGCAACGCGATGCTCGATGCGCACCGAATCCGGCGAACCGGTCGGCACTCGCACCGCAACGGTACGGTTGTCGATGCCCCAGCTCGGCGAGTTCGGCACATAGAACTGCGCGCCGAAGCGGCGGTACGAGTTGACGTTCGGGCAGAGGAAGGCCATCTGTGCCGGCAGGGTCTCGAGCACACCGCCGATCGCGTGGCGCAGCGCGGCGTTCTGCTCGGGATCCTCACTGGTGAAGATGTTGTTGCCTTCCTTGTCGAGAATCGAAATGTGCACGTGCAAACCATTGCCCGCCTGACCTGGATACGGCTTGGCCATGAATGTGGTGTCCATCTCGTGGTCGTAGGCGATATTTTTCACCAGACGCTTGAGCAACACCGCGTAGTCGCAGGCCTTGATCGGGTCATTGACGTGATGCAGGTTCACTTCGAACTGCGCCGGGGCGCTTTCCTTGACGATGGCGTCAGCCGGGATCCCCTGCTCTTTCGCGCCTTCGAGGATGTCTTGCAGGCAATCGACGTATTCGTCGAGGTCATCGATCAGGTACACCTGAGTCGACACCGGACGCTTGCCGGACACCGGCGAACGCGGCGATTGCGGACGTCCGTTGATGTTGTCCTGATCGATCAGATAAAACTCGAGTTCGAACGCGGCGCAAATGGTCAAGCCCATGTCGTCGAACTTGCTCACCACCTGACGCAGCACTTCACGCGGATCGGCAAAGAACGGCTGGCCTTCAAGTTCGTGCATGGTCATTAACAGTTGCGCGGTCGGACGCTTCTGCCACGGCTCGATGCTAAGGGTGTCGGGGATGGGGAAGCAGATGCGGTCGGAGTCGCCGATGTCCAGTCCAAGGCCGGTGCTTTCCACCGTAGAGCCGTTGATGTCCAGGGCAAACAAGGACGCGGGAAGGTTGATGCCTTTTTCGTAAACCTTATGAAGACTGGTGCGTTCGATGCGCTTGCCGCGCACCACACCGTTCATATCCGCAATCAGAAGGTCGACGTACAAAACCTCAGGATATTTCTTAAGGAATGCGTTTGCTTCGTTGAGTTGAACGGTACGCAGAGGGACCGACATGATGCACCTATTGGCTGTTAATTATTATGTTCACTGCTGTTTCGCGAGCTCAGTCAACCCGAACGGCAAAGTGAAGTCAATAGCGAACACCTGACCGCTCAACCTTTATTTTCGGGCTTATTATGGGCACGACGGTCCCAAAAGAGGCCTCAAAGCCATGAAATTCATGACGATCAGACGCGTGGCGTTTAGAATTTTTTACAGGGTGGTTGTTAATTAAAATCAACAAGGCTAAGCTCCGGAAAAGCTCGTTCAAGTGTGAAACTTCGAGGTGATAAAAATGGCATTCAAGCCATTGATCGGCGTTACTGCATGCGTCAAACAGATAGGCCTGCACCCCTACCACGTCAGCGGCGACAAGTACTTGCGTGCTGTCAGCGTCGCGGCTCTGGGGCTGCCTGTGGTCATTCCTTCCCTGGGCGATCTGACTGAAATCGACGACCTGCTCGGGCAGCTCGATGGTCTGCTGCTAACCGGATCGCCGTCGAATGTGGAGCCTTTCCACTATCAGGGTGCGGCCAGCGCGCCCGGTACGGATCACGATCCAGCGCGTGACGCCACCACCCTCCCCTTATTGCGTGCAGCCATCGCGGCCGGCGTTCCGCTGCTCGGCATCTGCCGGGGCTTCCAAGAGATGAACGTGGCGTTCGGCGGCAGCCTGCATCAGAAGGTGCACGAGCTGCCGGGCATGCTCGATCACCGCGAAGCGGACAGTCCGCAACTGACAGTGCAATACGCCCCCGCGCATGCCGTCATCGTGCAACCCGGCGGCGTGTTTCAGGCGCTGGATTTGCCGGAGCAGTTTCAGGTGAATTCGATTCACAGCCAGGGCATAGATCGACTCGCAACAGGGTTGCGCTGCGAGGCGATCGCGCCAGACGGCTTGATCGAGGCGATCTCCGTCAAGGACAGCGAAGCCTTTGCCGTCGGCGTGCAATGGCACCCGGAATGGCAGGTCCTTTCCAATCCTTCTTATCTGAGAATTTTCCAGGCGTTTGGCGATGCCTGCCGGCGAAGGGCTGCGCTGCGTAACACCCGCTGATACAGAACATTCATTGACTGCACCGGCGAGTTCTGCGGGCGGGCGTTGGCGCGCCCGTACTTGCGAAACGACACACTGCAATAACAACAAGTACGACCCAGGCAGCCAGGACGGCGGCGCCGAATAAGCCCGAACGGTATGGGCCAGTGATTCAAAGGCAACTCCCTGCGAAATGAGCGGGTATGGCGAGGGGGCTTGTGTGGCGAGGGGGCTTGCCCCCGTTGAGGTGCGAAGCACCCCCGTAATCAGCCACCGAGATCCTGAGATGGAACTCGGTGCCCGATTTACGATTGCTTCGCAATCGAACGGGGGCAAGCCCCCTCGCCACATAAGCTCGCTCCCACAGGTGATCGCCGTTGACCTCTCTGGCACTGCTCGCCCCGGGCTTGCAATCCACTTTAAGTCAGGCCGCGTTGGCCCGACGACTGAAACCTGTTGGGAGTTTCACATGGCAAACGCCTCCAGCATTCACAGGAAGGCTCTTGAAGGTCAGCAAACCGCGAAAAAGGTCTTGTTGAAAGTAGACCGTGTCACCAAGAAATTCGACGAAACCTGCGCAGTAGACGACGTCTCGCTCGAGATCCTTCAGGGGGAAATCTTCGCCCTGCTTGGCGGTTCCGGTTCAGGTAAATCGACCTTGCTGCGCATGCTTGCCGGCTTCGAACGGCCAACCGACGGGCGGATTTTCCTCGACGGCGTCGACATCACGGACATGCCGCCGTACGAACGTCCGATCAACATGATGTTTCAGTCGTACGCCCTGTTCCCGCACATGACGGTTGCGCAGAACATCGCCTTCGGCCTCAAACAGGACCGTCTGCCCGCCAGTGAAATCGACGCACGGGTTGAAGAGATGCTGCGCCTGGTGCACATGACCCAGTACGCCAGACGCAAGCCGCATCAGCTGTCCGGTGGTCAGCGTCAACGTGTGGCCCTTGCCCGTTCGCTGGCCAAACGTCCGAAGCTGTTGTTGCTGGACGAACCGATGGGCGCACTGGATAAAAAACTGCGCTCGCAGATGCAACTGGAGCTGGTGGAGATCATCGAGCGCGTCGGCGTGACCTGTGTGATGGTGACGCACGACCAGGAAGAAGCCATGACCATGGCGCAGCGCATCGCGATCATGCACCTGGGCTGGATCGCACAGATCGGCAGCCCGGTCGACATTTATGAAGCGCCGGTCAGCCGCATGGTCTGCGAATTCATCGGTAACGTGAACGCGTTCGACGGCACCGTGGTGGAAGACCTCGAAGGCCACGCGATCATTCACAGCCCTGATCTGGAACAGAAGATTTACGTCGGTCACGGCGTCAGCACCTCGGTTCAGGACAAGTCGATCACCTACGCCATCCGCCCGGAAAAAATGCTCGTCAGCACCACCCAGCCGGAGTTTCGCTACAACTGGTCACAGGGCAAGGTGCACGACATCGCCTACCTCGGCGGCCACTCAGTGTTCTACGTGAAACTGCCCGGCGGCAAAATCGTGCAGTCGTTCATGGCCAACGCCGAACGCCGCGGCGCGCGTCCGACCTGGGATGACAACGTCTACGTGTGGTGGGAAGACGACAGCGGCGTGGTACTGCGCTCATGAAAACACTCAATCAGCAGTTCACGCGGCTGATGCCGAGTGGTCGCAAGCTCGTCATCGGAATCCCTTTCCTGTGGCTGTTCCTGTTTTTCATGTTGCCGTTCTTCCTGGTGATCAAAATCAGCTTCTCGGAAGCAGCGCTGGCCATTCCGCCGTACTCCGAGATTTACTCCTTCGTCGAGCAGAAATTCCAGCTTCTGTTGAACGTCGGCAACTACCTGTTGCTGACCGAAGACGAGCTGTACATCTCGGCATACTTCGGCTCGTTGAAAGTGGCTTTTTTCAGCACGCTGATGTGCCTGGGGATTGGCTTCCCGATGGCTTACGCCATCACCAAAGCGAAAAAGGAAACGCAAAACGTTTTGCTGTTGCTGATCATGATGCCGACCTGGACCGCCATCCTGATCCGCGTGTATGCGTGGATGGGCATCCTCAGCAATAACGGTTTGCTCAACGGCTTGCTGATGTGGACCGGGCTGACCGACCACCCCATCGAAATTCTCAACACCAATACGGCGGTGTATATCGGCGTGGTGTACGCGTACCTGCCGTTCATGGTGTTGCCGCTGTACGCCAATCTTGTGAAGCACGACGGCAGTCTGCTGGAGGCCGCGTCGGACCTGGGTTCGAGCAACTTCAACAACTTCTGGAAAATCACCGTGCCGCTGGCCAGGAACGGCATCATCGCCGGCTGCATGCTGGTGTTCATTCCGGTGGTCGGCGAGTTCGTGATTCCGGAACTGCTGGGCGGTCCCGAAACGCTGATGATCGGTCGCGTGCTCTGGCAGGAATTCTTCAACAACCGCGACTGGCCGGTGGCGTCGGCCCTGGCGGTAGTGATGCTGTTGATCCTGATTGTGCCGATCCTGTTGTTCAACCGTAGCCAGGCCAAAGAGATGGAGGGTCGGGGATGAAACGCTTCGGATTTTCAAAGTTCATGCTGATCTTCGGCCTGTCGTTCATCTACCTGCCGATGTTGATTCTGGTGATCTACTCGTTCAACGCCTCGAAACTGGTCACGGTGTGGGGCGGCTGGTCGCTGAAGTGGTACGTCGGTCTGCTCGACAACACGCAACTGATGGGCTCGGTACTGCGCTCGCTGGAAATCGCCTGCTACACCGCCATTGCGGCGGTGGCGCTGGGCACGCTGGCCGCGTTCGTGCTGACCCGCGTTACGCGCTTCAAGGGCCGCACGCTGTTTGGCGGCCTGGTCACGGCGCCGCTGGTGATGCCGGAGGTGATTACCGGTCTGTCGCTGTTGCTGTTGTTTGTGGCGATGGCGCAATTGATCGGCTGGCCGATGGAGCGCGGCATTGTCACCATCTGGATTGCGCACACGACGTTTTGTGCAGCTTATGTGGCGGTGGTTGTTTCCGCGCGTCTTCGTGAGCTGGACTTGTCTATTGAAGAAGCGGCCATGGACCTCGGGGCGAAGCCGTTCAAGGTGTTTTTCCTGATCACAATCCCGATGATCGCGCCGTCACTGGCGGCCGGCGGCATGATGTCGTTTGCGCTGTCGCTGGATGATCTGGTGCTGGCGAGTTTCGTCTCGGGCCCGGGCTCGACGACTCTGCCCATGGAAGTGTTCTCGGCGGTGCGTCTGGGGGTGAAGCCTGAGATCAATGCCGTAGCCAGCCTGATTCTGCTGGCGGTATCGCTGGTGACTTTCCTGGTCTGGTATTTCAGCCGCCGCGCAGAAGCCAGCCGCAAGCGAGCGATTCAAGAAGCGATGGACCAGACCGCCAGCGAGTCGTGGCAGCAACCTGAAAACCGGCGACTCGAAGCGACGGCTTAGTGGCCCTAATGAGGATTTCACTGTGGCGAGGGGGCTTGCCCCCGTTCGGCTGCGCAGCAGTCGTAAAACCAGCGTATGCGGTGTGCATGATTTACCTCGCCGCAGGTTTTGGGGCCGCTTCGCAGCCCGACGGGGGCAAGCCCCCTCACCACAGGGTTTATGTGTAATGCATGGGATCCAGGGCTGCACAGAGTTTATGTGTAATTCATGGGATCGAGGGCTGCACAGGGTTTGTGTGTAATTCATGGGATCCAGGGCTGCACAGGTTTGTGTGTAATGCACGAGATCCAGGGCTGCACAGGGTTTGTGTTTACCGCACGGACTCAGGGAATCCTCAGGGTTTGTGATCACTGCAGATTTGTCTTGTGATTTTGAATAAAAAGAATTGGAGTTGTACCTATGAAAATGTTTGGCAGGACTCTGCTGACACTGTCCTTGTTGGGCGCGATTGTCTCCGGCGCCCAAGCCAATGACAAGGTTCTGCGCGTCTACAACTGGTCGGATTACATAGCGCCGGACACCATCAAAAAATTCGAGGATGAAACCGGAATTCGCGTGACCTACGATGTATTCGACAGTAACGAAACCCTTGAAGCGCGCTTGCTGGCGGGTAAATCCGGCTACGACATCGTGGTGCCGTCGAACAGTTTTCTGGCCAAGCAGATCAAGGCTGGCGTGTATCAGGAACTGGACAAATCAAAACTGCCGAACTGGAAAAATCTCAACCCGGTGTTGCTGAAAAACGCTGCGGCCAGCGACCCGGATAACGCTCACGCTTTCCCGTACATGTGGGGGTCGATCGGCATCGGTTTCAATCCACAGAAGGTCAAGGAAGTGCTCGGCGCCAATGCCCCGGTCAACTCCTGGGACCTGCTGTTCAAACCGGAGAATGCGGAAAAACTGAAGGCCTGCGGGATCAGCTTTCTCGACTCGCCAACCGAGATGCTGCCGGCCGCCCTGCACTATCTGGGTTACCCGGTGAACTCGAAGGACAAGACGCAGATCGCCGAAGCAGAAGCGCTGTTCATGAAAATTCGGCCGTCGGTGGCTTATTTCCATTCGTCGAAATACATCTCCGATCTGGCCAACGGCAACATCTGTGTGGCGGTCGGTTATTCCGGTGATGTGCTGCAAGCCAAGGCCCGCGCTCAGGAAGCCGGCGGCAAGGTACAGATCGATTACAGCATTCCGAAAGAAGGCGCCGGCAGTTTCTACGACATGGTGGCGATCCCCAAGGATGCAGCGAATGTCGACAATGCCTACCTGTTGATGGATTTCCTCATGCGCCCGGAGATCATCGCCGAGATCACCAACAACATCGGCTACAGCAACGCCAACGCGGCGGCGACACCGTTAGTGGATGAAGCGATTCGCAACGACCCGGGTTCGTATCCAACGCAAGCGGTGATCGCGACGTTGTACGCCATTCCCGACATGCCGATCGGTGTGCAGCGCGTGATGACGCGCGGCTGGACGCGGGTGAAGCTCGGCAAGTAATTGCTGTGAAGACGATCGTGCCCACGGCGAGGCGTCTGACCGTCCGCGTGGGAATGCAGCCGGGGACGCCCCGCGTTCCAGCAGAGCCGAACGCGGAGCGTCCGTAGAGGCATTCCCACGCACAGCGTGGGAACGATCAAAGAAGCCATCGCTGCCAAAACACCCTTCCACAGTTTCCGTTCACGCAGCGCCTTACCACCGCTGCACCATTTCCAAGAACGGCCTCACCTGGCTTCCTCGGTTCAGGTGAATTCGGCGCCCTCCTCGGGCGCTTTTTTTATTGCGCGACCAGCGGCCATTCGGCCAGCGCCCGGTAGCGGCCCTTGTGCGATTCGAAAAGCGCAAAGCGATCAGCACGCAGGAAAAACTCCGGCGGCGTAGCGGACTCCGGCACCGGTGCGCGGAATTCGCGCATCAGCGTCAGGTGCGGTCGAAACTCCTTCACCGTCTCTTCCAGCCCGAACGGCAGCATTGCCTGCTCCAGGGCATACACCAGCCGTAGCAACTCCGGCGGCGCCTGTTCCGGCGCCAGCACCAGCACCCCCGCCCTGCGCCAGACATCGAGGCGATCCAGCGCCACCCGCAACGCCACCCCCGGCACGCGAACCTTGCCTGCCGCCGTGCAAATCCCGGGGATCTGCGCCACATCGACGGCGCCGAGAAACAACAGTGTCAGATGAAAATTCTCCGTCGGCACCGGTCGCCCGATGCGCAACGCCAGCTCCCCGCGCCACTGCGCAATGGCCCGGCGTTGCTCGGCCGGGCAGCTCAGGGCAAAGAACAGCCGTCTGAGGGGATTTTGGGCTTCGTCGCTCACGCCTGGCAGCTCCTTGTGGGCAGGTTATAGTTGACCCAACCGATTCAACGGGAGGACGCCATGCGACAGATCATCAGCAAAGAACCCTGGTGGGCCGCGCCGCCACAGGCGGGCCAGGATGAGTCCGAACTGGAATGGGGCTGGCTGGTTCACTATAGCGAAGGTGAGCCGCGTTTCGAGTTTATCCGGGAGCGGCCGTCGGACCGGGAGATTCAACAACGCAAAAGTTGCCGGATCACCCCGGTGTCGGAGTGATCCGGTAATCGTCAGGCTTTAACAATCATTTCGAAACCGCCGAAGATCATGCGCTGACCATCGAACGGCATCGCATTCATGTCGGCCTGCAGCCGCGGGTCCTTCATGACTTTGTCCATGCCCGCGTCGCGCGTGGCCTTGTCGGGCCAGATGATCCAGGAAAATACCACCGTTTCGTCGTCCTTGAGCTTCACCGCCATCGGGAACGACGTCACTTTGCCATCCGGGACGTCATCGCCCCAGCATTCGGCAACGCTGAGCGCGCCATACTCGATGAATACCGGCGCGGCGGTGGCGGCGTGCTGGCGGAATTGCTCGCGGCTGGCGGTGGGCACGGCAATGACAAAACCGTCGACGTAAGACATGGTCATTCTCCTGCGTGAGTTAGGGTTCAATCTGCGGGTTAGTCGATTGCACAGGGTTCCATTCGACCGTTCCGCCATCGAGACCGACCGACGGTTGCAGGCTGGCAGCCAGATTGCCCTCGATTTGCGCCGCCAGGTACAGCGTCCCCGCCATCACGCCGGTGGTCGGGTTCTGCACCAGCTTGGTCCACGCCTTGTCGAAGGTGTTGCCCAGGCTGCTGCGAATCAGCGCCTCGCTGTCGGGCCGGTCATTGGCCTGAATCACTGCCCTGACGCCCGCCACACCCACGGAAATAAGCGCGCCCGCGAGTTTCCCCGCGACTGCGGCCACGGCACTCGCCGCCCCACGCGGGGCCATCTCGGCTTCGATCCGTTTGCTGGCGCGCTTGGCCACCGGCGCCATAGCGGTGTCGGTCGAATCAACCCCTCTGTCGCCGCCGGCCTTGTGGATTTTGTCGATCAACGCCGCATAGGCCGGCAGCGTATTCAGCGGCTGGGTGCGCACCACCTGGTACAGCGAAGCGTTGCGCGCCGCCGGTGGGCCCAGAGCGATGGCCGGAATCTTCTGGATTCGGCCGTTGAGCTGAGCCATTGGAACGCCGTGGCGCTGGGAGATGTGCTGCAGTTCTTCCTGAAGAATGTCGACGTAAAATGCTGTGGCCAGGCCGAGAATCTGGTCGGGATCGATTTCAACCGCGACCGGTGCCAGCACTCGCCGCTGGTATTGCTCCAGCAGATAAGCGGCGAGGCGTTTCTCAGACTGGTCCTGCTCATCCGTGCCACTGATGGCGTACCAACTGACTTTCATCGACAGCCATTCCTGGGTCCAGTAGCTGCTGAACCAGGGGATGAAATTTTCTTCGGTCAGTTGATAGACCCGTGTGCGCCAATAGTCCATTGCCCCGCGTGCGTAAATTTTGCTCTGCTCGGTGGCCGAGCGTGACGCGATGACTATCTCGCGGTCGACCTGCTGCCAGGTGCTGCGCGACACCACCACCGCCGGCGCAGATACCGGCGCGCGCTGAGGCGTGGCACACCCGGCCAGGATCAGCAGCACGGCAACGATCAGCGAACGCAGGTTCAAGATCGTGATTTCCTGCAGGTTCCCCGGTAAACGGGATGTTCGGGGGTTCAAAGCTATTCATATGAGTATAGGTGGCTGACCTGAGATTGATGATGCTCTTGCAGGCCTCATCGCCAGCAATCCGGCCGCTGGAATGCCCTCGCCACAAAAGCCCGACCATCACTACTGTCGATACCCACCATCGCGATGAATGCCTTCCGCTCGAGAACCGTCAGCGTAGGATCACTCTCAACCCAACACAAAACCCGCATCGGAGGGGCCAATCATGATCATCCACCTACTCACTTGCCTGGCCCTGACGGCCGTTACCCTCAGCATTTTTTCCTGGTACGTGCTGACCGAGGAGTGCACATCATGATTGTCGCCGTGACCCTTGCCGTAAGTTTTCCAATGTTTGCCAGCAACTACTACGCGCAGACGCACATCTCGCGCAACACGTTCGAATTGCTGTTCGACGAAACATTCGACGATTTGCTGATGCCCGCCGCCGGCAATCATTTCAGCAATGAAGTGGTAGGTCTCAACGATCAGTTCCGCTTCCTGAATGACGTGCTTGAAGATCACCTCGCTCGCGCCACGTGGTTTTCATGATCCGCGCACACATCCCGCAGGCAACCGCGTAACCAGCGGTGCGGGACCGGCGTCCATGCGCGGAGGATCAGTCGGGCCGCTGTCAAGCCCGCGTCGCGACCCTGACGTGATTACCCGCAACTGCTCATGCGGGCGAAATGTCCCTGTTGTATAAACCTTCCCTGATGCGCGTTTAAGGCTTGATCACCACCAGCGGCTCACCTTTTTTGACGATGTAGGTGGCCAGTTCCGATGCGTTGCCCGTGCCGACGTTCTTGGCGATGTGCGCGGTGCCCGCCGGTATGTACAGCGAATCCCCCGCTTTCAGCGTTACCGGCGGCTGGCCTTCGAGTTGGTATTCGAATGTCCCGTCGATCACATAAGCAACTTCCACACCGGGGTGCGAATGATTAGGCGAGGCGACACCCGGCTCGAAGTCGACGCGAACCTGAATGACTTCACGCCCGGAGACATCAAGGTCCTGACGCAGCAAATCAGTGCGATGCAGCCCGGCCTGCCAGCTTTTTGCAGGCACAGGCTCGGCGGCTTGCGAAACGCCCGAGTAGCTGGCGAGTGCAGCCACGGTGGCCAGGGCGAACGTGTAAAGACGACGTGGGTGACGGGATGTGATCAGTGACATGGTTCTTCTCCGGGTAGACACCGTTTGTGATGGCCCGATTAAGCGGGTACCGTGTATCGCGCTCGTGTCGCCAATATCGTGGTTTTGTAAGCCAACATGGCTCCTCACGCCGGCGATACGTAGCGATACAAACCCCCTCCTCCGCACGCCTGTAGCAGCTGCCGAGCCTGCGAGGCTGCGTCAGCTGCGTCAGGCTGCCCAGCAGTCGTACAACAGACCTATGCGATGCGTCAGGGAAACCTGTTTCCCGAATTACGACTGCTGCGCAGCCGACGCAGCCTCGCAGGCTCGACAGCTGCTACAGGCGCTGCGACATTGATTTTTCCTGAATCCGGTCAATCCTTAAAGCAAGCAAAAGGGCTGAACCGGCCCTCCATAGAGCAGGATCAGCCGATGAGCGAACACATCGTCCACTTCCACTGCCAAATCGATCAGGGCACGACCGAACGCTTCCGTGATTGCTGCCTTGAAGCCCTGAATCAGGGAGCGACCTCGCTGATGCTCAATCTGTCCACCACTGGTGGCAGCACCAACTTCGGTTTCACCCTGTATACCTTTCTCAAGTCGTTGCCGGTGCCGCTGTGCGCGGTCAATGCCGGCAATATCGAGTCGATGGGCATGATCATGTTTCTCGCCGCCGGACACCGCATCACTTCGCCGCACTCACGATTCCTGATTCACCCGATGAACTGGTATTTCAACCAGAAATCCGTTGATCACCAACGCCTGCGTGAATACCTCTCCAGCCTCGATAACGATCTGGCGCGCTACGTGCAGATTTTCTCTCTGGAAACCGCCCACGCGGAGACCAAGCTGGACATTTTCCACTGCCTGTCTGCCGAGGAAAAAGTCATCGCTGCAGAAGATTCCCTGGCGTACGGGATCGCTTACGAGATCAAGCAGATGGTCTTCGACGAGGGCGTAAAACACTGGACGGTTAGCGGTGGATAGACCCGCACCACTCAAGAAAACCGTTGCAGATCAACAGGTAAAAATCACTGTGAAAATCTTTTGAATTTTTATTGACGGGTCCACTCATTTGCTTATGAGCATTGAGGGGGGCCTTATGAATCGCACAGGACTGTACATCATTGAATACAACCTTCATGGCAAGGCCAAATCGTTCATCATCCGCGCGCAAATAATGCAAAACGCGGATGCGTGGCATTGGGCGAGTTGTGATGCCGGCATTGCACCGATCCCAAAACCGGGGCGGCCACCGCTGAAGACGCTTTCGAAGCCGCAGGCCGAGCGTTATGGCATAACGGAGGTGAAGTGGCGCGAATCAGAGACCATTGACTGGACTGAGGTTTGATCAATCGGTGCGCGTACTGTTTGCACACGCACTGGAATCGGGGATAAATCGATTCCAGTGCTACGCTTTCAGTTCCTTGGCAGAGGCAACACAATGTTTGAGCGAAGAGTCACCCTCCAGGCATTCGAGAGCGTCGCCGTGAAGCGGATTCTAGCTGTGTCCGTTGTCCTGGTGTTGACTGCCACGACCACCTATGGACTTTTTCACTGGAAGTCCGTGGGCACACAAACTCAACAGTCGTTGTGCGGGGAAGCCAGGCAAACCCTCAAAGGTGTGGAAGTCCAGGCGCGCGCGCTCGCAGCCGGCCTGACGGTGGACGATTATGTCAAGGCCGAGGAAGACGACGTGGCGACGCTGATCCGCGCACTGGATGCCGCCGCCAATGAAACAGAAGTTGACCGGGCCATCGAGGCGCACGCAGCCTCGATTGAAGCCAAGAACGCTGTGATCGACGCCGAGGTGGACACCCGCGGCGATCAGATCTTCCTCGAACAACGCCTGAAAAAACAACGCATCCCGATCGATGTAAAGCAGCAATTGCTGCGGGCCGCAAAGGCCGTCAGCGTCAGTTGTACTTGACTGGCTGATCGCCGGCTTCAGCCTTTGGCAGCCATTGCGGTCACTTCCACGCGCATACCCGCGACCGCCAACGCCGCAACGCCAATCGCCGCCCGCACCGGCCAGGGTTTTGCGAAAAAGCGCTTGTACACTTCATTGAACGCGGCGCGATCAGCCATATCGGTCAGGTAGATGGTCAGATGCATCACCCGATCCATCGAACTGCCGGCACGTTCAAGTGCCACCTTCAGCGCCTGCAACGTGCACTCGCTCTGTTCGACGATTCCGCCCAATTCAAGACTGCCATCGGCACGGGTCGGAATCTGCGTGGACACCAGCAGGCCGGCAAAACCGGCAACGTCGGAGGAGATGGAATCTGCGTCGGGGTCCGGCAGGAAGGCGATGTCTTGGTTGGCCATGGGGTGCTCTGCTTTGCTATAGAAAAGCGCAGTTTACAGGCTCGCTGACGGGTTGTTCAGGCCGCCACTGGAAAACTGCAGCAATCTCCCCGGATTCTCTCCAACGACCCAACGGCTTGAACGACAAAGCCCGCACGTGGCGGGCTTTGGGGAATCAGTAGGTGGCCGGTGCTGGTCTCCGGCTTACAAGGTTTATCGGGCCTCCCACAGGACAGTTTTGTGCTCTCCTGCTTCACACGGCATAAGGGCTGGATCTCAGCGCGGAGATCTTTCTAACCGTGTACCCTTCGGAACGCGCCCCACGTTTCCTCGCTATCCGTTTGCGCATCAGTCTGCGTCTTCGCCTACAACTTCAGAATAGTACAAAGGCGGAAATACCTGTCGGGTGTTTTTAGACCAGTTTGAGATGTGCCGGCCTTTAACAGATGAAAACAAACTAACGGATGGCTGCACAGCCCGAGCGCCCGCTAAACTCTGTCAAGCGCTGCAGATTTACCTGTTTTACAGGCAAATTTGCAGCAGTTTAATGCTGGTGTCGGTGTTCGGTGACGCGGATGACTGAAGGGCAGCCCGTTGGCATGCGATGTGCCCTCATCAGCTGACCACTATCAACTAATTCGAGCCGATCCACTCATGGACATTTTGAATTTGCTGGCCAGCAAAGTGCAGCCTCTCTCCAGTACGATCAGTGCTGACGGGCATGTTGTGAGCCTGTCTGCCAGCCTTAGCGACCAGTTGGGTTACCCCACCGGGGAGCTGCGAGACCAACCGATCGAGCGCATTTTCAACATGGAGTCGGTGCGCGCCTTGCAGGGCCTTTTCGCCAACCCGCCCGCCGATGAGCAGGTGCATAGCCTGGAGCTGACGCTGATCCGCCACAACGGCGGTTTGCTGCCAGTGATCGCGTGCGGCTTGCTCGAATGGCGCGCGGTGCAGCCGGCGCGCCTGCACGTGCTGAAAATACCGCTGGGGTCGCTGGGGCATCGCCTGCGGGAAATGCACAATGCCAATGAAGTCATGAGCCAGATGCTGCAAAGCGCCAAGGTCGCGTATTGGTGCATCGAGTTTGCCGAGGCGGTGGACATCAACACCACGCCCGACGAAATCGTCCGTCAGGTGTTCGAAAACGACTCGCACTGGCGGCTGTGCAACCGCGCCATGGCCGACGTGTACGAGATGCCTTCAGACGTCGATTTCAATCAGCAACCGGTTCGCCTCTATTGGCCACGCAGCCCGGCGAACGAAGCGTTTGTGCGACGCCTGATCGAGGCAGGTTTCAGTGTCGATTGCGCGCTGTCAGTTGATCGCCGCCATGACGGTTCCCCGGCCTACGTCGAGAACGACGTGCGCGCAACCATCGCCAACGGGCACCTGCTGCGCATGTGGGGCAGCATTCGTGATGTCAGCCAGGAGTTGCGCATGCAGCACGACGCCGAGCAGCGCATCGATGCGTTGCGCCGGGTTTTCGATGCGGTGCCGGACGCGGTGCTGGTTATCGATGAACACTTGCAACCACAGTGGCGCAACGCAGCGTTTGAAGAAACGTTCGGCATTACTCACGGCACCGGCATCGCTCGTCTGCTGCTGGATAACGCTTTGCCCGAACGCACCTGGCATAGCCTGCCGCTGCCGGACATGAGCGGGCGCAACCGGGATTTCAATGTGCATTGTTCACGAATACTGATTCGCGAAGGCGTTGCCTGGCGCGTCGCGGTGTTCCGCGCCAGTCAGGGCGTGCACCGCGTTGAAGGGTTGCACCCATGAAAGATAAAAACCTGCCACCGACGTTGCAGATGGGCATGCGCTCCTCGGTCAATGTCAGCAGTGAAGTGCTTGGTGCGTTGCTGGAGACGCCGGCGCTGCACGCTTTGCTCGACAGCTTCGGCGATGCGCTGATCGTGACCGATGGCGAAGGTCGGGTGCGGTTTCTCAATCTGGCCGCCGAGCGGGTCAATCGACTGTCGCGGCAGCAAGCGATCGGGCTGCCCGAGAGTGAGTTTTTCCAGCGATCAGTGCTCAATTATGATGATTTGCTCAGCGCCCTGCATCGCGGCGGCAACAGCGCCCTGACCCGCTCACGCGAAGGCCGGGTGTTGCTGAGCAGTACTCACGCGATACCCACTGGGGCCTACGAAAAACCGTTCCGCATGCTGACCCAGAAAGACTTCGATGGCAGTCAGCCGCAACGCCGCACGACACTGGCCAGCCGGCCAGTGGAACCGCAGGGGTTGCGCGATCCGCAGGACAACGCCCTGCATCTCTCGCCGCAATTGTCGAGCATCGCCGACACTGGCGTGCGGGCATTTCGGCGGCGTGCGCGGTTGCTGCTGCTTGGCGAACCCGGCGTCGGCAAGACCGCCATTGCGCGGCACATTCATCGTGCCGCCGGCTGGGGCGATCGGCCGTTTATCCACGTCAACTGCGGGAGCATCCCGGAAAGCCTGTTTGAATCGGAAATGTTCGGCTACGAGCGCGGCGCCTTTACCGGCGCATTGCAGGGTGGCAAGCAGGGCTATATCGAGGCTGCCTCGGGAGGCACGTTGTTCCTCGACGAAATTGGTGAAATCCCGCTGCACGTGCAGGCCAAATTGCTGAAATTTCTCGAAGACAGCACCATTCAATCAGTTGGCTCGCCCTTGAGCAAAACGGTACAGGTGCAGGTCATTGCGGCGACCAACAAGGATTTGCGCCACCTCGTCAGCACCGGTGAATTTCGCGCTGACCTTTACTATCGTCTGGCGGTGTTGCCGGTGGAAATTCCACCGCTGCGTCAGCATCGTGACGACTTGCCATTCCTCATCGACATCCTGCTGAGTCGCATCAATGGCGATCGCGAACCGACGCTGAGTCTCTCGGGAGCTTGTCGTAAACGGCTGATGGATTATGACTATCCGGGCAACGTACGTGAGCTGGTGAACATTTTTGAGCGGCTGGCGGTGCTCGCGGATGACGAGGCGCAGGAGCATCATCTGCCGGCGGAAATGCTCGAACCTGCCCGACCTGTGTCGCGACTGACCCCACCGTTGGCCGACGCGATGGATGAGGACGACGCGCAGGAGAATCTCAAGCTGCAGGTTCAGCATTTCGAGCGGGAAGTCATTTTGCGTGCGGTGCATTTGTGTGGCAGCAAGCGCAAGGCTGCAGTGCATTTGGGTATCGATATCGGGACGTTGATCCGCAAGCTTCAGCGGGATTGAAGATGTTGGTTACCCCGAGTACCTGACCCTTGCTGCGGTGATGGTGGCTGCTGGTCTCACCCACACCGCTGCAAAAATGCCTACACATCCAGTTACTTCTGCCTGCCCGGACACCAGCACTTCGCTACAATTTCAATATTTTCAATCACTTAACTTCTTGGCACGACCTGTGCTCTTGCTCTCTGCAACCCACCATCGTTGGGCTTTTGCATCAGGGCCGGCTTTCATTGCTGTGCCGGTAGCCAAGAGGAATAATAAAAATGTTGATCACCGGAATTAAAAGCAGGCCGGTCTATGACCGCTTGCAACCGTTGTCGGGAGGTACCCGGCACATCATCGCCGGGCAAGGCAGCGGCGGTCGGGCGATGTTGCGCTTGCTCGACGACATGGCCGGACTGGATCGCCCGATCACCCTGCTCTATTCGCAGGAATCGTTTTCCGGACAGGATTTCCTCGAGCAGTTGCAGCAACACAACGCGCTCCCTCTGCAGGTGCACGCGACCAATCAGGCCCTGATCGAGGCGCTGACGACCTTGCTCGACGACGCCCATATGGGCACTCGCCTGTACCTCGCCGGATCGGAAAGTTTCCTCGGTAGCGCCATGCAAGTGGCGACGCATTTCGACCTCAATCGCGATGAAGTCCTGCGCGAACACTCTGGTACGTTGGTGCGCCGCGTCTGGTGTGTGCACTGCGACACCTACACCGAAAACGTCACCCAGCGTGTGTATGTCTGCCCCGGCTGCGGCGTGACGTTGGTGGTGCGCGATCACTATTCCCGGCGTCTTGCGGCGTTTCAGGCAGTCAAGGCCGATGCCGAAGTCCCGGGTGAACTGCCCGAAGCCGAGGAGCTCGACACATGAGCCAGAACAATGGGACGTTGAATCTGCGGGTGGCGCGGATCGAAACCGTGACCCCGGAAATCAAACGCTTCACCCTGGTGTCGCCGACCGGCGCACATTTGCCGGCGTTCTCCGGCGGCAGTCATGTGGTGGTGCTGATCGGCAACCAGGCCAACACATTGCGCAACCCGTACTCGTTGTTGAGTTCGCCGTACGACACCAGCAGCTATAAGATCGCAGTTCGGCGCGTGCAAGGTGGTCGCGGCGGTTCGATGTCGCTGCACGACAATGTGGCCGAGGGCGACCTGCTGGAAGTCACGCCACCGGTCAATCTGTTTCCGCTGATCAAACAGGCGCGCCTGCATGTATTTATCGCCGGCGGCGTCGGCATCACGCCGGTGATCTCGCAGCTGGAAGAGTTGCGCCTGAGCAAAGTGCCGTTCGAACTGCATTACGCCGTGCGCGGTGAAGAACACGCGCACCTCGGCAAAGAGCTGCAGGCCACCTATGGCGAGCAGGTTCATCTGTACCGCAAGGGCGTCGACCCAAGGCTGGAGATCGGTCGGGTCCTCGCCGATCGCCCGTTGGGCAGCCACGTATATGTGTGCGGTCCCGACAGCATGATCGACGCCACACTGCTGTGCGCCCGCGATCTGGGCTGGACCGACAGCCACGTGCACTACGAGCGTTTCCTCGAACAAAGCAGCGGCGGCGAAGCCTTCAGTTTCACCCTCGGCCGCAGCGGCGCGACCATCGAAGTGTCCCCCGATCAAACCATGCTCGAAGCCGTCGAAGCGGCCGGTTACAGCATGCCCTACCTGTGCCGTGGCGGCGCCTGCGGGCACTGCGAGACCGAGGTGCTGGAACTCGACGGCGAATTGCTGCACAGCGATGACTGGCTGTCGGACGATGACAAGACCAGCCGCAAGAAAATCATGCCCTGCGTATCCCGCGCCAAATGCAATCGCCTGGTCATCGACCTCTGATCGACGGAGACATAACAATGAATATCAAATTCAATCCCGACGAAACTTACCGCGACGACTACACCTTCAGCAACAGCCCGGAAACCATCGCCCGCGCGCCCTTCCCGTTTCCCGAGGACGACTACATGTACTCGATGAATCTGGAACCCCATGTTCCGGTCGGCGACGGCGCCTTTCGAGCCGCGTTCGACATCGACGAGCATTACATCAGTGAGTGCCGCGACCGGGCGATCACGCTGGAGAAAGACCCGGGCATGCACTACGTTTCCGCGCCGCACATGATGGAAGCGCAGTGGGACTTGCTCGAATTGATCATGGAATCCTACTCCCGGGATTACCCGCAGTACTTCAGCCTGGCGCGCGAAGGCCGCGAGTGGCACTGGACCAACCGTCTATTGAACATCGACGACCATTTCACGTTCGGCGATCCGGCTACCCTGCCCTACGAGCCGATGGAATATGTGACCCGCCAGGCCCAGGGCGACTGGGTGTTGCAGGAAGAACGCGACGGCACGTTGTATTGGGGCGCCGGGATTGCCACCCAGCGCGCCGATTATTCGCTGCGCTTCAACCTCGGCATGAGCTGGGAGGAGTTTCACGGGCCGGTGCCACTGGTGAAGGAAATCGGCATGCTGGATCGCGCGCTGAAGTTTTTGCTGCGTTTGCGCACCGGGCACCCGGTGCGCCGACTGAACTGGTCGTTGACGGTCAATCCGCGCCTCGAAGTCTCCGCCGAAAGCCTGCCAGAGTGGGCGCCGGACCGTACCATCGTTACCGCCGAAAATGCCGGCAAACTGGTTTACCTGCGCATCGAATTGCAGCCGCTGCATCGCTTGCCGCGCAGCAATGCCATCGTCTTCCCGATCCGCACCTACCTGCTCAGCCTCGAAGACATCGCCACTAACCCGGCCTGGGCGCGGCGCATGCATCGAGTCCTGCGCGATTTGAATCAGCAACTGGTCGACTACAAGGGCTTCAGCCGTTACCGCGATGCGGCAGTCGAGTGGCTATCGAAGTACGACGATGGCCGCGACAGCGAGGTCAAGAAACAGGCCTAGGCCCCCGGTTCCTGTAGCAGCCGCCGAAGGCGGCGTCCGGCTGCGCAGCAGTCGCTATCGCTGAGCAGGCGGTAACCCGGTGATCCGCGTGTTCAGGCATCACGACTGCCGCGCTGCCGGACGCCGTCTTCGGCAGCTGCTACAAGAGTGGGCGCGGTCAGGAAGAGAGCGGGCGCGGTCAGGAAGATTTATCCATAACAACAAGCTTCACAGAAGCATAGGCGGCTCGGCCGTCAGCATTGCAAACCACTGCCATCGATAATGAGGAAATAAAATGAGTGGCTCATCCAATACACGTGCAAGCGTGGCCGATCAGGACGCGGAACAGCTCCGCGCCCTCGGCTACAGTTCGGACTTCAACCGCAGCATGAGCCTGTGGGAGAACTTTTCCCTGGGCTTCACCTACCTTTCACCAGTCGTGGGCGTTTACACGCTGTTCGGCCTGTGCCTGGCAGCGGGTGGGCCGCCGATGTTCTGGTCCTACCTGCTGATCGGCGCCGGGCAATTGCTGGTGTGTCTGATCTTCGGTGAAATCGTTTCGCAGTTTCCGATCTCCGGTGGCGTTTACCCGTGGGCGCGTCGCCTGGTGGGCAAGCGCTGGGCGTGGATGGTTGGCTGGGTTTACGCGTGGGCCTTGTGCGCGACCATCGCCGGTGTCGCCGTCGGTGCAGGGCCATACCTGGCAATCATGCTCGGTTTCAACCCCGGTCCTGAGGCCAACATCTACATCGCACTGTCGATCATTCTTTTATCCACCGCATTGAACCTGGTCGGTACCAAACTGCTGGCGCGGGTGGCGATGTTCGGTTTTGTCTGCGAGCTGGTCGGGGCGATACTGGTCGGCGGTTACCTGCTGATTTTCGAGCGTCATCAGCCGTTCAGCGTGCTGTTCGACACCTTCAACCTTGAAGTCAACGGTTCCTACCTGCCGGCCTTTCTCGCGGCGTCGCTGGCGGGTCTGTTCCAGTATTACGGTTTTGAGGCCTGCGGCGATGTCGCCGAAGAAACCCCGAACCCGGGCAAACGCATTCCGAAAGCCATGCGCATGACCATCTACATCGGCGGTGCGGCGGCGATGTTTGCCTGCCTGGCGCTGATCCTGTCGGTGCCGGACATGGCCAAGGTGCTCGCCGGTGAAGACACTGATCCAGTCGCGACCATTCTCGCCAATGCGTTCGGCCCGGTGGGTTCGCGCCTGGTGATGGCGGTGGTGATGGTCTCGTTCATCTCCTGCGTGCTGAGCCTGCAAGCGGCGGCAAGCCGCCTGTTGTTCGCCTACGCCCGTGACGAAATGATCGTCGGCAGCTCGCTGCTCAAACGCCTTTCCGGCAATCACGTGCCATCGTTCGCGCTGGTGATCAGCGGCCTGGTGCCGGCCGCAATTGTCTGCCTGGGCATGTTCATGGCGGACGCCGTGGCAACCATCGTCGGTTTTGCGGCGATCGGGATCTACGTGGCCTTCCAGCTGATCATCGTGGCGGCGCTGATCGCCCGTGCGAAAGGCTGGCGTCCGAACGGTCAGTTCACGCTGGGCGCGTGGGGCTTGTGGGTGAACCTCGCGGCGCTGGTGTATGGCGTCTGCGCAATCATCAATATGGTCTGGCCGCGCTCGCCGGATGCAGCGTGGTACATCAACTATTCGATGATCCTGACCACGCTGGTGGTGATGGGCGCGGGGCTGGTTTACATGTTGCTGGGCAAGCCGTACGACAAGGGCACCGCGCCGGCGGGTGATGCGTGGAAGTTTTCCAAGCCGTTGGTGAAGACAGTGGACGTGTCTAGCGCGGCCGTGAACAAACCAACCATCTAACATCCACAATCCCTGTGGGAGCGGGCTTGCTCGCGAAAGAGGTGTGTCAGCCAACAGAAATGTTGAATGTTCAACCGCATTCGCGAGCAGGCTCGCTCCCACAGTTTGATCCGGTTTTGACAGAACAATAAATGCTTCGCAGAGGACATGAACATGCAAACCAAACTCCTGATCAACGGCCAGCTGCTCGACGGCGAGGGCCCGGCGCAGCCGGTGTTCAACCCGTCACTGGGCCGTGTCCTGGTGGAAATCAACGAAGCCAGCGAAGCCCAGGTCGATGCGGCCGTGCGTGCCGCTGACGCCGCGTTCGACAGCTGGTCGCAAACACCCCCGAAAGACCGCTCGCTGCTGCTGCTTAAACTCGCCGACGCCATCGAAGCGCATGGCGAGGAGCTGGCAAAGCTCGAATCGGACAACTGCGGCAAACCTTACAGCGCCGCGTTGAACGACGAGATCCCGGCGATTGCCGATGTGTTCCGCTTTTTTGCCGGCGCCAGCCGCTGCATGAGCGGTTCGGCCGGCGGTGAATACCTGCCCGGCCACACCTCGATGATTCGCCGCGACCCGGTCGGCGTGATCGCCTCGATCGCGCCGTGGAATTACCCGCTGATGATGGTCGCCTGGAAGATCGCCCC
>NZ_CABVGX010000061.1 GCF_902497625.1 Pseudomonas fluorescens | reverse complement strand
GGGCTGGAGTGGCGGCGTGAAGATCGGCGCGCAGCGCTTGCAGGAATCCGGCGAAGCGTTTCTGCTGGCAGACAAAGTGCCGGTGGCCAACGTCGGCGACATCGGCATTACCACCTCCTATCAGTTCGACCTGTTCGGCACCTTGCAACGCGGCATCGAGGCGGCCAAGGCCAATGCCGATGCGACGCAAGCGGCGGCCGACACCGCACGCATTACTCTGGTCGCGGACGTTGTGCGGGCTTATACCCAAGTTTGCGCGGCCAACGAGGAAGAGGAGATCGCCCGGCATTCCCTCGACCTGCAAGCGCAGAGCACTGCGCTGACCCAACGCCTGCGCGACGCCGGGCGGGGTGATGAAACACAAGTGACGCGCTCGCAAACCCAATTCAAATCCTTGCGCGCCGACATGCCACGCTATGCAGCGGCGCGTCAGGCCGGGCTGTTCCGCTTGTCGATGCTGCTGGCCAAGCCGCTCGACCAGCTGCCTGCCGGCACCGGCGAATGCGCCGAACTGCCAAAAATCAATCGGCTGTTGCCGGTGGGCGACGGTGCAACGCTGCTCAAACGACGTCCCGATGTGCGTCAGGCCGAACGCCGATTGGCTGCCGCGACGGCCGGCATCGGCATTGCTACCGGCGAGTTGTACCCGGACATCAGCATCGGCGCGAGCGTCGGCACCGTTGGTCTGCTGGAAAACCTCGGCAAACCGGCGGCCAATCGCTGGGGCTTCGGCCCACTGCTGACCTGGACCGTACCGTCGAACGGTTCGCGCGCACGTATCCGCGAGGCCGAAGCGACAAGCCAAGGCGCGCTGGCGCATTTTGATGGCGTGGTGCTCAACGCAATTCGCGAAACCCTGACCGGCCTCGCACAGTATTCCGCGCTGCTGCAGCGCCGCGATGCGTTGGCTGATGCCGAACAGTCGGCGCAACTGGCAGCCGATCAGACACATCGCTTCTTTACCGCCGGTCGTGCTTCCTTTCTGGCGGACCTGCAAGCCACTCGCACCTACACCAACGTACGGGCGCAACTGGCGGCGGCCAACACCCAAGTGGCGATGAGTCAGATCGACTTGTTCCTGGCCTTGGGCGGCGGTTGGGAAAGCGGACGAACGCAAGCTTCAAACTCCGGCAAACCCTGAACCCATTGCTATGCTTTGACTTGATGGGATCGCGCGCCGATTTCATCGATCAAGGCTTGCGTTGGTCATGGGGATACAATAATGAGAAACCCTTATGCTCCCGGCTTCTGGTGCGCAATCGCCGCACTGGTGCTGCTCTCGGCCACTTATTTTTACGGCATCATGCTGGCGCATCAGATCGAGACAGCGCTGATTTTCCTCGACAGCGTCGCCGCCCTGATCGCGGTGATGGCAATCGTGGTGGTGGCGTGGTCCTCGGTTCAAGATCAACGGGTCAAAAAAAGACAATGCGAACGCGGCAAGACGCGGGTGTTGATCTGGGACACCAAAGTCGCTTTGCGTCGCGTCGAAACGGTCTTTGATCGTTATTTCTGGGGCAGTTACTGGCAACCGGGACGCACTTTTCAGGAGGTCATGGGCGAGCTCACCGGCACGCCGCTGGAAAAAAGTCTCGAAACCCTGAAGAAGCAGTGTCTGGAACTGGACAAGCAAATTGCCGATGAAGACTGGCACTGGCTCAACAATGCCCGCGAACTCTCCGCAGTCGCTACCGCCATGGCGCGGGAACGCTATCAGCTGGACTTCTGCGATCCTCGCGCCGAAGTCACGGGCGGGGCGGTAATCAATCGTGATTTTGAGGTGCTGGTGTACACGTGGACCGCGCGTTTGAAGAGCTTTGATCATCAGCTGGACGAGATTGAGGTTCAGTATTCCTGATTGCTGTCCGGCGTTATGCGCCGTATGAGCAAGCTTGCTCGCGATGGCGGACGCCGCGTCAATACCTTTGCGTCTGTGGGAACGCTATCGCGAGCAAGCTTGCTCATACACGCGATCGCAAATCCCTTTGCGCCGAAACTCTCGCTTGATACCCGCAGTCCATAGACACTCTTTAACCTTTAAACGTTGAGCCGTGCGACGCGGCTGATGCTAATCTGCACCGCACTTTCAGCGCAGTCGTGTCCAGACCCGTCACGGGTTGAGGGAAGACGGCCACATTTCAACTACGGACATTGATCAAGTCATTATGAATAAATCAGCAGGCGTGCTTCTTGGAATTGTTGTGGCCATCGGTGCAATCAGCGCGGGCGGTGCCTGGTACACCGGGACCAAAATCGAAGGCGTCTTGAACACCTCGATCGCAGACGCCAACAAAGAACTGCAAGCCGCGCTGGTCGGGTCCAACGGCACTGCTTCGCTGGAGCTGGTCTCGCTGGAACGCCACGTGTTCAGCAGCACCGCACATTACCGCCTCAAGGGCGAAGGCGAGATGTTCGGCGAGGCCCCGGTCGAACTGCTGCTTGTCGATAACATCGAACATGGTCCGTTGCCGTTTTCTCGCTTGATATCGCTGAAGTGGCTGCCGGTCATGGCCACCAGTCACTACGAACTGGAAAGAACCCCGCTCACCGAAAAATGGTTCGCCGCCGCCAAGGACAAATCGCCGCTGACCGGCGTGGTCAACATCGGCTACGACCGCTCCACCAACGGCACGTTGCAATTGCTGCCGCTGGACATGGCACTCGACGCCAAGTCCAACCTGAAATTTTCCGGCCTGAACATGGACGTTGCTGCCAACGCCCAGGCGCAAAAAGTCAAGGCCGATGGCTATATGGACAACCTGGTACTGACCAGCGTCGCGGAAGACCAGACACCCGTGAAGGTCGAGCTGAACGGCCTTACCGTTGCCAGCAACCTGGTGAAAAGCACTTACGGCTATTACACCGGCGAAAACACCATCGAGCTGACCGACAGCAAAACCACGTTCGGCGCGAAGCAGTCGGTGGTGGGCGTGAAAAAGTTCGAAATGAAGAACCAGACGGAAGAGAAGGGTACCAGCGCGTCCGGGCGGGCCGATTACAAGGTGGGTGAAGTGTCGCTGAACGGCAAGACTATCGGTTCAGCGCAAATGGCCATGAGCCTGAAGAATCTCGACATTCCGGCGAGCATGTCGCTGATGCAGGTTTACCAGACCAAACTGCAGCCTTACGAAAAAGCGGCTGCCGAGGCCGCTGCTGCGGGTGAGCCGGCGCCTGAACTGGTGCTGACTCCGGCCGAGGAGGCTCAGGTCAAAACCGGTCTGGAGAAGCTGTTGGCCGCCGGTCCTCAAGTAGCCCTGGAGAACCTTTCGTTCAAGACCACTAATGGCGAAAGCCGCGCCAATCTGGTGCTCGACCTGACCAAGCCGCAATCCATGGACCTGCCGCCAGACCAACTGACCAAGCAGCTGATTGCGCTACTGGATTTAAATCTGCAAGTGTCCAAGCCGATGCTGGTTGATCTGCTGAGCGTGCAGGGCCAGCTCGACGGTCAGACCGATGCCAAACTCGTCGCCGATCAAGCCACCGCCACTGCGGACATGTTCGGGGCCATGGCGGTGGGTTCTCAGTTCGCCAAGGCTGAAGGGACCAATATCGTGACCAAGCTGCATTACGCCAACAATCAGGTGGAATTCAACGGCCAGAAGATGACCGTCGAAGAGTTTGTAGGCTTCGTCATGAGCAAAGTGGGCGGCGTCAGCGTTACCCAATAACGCCTAGACGTCCCGGACCAGCCGCCACGCCTCATCTACCGGCAGCGGCTGTTTCATGCGCTCCGCCAGCATCGCCATCGCCCGTCCTTCTTCGCAGGCGATGGCGGCTACGACCAAGCCCTTCTGACCGAACAGCCCAATGAAGGGCGGATGGTACGGATCGCCCTTGAACTCGACTTCATCCCAGCTTTCGGCATGGCCAAGGTAGTCGTAGTTTTTGCCGTAGTGCCACGTCCAGAAAAACGGTACATCCAGATAATGTTCGTCGCCACCCAGCATATTGGCTGCCGCGATGCGCGCGTGTTGTTGCGCGAGTCGCCAATGTTCGATGCGGGTGGGCTGGCCGTTGAACGGGAAGGTCGCGATGTCGCCGGCGGCCCAGAGCCCATCGGTCACGCGCATGCCACCATCGACTGTCAGTGAGTGGTCGTCTTCCATTGGTAATCCGCTAAACGCGTCGGTTGCCGGGCTGACGCCAATACCGACCAATACCAGGTCTGCCGGCAGACGCTGACCGTTTTCCAGCAGCACCGCTTCGACGTTCTGTGAACCTACAATCTCCGCCGCTTCGCTGTCGCTGCGAAACACCACACCGTGGGCGACATGACGGGCAAGAATCGCCTTGCCGACCGTTTCGCCAAACTGTTTAGCAAATGGCACCGCGTGTTTTGCCAGAACCGTGACGTCCAGACCGTGTTCGCGCAAGGCGCCGGCGGATTCCATGGCGATAAAGCTGTCGCCGATGATCACCGCGCGTTGGCCGGGTTTGGCGGCTTCGAGGATTTGCTGAGCCTGATCCTTCGAGCGCAGCAAGAACACTTGCGGTAAATCGGCGCCGGGCAGCTTCAATGGATTTGGCGTGCCGCCGGTCGCGAGTACGGCCGCGTCATAGGCGAGGGTCTGGCCGTCTTTAAGGCGGACGATGCGATTCGCCGCCTCCAGACTTGCCACTTCACCAGTGATACGGTCGATGCGTTGCTGACGATAAAAGTCTTCATCACGCAACGGCGGCACCTCGTCGGGTGGCATCTCGCCGGCAAGCACAAACTTGCTCAGCACCGTGCGGTCGTAACCGGCCTCGGGCTCGCGATCGATCAGCGATATCCGGCCACCGAACCCTTTTTCCCGTAGCGCTGCGGCGCACGCCGTGCCTGCGGCGCCTGCTCCGACAATCAAAAACGTCCGGTCATCATCGGCCGGTGGCGTGTGGGCATCCGGCAGTGCATGTTCGTTGACCCAGACCTCGTCGCCGCGCAGCTCCAGCGGATAACGCTTGAGGCTGTCCAGCGACGGCGGCTCGCACAACGCGCCATCTTCGATCCGAAACGCCGCCTTGTGCCACGGGCAGATCAGCCGGCCGTGACACACCGCGCCTTCGGCCAGCGGCGCGCCAGCGTGCGGGCACGCGCCCTGGTAAGCGCGCAATTGATCACCGACTCGCAGCAGGACGATTTTGGTCTCGCCGATGCTGACTTCCAAACCTCGGTTTTCGGGCACATCGGCTAAACGGGCAACGCGGTGCAGGGCCATGATTGCTCTCCAGTCAGGCGTTTAACTTGAGAGTTGTGTGCCAGCGGCGAGGTTCAGCCAATCGCCACTGCCACCGCACGAACGGTCCGGCTATAGTTTGCACGCCGACCACGGCCTCACCCGCACAAGGTGCTCCGGAATGACCCGATTGACCTCTTTGAACCCTTGGCTGGCGGCCGTTGCAGTCGCCCTTTGCGTGCAATTGCCCGCGCAAGCCCAGGAGCGCTTCACCCTCAGCATGCCCGGTGTTTCCGACAACCGCCTGTTCACCTCGGTCGCGGTCAGTGACGCAAATGGCTGCGGCGGTAAGAATCAGTCCCCGGCGCTGGCCTGGAACGCCGGCCCCGCAGGCACGCAGAGCTACGCGATCGTCATGCACGATCCAGACGGTCAGAAAGGCCTCGGCGTGGATCACTGGCTTCATTACGGCATCCCGCCAACGACTCGCCAGATTCCCGCTGGTGTCGGTGCAAAATCCGCCTTCGAGGGCGAAGCGGGTGTTAACAGCAAAGGCAGCACGGGCTACATCGGCCCATGCCCGCCGGTGGGGGACAGCTCTCACCACTACATTATTCAGCTCTACGCCCTGGACCTTGCTCCGCAGGCATTGCCTGCCGGTTTGACCCGCGCGCAACTGATGGAAAAAATCAAAGGTCATGTGCTGAGAAACAGCAGCGTGGTGCGGCGTTATCACCGCTGACGTTTTACTCCGGTTCTGCGCCAGCGCCGCCAGCGCCGCCAGCGCCGACTGCGCCGAGGCGGAAGGCGCACGTTGCGCAAGCGCTTCCCAGCGCAAAGCGCATCGCTGCGGGTCGAAGCATTGAAGAAAACCGAGGTAACACGTGCGCCGCCATTTGGCATCAACCTCCGAAAGCGCGCACTATCGGCCTATAGCCGATGCGTTGGAGGATGCCGTGGCAAAAAAAATAGACCGCATCGCCCAAATGCTTAACTGCCCGGAAAAGGGTCAGGACTTGCGGCGAGCTATAACCGAGAGCCGCAAGGAGTTCTTACTTGCCAAGCAGGCGGAAGAAGCGTTTGAGGACGACGTTCCTGACGAGCAGGAAGTTGAGGACGACGAGGATGATAATTACGACGAGTTTGACTGGACGACCGAGTAAAAGATGGCTCTGGTTTCTAAAAAAAGTAAAGCCGTGACACGCCCCGTAGCAGCTGGCGCAGCCTGCGTCCGGCTGCGAAGCAGTCGTGAAACCTGCGCACGCGGTTTCTGATTGGAAAGCAGATCGCACTCACATCCTGCAGATATAGAGTCCCCGAAAATTCGGGGCACATTTCAAAGGTGAGTGTTAACTACTCTGCGCTTGGTTGCTCGCGCGTCGAAGGTGCCCGCGTCAGCACTTTCACCGCATCATCTACCAACGCCTTACTCATTGCCGTCGAATAATGCGCAGCCCAAGCGTGACGATCGCTGTCCCTGTCGGAGGCGGCATCTTTGGATAGCGCCTTGGCGAGAAACAAAAAGTAGGGATAACCAAGACGAGACAACACCCACAAAAAAGCCCCAGACCTTTCAATCTGAGGCTTTCTCGTTTCTAAAATATGGTGCACCAGGCGGGATTCGAACCCACGACCCCTGCCTTCGGAGGGCAGTACTCTATCCAGCTGAGCTACTGGTGCAAGCGGGCGCCATAATACTCATAAGCACTGCGGGCGTCCATGCTGCTGAATCGACAGTGCTTTTCCAAAGCATAACGCGGGTTTGCTACGCTGATCTAAAATCTTGGGCAAATGGGGAGTTTTCGTTCTTTTTTTCGAACAGGCTATTGTCCTTTACCCCCTTTGATCCTAGGATTCGTTTGAGATTTCAAACGCTCTTGTCTGGGTGCTGAACCGCACGAGTCCAATCCGTGCGCTATTTATGTGCTTCAGCCCGGTGAATGATTTCCCTGACGGCAGCCTTCCAGGCGCCTTTCTACAATCATAATTTGCTCCGCGCCGGTCGCGGTGCTGTTAAGGAAAGCCGACATGCAGCTTAAAGACACCCAGTTGTTCCGCCAGCAAGCCTTCATCGATGGCGCTTGGGTCGACGCGGACAACGGTCAGACGATCAACGTCAACAACCCGGCAACGGGCGAAATTCTAGGCACTGTGCCGAAGATGGGCGCCGCCGAAACCCGTCGTGCGATCGAAGCCGCTGACAAGGCGTTGCCGGCCTGGCGTGCCCTGACCGCCAAGGATCGTGCGAACAAGCTGCGTCGTTGGTTCGAACTGATTATCGAGAACCAGGATGACCTCGCTCGCCTGATGACCCTCGAGCAAGGCAAGCCTTTGGCCGAAGCCAAGGGCGAGATCGTTTACGCCGCTTCCTTTATCGAGTGGTTCGCCGAAGAAGCCAAGCGCGTGTACGGCGACGTAATCCCGGGTCACCAGCCAGACAAGCGCCTGATCGTGATCAAGCAGCCAATCGGCGTGACCGCTGCGATCACCCCGTGGAATTTCCCGGCCGCGATGATCACCCGCAAGGCTGGCCCAGCCCTGGCCGCCGGTTGCACCATGGTGCTCAAGCCTGCTTCGCAAACCCCGTTCTCCGCTTTCGCTTTGGCTGAACTGGCTCAGCGTGCCGGCATTCCAAACGGCGTGTTCAGCGTGGTGTCCGGCAGTGCCGGCGACATCGGTAGCGAGCTGACCAGCAACCCGATCGTGCGTAAATTGTCCTTCACCGGCTCGACTGAAATCGGTCGTCAGCTGATGGCCGAATGTGCCAAGGACATCAAAAAAGTATCTCTGGAGCTGGGCGGCAACGCGCCGTTCATCGTGTTCGACGACGCGGACCTGGATAAGGCCGTCGAAGGCGCGATCATCTCCAAGTATCGCAACAACGGTCAGACCTGCGTCTGCGCCAACCGTTTGTACATTCAGGATTCGGTGTACGACGCGTTCGCCGAGAAGCTGAAAGTGGCGGTGTCCAAGCTCAAGATCGGTAACGGTCTGGAAGAAGGCACCACCACCGGTCCGCTGATCGACGAAAAAGCCGTAGCCAAGGTTCAGGAACACATCGCTGATGCGGTCAGCAAAGGCGCGACCGTACTGTCAGGCGGCAAATCGATGGAAGGCAACTTCTTCGAGCCGACCATTCTGACCAACGTGCCGAATAACGCAGCCGTTGCCAAGGAAGAAACCTTCGGCCCATTGGCGCCGCTGTTCCGCTTTAAAGACGAAGCCGAAGTGATTGCGATGTCGAACGACACAGAGTTCGGTCTGGCCTCGTATTTCTATGCGCGTGACCTGGGCCGTGTGTTCCGTGTGGCAGAAGCCCTGGAATACGGTATGGTCGGCGTCAACACCGGATTGATCTCCAACGAAGTCGCGCCGTTCGGCGGCATCAAGGCGTCGGGCCTGGGCCGCGAAGGCTCCAAGTACGGCATCGAAGATTATCTGGAAATCAAATACCTCTGCCTCGGCATCTAAGTCGGGCAAGGCATAGCTATAAGCAGAGAGGGCACGAGAGCGCTGACCCTTTCTGCGTTTCAAACGGAATTTTCTCAGTGGCCGGGAACGCTGTGGCAGTCGATCATCGCATGCTGCCGCAGTGCCCTCCCCGCCGCATTTTCCTTGAATCACGCCGCCCGATGAGCGGCGAATGAGGACTGTATGAGCAAGACTAACGCTTCCCTGATGAAACGCCGCGAAGCCGCTGTACCGCGCGGTGTTGGCCAGATTCACCCGATTTTCGCCGAGTCGGCGAAGAACGCCACCGTGACCGACGTTGAAGGCCGCGAGTTCATCGACTTCGCCGGCGGCATTGCTGTGCTGAACACCGGCCACGTGCACCCGAAAATCATCGCCGCCGTGACCGAACAGCTGAACAAGCTGACTCACACCTGCTTCCAGGTGCTGGCGTACGAACCGTACGTAGAGCTTTGCGAAAAAATCAACGAGAAAGTGCCAGGCGATTTCGCCAAGAAAACCTTGCTGGTCACCACCGGTTCCGAGGCCGTTGAAAACGCCGTGAAGATCGCCCGTGCCGCCACTGGCCGCGCTGGTGTAATCGCCTTCACCGGCGCTTACCACGGTCGCACCATGATGACCCTGGGCCTGACTGGTAAAGTCGTGCCTTACTCGGCCGGTATGGGCCTGATGCCGGGCGGCGTATTCCGTGCGCTGTACCCAAATGAGCTGCACGGCGTGAGCGTCGACGATTCGATCGCCAGCATCGAACGTATCTTCAAGAACGATGCCGAGCCGCGTGACATCGCTGCCATCATCATCGAACCGGTACAGGGTGAAGGCGGTTTCTACGTCGCGCCCAAAGAGTTCATGAAGCGCCTGCGTGCCCTGTGCGACCAGCACGGCATTCTGTTGATCGCCGACGAAGTGCAGACCGGCGCTGGCCGTACCGGTACTTTCTTCGCCATGGAGCAGATGGGCGTTTCCGCTGACCTGACCACCTTCGCCAAATCCATCGCTGGCGGTTTTCCGCTTGCCGGCGTGTGCGGCAAGGCCGAATACATGGACGCGATCGCTCCGGGCGGCCTCGGCGGTACGTATGCCGGTAGCCCGATCGCTTGCGCCGCAGCCCTGGCCGTGATGGAAGTGTTCGAAGAAGAACACCTGCTGGACCGCTGCAAGGCAGTCGGCGAGCGTCTGGTCACTGGCCTCAAGGCCATCCAGGCGAAATACCCGGTGATTGGTGAAGTCCGTGCGTTGGGCGCGATGATCGCGGTCGAGCTGTTCGTCGACGGTGACAGTCACAAGCCCAATGCTGCGGCGGTGGCATCGGTCGTGGCCAAAGCGCGCGATAAGGGCCTGATCCTGCTGTCCTGCGGCACTTACGGCAACGTACTGCGCGTCCTGGTACCGCTGACGTCGCCGGACGAGCAGTTGGACAAAGGTCTGGCGATCATCGAAGAGTGCTTCTCCGAGCTGTAATTACGGGCTCGGCTGACTGTGTGAGCTGATCGACAAAAAACCCGCTTCGGCGGGTTTTTTTGTATCCCGCAAATACTTGTGTTGTTGTGAAGGGCCAGCATTGACTAAGGTGCAGTCATAGTGAGGGAGCTTGCTGCATGCCTGCCGTCGTTTTGCCTGCTTTACCCCGAGTGTTGATTGCCGAGGCTGACCCCTGGTCGCGCGACCTGCTCAAACACGTGTTGCTCAGTGTGCGCTGTGACGCGCGCCTGGACGTGTGCGCCGATGGCCACGAAGCGCTGGAGCGGTTGGCGGAACATTCTTATGACCTGCTCATCGTTGATTGGGAATTGCCCGGAGTGGATGGCTTGAATGTTCTGCGCAGCGTTCGCCAGCGCAAACGCAATCCGCCAGTACCTTTCATTTTGATGAGCAGCCGCAACGACAGCGCCAGCGTGCGCGAAGCCTTGCCCCTGGCGCCCACGGCGTATCTGACCAAACCATTGAACATGGAGAGCCTGACGCAGCGTTTGCAAGGCTTGCTGCTCAACGCAGGCGAAGAAGTTTCATGTGAGGTGCCCGCGCTGGCGCCCGGCATGACCTTGTCGGTTTACCTGGAGCGCCGGCGTGAAATCACCGACGGGGCGGCACTGATGATGGATGTGCAGCGGGCGGTCCAGCGCAGCCTCAATCCGGCGGGCATCGATTTGGCCAAGCTGCATGACGAGACCCGTTCCGATCCGCAGATCACCGCTGTGCTGGTCGCGGCTGCCAACAGCGCTGCGCAGCATCATGGGAAGGCTGTGCAGACGTTAGCTCAGGCGTTGCAGCGCTTGGGCTCCGGGCAGAGCATGAATCTGATTCTGGGGTTGGCGCTCAAGCGCAGTGCGCGTTTGAGCGATCCCTTCCTGGCGGATTACGCCGAACGTTACTGGGAGTTGTCGCTGCACACTGCCGAATATGCGCGAACGTTGGCGCGTTTGCTGGATCTCGATCAGGACCGTTGTTATTGCGCCGGCATGCTGCACCGACTGGGCGATCTGGCCCTGCTGCGTTGTCTGCAGGAATGGAAGCTGGCGGGCGGTGAGCTGGATGACCGGGAGGACGTCGGCAATGCGCTGGCCGAGTTCGGCGCAGGGTATGGCTCGGAATTACGCACGCGCTGGCGATTGCCGCTGGAATTGCGTGAGCTGATTGCAGCGGTGTATCAGCTCGGTGGCGGGGTGTATTCGCGCGAGGCACTGGTGATGAATATGGCGGCTCAGTTGGCACTGCTCACTGAACATGAAGGTATCGAGGAACTGGCCAAGAGCCGTACTGCCCGGCTCCTGAAAATCGGTTTGCCGGAGTTGATGCGGTTACGCAAAAAGTGACAAGTTATCCAAAGCCTGGGGCGTTCAGGCAGAAACGATGCGGTTCTTGCCCTGGCGCTTGGCCTCATACATTGCCGCATCCGCGCGTGCAAACAGAGCCTGGACGTTCTCGTCCTCGGCTGTAAGGCTGGTCAGGCCCTGGCTGGCGGTAATGCCAAACGTCTGCCCGTCATGGCTAAAGCTCAACCGCTGAATTTCCTTTTGCAGGCGCTCGGCCACTTGCATTGCCATGTCGGGTGCGCAACCAGGAAAAACAGCAGCGAACTCCTCACCTCCGATGCGTCCGAACACGTCGCCACGGCGCAACGTTTCACGACCCGTCTCCGCGATCCGCTGCAGCACACTGTCACCCAAGGGATGGCCGTAGGTGTCGTTGATCTTCTTGAAATCATCGATGTCCAGCAACAGAAAGGCAAGGGGCGTGCCGTGCTGACGTGCGTGGTCGAACTCGCGGTGCGCGCAGTCGAAAAAATGCCGGCGATTGCTGCTTTGGGTCAGGACATCGGTGGTTGCCAGGCGATGCAGCTCGGATTCCATGTGCTTCTTTTCGGTGATGTCTTCGGCAATGCCGACAATAATCACAGGTTTGCCTGGCTCGGCCTGACGGTTGATGAAGCATTTGTCGCTAAGCCAGCGCACTTGTCCGTTGGCATCGATGATTCGGTATTCGCGATCTTCGACCGCACCTTTATCCAGCACTTCAGCCAGACTGCGCTCAGCGTAATCCAGATCATCCGGGTGAATGCTGTCGCGCCACTGGTTGTAGTCCGACAGCAGTTGGCCTACGGAATGACCAAAAATACGCTCATAGGCGGGGCTGACGTAGATCATTTCACGGGTTTCCCAGTTGAACGCCCAAAGCACCGCATTGACACTCACCAGCAGGGAGCTGAAAAGCTGTTCGCGTTCACTCAGGCGAGCCACTTCACCTTGGGCGTGCATCAGCGCCATCAAGGTTTGTGCGGCTTCGGGCCACTGGGGTAAAGATGAGTCTTGCAGGTTCTTGTTGACCATCGACACAAATCTCAAAGGATGTGCCGCTCATTCGACAGCGGCTACAGCAAAGCCCGCCGTGGTGGCGAAGTGTCTTTGAGATAGGCGATTTGTAACGAAGTTCCGGAACGGTGCGCCCCTGTGCGGGGCGCACCGATCAACGGCGTCAGATTGTAGCGGGGCGCAGCGAGTAGGTTTTCAGCTGGTCGGCGAAATCGCGCAGGGAGTGAATGCCGCTGGCTTCAGCTTCCTGGATCCAGTCCTTGATCGCGGCGAGCATGTCGTGACCATTGGTGCTGGTCTTGAGCCAGATCTGTTGCAAGGCCAGACGCTTTTCGTAGATGACTTTCAGCGCATGGCTGTGCTCAAGCATGGTCTGGATACGCATATGGTGCTTGTCATCCAGCAGACTGGTTTCACGCGAAAGCAAGCGCTTGGCTCGGTGAAACTGGTGACGGACAGAGTGATCGACCTTCTCCAGTTCCTGTTTGACCAGCGGCGCGATAACCAGCTTGCGGTACTGAGCCATGATCTGAAAACGGTTGTTGAGGATGGCCATGGCGGTATCCATGTCCAGGCTCCCTTTACCTTCAACCCGATGGGCAATAGGTGCAACCCGTTGAACCTTGGCCAGGCGCAGGAAGCTGAAGACCTGAATCCACGCCCAGCCGAGGTCGAACTCCCATTTTTTCACCGACAATTTTGCCGAGTTGGGATAGGTGTGGTGGTTGTTATGCAGTTCTTCACCGCCGATCAGGATGCCCCACGGCACCAGATTGGTCGCCGCATCGCGGCATTCGAAATTACGGTAGCCTATGGCATGGCCCAGTCCATTGACCACGCCAGCGGCCCAGACCGGGATCCACATCATCTGAATGGCCCAGATGGTGATACCGATGGTGCCGAACAGCAGCAGATCAATAACGCCCATGATCGCAATGCCGAGCAGGGGAAAACGGCTGTAGAGGTTGCGCTCGATCCAGTCTTCAGGGCAGTTCTTGCCGTAGATGCGCAGGGTTTCCGGGTTCTCTGCCTCGGAGCGGTAAAGCTCGGCACCTTTGCGCAGGACCGTGGACAGGCCCTTGATCACCGGGCTGTGGGGGTCATCGACGGTTTCGCATTTAGCGTGATGCTTGCGGTGGATGGCAGTCCACTCGCGGGTGTTCTGCGCCGTGGTCAACCACAGCCAGAAGCGGAAAAAATGTTTCAGGCCGGCATTGAGCTCAAGTGAGCGATGGGCTGAATAGCGATGCAGATAAACCGTGACGCCGATAATCGTGACGTGGGTCATCAGCAAGGTGACTGCCACCAGTGACCAGGGTGACAAGCCGAGAAAACCTTCGTACCACATAGGCTATTGGGCCCTCAAAAAGTGAAGAACAGCCGTTGCATTATCACTGAGCTCACAGATAAAACCAGTCACCCTTTCAGATAAGAGTGGCTGAATGTTTCTTTGCTCTATAATTCCGTTTTTTTTGCAGGGACATGGACTGCCGTATGTCTGCCTCTAAACGTGCTGGTTTGCGTGCAGCGCTGCTTTATTTGCTTGTCTCCATCATTTGGCTGCTACTCAGTGGCTATTTTATAAACAGTTTCTTCGATAGCTCGCCCGAGCTATTGCGCTGGCAACTGATCAACGGTTATGCCTGGGTGCTGTTCACCGCTGTGCTGATCTTTCTCGTTCGTGCGCGTTTTTTCCATTCCCTGGCATCTGATGCGAGAGCGATGGACCGGTCGGATGACCGCGAGCGTTTACGTCAAGCCGCTGCCGTGTTCGATTGCACGCGCGAAGGTGTGCTGGTTACCGACAAAAGTGGCTTGATCGTCCACGTAAACCGCGCGTTTATCGAAATAACCGGTTATCAGAGTGATGAAGTACTGGGTCAGAACCCCAGCCTTTTCAAATCCGGCCATCACCCGTCAGCGTTCTATCAGTCGATGTTCCAGACATTGGAAAACTGCGGCGAATGGAGTGGAGAAATATGGAACCGCCGCAAAAACGGCGATATCTACCCGCAATGGCAGACGATCCGTTTGATCCATGATGACCATGGTCAGCTCAGCCATTACGTCGCGGTGTTCTCTGATATCAGCGCGATCAAGGATTCCGAGCACGAGCTCAAGCATCTGGCCCACCATGATCCGCTGACCGACCTGCCCAATCGGCTGTTATTCACCGATCGCGCGGAGCAGGCGTTGGCCTCGGCACAGGTTCACAAGCGCAGCTGCGCATTGTTGCTGGTCGATCTGGATCATTTCAAAATGATCAACGACAGCCTTGGCCACACCATCGGCGACCAGTTACTCAAGGCGGTTGCCAAGCGCCTGACTGCATTATTCGCCCCTGGCATAACGGTGGCGCGCCTGAGTGGCGACGAATTTGCCGTGCTGGCCGAAAGTTGTCCGCAGATTGTGCACGCCGCCGCGCTGGCACAGCGGATCCTCGACGCGCTCAAGGAGCAGTATGAAATTGGCGGGCATGTACTCTTCATCAACGCCAGCATCGGTATCAGCCTGTTTCCCGGTGATGCACTGAACGCCGAACATCTGCTACGCAACGCCGATTCCGCGTTGTTTAAGGCAAAAAGTGTGGGGCGCAATGGCTATGCGCTCTACACCGAAGAATTGACTGCTCATGCGCATCAGCGAGCCGAGACGGCATTCGAATTGCGCCGAGCACTCGAGCAGGATGAATTACGCGTTTTTTTCCAGCCGGTTCATGACCTGAGGACTCGCCGTATGACTGGCGTCGAGGCATTGGTGCGCTGGGAGCACCCGCAGCGTGGACTGATCTCGCCTGCCGAGTTCATACCCATCGCCGAACGCACCGGTTTGATTGCCGAAATTGATGCCTGGGTGATGCGCCAGGCTTGCCAGCAGATGTGTCAATGGCAGCAGGCCGGCGTGGTGTTGTCGTTTGTCGCGGTGAATGTTTCGTCGCGGCTGTTCGCGGGCCGTGACCTGTATCGGCAAGTAGCGCAAGTACTGCGCGAAACCGGGCTGGAGCCTGCATTTCTGGAGCTGGAAGTGACCGAGAGTGCGGTGATGGATGATCCGGAAGTGGCGCTTGAGCAAATGCATCGTTTGCGCGAATTGGGAGTCAGGCTGGCCATCGATGATTTTGGCACTGGGTACTCGTCGTTGCTACGGCTCAAACGCTTGCCGGTGCAGAAGCTGAAGATCGATCAGGGCTTCGTCGCCGGTCTGCCATGGGATGAAGACGATGCGGCGATTGTCCGGGTTATCATCGCGCTCGCCCAAAGCATGGGCATGCAAGTGCATGCAGAGGGTATCGAGCAAGACGAACAGGCGCGTTTCCTGCTCGAGCAGGGTTGCGAATTGGGTCAAGGTTACTGGCTTGGGCGGCCCGTGCCGGCTGAGCAGCTGGATTGGACCTGCGTGCCGGTGATTGGCTGAGTGCACCTTGTGGCGAGGGGATTCACCGAAACGCCGGGCCGCCCCGTTGGGTCGCGCAGTGGCCCTCTGATTTTTGCGCCTGTTGCGCAGGCGAACCGGGACCAGTCTCCTCACCACAGGGATTTGCAGCGTGACCACTTATCCCCATCGGTTTATACCTTGGTGACTTTTTTAGTTATATAAACATTCTTAAATAGTCTTTTTAAGAATATCTGCGCTTATCTATATTGCTCCCACGCCGCAAGCAGTGCCGCCCACTGCCAGGCGATCTCTCAGTTGAAGGAGCAGCCCCATGAGCGCATCCCTGCGTAGTGTTGACGGACAAGACGAAGCCACCATCTTGCGTGAAATACAGAGTGCTTTGCGCGACCTGCGCTTCGGCGCTGTGGAAATCACTGTGCATAACGCCCAGGTGGTGCAGATCGAGCGCAAAGAAAAATTCCGTTTGCAAAACCCCGGCACCAAGCCGAGCTGAGATGAAAGATCGCAGCCTCTCGGCAGACTCGCCGATTCGCCCGTAGGAGCTGCCGAAGGTGGCGATCTTTCCAGCGAACAACCCGCTTCTCGCCATCATAAAAAAGCCAATACACCCAGAATTCCAGGAGCTTTCACCATGTCGTCGATTCGTCATTTCGCTTTGGCCGCGTTGGCCAGTGCCCTTTTTGCGGGTTCTGCGGTTGCCAAGGATTACGAGCTGCTCAATGTGTCGTACGACCCGACTCGCGAGCTCTATCAGGAATACAATGCTGAATTCGTCAATTTCTGGAAAAAAGACCACGCCGGCGACAACGTGAAAATCCAGCAGTCCCACGGTGGCTCCGGCAAGCAGGGCCGGGCGGTGATTGACGGTTTGCGCGCCGACGTAGTGACCCTGGCGCTGGCCGGTGACATCAACGAGATCGCCAAACTGGGCAAGACCCTCCCAGCGGATTGGCAGAAGCGTCTGCCGCAAGCGAGCACACCATACACCTCGACCATCGTTTTCCTGGTGCGCAAGGGCAACCCGAAGGGCATCAAGGACTGGGGCGACCTGACCAAGAGCGGCGTCGCAGTGATCACCCCGAATCCAAAAACATCCGGCGGGGCGCGCTGGAATTTCCTCGCCGCCTGGGCCTATGGTCTGAAAGCCAACGGCGGCGATGAAGCGAAGGCCAAGGAATATGTTCAGACGTTGTTCAAGCATGTTCCTGTGCTGGACACCGGCGCGCGCGGTTCGACCATCACCTTCGTCAACAACGGTCAGGGCGACGTGTTGCTGGCCTGGGAAAACGAAGCATTCCTGGCCTTGAAAGAAGACGGTGGCGCGGACAAATTCGACATCGTCGTGCCGTCGCTGTCGATCCTCGCGGAGCCACCGGTAGCGGTGGTCGATAAAAACGCCGAGAAGAAAGGCAACGCCGAGATCGCCGAAGCGTACCTCAAGCACCTCTACAGCCCGGCCGGCCAGGAAATCGCCGCGAAAAACTTCTATCGTCCACGGGACAAGGATGTGGCCGCCAAGTATGCCCAGCAGTTCCCGACACTGGAGCTGGTGACCATCGACAAGGACTTCGGCGGCTGGAAAAGTGCGCAACCGAAATTCTTCAATGACGGTGGCGTGTTCGACCAGATCTATCAGGCGCAGTAATCTGCATTAGCCATCAACGAGCCTCGAACTGACCGTCGGGGCTTTGCGCGTTCTCAACCAAGGACCTTTATGTCGCGTCGTATCTCCCCCGTCATACCCGGCTTCGGGCTGACGCTGGGTTACACCTTGGTGTACCTCAGCCTGATTGTGCTCATACCGCTGGCGGCGATGTTCGTACATGCCGCTCAACTCACCTGGGATCAGTTCTGGACGATCATCTCGGCGCCTCGCGTACTGGCAGCATTGAAGCTGAGCTTCGGTACCGCGCTGTGTGCCGCAATCATCAACGGCATTATCGGCACGCTGCTCGCCTGGGTCTTGGTGCGTTACACCTTCCCCGGGAGAAAAATCATCGATGCAATGATCGATCTGCCGTTCGCATTGCCCACCGCCGTCGCCGGTATCGCCTTGACCGCGCTGTACGCGCCGAATGGCTGGGTGGGTCAGTTCGCGGCCGACCTGGGTTTCAAAATCGCGTACACCCCCCTCGGCATCACGCTGGCGTTGACTTTTGTAACGCTTCCATTCGTGGTACGTACCGTACAGCCTGTACTGGCCGATATTCCTCGTGAAGTGGAGGAAGCAGCCGCGTGCCTGGGCGCTAAACCCTGGCAGGTTTTCCGCCATATCCTGGTCCCCGCACTGCTCCCTGCCTGGTTGACCGGCTTCGCCTTGGCCTTTGCCCGCGGGGTTGGCGAGTATGGTTCGGTGATTTTCATTGCCGGCAACATGCCGATGAAAACCGAAATTCTGCCGCTGCTGATCATGGTCAAACTCGACCAGTATGATTACACCGGCGCTACCTCCATTGGTGTGCTGATGTTGGTGGTTTCTTTCATTCTGTTGCTGCTGATCAACTTGCTGCAGCGGCGCATCGAAACCCCATAAGGAGGCGCATTCATGTCCCAATCGTCTATTGCTGCTGCTTCCTCAAACGCCTCACGCCGTGGCAGTGCCTCATCGCGTCGCGTATTGATCGGTCTTGGCTGGCTGATTTTTGCGCTGTTTTTGTTGTTGCCGCTGGTGATCGTGGTATCCCAGGGTTTTAAGATGGGGCTCGGTGCGTTCTTCACGGCGATCTTTGAGCCGGATGCACTTTCCGCGTTAAAGCTCACGGTGTTCGCCGTGCTGATTTCGGTGCCGCTGAACGTGGTGTTTGGTGTCAGCGCAGCCTGGTGTGTGAGCAAGTATTCGTTCCGCGGCAAAAGTATCCTCGTCACCCTGATCGATCTGCCGTTCTCGGTCTCGCCGGTCATCGCCGGTCTGGTTTATGTGCTGATGTTCGGTGCACAAGGACTGTTCGGACCGTGGCTGCAGGATCACGACATCCAGATCGTGTTCGCCTTGCCGGGCATCGTGCTGGCGACGATTTTTGTCACCGTGCCGTTCGTGGCGCGTGAGTTGATCCCGCTGATGCAGGAACAAGGCACGCAGGAAGAGGAGGCCGCGCGCTTGCTCGGCGCCAATGGCTGGCAGATGTTCTGGCACGTCACGGTGCCCAATATCAAATGGGGTCTTATCTACGGCGTGGTGTTGTGTACCGCGCGGGCGATGGGCGAGTTCGGTGCGGTTTCGGTGGTTTCAGGGCACATTCGCGGGGTGACCAACACCTTGCCGCTGCACGTCGAGATCCTCTACAACGAATACAACCACGTGGCCGCGTTCGCCGTGGCGAGCCTGTTGCTGATCATGGCGCTCTTCATCCTGCTGCTGAAGCAGTGGAGCGAAAACCGTATTAACCGCCTGCGCGCCAGCGCCGCGGAGGAATAATTCATGTCGATCGAAGTGCGTAACGTCAGCAAGAATTTCAACGCGTTCAAGGCGCTGGACAACATCAGCCTGGACATCCAGAGCGGCGAGCTGGTTGCGTTGCTCGGCCCTTCCGGCTGCGGAAAGACCACCTTGTTAAGGATCATCGCTGGCCTGGAAACGCCTGATCAGGGCAACATCGTCTTCCACGGCGAGGACGTTTCCGGCCACGATGTGCGCGATCGCAACGTCGGTTTCGTGTTCCAGCACTACGCGTTGTTTCGCCACATGACCGTGTTCGACAACGTCGCATTCGGCCTGCGCATGAAGCCGAAAAACCAGCGCCCGAGTGAAAGCCAGATCGCCGGGAAAGTCCATGAACTGCTGAACATGGTGCAACTGGACTGGCTGTCGGACCGTTACCCGGAGCAGCTATCTGGTGGCCAGCGCCAGCGTATCGCGCTCGCCCGTGCGCTGGCGGTGGAGCCAAAAGTTCTGTTGCTCGATGAGCCTTTTGGTGCGCTCGATGCCAAAGTCCGCAAAGAGCTGCGTCGCTGGTTGGCGCGGCTGCACGAGGACATCAACCTGACCTCGGTGTTCGTGACCCACGACCAGGAAGAAGCCATGGAAGTCGCCGACCGTATCGTGGTGATGAACAAGGGCGTGATCGAGCAGATCGGCTCACCGGGCGAGGTCTACGAGAATCCGGCCAGCGATTTCGTTTATCACTTCCTCGGGGATTCGAATCGTCTGCATCTGGGCGAAGACAACCACGTGCTGTTCCGCCCGCACGAAGTCTCGCTGTCGCGCCATGAACTGGAAGACCACCACGCGGCGGAAGTGCGCGATATTCGTCCGCTGGGCGCAACCACTCGTGTGACGCTGAAGGTGGAAGGACAGAGCGAATTGATCGAAGCCGAAGTCGTTAAGGATCACGACAGCCTGACCGGGTTGGCGAAGGGTGAGACGTTGTTCTTCAAGCCGAAGGTCTGGCAGAAAGTGGCTAACATCTAACATCTAAGATCAAAAGATCGCAGGCTGCGGCAGCTCCTACAGTGGGTTTGTATCGATCACGAAACTTGTGATCAACCGAAAACCCTGCAGGCGCTGCCGCAGACTGCGATCTTTTAAAGCGATCTACGCCGCAGCCCGCTTCGGATTAACCCGCACCCCACCCGCCTGCGCCTCGATCTGCTCTTTCAACTCACGCCGCATTCCCAACAAAAATGCCAACTCAGCCACCACGAACAGCGGCCCGACGATCAACCCGGTCACATCATCGACAAACGCCGGTTTGCGGCCTTCGTAGTGATGACCGACAAACTGAATTGCCCAGCCCACCACGAACATCCCCAGACCGCTCGCCAGCCACACCAGCGTGCTTTGCTGGGCGAGTACCTGGCCCGCCCAGACACACAGCGCTAATAGCACGCTCATCACCAGTCCAAGACGCAGCTCCAGGCGCAGGTAAAACCACGCCGACGCCAATGCCACGAGCATGGCCGGTGACAGCCAGCCTCCGGCCCATTGCGGACGAGAGAGCAATACGGCCACGGCCACGACAATCAGCGGAATGCCGATGAAATGCGTGGCAATATTGCGCGGGTCACGATGGTAAGTGGCGTATTGACTGAGATGGTCAACGAGGCTTTTCATTGTTATTCCTCCTGTAGGGTGATGGATCATGCCCCGGGTGCAGATGTGGCTCTGTCAGCCAGGCGACAATCTCCAGGAGTTTTTATTTGGGCATGCAGGTTTGGCGATCGCATCTGATAACGGGGCAGTGGTTCAGCCATTTGCCTGGCTCCTTACAGGATAGTCTGCTCACGGCTGCACGGGTCCGGAAGCTGGCCTCGGGGCAGCGATTGTTCAAGCGCGGTGATCCGCCGTGCGGGTTATATGCCGTGCTCGAAGGATCGGTGCGTATCGGCGCGGTGAGCGGGCAGGGCAAGGAAGCGCTGTTGAGCCTGGTGGAAGCCCCGCACTGGTTCGGCGAGATCTGTCTGTTTGACGGTCAGCCGCGAACGCATGATGCGTTTGCCCTGAGCCACTGCGTTCTGCTGCACATCCCGCAAAGCGCATTGCTGGCGTTGCTCGACAGTCAGCCAGAGTATTGGCGGCAATTGGCGTTGTTGATGAGCCAGAAGCTGCGCCTGGCCTTTATCAGTCTTGAACAGCTCAGCCTGTTGCCGGCGCCGGCACGCCTGGCGCATCGCTTGCTGATGATCGCCGAAGGCTATGGGGAAATCGATCCTCCCCGGCGTGTTTTACAGTTGCCACAAGAGCAACTGGCTTCAATGCTTTCGCTGTCGCGCCAGACCACCAATCAGATCCTCAACGAGCTTCAGAGCCAGGGAATCCTGGCCCTGAAGTATGGCGAGATAGAAATCGTCGATGCTGAGCGGTTACGGGCGTTGGCGACGCCCTGATTCCCGGCACCGTTCTGGCGCAGAAAGAGTCTACGATCCGCGATAAGTCGAGAACCCGTAAGGGCTCAGCAGCAGCGGAATGTGATAGTGCTGATCCGTTTGCTTCACTTCAAAAATTACCGGTATTTCCGGAAAAAACGTTTCGTGTTTCGCCTTCTTGAAATACTCGCCCGTCTTGAATACCACGCGATATTGCCCAGCCTCGAAAGTTTGTTTGGCCGGGAACAGTTCGGCGATGCGTCCCTGTTCGTTGGTAGTGCCCTCGGCCAGCGGCTGCCAGTTCTGGCCGACGTGCTTTTCCAGGGTCACGTTGACGCCCGGGGAAGGCAAACCGTTTTCCAGATTGAGCACGTGCACGCTCAACGGATTGCCGGCGGCGAGGGCCAGCGTCGACAGGCTACTCAGGCTGATGGCGGCCAGGGTCATGCGCAGGGTTTTCATGTTGCAGCTCCTCAGGTGGATTTTTTGATCGACAGGCCGACGGTGTCAGCCGCTTTGATGGCGCAATTTTCGTCCTGCTCGGCACCGCCGGAGCCGGCTACGCCGAGCGCGCCCACCAGTTCATCACCGGCAAAAAGTGGCACGCCGCCGCCCAGCAACAACAACTCGTCGAGCGTGTTGAGGTTGGCGGCTTCCGGGTTGTTGCGTGCGCGCTCGGCGAACAAACGGGTTGGGGTTTTCGTCGACAGCGCGGTAAACGCCTTGCGCTGACTGGCGGCGGTATTGTGCGAGCCGATGCCGTCGGCACGCAGGGTCACGAGCAGATTGCCGCCGCGATCAAGCACCGAGACGGTGCCGGTGCAATTGGCCAGGGTGGCATCGGCCAGCGACCGCGCAGTTCGCAAGTCGAGGTCGGCATGGCGAGGCAATTCAGCAGTGGCAAACGCGCTGCCAGTCAGGCCGAATGCAAGGCTGGTAATGAGGGTTTTGAACAGCATGGCCGGGCTCCGTAAGTCGAGGTCGCCACCTTACCCATCGCTCCCCGTCAGAACCTCGTCAGCAGGATTACAAGTTTGTAATGGGCAACAGAGGCGAAGGCGCCTAGCCTGTACGTCTGAATAATCGAGGTGTGCCATGCGTTTGCTGGTCGTTGAAGATGAAGCCAAAACCGCGAACTTCCTGGCCAAGGGCTTGGGGGAGTCAGGTTTTGCCGTGGACGTAGCGCTGAATGGTCTCGATGGGCGTTACTTTATCGAACAGCAGGAATATGACCTGATCATTCTTGATGTGATGCTGCCTGGGCTCAACGGCTGGCAATTGCTGCAACTGATTCGCCAGCGCGGAGCGACACCGGTACTGTTTCTGACTGCCAGGGACGCCATCGAAGACCGAGTGCGTGGCCTTGAACTGGGCGCCGACGATTATTTGCTCAAGCCGTTCGCCTTCGCCGAATTGCTCGCACGCGTGCGCACCTTGCTCCGGCGCGGGCCGATGCGCGAGGCCGAGTCGTACAACATCGCCGACCTGGAAATTGACGTCTTGCGCCGCCGGGTCAGTCGGGGTGGGCAACGTATCAGCCTGACCAACAAAGAATTTGCCCTGCTGCAATTGCTCGCCAGTCGCCAGGGCGAAGTGCTGTCACGCACGCTGATTGCCTCGCAGGTGTGGAACCTGAATTTCGACAGCGACACCAACATGGTTGAAGTCGCAGTGCGCCGCTTGCGCTCCAAGGTCGACGATCCTTACATACCGAAGCTGATCCACACCGTGCGCGGCGTCGGCTACCAACTGGAAGCACCGGACGATGCGCTCTAATTCCATCGCCTTCAGGCTGGCGCTGGCGTTTGCCGCCGTGTGTGCGTTGGTACTGAGCGTAATCGGGATATTTCTCTACCGCTCCCTTGCCTCGGAAATCGCCTATCGCGACGACCTCGCCTTGCTCGGCCGACTGGAGCAAGTGCGTGCGCTGCTCGCCGACAGTGACAGCCTCGGCGCCTTGCAGGCACGGCCGCGCCTGTACCAGAACATGCTCGGCAATCAGGACAGTTTGTTGCGCGTGGATCGGGCCGATGGCTCAACCGTCATCGGCATCAATCCGCGCCAGCAGAAGCTTCCGGCCCTGGACGCGATTGCCCCGGAGCGAGCGCCACAACGCAGCGACGTCATCACCTGGCAAGCGCCGGACGGTGCGGCCGTGGCACTGCTGTCCGGGCAGGCACGGGGGCCCAATGGGGAGGCGTTGACGGTGATCGCCGGCAGGGTATTGAACGAGCGTGAGCAGATGCTCGCCAGTTACCGGATGCAGCTTTATCTGGCCGTCAGCCTGGGCGCGGTGGTGGCATTTGCTTTGGGTCTGATGCTGTTGCAACGTGGTCTGCGACCGTTACGGCAGCTGAGTGAAGCGGTACGCGGCATCGACTTGCGCAGTCTCGATCAACGGCTGCCTGTGTCAGATATTCCAGCAGAACTGCGCGAACCGGTGCACGCCCTGAACGGCATGCTGACGCGGCTTGATGATGGCTTTCAACGGCTGTCACAATTCTCTGCCGACCTCGCTCATGAAATCCGCACGCCGCTGCACAATCTGCTGGGCGGCAATGGCCTGGCGCTGAGTCAACCCCGCAGCGCGGCGGAATATCAGGAAGTGCTCGCCTCCAACATGGAAGAGTTCGAGCGGCTCAAACGCATGGCCGAAAACCTGATGTTCCTCGCCCGCGCCGAGCAGGCCGAACGCGCTCTGGATTTGCGCGCGCTGGATCTGGCCAGTGTCGGCGATGAACTCTGTGATTACTTTGAAGCGCTGGCGGATGATCGGGACATTCGCCTGCAAAACGCTTTGTCCGGTGAGCTGGTCGCGGATCAGTTGTTGCTGCAACGCGCGCTCGGCAACTTGTTGGCCAACGCAGTGAGACATGCCGATGCTGGCTCCGTCATTGCGTTGCAACGGCGCGATGACTCGGGGATGTGCTGGCTGGAGGTGCACAATGTCGGCCCGGTCATTGCGCCGCAGCATCTGGGCAAAGTGTTTGACCGGTTTTACCGGGTCGATCCTTCGCGGGCAGAACCGGGGGATTCGGGCGGGTTGGGGTTGGCGATAGTCAGTTCGATCATGGGCTTGCATGGCGGGCGGGTGCGGGTGAGCAGTGATCAGACCGGCACGGTGTTCGGGTTGGGGTTTGTGTTGGATTGACGGGCCTCGTCGCCAGCAGGCTGGCTCCCACAGGGATCTCCATCGAGTACCCAATTTGGGTTTACTGAAGATCAAATGTGTCCGCCAGCTCCCACACGGATCTTCAGTGATCAACCTATTTGTATCCGACCGAGATCCCCTGTGGGAGCTGGCCTGCTGGCGATGGGGCCAGGTCAAGCACTACATCTCCCGGATCAATCACCGCAACCCATCCCGAAACTGCCCCGGTGTCATTCCCGTCCAGCGCTTGAATGCACGGTTGAAACTACTGGTATCGGCAAACCCGAGCAGATAGCTGATCTCGCTCAACGAGCAATGCGGATCACGCAAATGCAGCAGCGCGAGGTTCTCGCGGCTTTCATTGAGCAACGTATCGAAGCGGCAACCTTCGTCCGCCAGGTGCCGCTGCAAACTGCGCAAGCTCAAGTGCAAGGTCTGGGCGATGTGTTCGGCGCTTGGTTCGCCTTCTGGCAGTTGCTCTTCAATTGCGTCGCGCACCTTGCGTTCCCAGGTCAACGGCTTGAGCTGCGCCAGCGTGCGATTCAGCACGGTTTCGTTGTGTGCTGCCAGTTCCGGATTGGCATCGTCCAGATGGCTCTCGAAGTCCGTCAAAGAAAATTCCAGGCAGTCTTCGTCCGCCGCAAAGTACACCGGCGAGCGGAAGACCTTGTGCCATTGGTGCGCGTCGACGGGTTCCGGGCGGCGCAGATACACCGCCAGCGGCGCATAGTCGCGACCCAGGCGATTGCGGCAGGTGCGCACGTAAATGGCGCTGAACGCGTCAATCGCCTCGAATGCCGGCGCCGGATTACCGGGCGGAATTTTCAGGTGAAAACGGTAGCGATCGTCGTCGCGCGTCAGCTTCAGTTCCAAAGCATCGCTGACCACCTGGTGATAGCGCACGATGCGCTCGAAAACTTCGCGCAGGCTGGCGCTGGCGACTAGTGCATAACCAAGCGCGTGAAAGGTGGTGGGGCTGACGAAACGCGACACGCGCAAACCTATCGCCGGATCGCCACTGACCCGTACCGCGATTTCCCACAAACGGGTAGTGCCCGACAACGGATAACGGGCGTTAGGGTCGTCCATCAATTGCGGGTCGAGCCCCGCCTGGCGGCACAGGTCAGTGCTGTCGAGGCCCAACGCATCGAGTTGTTTGCGCAGGGCGCGGGTCCAGCTGGCAAGTGAGGTCGGTTCAGTCATGCTGATTGGCGCTTCCGGTCAACGGGTTGGCGTTCACGGCTACCACGATTTGCCGGTTCGCCCGGCAGGATGCAAACACCTATAACCAGAGGATGGAAGCATGGACGGTACTTCTGCAAGTCCCCAGCGACTGAATGCAACCCAGCGATCTGCGCATATTCGTGAAGTGGTGCTGGCCAAAGGCGTGGAATTGCGCCAGCGCTACCCGATTCTCAATCATCAGGACGCGATCGGAGCTGGCATTCTGGCGTTCGCGCTGGCCGGCATGATTGTCTCGGCAATGCTCTATCTCAACGATTACATGGCATGGTGGGTGTGTCTGTTGCTCAACGCATTCTTCGCCTCGCTGACCCACGAACTGGAACATGACCTGATTCACAGCATGTACTTTCGCAAGCAGCGCGTCCCGCACAATCTAATGATGGGCCTGGTCTGGCTGGCGCGGCCGAGCACGATCAATCCGTGGATTCGCCGGCACCTGCACCTCAACCATCACAAATTTTCCGGCACTGAAGCGGACATGGAAGAGCGTGCTATCACCAATGGCGAGCCTTGGGGGTTTGCGCGGTTGTTGATGGTCGGCGATAACGTGATGTCGGCGTTCATCCGCATGCTGCGGGCGAAAACCTGGGCGCACAAGCTCAGTATCTGCAAGCGCGTACTGAAGGTGTATGCACCGCTGGCGTTGTTGCATTGGGGCACGTGGTACGTGTTCCTCGGCTTCCACGCGGCCAACGGTGTCGCCTGGTTATGGGGTAGCCCGATTGAATGGTCGGCGAGTACGTTGGCCGTCATGGATATGATCGATGTTGCTGTCGTGGTGATTATCGGGCCGAACGTGTTGCGCACTTTCTGCCTGCACTTTGTCAGTTCGAACATGCACTATTACGGCGATGTCGAACCGGGCAACGTTATTCAACAGACTCAAGTGCTGAATCCTTGGTGGATGTGGCCGTTGCAGGCGTTCTGTTTCAATTTCGGCAGCAGTCACGGGATTCATCATTTTGTGGTGAAGGAGCCGTTTTATATCCGCCAGATGACCGTGCCGGTCGCGCATAAGGTGATGCGCGAGATGGGTGTGCGGTTCAACGATTTCGGGACGTTTGGGCGGGCGAATCGGTTCGTGCAGCCGGACGTTTCTGTTGCCCGGAAGATGCCAGTCGCCTCTGTTTGAATAACATTAAGAGGTGCTAAAGCGTTTCGTCATCAATCTGACCCGAACAGTGTTTATGTTGAACGCCAACGTGGGGCGTTCGGCTCAGCCATCGTCGCTTGTTTATGCCTTTGTGATCTAATAAGTGAATTAAATATTCCTTTAATAGATAACGATGACTATGCGATTGTCGCTGGAGATTGATCGCACGAGACATTAAGTTTTCCGGGGCCGTCTCCTTGGCAGGGTGCGGCCTTTTTTTTCCGTTTCCAATCCACAACACACTCCCCTGCGGAGCTGGCTCGCCAGCGATGGCGGTGGTTCAGTCACCAACCGTGTTAGCTGAAGCACCGCTTTCGCGAGCAAGCGCAGCTCCTAGAAGCCTGATTTTTTATTCCATGTAGGTCTTAACAAATAGCTTCTTATTCCTTAACGGATATAAATCCTCTCCTTATACTCACTCGGGAACAGACACGCACCAGGAGAACTCCCCCCATGCGCAACGAATCAATTCGCTACCTGATTGTGCCGGGCTGGCAAGGATCGCCAGAAGATCATTGGCAGAGCCATTGGCAGAAAAACCTGCCGAACAGCGTAAGGGTCGAGCAGGACGACTGGCTGACACCGCGACGTGAAGACTGGGTTGCGGCACTTGCAGAAGCGATTGCCGCCGACAGCACTCCGGTCATCCTGATCGCCCATAGTCTGGGGTGCATCAC
>NZ_CABVGX010000060.1 GCF_902497625.1 Pseudomonas fluorescens | reverse complement strand
TGTAGTGGTCTAATGAAACCGGACACCCATTTAGGCGAGAATGCTCGCCAGATCGAGGTGTCAGATGACCAAACAACGCCGCTCCTTTACTCCTGAATTCAAGCGCGAGGCCGCAGCCCTCGTGCTCAAACAAAACTACAGCTACATCGAAGCCAGCCGTTCACTAGGCATTGGTGAGTCGGCATTGCGCCGCTGGGTTGACCAGATTCAGAAAGAACATAAAGGCATCACCCCGCAGAGCAAGGCGCTGACGCCGGAACAGCAAAAAATTCAGGAGCTGGAGGCCCGGATCGCTCGGCTTGAGCGAGAGAAATCCATATTAAAAAAGGCTACCGCGCTCTTGATGTCGGAAGATCACGAGCGTTCGCGCTGATTGCCCAGTTGAGCGCCCATGAGCCGGTTGATTGGCTGTGCAAGGTGTTTGACGTCACTCGCTCGTGTTACTACGCCCAGCGCCTGCGGCGCCGCACGCCCGATGTTGAACGGCTTCGATTACGTAGTCGCGTCAGTGAGCTGTTCTCGCAAAGTCGCAGCTCCGCGGGCAGTCGTAGCATTCTGTCGCTGATGCGTGAAGACGGTGAGCAACTCGGTCGATTCAAAGTTCGTAGCTTGATGCGCGAGCTTGATTTAGTCAGCAAACAACCCGGCTCCCATGCCTACAAACGAGCAACAGTAGAAAGACTGGATATCCCGAACACATTGAACCGCGAGTTCGACGTGCCAGCGCCTAATCAAGTCTGGTGCGGCGATATCACCTACATTTGGGCTCAAGGAAAGTGGCATTACCTGGCTGTCGTCCTAGATCTTTGTACGCGTCGGATCGTGGGCTGGGCGCTGTCGGAAAAGCCAGACGCTGAGCTGGTGATCAAAGCGCTGGATATGGCTTACGAGCAGCGTGGCAGGCCTTCGGATCCGCTATTCCACTCGGACCAGGGATCGCAATATGCAAGCCGACTCTTTCGCCAGCGGTTGTGGCGATACCGTATGCGCCAGAGCATGAGTCGACGAGGAAACTGCTGGGATAACGCACCGATGGAGCGCGTATTTCGCAGCTTGAAAACAGAATGGATACCAACCGTGGGCTATCGAACTGCGCAGGAAGCACAGCGCGATATCAGCCATTTTTTGATGCATCGGTACAACTGGATTCGACCTCATCAATTCAACGATGGGTTGGCACCAGCGCGGGCCGAGGAAAAACTTAACGTCGTGTCCGGGATTAGTTGACCACTACAATTGGGGCGCATCACCTGCTTCCGTAAATTTAGTTTTACCAATTACCCACTCAGGACTTCCGTTACGAATAATTTTGTGAAGACCTATTTCGCCGTATGACCGCAACACATAACCAACCACTTTGTTCTTCATATAAACAATCTGCAATTCGTTACCATCCCCTGAATATCTCTCATAAATAGCTTCCTCAGGCAACCCAAGCTTATCTGAAATGCCTTCTGACACAGGGGGGATACCAAGCCTAGTTCTCACATATTCTTTGGCGTCCCCTATCTTCAAATCAGAAAGAGCACCAGAACTATCCCATTTAGGTGGAATAGGTTTTGGATTCGAATATGCAATAGCAAAAATCACCGTTCCGCAAATTAAAATCGATAAGAACGAGAGTAAGTAGTAATGATGAATTTTGTATTCGATCCATTGCTCTGCTGTCAATCCAGGCGGCAATGGAGCTCCCATTTCTCTTGCAACCAGTTCAGCGCGCTGTTTAACAGGGATTTTTTCAAGCGTAGATAACAGGTTTTTATTGCGCTTTACACGCCATGCAATCGCTGCACTGGCAGCGACTAGCAGCACGTATGCCACGAATGCGTAGGGAGAGGTTGCAGCGTCGGGAAACGCACCTAAAAGCTTTTGAAGGTCCATCACATTGGTACCTAGCTTAAAAATCCCAAATTAAAGCTCATATTCAGCTTTCAGCCTTATAGACGCATCATTTCGCGCCGGCCACAGGTGAGTAAGCTCCGAGCCAGTGACTTAAGAAAGTTACGAGCACGAAGAATATAGCCCATAGAGACAAGTGTCAGCGAAATCGTGTCGCAGCAGAAAATCATCAAGGCCGGCAGCTTTGGAAAATCGGTGGAAAAGTGAAGAGCCTTCAATTTTTCATGGACGTGTCATTTCTTAGTAATCGAAACAAATCTGTTGACGGAGCTCTGTTTCAATCGCATAACACTCACGCAGTAAATAGTGAATAAAATCATCTTCCAAATTTTTTGGAATTAGGTATATAGCTTTCCCTCCACTTTTTGCACTTGACGCACTTACTAAACTGGTTTTGACTTTACTAACCACTGAAGCAAGGATCCTGCTATGGCCAACATCGTAATTTGCTGCGATGGCACATGGAATACACCTGATCAGCTCGACAAAGGCGTGCCAGCCCCCACCAACGTAGTCAGACTGCACAACGCCGTTGCAGAAACCGACGCCAAAGGTGCAACTCAGGAGAAGTACTACCACCCTGGCGTAGGGACTTCCGGCAAGTGGTGGGACAAGGCGATTGGAGGTGGCACCGGAGCCGGGTTGGATGACAACATTAAAAGTGCCTATCAGAAGCTGTGTTACAACTACAAAACAGACTCCAGTATCTATCTGTTCGGTTTCAGTCGCGGTGCATATACGGTGCGAAGCCTGTGCGGTTTCATCACCAGTTGTGGTTTGTTGAGGGTCGCTGATTTAGAGCCTGCCGAAGTTTGGCGGCGGATAGATCAACTATTGAAACGTGGCTACCGACGCAAACTTGAAGACCGTGCAGACTGGGATGATTTAGGTTGGAAATTTCACAACAAGGCGAGCGCCAGCATTCAGATTCGCTTTATCGGCGTGTGGGATACCGTTGGCGCGCTGGGTATCCCGGATGATATGGCTTTGCTCAACTTGCTCGACGACCGCAACCGCTACACTTTCCACGACACTACTTTGCACAACTCGGTGAAGACCGCGCGACACGCGGTGGCCATGGATGAACGTCGAGCAACGTTCCAGCCAACTTTGTGGACCGAAGTGCCAGCCGATCAAGACGTGAAGCAGTTGTGGTTTCCGGGGGTGCATTCCGACGTTGGTGGCGGCTATCACGAAAAAGGCTTGGCGGATGGCGCCCTGCATTGGATGATAGAAGAAGCGTCCGCGTGTGGGCTGCAGTTCAATAATGCGATCAAGCAGGTCAAACCCGATTACCACGACATGATGCATGACTCCTGTGACGGCGTTTTCAGCCTGCTGCCGACCCAGCCGCGCAGCATCGCCAACCTCGTCGCACAACCTGATCGTTTTCACTACTCCGCACTGAAACGCCAAGGCGATCCGCCTATAACCCAATACCCCTATCGGCAGTCGCGACTTATTGCACCGAAACCACCGGTGTCGCTGGATATCTCAGCTCGTTCGCCTTGGAACGAAACGGGTCTATGGTTGGTAGCAGGCGTGAGCTACACCTTCAGTGCATCCGGCGAATGGCTGGACAGTTCCATCAGTTGCGGCCCCGACGGCACCGATGACGGCAACTTCCAGCCAGCGGAAGTTGCACACTTAGTAGCCAGTGCCCTAGGGCAAGCGGAATCCTGGTATGGCAAGCTCTTCAAGAACAGCGATGCCAGTTTCCGCTTCACCAAACGTCACGAACAGCACCCTTGGTTCTGCCTGATTGGCGCCATCGCCAACGGCGATGGCGTGGATGCCAAGGGATATTTGATCAAGCCCGAGACTTTCAAGATTGGTAAGGGATGCAGCTATGTGCCGAAGCGCTCAGGTTATTTGTATGCGTATGCCAATGATGCTTGGAACTGTTATGGCAATAATCGTGGGCATGTTGCGTTGAGGTTAACGGTTCAAAAGCCTTGAAACCGCGACGGTTGCGGTCTTGTGGAGGTGCTTCGGCGAGCGGGTTTTGCTTTTGGCGGAAAACTACTCTTCGCGACAGGCCGCTTCTGGCCGTTTTCTGCCCCTCGCGCCAGTCAGAAAACGGCCAGAAACGGCCAGTCGTTCCAATCGCCCTCGGTTGCCATCTCGCCCCGCTCGAACTCGCCAGGCATGCAACCCCAAGGTTGCAACCGCATGCCTTGCTGAAATAAAGGTGACACTCGCCTTGAGTGTCACCTTCATACGTTAACGAGGCCGGGGCCTCAGCTCCTGTTTAGAGGGCCTTTTTTTCGGCGTTGAAGCCGTCGAAGTTATCGAACACGCCCATAAAGCCGGGAATGCTCGCTTCACGCGCCCAGTCGCGCTGCAGTTCGCAATACATCTGTACGCGGCTAATCAGTTTCGCACCCGCCTGCTCCATGCGGCGCAATGCTGCTTCGTGCGCGGCGACGGAGGTTCCACCGACCGCATCGACCGGGATATAGACCTCAAAACCTTCTGCGATGGCGTCGAGTACCGGGAAGGCCAGACAGGCTTCGGTCCACAGCGCAGTCATGATCAATTTGCGGCGCCCGCAGGCTTTAACCGCCTGCTTGAATTCGCTGTCCTCCCAGCTATTGATCGAGGTGCGGTCGTAGGTAGGCAAGTGGCCAAGCACGTCTTGCAGTTGCTGAATAGGCGGCTTGTTGCGACCGGTGCCGACGTTGACGGTCGAGTGAATGATGGGAAGATTGAAGTTAACCGCCGCCTTGGCGACGCTAGTAATGTTGAACACCAGCTCCTCGCGCGGCATCGAGCGGATTGATGACACCTGGATCGGCTGGTAGTCGATGATGATGAACGCCGAGTTATCGGGCGTCAGGAGTTGGTCGGTGTGGGGATTACGGATCGTTTCGCTCGTCATGGCAGGTCCTCGTTATGGATGGGATCCGCGCGTGCAGCCGGGCTGGATATCGCACGCGCTCAGGCGACGATCACGAACCTGACACTGCTGCAAACAAGCCATGCGTCAGCCGCGTCGTGGACTGTGAAGGGCATATTGCTGTTCCCTCAAGCGCACCGGTAGTAGCATTGCCCGACTAGCTGTGTCGCGAAAAGGGGAACGCCGAGTTGGATATCGAAGAGCTACAGACATTTGTCGAGGTTGCCGATGCCGGAGGCGTTTCGCCTGCTGCGCTTCGGCTTGGAGTGTCCAAGTCGATCGTCAGTCGCAGGCTGGCGCGCCTGGAAACGGAGCTTGGAGTGCAGCTGCTGACACGGTCCACCCGTGGCGCGGCGCTGACAGAAGCCGGTGCCACCTTCCGCGAACACGCCGCCAAGGCGTGTGCCGAGATTGAATTGGCACGGGAAGCCATCCTGCCCGCGGGGCCCCTGCGTGGTCGTCTGCGCGTTTCCGCACCGCTGTCTTTCGGACCCACGCATTTCGCCCCGGTGGTGGCAGAGATGGCGCGCCGACACCCACAGCTCAATATCCAGACCTGCTATAGCGATCGTTTTGTAGACCTCATTGCCGAGGGATACGACTGTGGCATTCGGGTTGGCTACCTTCCTGACTCCAACCTTGTCGGCAGACGTGTGGGCCCGATCGGCGTTCAACTGGTCGCGAGCCCAGCCTATATAAAGGCCTATGGCTCACCGCAACGGCCGGATGAACTGGCTTCCCATCAAGCCCTGATGCAGAGCACTGAGGTCTGGCAGTTCATGGATGGCAGCAAGGTTGTTTCGGTTCGTCCGCAAGGGCGATTCAAGGCCGACAACGGCGTCGCGCTTGTCGCCGCCGCCGTCGCCGGGTTGGGAGTCGCTTACCTGCCCAATTGCCTCACCCATGACAGCCTCGCCTCGAAGGCACTGGTGCCAATCATGACGAATTATCCACCGCCTCCTGCGGGCGCGTATTTGGTCCGCCCTCCAGGTCAGCATCCCGCGCGGAAGATCCGTGTCCTCACCGAACTCCTGATCGAGTATTTCGGAAAGTCTCCACACTTTGCAGGGGCCGCCCCTACCCTGCCCTCCGCGACCGCTCCGTAACAGTTTCTGGCCGATTGCTCCGCTATGACGTTGGTATTGGCAGGACCGGTCGTCGGTGGCGTCAGCGGCGGAGTGGTCGCGGATTCGCTGGATGAGGAACTGGAGGAATTTTCACGACGGGACATTTTCTGACTGAACCACAACTGACAGACGTCAGAGCCGCACTGTCCGAACCATTCAACTATTTCCGACCGATTACGACGACATCGCGCGCCAGGACAAAGGTGTCGATCCTGAAGTACTCTACGAAATCTTTTATTCAGAAGTGGCGCCCGTTTGCTTTTCCAGTCTTGCAGCAGTCTTGCCTACTGTCTGGACAGGCTCTGACTCCGACTGGCTCAGAGCGAGGATCGAGGAAAAATGGGAAAAAATCTGGCCCCTCCCCCCGGTCAGGTGAAGCCGTCTGACGCATGGTTTCACGCTCATCCCTGCTATCGACATCCTAAGCAGGCGGATCAAGCAGCACCCAAAGTTGAGTAATTTTTCCATCGATAACTGTCGCCACATCGACGCCAGTCACCATGACAGGCCCATCTTTGGGTCCCGCTTGCCAGCGCAGGTAGCCTAGGCTGTGATGACCGATAGCGGCGCCCAGCGGCACGAATGAAAAATCTTCACCAAATTGCTCCAACAAGGCGCCCGCGACATCGGCGATAGACGCTTGCCCGCGGACAATCTCGGAGGGTTCGTACATTACCGGTGAGGCTGAAAAGAGTTGGCTGACGGCTTCAATCCGTTTGGCTGCATTACGCTGGTTGAAGACTCGGTCGAGGTTGGCGCGAAGCACAGTATCGAAGTCAGGTTCGAAGGTATTTGAGGTTGAGTCGGTCATAGGGCACCTGAAGACAAGGGGGAAAAGCGCCGCGGCGAGGCGACGCTTGGTTAGTCACTGTGAAGTCAGCAGTTGGTCGCGCACACGGGACTTTCACCATGCGGGCCTGGCTAATCGTTATCAAAGCGCGGACGCGTATTCAGCGCTCACTATTAGCGCTTGATTCAGCCGTGTTTGACGAGGTTGATACCGGGCAGTGGTCCGTCTGGAAACTGGGCCAGTGCGCGTTGCTGCAGGCCGCCCAAATCGATCCCGAAGTAGCCCAGTCGAGTGATCAGATCGGCGACTTTCTGCTTCGCCTGGAGGTGCTCGCCGGAATAGAACAGCACACGCTTGCCGCCTTCGGCTGCCGGGTTTGCCAGCAATGCCGGCGCCAAATGGTTGAACGCTTTCACCAACTGCGCGTCAGGCAGCATCCGCGAGACAACGCTCGAGGAAGACTCACCCCTCAAATCGAAAGGCTTGAACAGCGGCGCTTCGATGGGATTGTTGGTGTCCACGACTACACGCCCCTCCCAAGGCCCGAGAGGCTCAACGGCGGCGGCAATTTTCGACCAGTTCACGGCGAGAAAAACGATGTCCGCCTGACTGGCTTGATGCACTGTCACTGCATGCGCAAGCGGACCCAGTTCGGCAATCAACGGTTTCAGGCTTTCTGGCCCACGACTGTTGCTGATGCTGACCTGCAAACCGGCACTGGTCAGTAACCGGGCGATAGCAGTGCCAATGGCTCCCGCACCAATAATACTGATGTTCATGACGACCTCCTTAAGCGGTGAAGCCGCCATCAACCATTAATTCAGCACCGCTGACAAAGCTGGCTTCGGCACTGGCCAGGTAAGCCACCGCGCCAGCGATATCCCGACCTTCGCCATAGCGACCCACCGCGATATTGGGGCGTACGAAATCGGCAACCGGGCCATCGGCCGGGTTCATATCGCTGTCGGTAGGGCCGGGGTGCACGGTATTAACGGTGATGCCGCGCGGGCCGAGATCACGCACGAGGCCACGGCTGAAACCGGCCACTGCGCCTTTGGTCAGGGTGTAAGCAGACGCTGTAGCAAAGGCCGCGTACTGCACCATCGAACTGCCGATATGGATGATGCGACCGCCTTGGCCCATGTGCTTGAGCGCCTGTTGGGTGGCGACAAATACGCCCGTGACGTTCACCGCAAGAATGCGTTGGAAGTCCTCGAAAGCGATGTCTTCCTGCGCGCCCAATACACTGATGCCGGCGTTGTTAATCAGAATGTCGATGCGGCCAAAACGCTGGGCAACCTCATTAACGGCAGCGCGCACGGCATCGGCATCACCGGCGTCAGCGCGTAGCGCCAACGCTTGGCCGCCAGCCGTAGTGATTTCGCTGACAACGGCCTCAGCGCGATCAGCGGACGCATTGTAGGTAATGGCGACGGTGGCGCCGTCCGCGGCCAGACGTTTGGCGATGGCTGCGCCAATGCTGCGTGAGCCGCCGGTGACGATTGCGATTTTGCCGGTGAGAGAACGGTTGTGAGTGGTCATGGTGTAAGCCTCGGTGTGTGTGTTTGGTGAGGCTATGAAACGCTTTTGGCTCTTTCACCAGTAGTAGGTAGTGACTAGTATTACTTTCAACTAAAACTTGAAGATCGCCACTATGGAAACGTTCGGAAATTTGCTGTCCTTTGTACGCAGCGCCGAAACCGGCAGCTTTTCCGCAGCGGCCCGGCGCTTAGGCTTGACCCCTGCAGCGGTCAGCCGAAACGTGGCTCAGTTGGAGGCCAACCTTGGCGTTCGACTGTTCCAGCGCAGCACGCGGCGCGTCACGCTGACCGAGGCGGGCGAACGGTTTCTGACCAATGTCGAGGGGGGGTTGAACAGCGTCCAGGCCGCTATTGCCGACGTCACCAGCAACGCCGGCGCGCCTGCCGGGATGTTGCGTATCGCTGCGGCGCCGGGATTTGCACGGGACATTTTGTTGCCGTTGATGCCGGCTTTTTTGCAGCGTTATCCAGGGATTGTTCCTGAGTGGTATCTGGAAAACCGCCAGGTTGATCTGGTGGCTGAAGGGTTTGACGCGGCGATTGGTGGCGGCATCGAGCTGGCGCCAGGACTGGTGGCTCGGAATATTGCCCCAGCTCATTTAGTTTTGGTCGCGGCGCCGGCGCATGTGGCTGGACGGGGTCGCGTACAGCGCCTGGACGATCTGCAGAAGCTTGATCATCTGGCCATGCGCTCAGTGCAAACCGGCAAAATCAGAACCTGGATGCTCCAAGGCCCCAATGGGCAACAAAGCCCCCTTGAGCTGGCGCCTCGCTTGTTGGTCAACGATCCGCAGGCGCTCTGTCAGAGTGCGTTGCTAGGTTTGGGTGTGGGGCTCTTGGCGATTCCTGATGTGCTGCCTTATCTCGAAGATGGCAGGCTGCAACGGGTACTGCCTGATTGGTATGTTGATGCGGGCCATATCGCACTCTACTTTTCCAGTCAGAAACTGCTACCGGCTAAAACTCGTGCGTTCGTTGATTTTCTGGTCTCTCACTCCAGAGAACACAAGTGGACAGAGCGGTTCTCTGCCCGGCTGTGACTGCGCGCGGGGCTGCCTTATGCGGTTTGCCCGGTTTCGACTTTTCCATCGTTCCAAAGACGACGACAAGGAAATGGCAAGCCGTAGCGGGCGGTCTTGCCTGGTGCACAGGAAGTACTCAGGGCGCGAGTATTTCCTGGAGGAACTCTATGAATACATTGATACGACTGGAGCCCCGGTGGTTAGGCAGGTAAAGCGCATTGATGCACGTGCTCGCACTGCCGGGGTTGACTTCATATTGCTCCAGCACCCGCGTCAGCCGGCCTGCGCTGACATCCTCACGCACCAACCAGTCGGCCAATAACGTGACGCCGCCACCGGCCAGCGCGGCCTCGCGCAGAATGTCGGCATTGTTGCTTTGCAGCCGTCCCTGCACATTCAGGCAGATGACGTCTTCATCGCCCTGGAATGTCCAGTTGCGGTGGCCGGTGCGGTAATCAAAACGCAAGCACTGATGCTCCAGCAGGTCACGAGGGTGTCGGGGCAGACCGATTCGCGTCAGGTATTCGGGACTAACGGTGTGCATATGGCGAGTTCGTAGACCGGCGCAGCGAGGATTTTTTTAACGTAATACTCAAGCAAGGTTTGTTGCGCGGGCGTACTGAGCATGGAGGTCTCCTGACATTTATCAGAACCCCGAGACAGAAAAACAAAACCCGCCTCAAGGGCGGGTTGGGTGCTGCAGTCGTGAGCTAGCCCGCCAAATAAGGAATGGCGGTAATAATGCTTGGCTGGCAGCGCAGTGCAGTGGAAGTCATGGCTGGAAATTAGCCGAGCGATGGGGGGCAAGTCAATGGGCAATTTCCTGGCCCCGTCCTCTTCAAGTACTACACCGAGTGCCAGGTTCTCCAACAATCTGGATGTCGCAGCTTGCTCATTTCAGCGTGACGTTTCGCAGACGTCCCACATCTTTCTCGGAAATCCCCCCGTTCTCCATTTCTGACCGCGCGCAGCACAGGTTCCTGAAGAAGCATCGACTCCCCTCGGCACCTCCATACCGCCTCGCAATCGAAGGTTCGTGTCAATCAGCACTTGATTTAAATCGGTCATACCCATAGCACTTCTGGCCCGCGCCGCAATGGCATATTCTCTGTAGGGCCGTCCAATCACAGGCATCCACGCATGGAAATATCAGCACAATTCATCGTCCATGAAACCGCTCACTGGATCGTCAATCATCACATGTCATCTGCCCTCCCCGGCTACCTGGTGTTGGGCTCAAGGGCGTATGTCAATTCATTGGGCGACCTTCCCGGCGAGGCGCTGACCGAGTTGGGCGGCCTGTTGGCAACCGTGCAAAAAACCCTCGAATCGCGCCTCAAACCGAAATGGCTGTACATCAGCCGCTTCGGCCACGATCCTGGCTATGCCATCCATTTTCACTTCATCCCGGTGTATCACTGGGTTGAAGAGCTATTCTGGAACGATTCGCGGTACAGGCTTTTGAACACGTTCGCGTCCAGGCAAAACGCCAAGTCATTAACGGACGGAGCGGAAATGACGCTGTTCGTCTGGCGCGAATTTGGCGAGAGCCCTGAGCCACCGGCAATTCAGGGTCCCTCGGTCGCTGCAATCATTGAAGAGTTGCGCCAGGCGTTCAAGTAGCAGGACGCCCCTGTGCGCAGCCAGGGAGTCAAAGCGCATGTGCAGAATCCGCCTCTTTATAGCTGCCGCGCTGATCGCGTGCACAGGGCAAGTAATGGCCGACACCCTGAAAATCGCCGTGATCGGTGCCGGGAACGTCGGCGGCACACTGGGCACTCTGTGGGTGAAGGCTGGCCACGAAGTGATGTTTTCTTCACGCCACCCCGAGCAGTTGCAAACGCTGGTGGAGGCCGCTGGCCCGAAAGCCCGGGCAGGTTCGGTCAGCGATGCGGCCGCGTGGGGCGACGTTATTGTGTTGAGTGTTCCCTACGGCGCGATGCCGGTGTTGTCCGAACAGTTGAAAGGCCAACTGGCTGGCAAGGTGGTGTTCAGCACCAGCAATCCATTCAGCGGCCGCGATGGCGAGGTCGGGCGGACAGCGCTGGATCAGGGTGTTGCGCTCGCCGATCAGCAGTACCTGCCCGGTGTGCACCTGGTGCGTGCCTTCAACGCCATCGGTGCCGCTTCGATGAAGAGCCAGTCCGGCACCGGCAAGGCGATTGCGACGTTCGCTGACGACGCGCAAGCCCGGGAAACGGGTGCCCGACTGGTGCGCGATGCCGGTTTCGTGCCGGTGCTGTTGCCGTTGTCGCGGGCCAACGAAGGTCTGCCGGGTGGGCCTGCCAGTGGCGTATTGAGCGAGGCGCAAATCCGCCAAAAGCTAGGCCTGTAGACGGCCTACTTTTCGCTCAACGGCGCCTGCGGCATCAACGTCGCAATCAACGCCCTCACCGTCCCCGGCAGCGCATCGAGCTCACGCACCAGAATACTGCGCTCGCGCACGGCCCACGGCTCGTCGAGCTCGATCGTCACCAGTTGCATGGTGCGGCTGTGACGCAAGGCAGCGGACCCGGGGATGACGCCGATGCCGACGCCCGCCTCCACCATGCGGCAGATTGCTTCGAAGCCGGACACCTGAATTCTCAGCGACAGGTTCTGGCCCATCCGTTCAACGTGGTCGCGCAGGAAACTCAACAAGGTGCTGCCTTCATGCAGACCAATGTGCTGAAACGCCAGGGTCTGTTTCAAGGTGACGGCTTTCTGCTTCGCCAGCTCATGCCCAACCGGCACGATCAGCACCAGGCGATCGGTGCTGAAGTGAAGGACCTGCAGGCCGGCGGCTTCGACCGGCCCGGCAATAATGCCCATGTCGGTGCTGCCATCGAGTACGCCACGGACGATATCGCGCGATAAGCGTTCTTGCAGGTCGACGGTCACGCCGGGACGTTTGGCGAGGAAACCGGCGAGCACTTCCGGCAGAAATTCGGTGACGGCGGTGGTGTTGGCAAAGATGCGGATGTGCCCGGAGGAGTCGGTGCCGAAATGGGTGAATTCGGCCTTCAGGTAGTCGACCTGCGTCATGATCAGCCGTGCGTGCTTGAGCAGTTTATGCCCGGCTGGCGTCAGCTCGACGCCACGACTGTCGCGGTACAGCAGGCGAGTGTCGAGCTGGCCTTCGAGGGCTTTGATGCGCGCACTGGCGGCAGCGGGCGACAGAAAGGCGCGGCGCGCGCCCTGGGTCAGGCTCGGCGACTCACCGATATGAATGAAAAGACGCAGGTCAGCCAGGTCGAAATGCATGGTCGTGTCCGGCAATACAAGACGCGTTCAGCATACATGAACGCCGGTATACGCAAATGCAAATTCCCGGAATGCCGAGGGGCTCGCATGATCGGTGCACAAGAACGAACGCAGAGGCTGCCCGGATATGAACGTTTCCACTTCGCCCACGGATTTCAGTGCCTGGATCGGCCGCACGGAAGAAGCTCATGACCTGCTCAGCCGCAATCTGATCAAGCGCATCGCCGCGACGTTCTCCGAAGCGGCACCGGCCGATGGCGAAACGCTGCCGGCGCTGTGGCAATGGTGTTTTTTCCAGGAGCCGCTGTTCGAAACTCAGCTCGGCGGCGATGGCCACCCGGCGCGTGGCGGCTTCCTGCCCCCGGCCGACAACCGCAACCGCATGTGGGCCGGTGGTCGCGTTGAGTTCATCCAGCCGCTGATCGTCGGCGCCGAAGCACACCGTTTATCGACCCTCCTGCGCGTTGAAGAAAAGCACGGCCGCAGTGGTTCGCTGCTGTTCGTGACGGTGCGGCATGACTATTCGCAGAACGGTCAACTGTGCGTGCGCGAAGAGCAGGACATCGTTTACCGCGAGCCCAATCCACCCAGGCTCAACAGCGGCGCAGCACCAGAACCGGGCGACTGGAGTGAAACCATTTCGCCCACGCCGACCCTGCTGTTCCGCTACTCCGCCGTGACCTTCAACGGCCATCGCATTCACTACGACTACCCCTACGTCACCGAGACCGAAGGCTATCCGAACCTGGTGGTGCACGGGCCGATGATTGCCACGTTCAACCTGCGCGCCTTCATTCGCGCCAACCCCGACAAACACGTGCGGCACTTCGCTTATCGCGGAGTACGGCCGTTGAATGTGCCCACGCCGTTTGAGGTGGGCGGGCGCTTCGTCGACGCCGGTACAGCGCAGTTGTGGGCCGGCAATGCAGCCGGTGTCGCCCAGACCGCCGAGGTCGTTTTCGACTGAAGCCTTTTCCGTTAGCGCTGCCTGTCGCCGGGTGGCACGCTGCTGATTGAAACAAGAGAGCCTGACCATGAATCCTTATGACGACGAAGACCTCAATGCCATCCGCGAGGGCGTGCGCGCCCTCTGCGCTGAATTTGATGCGGCGTACTGGCGGCAGATCGACGAACAGAAAGGTTTCCCGGAAGCGTTCGTCAAAGCCCTGACCGATGCCGGCTGGTTGTCGGCGATGATCCCGGCCGAGTACGGCGGTTCGGGCCTGGGGCTGGCTGAAGCCTCGGTGATTCTGGAAGAAGTGAACGCCTGCGGCGGCAACTCCGGCACCGTGCACGGCCAGATGTACAACATGTTCACCCTGCTGCGCCACGGCAGCGAGGCGCAGAAAAGTCACTACCTGCCCAAACTCGCCAGCGGCGAATTGCGCCTGCAATCGATGGCGGTGACCGAGCCTTCCACCGGCACCGACACCACCAAAATCAAGACCACAGCGGTTAAGCAGGGCGACAAGTACATCATCAACGGCCAGAAAGTGTGGATCTCGCGGGTGCAGCATTCCGACCTGATGATTCTGCTGGCTCGCACCACGCCGCTGGCCGAAGTGAAGAAAAAATCCGAGGGCATGTCGATTTTTCTGGTCGACCTGCGCGAAGCCATCGGCAAAGGTTTGACCGTTCAGCCGATCGCCAACATGGTCAATCACGAAACCAACGAGCTGTTCTTCGACAACCTCGAACTGCCGGCTGACAGCCTCATCGGCGAAGAAGGCAAAGGCTTCAAATACATCCTCGACGGGCTGAATGCCGAACGCACGCTGATCGCCGCCGAGTGCATCGGCGATGGGCGCTGGTTCATCGAGAAAGCCAGCGCCTACGCCCGTGATCGCGTGGTTTTCGGCCGCCCGATCGGGCAGAACCAGGGCGTGCAGTTCCCGATTGCCGAAGCGCATATCGAGATCGAAGCGGCCGACCTGATGCGCTGGCGCGCCTGCGAGGAATACGACAACGGCAAGAACGCCGGGGCCAGCGCCAACATGGCCAAATACCTCGCCGCGAAAGCCTCGTGGGAGGCCGCCAACGCCTGCCTGCAAACCCACGGCGGCTTCGGTTTCGCTTGCGAATATGACGTCGAACGCAAGTTCCGCGAGACCCGGTTGTATCAGGTGGCACCGATCTCCACGAACCTGATTCTTTCCTACGTCGCCGAGCATTTGCTCGAATTGCCGCGCAGTTTCTGAGGCCCAGCCCATGCACCATACCGACGCTTTGGCCACGTTCCTGGCCGACCTGAACTACGCGCAAATTCCCGACGCTGTGCTCTCCCGCACCGAAGACCTGTTTCTCGACTGGATCGGCTCGGCCCTGGCCAGTCAGGGCGCACGGCCGATTCCACTGTTCGAGCGCTACGCCGAGCGCATGGGACCCGCCGACGGCAATGCCAAAATCCTCGTCAGCGGACGCGGTACGTCGGCGTACTTTGCCGCCTTCGTCAACGGCGCCTCCTCGCACCTGGTGGAACAGGACGACCTGCATAACAGTTCCGTGCTGCACCCGGCCACGGTGGTGTTTTCCGCGGTGCTGGCGGCGGCTCAGGACTTGAACAAATCCGGCAAGGACCTGCTGCTGGCCTCGGTCGCAGGCTACGAAGCAGGGATTCGCATTGGCGAATTCTTGGGCCGCTCGCATTACCGCATCTTCCACACCACCGCCACCGTCGGCACCCTCGCCGCTGCGGTGGGCGTCGGCAAATTGTTGGGTTTCGACAAGGAACAATTCATCAATGTGTTGGGCAGCGCCGGCACTCAGGCGGCCGGTTTGTGGGAGTTCTTGCGCGACGCTGCAGACTCCAAGCAGCTGCACACCGCCAAGGCTGCCGCCGACGGTTTGCTCGCCGCTTACATGACCGAGGATGGCCTGACCGGCGCGCGCAATATTCTTGAAGGCGAGCAAGGCATGGCCGCCGGCATGTCGTCCGATGCCGACCCGAGCAAATTGTCCGATCGGCTGGGCACACGCTGGGCGCTGGCGGAAACCTCGTTCAAATTCCACGCTTCCTGCCGCCACACGCACCCCGCCGCTGACGCCTTGCTGCAGTTGATGCAACGCGAAGGCTTGCGCCATGACCAGATCGCCAAGGTGGTCACCCGCGTGCATCAGGGCGCCATAGACGTGCTGGGCCGCGTGGTCAAACCGAGCACCGTGCATCAGGCCAAATTCTCCATGGGCGCCGTGTTGGGGCTGATCGCCGTGCACGGCAGTGCGCAGTTGATCGAGTTTCGCGACCTGGCCCTCACCGATCCCGACGTCGATGCTTTTCGTGAAAAAGTCAGCATGGAACTCGACCCCGAAGTCGACAGCGCTTACCCGGCGCGCTGGCTCGGCCGCGTGATCGTCATCACCACCGACGGCCGCACGCTGACCGCCGCCATCGACGAGCCCAAGGGCGACCCCGGCAACACGCTGTCGCGCCGCGAGCTGGCGGCCAAGTTCCAGCGTTTGCTGGCGTTTTCCGCGGCGCGCACGCCAGAGCAAGGCGATGCACTGATCGACAAGGTCTGGCATCTGCGCGATGCGCAGGCGCTGGCCGATCTGATTTAACCGTTGCGAACAGGTGACCGACATGACTCAGCTCAATCCCCGACCGTTGGACGGCATCACCGTCATCAGCCTGGAGCACGCGATTGCGGCGCCCTTCTGCACGCGGCAACTGGCCGATCTGGGCGCCCGTGTGATTAAGGTTGAACGCCCCGGCAGCGGTGATTTCGCCCGTGGTTACGATCAGCGTGTCGACGGTCTGGCCTCGCATTTCGTTTGGACCAATCGCTCCAAGGAAAGCCTGACCCTGGACCTTAAACAGGACGCGGCCAGCGGCATTCTCGAGTCGCTACTGGGCAAGGCGGACGTGCTGGTGCAGAACCTTGCACCGGGCGCGGCCGCCCGCATGGGCCTGTCGTTCGAAGCGTTGCAGGCGCGTTTCCCACGGCTGATCGTTTGCGATATTTCCGGCTACGGCGAGGGCGGACCTTACGCGAAGAAAAAGGCTTACGACCTGCTGATCCAGAGCGAGGGCGGCTTCCTTTCGGTCACCGGTGGCCCCGGCGAAGACGAGATGGCCAAGGCCGGCTGCTCGATTGCCGACATCGCTGCAGGCATGTATGCCTACACCGGCATTCTCTCGGCGCTGATGCTGCGCGAGAAAACCGGCGTGGGCAGCCGCATCGACGTGTCGATGCTGGAAAGCCTGGTCGAATGGATGGGCTACCCGATGTACTACGCCTATAACGGTGCGCCGCCGCCAGCCCGGGCCGGCGCCTCCCACGCGACGATCTATCCGTACGGGCCGTTCCCCACCGGCGGTGGCGGCACGATCATGCTCGGGCTGCAAAACGAGCGCGAATGGGCGTTGTTCTGCGAGAAGGTTCTGCTGGACCAGCCCCTCGCGACGGACCCGCGTTTCTCGGCCAACTTCAAGCGCTCGGAGAATCGTGAAGCGCTACGGCAGATCATTGTCGACGGCTTTGCAGCGTTGTCGGTCGATGAGGTGGTCGCGCGCCTGGAAGACGCGCAGATTGCCAACGCCCGGGTCAATGACATGCAGGGCGTCTGGGAGCATCCGCAACTCAAGGCCCGTGATCGCTGGCGCGAAGTCGACAGTCCCTGCGGCAAATTACCGTCGCTGCTGCCGCCCGGGCAGAACAGTGCATTCACGCCGCGCATGGACGGCGTGCCGGACCTCGGCCAGCACAACCGCGAGATCCTCGCGCAGCTGGGTTTTTCTGAGGAAGAACAGGCTCGGTTGACGGCGACCGGAGTGATTTGAAGGCTTCACCGCTCAAGAGGATTCATGTATGCGCCAAACCATCGTTCGCTCCGCGCTGTTCGTGCCCGGCAGTCGCCCAGAGCGTTTTGCCAAGGCCCTGGCCGCTGGCGCCGACGCGGTCATCGTCGATTTCGAGGACGCCGTGGAGGAACCGCTGAAACCTCAGGCCCGCGATAATCTGGCGGACTTTTTGAACAAGCAGTCAGAGGCTTCGGTCTGGGTGCGAGTCAATGCACCGGATCATCTGCAGCACGCCGCAGATCTGACCTTCTGCAAGCAACACGAAGGCGTCGTTGGCGTGCTGCTGCCCAAGGTGGAAAGCGCCGCACACGTTGCCGCCGTATGGCAAACCGGCAAACCGATCTGGCCGATTATCGAAAGCGCCAAAGGCCTGCTGGCGCTGCAGCAGATTGCCCACGCCGAGGGGGTCGAGCGCTTGTCATTTGGCAGCCTCGACCTCGCCCTCGATTTGAACCTCAACACCGGCAGCGCTGCCGCACTGCTGTTTCTCGATCAGGCGCGCATGGCCGTGCAACTGCACTCGCGCGGCGCCGATTTGCTGCCGCCGCTGGATGGCGTGTTCCCGGCCATCGGCGATCCCGACGGTTTGCAGCGGGCCGTCCGTCACGCCTACGACATGGGTTATGGCGGCGCGCTGTGCATCCATCCCAATCAGGTTGCGGTCATTCATGCCGCCCTCGCCCCCAGCGCCGACGATCTCGAGTGGGCACGCAAAGTTGTGCAAGCCAGCGCGGCGGCAAACGGCGCCGGTGCTTTTCAGCTGGACGGGCAAATGATCGACGCCCCGGTGTTGCTGCGCGCGCAACGGCTTTTGGCCCTGGCGACAAACTGAGCGCGTTCACCGCGTCCGAACGCAGGGTTACGCAAAAGCTGATTCAGCAAACGCCTGCGATTGGGCATCTTGGGATGGGAGAAACCTCGAAACTGCCTCACCCGCGAGGGCCGGAACACGTCCTCAACGACTGACTTCCCTTACAACAATAACAAGGTGATCACGATGTTGAAGCTGACCAAGGCGCTGCTCTGCGCCGCCGCTGTTTCCATGGCAGGCCTCGTGCAGGCAGCCGACCCGATAATCATCAAGTTCGCGCACGTGGTGGCCGACAACACGCCCAAAGGCCAGGGCGCGCTGATGTTCCAGAAACTGGTGGGCGAACACCCAAAGCTCAAGGATCGGGTAAAAGTCGAGGTGTATCCGAACTCGGCGTTGTTTGGTGACGGCAAGGAGATGGAAGCGCTGTTGGTCGGCGATGTGCAGATGCTCGCGCCGTCCCTGGCCAAGTTCGAGCAGTACACCAAAAAGGTGCAGATTTTTGACCTGCCCTTCCTGTTCAACGACCTGGCTGCTGTCGACCGCTTCCAGCAAGGTCCGCAGGGCAAAGCGCTGCTGTCGTCAATGAATGACAAGGGCATTCATGGCCTGGCGTATTGGCACAACGGTCTCAAGCAGCTATCCGCCAACAAGAAGGTGATTCTGCCCAAGGATGCCCGCGGTCTTAAATTCCGTGTGCAGGCTTCCAGTGTGCTCGAGGAACAGTTCAAGGCGATCCGCGCCAACCCGCGCAAGATGAGCTTTGCCGAGGTGTACCAGGGCCTGCAGACCGGCACCGTCAACGGCACTGAAAATACCTGGTCCAACTACGAGAGCCAGAAAGTCTACGAAGTGCAGCCGTTCTTCACCGAAACCAACCATGGCCTGATCGATTACATGGTCATCACCAACGCCAAATTCTGGAACGGTCTGCCGGAAGACGTGCGCAGCGAGCTGCAAACCATCATCGATCAAGTCACCGTCAAGGTGAACGAACAGGCCGAAGCCCTCAATCGCACGGCCAGGCAGACGATCATCAACGCCAAGACCAGCGAGATCGACCCGCTGACGCCTGAGCAACGCCAGCAATGGCGCGACGCGATGCGCCCGGTGTGGGACAAGTTCTCTGATGAAATAGGCGCCGACCTGATCAAGGCGGCGGACGAGTCCAACAAGGCGTCGTGATCGTCAGCCGTCTTGCATGACAGTGAGAGCCGCCCGGGCTCTCACTGTCATTCGGGTTAGCAACTACGCTTGCACAAACGCCAGCAGGTCGGCATTGAGCCGTTCCTTGTGGGTGTCGGTGATCCCGTGCGGCGCACCTTCGTAGACGATCAAAGTGTTGTCCTTGATCAGTTTCGCCGAGGCACGTCCGGCGGCATCGATGGGCACGATTTGGTCGTCATCTCCGTGAATGATCAGCGTCGGCACGTCGAATTTCTTCAGGTCTTCGGTAAAGTCGGTTTCGGAAAACGCCTTGATGCTGTCGTAGGTGTTCTTGTGGCCGCCGCGCATGCCCTGCAACCACCAGGCATTAATTACGCCTTGGGAAGGCTTTGCGTCCGGGCGGTTGAAACCAAAAAACGGCCCGCTCGGAATGTCGATGAACAGCTGCGAGCGGTCCGCCAGCAAGCCTTCGCGAATACCATCGAAGACCGATACCGGCAGCCCGCCAGGGTTGGCGTCAGTCTTGACCATCAGTGGCGGCACCGCGGAAATCAGCCCGGCTTTTTTCACCCGGGCAGTGCCGTGACGGCCGATATATCGCGCCACTTCACCGCCGCCTGTGGAAAACCCGAACAAGGTCGCATCGCGCACATCAAGATGGTCGAGCAATTGCGCCAGGTCATCAGCGTAATGGTCCATGTCGTTGCCGTCCCATGGCTGACTGGAGCGCCCATGGCCTCGGCGGTCATGGGCGATGCAGCGACAACCATTGGCCGCCAGGTGATACATCTGCGCTTCCCAACTGTCGGCGTCCAGCGGCCAGCCATGGCAGAACACCACAACCGGACCGCTGCCCCAATCCTTGTAGTAAATGTCCACGCCTTCTTTGGTGGTGAAAGTACTCATGGTTCGCACACTCCTCGGTTTTTCATTGATGGGAAACTGTCGTCGCCGGCGCTTGCAGCAACGGGATTTCGAAACTGACCAGGCTCCACCGCGTGACTTCTTCTTCCCATTCATCGCCGGTATCCGGCGTCAAAGGGAAAGACAAATTGGCAACGATCATGCGTTTGCCCTGCACCGCGCCGCCGGAGGGGAACAGCAAACCCTTGGGGCTGCCGTCGGCGTTGATCCCCAGAAACCGGCCGATGCGCGCCCTCACCCGCCCTTGCTCGTCGAGGGCGACCATGGCGTCAGACTGGTTGGATGCGACCCACAGGAACCCGTCATGAAATAACAGGCCATCGGCGCCAAAAACACTTTCGGCGACAATGCTCACCGGACCGTCGGGCATCGGCCTGCGTAGAACGCGCCCGTCACCGGCATTGTTGATGTAGAGCACGCTTTCGTCAGCATTGAACGCCAGACCGTTGGCGCCGAATGGTAGCGTGGCCGTGGTGGCAAATAATGGGTCGCGGGCAACAGTGACCAACGTGCAGGGCGCACAGGTGGTGGCCTTGTCCACTCGATAGAGCGCGCCCTGGAAAGAGTCGGAGATGTACAGATTGTTCTGGCGGTCGAAGACCATGCCGTTCGGGCCGGGCATGCCTTGGGCGCCGAAGGTGATTTGATCGTGACTGCCGTCCGGATTCTCGACAGTGCGCAGGGGCGGCGCTGGCGGTGTGAGTGCGCTGAAGGTCAGCAGGTCCTGCACTGGGGTGGACGCCGTGAAATCTGCGGCAATGCGTTGCAGTTTCGAGGCGCCGAAATTGAGGATGTAAATCTTCCCTTCCCGGACTTCGATACCGGTGAGCGGCGTTGGGCCGAAGTTGTGCTGGGCCAGCAGCTTGCCGTCCTGGGAATAGCGCAGCAGTTGGTTGTTGCGCAGTGCAGCGGGCGAACGCGCGTCGAACGTGCCGACATAGACCTCGCCATTTTGCGGGTTGACCGCCAGGCCTTCGGGGTTGCGCACGCCTTCGGGCAGTACGGCGAAAGGCTCGACATCGCCGTAGACCACGTCCGGCTGCGCCGCTTGCATTGTCATATATGGCCACAGTGCCCAGGCAAACAGCACGGCAAGCGAACACTTCATACCCATTTTTGACATCCTCCGATCAGGATGAATCTGCCCGGTCCTGGGTGTAGGTCCATTGGCAGCATGCGCAACGCGAGCCCGATGCAGCTACGTAAAATCGGCAAGTAGCGGCCCACTTGTAGCAGCTGCCGAGCGCCTTTTGTGGCGAGGGGGCTTGCCCCCGTTGGGCTGCGTAGCAGCCCCAGCCCGAGACATGCGGTGAGCCTGGAGAAATGAAATTGCAAGTTCAGGGGCTGCTGCGCAGCCCAACGGGGGCAAGCCCCCTCACCACAAAGTCACTTACCGCCGCTTGCATTGTCATATATGGCCACAGTGCCCAGGCAAACAGCACGGCAAGCGAACACTTCATACCCATTTTTGACATCCTCCGATCAGGATGAATCTGCCCGGTCCTGGGTGTAGGTCCATTGGCAGCAAGCGCAACGCGAGCCCGATGCAGCTACGTAAAATCGGCAAGTAGCGGCCCACTTGTAGCAGCTGCCGAGCGCCTTTTGTGGCGAGGGGACGTGCCCCCGTTGGGCTGCGTAGCAGCCTCAGCCCGAGACATGCGGTGAGCCTGGAGAAATGAAGTTGCAAGTTCAGGGGCTGCTGCGCAGCCCAACGGGGGCAAGCCCCCTCACCACAAAGTCACTTACCACAAAGTCACTTACCACAAGTCACTCACCACAAGTCACTCACCGCAAAGTCACTCACCACAAGTCACCCACAGCAAAGTCACTTACCACAAGTCGCTCACAGCAAAGTCACTTACCACAAGTCACTCACCGCAAACGCCCCTCGCCACAAAAGCCGCTCGACAGCTGCTACAGGTATCGTGTTGTGCTGTGCAAATTTGCCTGTTTTACGTAGTGCCTTACGCCGAACCGCGCGAGCCTTGGCTGACCTGAATGAGCTTGGTGGCAGGTTGAAATGGAAAAGCCCCTGATCACGCTCCCGACTTCATACACCCCGCCGGCCGCCCCCGTCGGCTGGCAGCGGGCCAAGCGCCAGGCCAGCATCGACCGGGTGATCACGCTGCTGCAACGCTATGACGAACAACCGATTCGTCTGTCCGAACTGTGCCGCCATGCCAAGATCAGTGAGCGCACATTGCGTTCGATTTTCAAGGAGCTGTTCGGCGTCGGCCCCAATCGATACCTGCACATTCGCCGGCTGCACCTGGTGCGAGCGGCCCTGTCGATCGCCAACCCGAACACTGAATCGGTCAGCCAGATCGCGCTGCGCTTCGGCTTTTCCGACAGCGGTCGGATGGCTGCTGACTATCACCGACTGTTTGGCGAATACCCGAGCACGACCTTGATGCGCACCCTGCTCTGATAACCGGCATTTACGTCGGCGTCAGCGCCCTCGCAGCCTTCAGCGATTGCGCCGGCAGCATTCCAAAATACTGCCGGTACAGGCTGGCGAAACGGCCAAAATCCCACACGCCAAAGCGTGCACAGAGGGTAGTGATCGTATCCTCCGGTGCGGCATGAAGGATGGCCCAGCGAATCGCGTGCAAGCGGCGAATCATCAGGTATCGGTGCGGACTCATGCCCAGGTATTCGTTGAAAACATTGCGCACTGTACGTTCGGACGCGCAGGTGGCCTGGCAAATATCCTCGGTGTACACCGACTGGATCTCCAGGGTATCGAGCAGTTCCAGGGCGCGCCTGAGGATGTCCTTGTGATCGCGATGGTGGCGTGGCGCGGCATTCACCGGGTCAACCGGCAGCAACATGCGAAACACCACATCCAGCACTTCCATGCGCGCGGCATGCTCGGCGCTGTCGTTGTGCAGCGCGTGGGGTGCATGAGCGTCGATGTGAAACAGGCGCCGCGCCAGCCACAGTAACGGGCCGAGGTGGCGCTGGGCGTTGCCGACGAAGTTGCGTTGCAATACCGAAAAATCGAATTCGTCTTCGCGGACCCCGGCCCAGCGCAGTACCGGCTCACAGGACATGGCGACCGTCAGCCAGCTGGCCGGGCTTTTCGCATTGATATGAAACATCGCATTGGGGACCATCCAGCCGACCCTGCGCCGGTTGAACGCTTGACCGTCGACCACGGTGGATTCATGGCCGGTTAACGGTACGAAAATATTGAAATAACCCGGCAGGCCAATGCCCGTGTAAACCGTCCCCGCACCTTCGCGACCGCTCATCAACGCCACGCCGTTGAGGTCGACAACATTGAGTTGCCAGTCGCGCTGCTGGCGCGTGCGCAGCACGTAGCGTCCTTGCACGCCGTAGAGTGCCTCTTCGAACTCATCGAATTCCGAGCAGATCAGCTGCACCATCGACGCACCTCAATGATCGCGGAGTGGGCGGCAGCCTCCGTGCCAAATCGGTCCAGGTGATCAGCATAGACTACGAAATCGGCAGGCAAATGCACGACGGGTGCCGTTCATCCGCCTGCCAGGTGCCACGATTAGCGGTTCAGGTATTCACTGGTTGAGATGACCGGTGCATAACCGAAACTGAGCGCCGCCATGAATGCCGCGTGCACATGTTCGGCGGGCACTTTGACGCCGTTGAACTCCAGGTCCAGCGTGGCGCAGGCGTCATGCAAGACTGTGGTGGTGTAGCCGAAATCCACCGAGGCACGGGTCATGCCGTCGACGCACATGTGACTCATGTTGCCGACCACCACGATTTCATTGATCCCGTGCTGATCGAGGATGGACTTGAGTTCGGTTTCTCGGAAAGAATTGATGTAGTGCTTGAGCACCACCGGTTCCTCCGGACGATTTTTCGCGCTCTCATGGATCTGAGCGCCCTCGCTCCCGGGACGGAAGAACGGTGCGTTGTCATCCTTGAACTCATGACGGATATGCACCACCAGATCGCCGCGGTCGCGGAACCGCTCGATCACCCTTGCCGCCTGCGCCGCCGCATCCTCGACGTGGGAAAGCGCCCAGCGGCCACCGGGAAAATAGTCATTCTGGATGTCGACGACCACCAAGGCTTTTTTGCTCGAATCGTTAGTGTTCATGATTGTTCTCCAACGGCGGGTTCTGGATGGGGTTGGGACGGTGTAACGTTGGGCAGATCGGCAGCGGCCAGGCTCAGACCCAGTGCTTTGGCGACACCGGCGCCGTATGCCGGATCAGCCTTGGAACAGTTGGCAACGTGACGCTGCTTGATCATTACGGGCGCATCGCCCATGGCTCGCGCAGTGTTCTCGAACAGCAGCTGTTGCTGGACAGGTGTCATCAGACGGAACAGGTTGCCGGGCTGCTCGAAATGGTCTTCGACCAGCGTCTGGTCCCAATGCGCGCCGTCACCTTCAAGGGGCAAGGTCGGCTCGTGCATGTGCTGATGGTCCTGCCACTCACCGAAACTGTTGGGAAAATAGGACAACGTCGAACCGAGGTTGCCATCGGTGCGCATGGCGCCGTCGCGGTGATAACTGTGGAACGGGCAGCGCGGCGCATTGACCGGGATGTGGTTGAAGTTGACGCCCAGGCGATAGCGCTGCGCATCACCATAGGAAAACAGTCGGGCCTGGAGCATCTTGTCCGGCGAAAAACTCACACCGGGGACGACATTGGCCGGCGAAAACGCCGCTTGCTCGACCTCGGCGAAATGGTTTTCCGGATTGCGGTTCAGCTGCAGAATGCCGACTTCCTGTAGCGGAAATTCGCCGTGCGGCCAGACTTTGGTCAGGTCGAACGGATTGTGCCGATGCGTGCGCGCCTGCTCCTCGGTCATCGTCTGGATGCACAGCTTCCAGCTGGGGAACTCCTGCCGTTCGATGCATTCGTACAAATCACGCAAATGGCTCTCGCGATCGCCACCCACCACTTGCGCGGCTTCAGCATCGCTGAGATTGCTGATCGCCTGCTGACAGACGAAATGAAACTTGCACCAGACCCGTTGGTTGTCGGCGTTGATCAGACTGAAAGTATGGCTGCCAAAACCGTGCATGTGCCGATAGCTCGCCGGGATGCCGCGATCACTCATGACGATCGTCACCTGGTGCAATGCCTCGGGCAGCAGCGTCCAGAAATCCCAATTGTTGGTCGCCGATCGCAGACCGGTACGCGGGTCGCGTTTGACCACATGGTTGAGGTCGGGAAAACGCAGCGGATCGCGGAAGAAGAACACCGGTGTGTTATTGCCAACGATGTCCCAGTTACCCTCGTCGGTGTATAGCTTGACCGCGAAGCCGCGAATATCCCGCTCGGCATCTGCCGCACCGCGCTCCCCCGCCACCGTCGAAAAACGCACGAACGCCGGGGTCTGTTTGCCGATGGCATTGAGCGCACTGGCTTTGCTGAATCGACTGACATCGGCGGTGACGGTGAACGTGCCGTAAGCGCCAGCGCCCTTGGCGTGCATGCGGCGCTCAGGAATCACCTCGCGGTCGAAATGCGCGAGCTTCTCCAGCAGCCAGATGTCCTGCAAAAGGGCCGGTCCGAGTGGCCCGGCAGTCTGGATGTTGAGGTTATCCACCACCGGGGCACCGGTGGCATGCCTAAGGTTTTTATCATTCATCGCAATGACCTCTCAAGGCCTGTTGAAACCACTTCGGTTCAGGGTTTGTCCTTGGCGTCCCAGGTGGCCGGCAGCGACAGATCACCGGAGGCGACATCCCACACCGAGCTGACACACAGCAGCGGATCGTGCAGGTCGGCGTTGACCTTCAGCCCGGCCGTGACTCCGTCGTAATTGAAGTTGTGCGGAAAGCCGACGGCGGCGAGCGGCACCTGGATCCTCACGGTGTCCTTGCCGACATCGAGGCTATAACCCGGCGAATCGATGTACAGCGGCACACCCGGCCAGGTCGGCGGCATCTTCGGTTTCATATCTTTGGGAATGTCGCGCACTTTCAGCCCGCTTGGCCCGCAACTGGCTTCCTTGGTCAGCACCACCCAATGGGAATGCCATAAGCCGCCGTCGTTGTCTTTTTTGCCGTCCTTGTTCTCGTCGAGCTGCGGGGTATCGTCGAAGTCCGGGTGCGAGGTCAGTGCCAACGCGAGGATCCCGGACCTGGCTTCGAAGCCCACGGCGTCACTGCCCAGGCTGGTTGGCCAGACGTAGCTGTAAACGTCCGAACCGGCAAACTTGCCGGTGGTTTCTGGCAGCTTGCTACCCGCCGATCCGGACACGACTTGCTGGAAGACCAGATTGTCACCGTCGCGAAAAATGTGCGTATGAACCAGATCGAAGGCCGCATCCACCTGGCCTTTCGCGCTGTTGATGCCGCCGGGGTCCTGCGCCATCAACGGAAAGCTCAACACAGAAGAAATGATCAAACACGATAAACGTCGCATGCCCTGCCCCTCGGATGGAATGGTCGGCTGGTGCTTCGAGAACGCAGGCATGATGGTTAAACACGAGGCGGTGGACTACGTAAAAACGGCAAATCGAAAGCGGTAATTACGGGTCTGGCCGACGCTTTTGCGTCGGCCCTGGCGCGACACGGTCTAGACTGAAAAAGAGCACGACGGCCTGAATCAGGGGAATGGCATGACCAGACCATCAGCAAGGCAACGCTCGTCCTGGCTCCTGCTTGTCCTGCTCGCAACTCATCTGGGGCTTACAGCCGGATGTGCTGGCAAAGCTGCCACGTCTCGTTACTCCGCTTCAACCATCGGTTCAAGCTGCTACGCCAAAGCGCTTCCGACCATGGGCGAAGGTGGCTTGGCCTGGGGCGACACGTTAAAGATGGCTCGCAAGAAATCCATGAATAACTGCAAACGTTATGCCGGGCGCTCCGGTGGCACCCCGAACACGTGCCAAGTGGTATTGGCGCAGTGCCGGAAATGACAGTCTTGCTGTTACCCGACGAACAACCCGGTCTTTCAGCGATTGTTATTAACTTTTCATTCTGTGCGGCCGATGTCCTGAGCTTAAGCCAAGGAGCAACACAGATGAGAAACAACCAGCCTGTTACGCAGCGTGAGGTTTCGCTTGGACCTCAGCAAAAACTCATCTCGACAACGGATGCACGCGGCAACATAACTTATTGCAACGACGCGTTTGTAGAGATCAGCGGATTTGTCAGGGAAGACCTGATCGGCGCGCCGCAAAATATTGTTCGCCACCCCGATGTGCCGCCAGCGGTGTTCGCCCACATGTGGGCCGCGCTTAAGTTGGGCAAGCCGTGGATGGGCATCGTCAAGAATCGCTCGAAAACTGGCGATCACTATTGGGTCAACGCTTACGTCACACCCATTTTCGACGGCAGCCAGGTCATCGGTTATGAATCGGTGCGGGTCAAACCGACTGCCGAACAGATCCATCGCGCCGAAGCACTTTACAAGCGGATCAGCATGGGCAAGGCGGCCGTTCCCGTCAGCGATCAATGGCAACCGGCGCTGCTCGCCTGGCTGCCAGTGCTGACAATGGGGCTCGTCGGCACCGCAAGCGGTGTCTGGCTGGGTCCCACTGAAGCGACACTCCTGACAATTGCAGCTTCGGTCCCGATCGGCTTGTTCATTTCTCGCCGACAGAATCGCGGCGCGCTCAAACTGCTGGAGCTGGCTGAATCTTCAACCTGCGACGCCCTCCTCGGCAAAATGTACAGTGATGAGCGCGGCCCTCAGGCTCGTCTGGAAACGGCGTTCGTCAGTCAGGCCTCGCGGCTCAAGACCTGCCTCACGCGCCTTCAGGACACGGCCGAGCAACTGACCAGCCTGGCCGGCAAATCCGACGGTCTGGCTGCCGACAGTTCACGGGGACTGGATCGTCAGCGCGTCGAAACCGAACAGGTCTCGGCAGCAGTGAATCAGATGGCGGCAACTACACAAGAAGTCGCCAGTCACGTCCAGCGCACGGCCGATGCGACGCAGGAAGCCAATGTGCTGACTGCCCGCGGACGCGACGTCGCACGCGATACCCGCGAGTCGATCCAGCGCCTCTCCGTGGTGGTGGGCGAGACAGGGTTGACCGTTGCGCAACTGGCCAGGGACAGCAATGAAATCGGCACAGTGGTCGACGTTATCAAAGGCATTGCCGACCAGACCAACCTGCTTGCGCTGAACGCCGCCATCGAAGCTGCTCGCGCGGGTGATATGGGCCGCGGCTTTGCGGTGGTGGCGGATGAGGTGCGCCAGCTGGCCCAACGCACCACCGAGTCTACAGCACAGATCCACGGCCTGATTTCCAAACTGCAGGTGTCTTCCAGCAACGCGGTGAAGACTATGGAAAGCGGCCACCGGCAGGCGGAGGAAGGGGTGGCCTGGGTGCTGGAGGCCGATAAGGCCCTGGTAGGCATCAGTGAAGCCGTAGCGAACATTACCGACATGACCACCCAGATCGCCGCCGCGACTGAAGAGCAAACGGCGGTCGCTGAGGAAATCAGCCGCAACATCACCACCATCGCGCATCTGGCGGATCAGACATCTGAACAGGCCAGGCACTCGGCGCAACTGAGCACCGAACTGACGCAGACCGCGAAAACCCAGTACTCGCTGGTGGAGCGGTTCAACCGTTAGTCGCAGGTTCTGTAGCAGC
>NZ_CABVGX010000059.1 GCF_902497625.1 Pseudomonas fluorescens | reverse complement strand
CGCCAAATCCACCGCCCGAACCGCCGCGGCCGCCACCACCACTGGGCAGAATGCCGAGCATCTGACAAACGAAGACCACGAGGATAAACAGCATCACCAGGAAGACGAACACACCCGGATGCTGCGAGAGGAAGTCGCCTTGTTCACCGCCGGATCCGTAAATGGTCGACGGCTCATCCAGCGGATTGCCGCCCAGCACCACCAGCATGGCCGCGACCCCATCGCTGATGCCTTTGCTGAAATTGCCGGTCTTGAAGGCGGGAGTGATCACCTGATTGATGATCACCGAACTCTGCGCATCGGTCAGGCGATCTTCCAGGCCATAACCGACTTCGATGCGCAGCTTGCGATCATCGCGAGCGACGATCAGCAATGCGCCGTTGTTCTTGTCTTTCTGGCCGATACCCCAGTGACGTCCGAGCTGATAACCGAAGTCGGCGATGTCGGCACCCTGCAGATCCGCCAGCGTTACCACGACCAACTGCTCGCCCGTGGCTTTTTCGTGGGCACTGAGTTGCTGATTCAGCTGCTCGCGCATCGTGGGTTCGATCATCTGGGCGTTGTCGACGACCCGCCCGGTCAACTGCGGAAACTTCAGCTCGGCCTGCGCCGACACTGCAAACACCCAGAGCAACAACACCAGGCCCATTTTCAACACGCGCATATGCAACCTCGTCCGTGCACCCACATCAAAGCATTCCCACGGTTTACCTATCTCGCGTAGCTGGCGGGGCTGCGATTTTTGATGTTCATTTCCAAGCAGCGTCGGAAAATCCAAGTCAAAAGATCGCAGCCTTCGGCAGCTCCTACGGGCTGTTTAGAACTTCACTTCAGGCGCTTTTTCCGCACCAGGGCTGGTTGCTTCGAAGGTCGCGCGAACCGGCAGGTCGCTGTACATCACGCTGTGCCACAAGCGGCCAGGGAAGGTGCGCAATTCGGTGTTGTATTGCTGCACCGCCAGAATGAAATCGCGGCGCGCCACGGCGATACGGTTTTCCGTGCCTTCAAGTTGCGATTGCAGGGCGAGGAAATTCTGGTTGGCCTTGAGGTCAGGATAACGCTCGGACACCACCATCAAACGACTCAGGGCACCGGTCAGCTGATCCTGGGCCTGCTGGAATTGTTTGAGTTTTTCCGGGTTGTCCAGCGTGCTGGCATCCACTTGAATCGAAGTGGCCTTGGCTCGGGCTTCGATCACCGCGGTCAGGGTTTCCTGCTCGTGCTGGGCGTAGCCTTTGACCGTTTCCACCAGGTTGGGGATCAGATCGGCGCGGCGCTGATACTGGTTTTGCACTTGGCCCCAGGCAGCTTTGGCCTGTTCATCGAGGGTCGGAATCGTGTTGATGCCGCAACCGGCCAGCACCGTGGTCAGCAACATCAAGGCTGCGACCTGCAGGCTTGATCGATAGTGGTGTCGTACATTCATCTGGTTGACGCTCCCTTACCCATTCCGTTGAAAAAACAACCTGCGAACTTTGCACCCGCTCTTGGGGCATAATCTACGACCGCTACTGGATTGCATCGTGCCAATGGGCTAAAAGATGCCCCAGCGTTAAAGCGCTGGAAGTGTGCTGCATTTACTTGAACAACAATAGTCGCTCCCTAAATTTTGGCTGACCGGCGTGTGATTCCTGCCGTTTAGGCTTTAGAGAAAACCATTCATGAAGAAGCTGTGTTTGCTGGGCCTGTTCGTCAGCCTGGCCAGTCATACCGTATTGGCCGCCACGACGCCCGCTCCTCTGGACAACAAGGACGCCTTCGTCAGCAACCTGATGAAGCAAATGACCCTCGATGAAAAAATCGGCCAGTTGCGCCTGATCAGCATCGGTCCGGAAATGCCCCGCGAGATGATCCGCAAGGAAATCGCTGCCGGCAACATTGGCGGTACGTTCAACTCGATCACCCGTCCGGAAAACCGTCCGATGCAGGACGCGGCCATGCGCAGCCGCTTGAAGATCCCGATGTTCTTCGCCTACGACGTGATCCACGGTCACCGCACCATTTTCCCGATTCCGATTGCCCTTGCGTCAAGCTGGGACATGGACGCGATCGGTCTGTCCGGGCGCATCGCCGCCAGGGAAGCCGCCGCCGACAGCCTCGACATTACGTTCGCGCCGATGGTGGACGTCTCCCGCGACCCGCGTTGGGGCCGCACTTCCGAAGGCTTCGGTGAAGACACCTACCTCGTTTCACGTATTGCCGGGGTGATGGTCAAGGCCTTTCAGGGTGCGGGAGCAAACGCCGCCGACAGCATCATGGCCAGCGTCAAACACTTCGCCTTGTATGGCGCGGTCGAGGGCGGTCGCGACTACAACGTGGTCGACATGAGTCCGGTCAAAATGTACCAGGACTACCTGCCACCGTATCGCGCGGCGATTGATGCCGGCGCTGGCGGCGTGATGGTTGCACTCAACTCGATCAATGGCGTGCCGGCCACCGCCGACACGTGGCTGATGAACGATCTGCTGCGCACGGAGTGGGGCTTCAAAGGGCTGGCGGTCAGCGACCACGGAGCGATTTTCGAGCTGATCAAACACGGCGTCGCCCGTGACGGTCGCGAAGCGGCAAAGCTGGCGATCAAGGCCGGCATCCACATGAGCATGAACGACACGCTGTACGGCAAGGAACTGCCCGGGCTGTTGAAGGCTGGCGAGATCCAGCAAAGCGACATCGACAATGCCGTTCGTGCCGTGCTCGGCGCCAAGTACGACATGGGCCTGTTCAAGGACCCGTACCTGCGAATCGGCAAGGCTGAAGATGACCCCGTCGACACCTACGCCGACAGTCGCCTGCACCGCGCCGAGGCCCGCGATGTTGCGCGTCGCAGTCTGGTGTTGCTGAAGAATCAGGGCGAAACCCTGCCACTGAAGAAATCCGCGAAAATTGCTCTGGTCGGCCCGTTGGCCAAAGCACCGATCGACATGATGGGCAGTTGGGCCGCTGCGGGCCGCCCGGCTCAGTCGGTCACGCTGTTCGACGGCATGAGCCGCGCGCTCGGCAACCAATCGACGCTGATCTACGCGCGCGGTGCCAACATCACCAGCGACAAGAAAGTGCTCGATTACCTCAATTTCCTTAACTTCGATGCGCCGGAAGTGGTCGATGACCCGCGTTCAGCGCAGGTGCTGATCGACGAAGCGGTGAATGCTGCCAAGGATGCCGATGTGATCGTGGCGGCCGTCGGCGAATCCCGTGGCATGTCGCACGAATCGTCCAGCCGTACTGACTTGAACATTCCAGTCAACCAGCGCGATCTGATCAAAGCGTTGAAAGCTACCGGCAAGCCGCTGGTGCTGGTGCTAATGAACGGCCGCCCGCTGTCGATTCTCGAAGAGAAGGAACAGGCGGACGCGATTCTGGAAACCTGGTTCAGCGGCACCGAAGGCGGCAATGCGATCGCCGACGTGCTGTTTGGCGACTACAACCCGTCGGGCAAGCTGCCGATCACTTTCCCGCGTTCGGTGGGGCAAATTCCGACTTACTACAACCACCTGAGCATCGGTCGGCCGTTCACACCGGGCAAACCGGGCAACTACACCTCGCAGTATTTCGATGACACCACCGGGCCGCTTTTTCCGTTCGGTTTTGGCTTGAGCTACACCAGCTTCAGCCTGAGCGACATGGCGTTGTCGTCGACCACGCTGAACAAGACCGGCAAGCTCGACGCCAGCGTGATGCTGAAGAACACCGGCAAGCGTGATGGCGAGGCGGTGGTGCAGTTGTACATTCAGGACGTAACCGGTTCGATGATTCGCCCGGTCAAGGAACTGAAGAACTTCCAGAAAATCATGCTCAAGGCCGGAGAACAGAAAGTCGTGCACTTCACCATCACCGAGGATGACCTGAAGTTCTTCAATGCGCAGCTCAAATACGCAGCAGAGCCCGGTAAATTCAACGTGCAGATCGGCCTGGATTCGCAGGATGTGACGCAGCAGAGCTTCGAACTCCTGTAGTCGCGCAATCCTCTGTAATACCGCAGATCTTTGCAGGAGCTGGCTTGCCAGCGATGAGACCGGCACATTCGACATCTTCGTTGGATGTTAAGCCGACATCGTTGGCAAGCCAGCGCCTACGGGGGCGTGTGCACCTTTTGTAGGAGCTGCCAAACTCTCGGGGAACGATCGGGCGTCGCTACCCCCGCCGATCCAGCAGATTCACCACCAAGCGATCCACCCACCCCCACACCCGCTGTTTTACCCTCCGCCACAGCGGCCGGTGCTGCCAGGCATCGAGGCTGATTTCCTGGCTGAGGGCGAAATCCTTAGCAAAGCTCGCTGCCACCGCACGGGTCAGGCCGGCGTCCAGCGCTTCAAGGTTGGCTTCCAGGTTGAAGCGCAGATTCCAGTGATCGAAGTTGCACGAGCCAATGCTCACCCAGTCATCTATCAAGACCATTTTCAGGTGCAGGAAACACGGCTGGTACTCGTAAATCCTAACCCCGGCCTTGAGCAGTCGGGGGTAATAACGGTGGCCGGCATAGCGCACCGACGGGTGATCGGTGCGCGGCCCAGTGAGCAACAGGCGCACATCGATGCTACGCGCAGCGGCACGACGTAATGAACGGCGGACTTTCCAAGTCGGCAGAAAATACGGCGTGGCGAGCCAGATGCGCTGCTGACCACTGTTGAGCGCACGCACCAGTGATTGCAGAATGTCCCTGTGCTGGCGGGCGTCGGCATACGCAACCCGGCCCATACCTTCGCCTTTGGCCGGTACGCGTGGCAGTCGCGGCAAGCCAAAGTTGGAGGTGGGTTTCCAGGCCCGCCGATGGCGGTTGGCGATCCATTGCCGGTCGAACAGCAATTGCCAGTCGATCACCAGCGGGCCGCTGATTTCCACCATCACCTCATGCCATTCACTGGTGTCCTCGCCAGGCGTCCAGAACTCATCGGTGACTCCGGTGCCGCCGACTACCGCCAGGCACTGATCCACCAGCAACAGTTTACGGTGGTCGCGATAAAGATTGCCCACCCAGCGGCGCCAGTTCAGGCGATTGTAAAAACGCAGCTCCACGCCCGCCGCTGTCAGACGTTGACGCAAGGTCAGGGTGAAGGCGAGGCTGCCGTAATCATCGAACAGGCAACGCACGCGCACGCCCCGTTCAGCCGCTTGCACCAGCGCCTGCACCATCGCATCGGCGCAGGCGCCCGCCTCGACCAGATACAGTTCCAGTTCGACCTGCTCTTGCGCACGAGCGATCGCCACCAGCATGCGCGGGAAAAACTGTGGACCGTCGATCAGCAGTTCGAACCGATTACCTTCACGCCAAGGGAAAATCGCACCGGACATATCAGCGCGCCGTGAAAATCAGCACCGCACCCACCGGTACTGACAGGCTGATGGCTGATAAACCGGCTACTTTGCGCAGGTTTTCCACACCCGGCGCCAGGTCAAAATCAGCAGCGTTGATCACCAGGGGCTCGAGCGTGACGACCTGAAAACGCCGGTCATCGAGACGTGTCGCCAGCAGCTCGGCATTGTATTCGCGGGTTTTGCCGTGGAGTGTGACGGTCACCGGCAGGCGCAGTTCCAGTTGCGCGCCGGGCGCCAGGTCGTTGATCGGGCGCAGATCGATCTGTGTGGTGATGAGCGCTTTGGGGAAGGACTGGATCTCGAACAACTCCTTGCGCATGCGTTCATCGCGCAGCGGCACACCGCTGTTGACCGACTCGAGTTCGACTTCGACCTGGGCCACGCCTTTAGGGCTGACTTTGCCGTGCAGCACCAGAAAGCGATTCACTTCAGAGATGTGGGCATTCTTTGTGCTGACAAACGACAGCCGCGAAGATTCGCCATCGAGGTACCAATTGGCCTGGACCGACAGCGAGGCGCCGGTCAGCAGCAGGTAGGCGAGGGTTTTGACGAGGGAACGGTTGAGCATAAAGACTCGTGCAGAGAATAAACGTGCACGAACCTTAACCGCCCGAGCGCTGATTGCCTACCTGCAGCAGCTGCCGAAGGCTGCGTCCGGCTGCGTAGCCGTCGTCCAGAGGCAACTGCGCTCTTCCTGAAATACCACATTGTTGCTTCACGACTGCTACGCAGCCGGACGCAGCCTTCGGCAGCTGCTACAGGATTTGGGTGATCAGGGATCCAGTCGGCAGCCTTGGCGGTAATTAATCCACATCGCGCTGTTGCTGCGGCCCAAGCCACTCACGGTGATCCGCTTGCTCGCGGTGTCGTCGCTAAAATCGCTAGTGGGCAGCCACTGTTTCACATAGGCGTGGCAATACGCGGCGTCGTTATTCATCACGTAGCGGCACGAGCAATATTCTTTCGCCGTATAGGCGCTGATGATGTCGGGGAACGCCCACAACGCCACGCGCTCATGCCAGACCCAGCCGAGCAAGGCCATCAACAGGATCAGCCCCAGCGTGCTGAACGGTCGGCGCCGGATGAAACGGCTCATGGTTGCACCGGCTGCGCGAAGGCTTTCAGCGTGAGCCTGAGCAACTCATTGTGCCGATAGGTACCGTCGCGATCATCGCCGTAGCGCACGATGATCAGTCGTTCGCCTGGCATTACGTACATGGCCTGCCCCCAATGGCCCAGCGCAGCGAAGGTGTCGGCGGGAGCATCCGGCCACGGCTTTGCGCGGCTGTTCGCCGAGCGATTGAGCCACCAGTGGCCGCCGGGAACGGCTTCATCCTGATGGGCCTGATAGCCGGCAAACGGCTCGCGGTTGAACGCGACCCAGTCTCGCGGCAGCAACTGTCGATCGCGCCAACGACCCTCGCGAGCCATCAGCAAACCGATGCGCGCCAGATCCCGCGCGGTCAGGTAGGCGTATGACGAACCAACGAACGTACCGGTGGCGTCGGTTTCCCAAACCGCGTCGCGAATGCCCAAGGGCTCGAATAGCGCGGTCCACGGATAGTCCGCATAACGTGCAGGCCGGACGATGTTTTTCAAGGCGGCGGACAACAGGCTGGTATCGCCGCTGGAATAGCGGAAAGCTTGACCCGGCCTGGCGTACTCGGCGTGGTCAGCAGTGAACGCCGCCATGTCCTCTCGCCCTCGGGTGTAGAGCATCGCCACCACCGAGGATTTCAGCGGGGCGTATTCATAATCTTCCTGCCAGTCCAGGCCCGAGGCCCAGTGCAGCAGGTCGGCCATGCTGATTGTCGGGTGTTTGGCCAGCGGCGGGTAAAACTTCTGCGCAGGGTCGTCGAGTTTGAACAGGCCCTCGCCATAGGCCACACCCAGGAGGCTCGCGAGCAGGCTTTTGCTGATAGACCAGGTCAGGTGGGGAGTCTCGGCATGGGTCGGGCCGGCGTAGCGTTCGTAGATCAATTGGCCGTCGCGGATCACCAGCAAGGCGTCGGTGCGGATGCCTTGGCGGGTGGCATCGTCGCGGGGCGGGAAGGCGTAGGTTTCCAGCGCTTGCAGGGCGGGCCCGGTAATGGCCGGGCCAGTTGACCATTGCTCGGCGGGCCAGTTTTCAGCGATGGCTGGAAGGCTAATCAACAGCATGAAGAACAATGACAAGCCTTTGAACATGGTAGGGGCTCGATGGATGAACTTGCTGAGCCTAGCCGAGGTTAATGACAGTTCCGGGTTTTTTTGGTGTCAGGAATACCGCCATCGCGAGCAGGCTCGCTCCCACACTGGAAATGCACTCCCCTGTGGGAGCAAGGCTTGCCCGCGATACAAGGGCGCGAGCAGGCTCGCTCCCACACTGGAAATGAATTCCCCTGTGGGAGCGAGCCTGCTCGCGATGACGCCAGTCAATTCTTCGAAAATCCGGCCAGTGCCTTCGCCAGCCGCTTCCCTCTGGCAGCTGAGGCCAGATCCATCACTGCCTGATCGCGCTGCCACATTAGCGCCCATTTCTGTGGTCCAGCGGCCATGGCCTGCCCGATGTCGGCCTTGAGTTGGTCAAATTGCGCAAACAGTCCGCCCAGCATCACATGCCCCACCGAATTGACAGGCGCTTGCCGGCTTACTTCCGCGCACCCAGCCAGCAGCCCCAGCAAGCGCAGTTGCAACGTTTGTGGCCAGTCGCAATCGTGGCCGACGCCATAAAGCCACGCAGTCATCCCACTCAGCACATAGACGTCTTCCAGGGTACGAAACGGTTTGACGTAGGCATCCCAACCATCTCCGGCCAGCAACTCACACTGGGCACTGTCCAGAATCAAGCGGCCGTGGCTGATGTCCGGCATCAGCGGGAGCGGCGGCAATTTCTCCACTTGCACGCCCGGCTCGCCGGGATACACCACCGCCAGGCTCAAACGCGCAACCTCCCCCGGGCCCTCGCTGCGAGCGGCAATCAGAAGCCAGTCGGCGGCATCGCCGGCGGTGACAAAATCCTTGCACCCGCTCACCCGCAATCCGCTCAAACGCGTCTGCATGTCCGCCGCGCGCAGGCTGCGCTGCTCGGTCGCGCACAACGCGCCGAGACTCAAGGGCGCGCTCGGCCAGAGCATGCGCAATGCCGCCTGATAACCCACCAGAAACGCCAGCCCTGGCGTAGACATCAACCGTCCACCCAGCACCGCCAGCTCAAAGGGTGTCACCGTGCCGAGGTGCTGTAACAGGCTCGCAAAGCCGTCGCCCAGATCCGCGTCGGCGGCCAGGCGATCGCGGCGATTCAACAGGGTTTGCCAAGGCATAAGAGGCTCCTCGTGGGCTGTCATATAAGCATCACCAAAGCTTCATGGCGATGACACCGGGGCTACATAGCCTGACTTTGCACAACACGGCTGCATAAAGAAAGTCGATCGGCTGTTAACCAAGACGGGTGAGCAACCCGCACGGAGAGACGCAATGACTCAGATCGCCCGCATCAGCGACACCGGCAATGAACGCCGCCTGCAAGCCGAACGCCTGGTGGGCCCCGAGGCCTTGCAGGAAGCCCAGGCTTTGCGCTTCAACGTGTTCAGCGGCGAGTTCAACGCCAAGCTGAATGGCGCGGAGCGGGGTCTGGACATGGATGACTATGATGTTCACTGCGCCCACATCGGTGTCCGTGATTTGAACACCGGGCGTCTGGTGGCCACCACACGCTTGCTCGATCACACCGCGGCGAGCAGCCTCGGCAAATTCTACAGCGAACAAGAGTTCAGCCTGCATGGCCTGGTCCATCTGCAAGGTCCGATCCTCGAAATCGGGCGCACCTGTGTCGATCCGGCGTACCGCAACGGCGGCACAATCGCCGTGCTCTGGGGTGAACTGGCCGAAGTCCTTAATCAGGGCGGCTACAGCTACCTGATGGGGTGCGCGAGCATTCCGATGCAGGATGGCGGCATCCAGGCCCACGCGATCATGCAGCGGCTGCGCGAACGCTACCTCTGCACCGAACACCTGCGCGCCGAACCGAAAAAACCGCTGCCGGAGCTGAATATCCCGTCCAATGTCATTGCTGAAATGCCGCCGCTGCTAAAGGCTTACATGCGCCTTGGCGCGAAGATCTGCGGCGAGCCGTGCTGGGACGAAGATTTCCAGGTGGCCGATGTATTCATTCTGCTCAAACGCGACGAGCTCTGCCCGCGCTACGCCCGCCATTTCAAGGCGGCCATGTGATGAACCGCTTGCGGGTGTACGCGCGGATAGCGCGAGTGCTGGTGGTGGTGACGCTGGGGTTGAGCATGGCCAGCGTGTTCGGCCTGCTGGAGCGCTTCGGCATTGCCCATTCGATGGTGCGCCGGCAGCGTTGGTCGCGGTTTTTCATGGTGCGGCTGGCCAATGCCCTGCCCTTTCGCATGACCGTGCACGGTGAGTTGCCGAAAGTGCCGATGCTTTGGGTCAGCAATCATGTGTCATGGACCGACATTCCGTTGCTCGGCATGCTCACACCGATGTCGTTTCTGTCCAAAGCGGAAGTGCGCACCTGGCCGGTCGCGGGCTGGTTGGCGGCCAAAGCTGGCAGCCTTTTCATTCGTCGTGGCGCGGGCGACAGCCAATTGATTCGCAAGCAGATGACCCGCCATCTGCAGCAGGAGCACCCGCTGCTGATGTTCCCGGAAGGCACCACCACCGATGGCCGTTCGTTGCGCACCTTCCATGGCCGTCTGCTTTCAGCGGCGATTGATTGCGAAGTGCCGTTGCAGCCGGTGGCTATTCGTTATCTGCGCGATGGCCAGATCGATTCGCTGGCGCCGTTCATTGGTGAAGATGATCTGCTCTCGCACCTGATGCGTCTGTTCGCCAATGACCGCGCCGAAGTGGAAATTCATTTGCTCAAGCCGATTGGCAGCGAAGGCCGGGAACGTGCAGCGCTGGCATTTGAAGCGCAGCAGGCGGTGCAGAAAGCATTGTTTGGAGCCATTCCGGAGAAGCAGCACGTGCCAATGCGGCCTGCGATTGCTGCCTGAACATGTATTTCCTGTGGGAGCGAGCCTGCTCGCGATAGCGGAGTATCAGTCAACATCAATGTTGAAGACACACCGCAATCGCTAGCAGGCTCGCTCCTGCAGCGGTTCTAAGTTGATGGATAGTTCTGCGCAAAATCCTGCACATGCGGATAGAACAACCGAAAATCCTCGCTTAACGGTTCATACAACACCCGCAACTCCTGCATCGCCCCCGCCAACTCCTCCGGTCGCGTCAGGCGCCGGGAAATCCCTCCCAGCACCTGTTCCAGCACTTCGAACTCGCGGTACGAACCCAGCCAGTCGTTGGCCACCATATGTGGCGCGATCTTCGCCAGGCGTTCCGGCAATTGCGCTTCGCTGGACAGCACCTGGTAAACACCTGCAGTGAATTGCCGCAGCGGCTGGTCGGCATAAGTCGCCCAATCCCGCGCCAGGCAATGGTCGAAAAACACGTCCAGCACAATCCCGGCATAACGTCGGCGAGTGACGGAAAAACGTGCCAGCGCGACATCCACCAACGGATGGCGATCGGTGAACACGTCGATGCTGCGATGCAACTGAATGGCCGCCTCTATTTCGGGATCGAATTGGCCTTGCAGTCGTCCCTTGACGAAATCGCCGTACAGACTGCCAAGCCATTGACCGGGGCGCTGGCCACCAAGGTGGAGATGTGCGAGATAGTTCATGTTGCGCAGCTTAGCACTGCCAGACACGCATCGTTATAACTCGATATACCGATTTAATAGCTTCTCAGAGCAAAATCATATTGGTATATCGCGAACTAGCGATTTAAAGTTCGCCTCATCGCGATATAGCGTTTTACTCATCACGAGCCCAAACCCATGACCATCGACCTCGACGAAATAATAAAAGCGCTGGCACACCCAGTACGCCGAGACATCCTCATCTGGCTGAAGGACCCCAAGACCCAGTTCCCCGAGCAACTGCACAACCATGAGTACGGCATCTGCGCCGGGCAGATCGATCAACGCTGCGGCCTGTCGCAGTCAACCGTGTCTGCGCATTTGGCAACCTTGCAAAGGGCGGGACTGATCAGCAGCCAAAAAGCCGGTCAATGGCATTTTTTCAGACGCAACGAGGACGTCATCCAGGCGTTCCTCGAAGCCTTCGTCAGGGAGCTCAGCGCTCCGCCAAGGAATTAACAATGCCCCTCTCGCTACTTATTCTGGCCCTGAGCGCCTTCGCCATCGGCACCACCGAGTTCGTCATCATGGGCCTGTTGCCCGAAGTGGCGGCCGATCTCGGTGTGTCGATTCCCGGCGCCGGCTGGCTGGTGACCGGTTATGCGCTGGGCGTGGCCATCGGCGCCCCGTTCATGGCACTGGCCACCGCCAAACTGCCGCGCAAGGCCGCATTGGTAGCGTTGATGGTGATCTTCATCATCGGCAATCTGCTCTGCGCGGTGGCCAGTGATTACAACGTGCTGATGTTTGCCCGGGTAGTGACGGCCTTGTGCCACGGCGCCTTCTTCGGCATCGGTTCGGTGGTGGCGGCAGGCCTGGTGCCGGCCAACAAACGCGCGTCTGCCGTGGCGTTGATGTTCACCGGTCTGACGTTGGCCAACGTTCTAGGCGTGCCACTGGGCACCGCGCTGGGTCAACAGGCGGGATGGCGCTCGACCTTCTGGGCCGTGACCGTCATCGGCGTGATCGCCCTGATCGGCCTGATCCGCTTCCTGCCAGCCAGGCGCGACGAAGAAAAACTCGACATGCGCGCCGAACTGCGCGCGCTTAAAGGCGCCGGTATCTGGCTTTCATTGAGCATGACGGCATTGTTCTCGGCCTCGATGTTCACCCTGTTTACTTACGTCGCCCCGCTACTCGGCGATGTCACCGGTGTTTCGCCAAGCGGCGTGACCTGGACCCTGCTGCTGATCGGCCTGGGCCTGACGGTCGGCAACATCATCGGCGGCAAACTGGCGGACAAACGTCTGTCGGCAACGTTGATCGGCGTCTTCATCTCGATGGCCGTGGTCTCCACTGCTCTGACCTGGACCAGCGTCGCGCTGATCCCGACCGAGATCACCCTGTTCCTCTGGGCGACCGCGTCGTTCGCTGCGGTGCCGGCGCTGCAAATCAACGTCGTGACCTACGGCAAGGCAGCACCGAACCTAGTGTCGACCCTGAACATCGGCGCGTTCAACGTCGGTAATGCCCTCGGCGCCTGGGTTGGCGGCAGCGTCATCGCCCACGGTTTCGGCCTGACCAGCGTGCCCCTCGCGGCAGCCGCCCTGGCGGTGCTCGCCTTGCTCGTCACGCTGATTACTTTCCGCCAGGGCGGCACGCCCGAACTGGCCACTGCGACTCACTGATCTTCACAAGAGAGAACCTTCATGACGACAATTTTTGACCCTATCAAACTCGGCGACGTTGAACTGGCCAACCGCATCATCATGGCCCCGTTGACCCGTTGCCGCGCTGACGAAGGCCGTGTGCCGAACGCACTGATGGCTGAATATTACGTTCAGCGCGCTTCCGCCGGCCTGATCCTCAGCGAAGCCACCTCGGTTACGCCGATGGGCGTTGGCTACCCGGACACCCCGGGGATATGGTCCAACGACCAGGTGCGTGGCTGGGCCAATGTGACCAAGGCAATCCACGGCGCAGGCGGCAAGATTTTCCTGCAACTGTGGCACGTCGGCCGTATCTCCCACGGCTCGTACCTGAACGGTGAAGCACCGGTCGCCCCGAGCGCCATTCAGCCAAAAGGTCACGTCAGCCTGGTTCGTCCTCTGGCCGACTACCCGACGCCACGTGCACTGGAAACCGCTGAAATCGCCGACATCATCGACGCTTACCGCACCGGTGCCGAGAACGCCAAGGCGGCCGGTTTTGACGGCGTGGAAATCCACGGTGCCAACGGTTACCTGCTCGACCAGTTCCTGCAAAGCAGCACCAACCAGCGCACCGACCAGTACGGCGGCTCCCTGGAAAACCGTGCGCGCCTGTTGCTCGAAGTGACGGACGCAGCGATCGACGTCTGGGGCGCTGGCCGTGTTGGCGTGCACCTGGCTCCGCGCGCCGACTCCCACGACATGGGCGATGCCAATCTCGCCGAAACCTTCACCTACGTCGCACGCGAACTGGGCAAGCGTGGCATCGCCTTCATCTGCTCGCGCGAGAAAGAAGGCGCCGACAGCCTCGGCCCACAATTGAAGGAAGCGTTCGGCGGCCCGTACATCGCCAACGAGCGTTTCACCAAGGACAGCGCCAACGCTTGGCTGGCCAGCGGCAAAGCCGATGCAGTGGCCTTCGGTGTACCCTTCATCGCCAACCCTGACTTGCCGGCGCGACTGAAGGCCGATGCTCCGCTAAACGAGCCACGTCCTGAGTTGTTCTATGCAAAAGGTCCGGTCGGTTACATTGATTATCCGGTAATGTAATTTCGCCGACACAACAAAACCCCGCATCGAATGATTCGGGGTTTTTTGTTTAAGAAGTGCCAGACCGCTAAATTTTCACATCCCGCAAAACACATTCGCTATTCATCGACAATGAGCAAATAGATACTCTTCCCGCTGTACAAACAACTACGGATAATGCAAATAATCAAAGGAATTGATATGAACAACTATGACATTGATGACACTTCCTACTTGGGCTCTTCCGAAAATTATCATGAAAACGGCAGACCATTCTCCAGCTACGAAGACCACAATGGGGCCCATGGTTCACTGGAAAGCGAATTCCGGGAGACGCTGAAAGAGGCGAAAGAAGAAGAACCTGGCGTCTGGAACAATGTTCAACGCGTCAGTTCGCACAGCCATGTAATGATCTACATTTACAACGGTACATCAGAGAAATTCAGGCTTTCTTCGGCCAGTTGGGACACCGACGGACAGAATGAAAAGTACACCATAGAGCCTTGGGACTATTTACTGTTCGTGCTTCGGGAAGACATCCCTCACTTTGCCAAAGGCAGAACTTCTACCCAGGCAAAATACAACTTCACTTATCAAAGCGAGAATTATGCATTCGAGTTCCTTACAAGACTTTGGGTAAGAAAGGAGCACTCAGCATCCTCCTTTGACCCAACTACCATTCCTCTGCGCGAACACAAGATCAAAACCATCGGTACAAAGCCCCTGCAATGTACCTCGCGAATCACTCGTACGGTGTCGACCAAGCCCTATCACTACGGCATTGTGATCAGTCTCGGTGGGGACTACTAAGCTTCACCGGTCTTGAGCGGCAGCCAGATTTCCAGCACGCCGGTGTTGAGCTTTGGGTTGAAATCCTCGCTGTAACGCTCAAATTCCGGGGCGTCTGCGGCTTCGTGACCAGACTGCGGTAGCCAGGTCTTCCAGATGTACTGAAACGTCTCCGGCAAGCTTTGCAGCGAGCCTTTATGCTCGAATACCGCGTACTGCCGGGGTTGCACTTCAACCCAGCGAAATTTTCCCGGCAGATCGTCGAGCTTGTCGATTTCTACGCCAGCGATATATTCAAAACCGCCCTGGCCATCCGGATTGCAGCAGACGCCGTAGGTTACTTCGCTTTTCTGCCCGGGAATGTTGCCGATCTCGGGAATGAATTTCTCCCACAGCTCGGGAATATCCCGGGTGGTCTCTGCGGTAAACCGCCCACCGAATCCCGCGATGAGCAGAAGATGGCCGTTTTCCAAGCGCGGTTCTTTATGCTTATGCTCATCCATGACGCGTCTCCTCAACAGAAATGGGTTCGGCCGGCAGTATAGAAGCCATACCCGATCAGCCCGGGCTAAAAACCGTGGATCTGCGCGGCGGAACTTGAACCGATGAACTCGTTGTAGCCAGAAAGGATCACGTACACTGCGAAATAGCAGAAGATCGCGGCCGACGCCATGTACGAATAGCGCAGCAATTTGTCGCCCAGCAACTTGCCACCGTGACTTGCGGCGAAACACAACCCGACGCACCAGAGCACCCCTGCACACAGGAATCCACTCAGAAACAGCACCGAACTGAGCGTGCCGCCGCCACCCGAGCGCGCGATCAATGTGCCTCCGACGGCTGCAAACCACAGAATCGCGCTGGGAGAAGACATGGCCAGAAAGATCCCGCGAAAAAACTCCTTGCGATGCGAGTTGTGCCCTGCTTCAACGCTCTGCGCCAATACCGCCTGATGATGGATTGCCGAATAAATCATCTTCGCGGCAAAGTACATCAGCAAAGTCGAACCGCCGATCCATAACACCCAGCGTACGGTCTCGTATTGCAGCAACACGGTCATGCCGGCCAGCGCCAACACCGCATAGATCAAATCGCCGACACACGTTCCCAAGCCCAGCGCGAAGCCTTGGAAATAACCGCGCTGCATCGCCAATGTGATCATCGCGATATTGGCCACGCCAATGTCCAGGCACAACGAAAGGCTCAGCAAGAAGCCACTGGTAAATTCCATCAACGCCCTTCCTTCGGACAAATTTTTTAACAGAGGCTGGACAGTCTGCCACAGCTGCCCTTACATTCCGCCACAGGCCACCGCAGTGGCCGGCGTCGCTCGGACGGTTCCGGGCGCTTACGTTATCCGAGGCAACAATGGCCGAACAAGGTTCGCCGCGCCGCTTTGCGCGCATAGATCGACTCCCCCCTTACGTTTTCAACATCACCGCCGAGCTGAAGATGGCCGCGCGACGTCGTGGCGAGGACATCATCGACCTGAGCATGGGCAATCCCGACGGCCCTACCCCGCCGCACATTGTCGAGAAACTTGTACAAGTTGCCCAACGTGAAGACACCCACGGTTACTCCACGTCCAAGGGTATCCCGCGCCTGCGCCGGGCGATCTCCAACTGGTACAAGCAGCGTTACGAGGTCGACATCGACCCGGAAAACGAAGCTATTGTCACCATCGGTTCCAAGGAAGGACTCGCGCACCTTATGCTGGCGACGCTCGACCAGGGCGACACCGTGCTGGTGCCGAACCCCAGTTATCCGATTCACATCTACGGTGCCGTGATTGCCGGCGCCCAGGTCCGCTCGGTGCCGCTGATTCCCGGAGTGGATTTTTTTGACGAGCTCGAGCGTGCGATTCGCGGGTCGATCCCGAAACCGAAAATGATGATTCTCGGCTTCCCCTCCAATCCTACCGCGCAGTGTGTGGAGCTGGATTTCTTCGAGCGGGTGATCGCCCTCGCCAAGCAATATGACGTGCTGGTGGTGCACGACCTGGCCTACGCCGACATCGTTTACGACGGCTGGAAAGCTCCGTCGATCATGCAGGTGCCGGGCGCGAAGGACATCGCTGTGGAGTTTTTCACCCTGTCCAAGAGCTACAACATGGCGGGTTGGCGCATCGGTTTCATGGTCGGTAATCCGGAACTGGTCAACGCTCTGGCGCGGATCAAGAGTTACCATGACTACGGCACGTTCACGCCGCTGCAAGTCGCGGCAATTGCCGCACTGGAAGGCGATCAGCAATGCGTCAAGGATATTGCCGAGCAGTATCGGCAACGGCGCAACGTGCTGGTCAAAGGCCTGCACGAACTGGGCTGGAGGGTGGAAAACCCGAAAGCCTCGATGTACGTCTGGGCGAAGATTCCCGAGGCGTACGCGCACATGGGTTCGCTTGAGTTCGCTAAAAAGCTGCTGGCCGAGGCCAAGGTCTGTGTCTCGCCGGGGGTGGGATTCGGTGAGTATGGGGACGATCATGTGCGCTTCGCCCTGATCGAGAACCATGACCGGATTCGTCAGGCCGTACGCGGCATTCGCGGGATGTTTCGAGCGGATGGGTTGGTGGGCAAATCTAACATCTGAAAGGCCTTGCGCCTTGCACTGCAGGAGCTACGTAGCTGCCACAGACGTTTCTGCGCACACAAAAAAACCGCATCGCTGCGGTTTTTTTGGGTCTTGCGAAGCGGTCAGACGAACATCGACAACAGCAGAATAAAGCCCAGCGCCACGATGGACAGGATGGTTTCCATCGCCGTCCAGGTCTTGAACGTCTCTGCCACAGTCATGTTGAAGTATTGCTTCACCAGCCAGAAACCGGCGTCGTTGACGTGCGAGAGGATCAGCGAACCGGCACCGGTGGCGAGCACCAGCAGCTCACGGTTGACGCCCGGAATCATTCCCACCACCGGCACTACGATGCCCGCACCGGTAATGGTCGCCACAGTGGCCGAACCGGTCGCGATACGGATCACCGCCGCCACCAGCCACGCCAGCAGTATCGGCGAAATCTGCGCATTCACCGCCATGTGACCGATCACGTCGCCCACGCCGCTGGTGACCAGCATCTGCTTGAAGCCGCCACCGGCACCGATGATCAGGATGATCGCGGCGGTCGGTGCAAGGCTGGCGTCGAGCAACTTCAGAATCTTGTTCGAGCCCATACCCTGTTTGTGGCCAAAGGTGTACAGCGACAGCAACAATGCCAGCAACAACGCCGAGATCGGGTGACCGACCAGGTCCATGAAGGAGCGCGCCAGGTTGCCTTCCGGCAGCACCACGTCGGCAAAGGTCTTGAGCAGCATCAGGAACACCGGCAGCAACACGGTGATCAGGGTGATGCTGAAGCTGGGCAGATCGGCCGAGTCCGGTTCGCGCGCCAGTTGATCCACCAGTTCCTGATTAGGGTGCCCGGGGATGTACTTGGCGATGAACGTGCCGTAGATCGGGCCGGCGATAATAGCCGTTGGCAGCGCGACGATCAGGCCGTACAAAATGGTTTTGCCGATGTCGGCACCGAACACGCCGATGGCCAGCAACGGGCCCGGGTGCGGAGGGACCAGACCGTGCACGGCAGAGAGACCGGCGAGCAACGGGATACCGATCTTGATGATCGATACACCGGTGCGCCGCGCGACAATGAACACCAGCGGAATAAGCAGTACGAAGCCGATTTCGAAGAACAGCGGAATGCCGACCAGAAAGGCCGCGAACATCATCGCCCACTGCACTTTGTCCTTGCCGAACGCGCGAATCAGCGTCTGTGCAATCTGATCCGCGCCGCCCGATTCAGCCATCATTTTGCCGAGCATGGTGCCCAGTGCGAGGATGATCCCGACAAAACCGAGCACTCCACCAAAGCCGTCCTGGAACGCCTTGATAACGGTGCCGATCGGCATGCCGGAGGTCAACCCGAGGAAAGCGGCGGCGATGATCAGGGCAATGAAGGGGTGAAACTTGAACTTGGTGATCAGGACGATGAGTCCGATCACCGTGACCACTGCATCGAGCAGCAGGAACGTCTCGTGGGACATGCCGAACATTAGGGGTGTCTCCTGGTTGTTGTTGTTATTAAAGCGGCTATTGCGCAGGTCATACGGAAAGCTTCGCGAAGCGCCTGGACAGCGCTATCTTTTGCAGCACGACTCATACCGCACGCAGGCCATTTTCCAGCCACCAGCGGTGAGCCTGCACGGCCAGTTCGTCGACGCTGTGCGTGGACGCATCGAGGGCTAGCGTCAGCGGCTCGCCAACGGGCGATTCCAGCGTGGCGAACTGGCTGTCGATCAGGGTCGACGGCATGAAATGGCCAGGCCGGTGGGAGACACGGTCTGCGGCGACTTCAGGCGTCAGTTCGAGGAAAACGAAGCCCAGGCCTGGCAAGGCGCTGCGCAAACGTTCGCGATAAATCAGTTTGAGCGCCGAGCAAGTCAGCACCGGGCGCGCACCTTGCGCATCGACGCGGCGCAGTTCATCGCACAGGCTGTCGAGCCAGCCAGCACGGTCATCGTCGTTCAGGGGAATGCCGGCGCTCATCTTTTCGATATTGGCGGCAGGGTGAAACGTATCGCCTTCGATGGCAGTTGCGCCGCTGAGCTGGCACAAGGCCTCGCTGACGCATGTCTTGCCGCAACCGGCAACGCCCATGATGACCAGAGCGGTGATGGGATGATTCATGTAACACCTCAGCGCGCAGACAGCGCTACCTTTGCAAGTTATAGAACATGAGCAAAAGCAGAAGTTGCCGACGCCTTCTTGTGATTTTTTTGTGGGTTGCAGCACGTTTGTTCCCAATACCAAAAAGCGAGCTTCAGGCAAAACTCGCTCACGCATTTGCAGCTGCTTCGGGACAGCGCTACCTTAGTGCCTTGAATTTTGTTTGGCAAGCCGCCCGATGACCCCCCCTAAAAACGATAAAAATACACGCACCACCGGCCGCCCTACCCTCAATGAAGTAGCGCGCCTGGCCGGCGTCAGTCCGATCACCGCGTCTCGCGCCCTGCGCGGCGTCAGCACCGTGGCCACCGAACTGGTGGAAAAAGTGCAAAAAGCCGCGCTTGACCTCAATTATGTGGTCAACCCCGCCGCCCGAGCGCTGGCTTCGGCCCAGAGCCATTCGGTGGTGGTATTGGTGCCGTCGCTGTCCAACTTGCTGTTCATCGACACACTGGAAGCCATTCATCAGGTTTTGCGGCCCAAGGGCTTTGAAGTGCTGATCGGCAACTTCCACTATTCCCGTGACGAAGAAGAAAACCTGCTGCGCAACTACATGGCCTATCAACCGCGCGGCTTGCTCTTGACCGGGTTTGACCGTACGGAAAGCTCGCGGCGCATGATCGAGGCGAGCAACATGCCCTGCGTCTATATGATGGAGCTCGACAGCGCCGCAGGGCTCAATTGCGTGGGCTTTTCGCAACTGGCGGCGGGTGAAACGGCGGCCGAGCATCTGCTTTCACGCGGTCGCAGGCGCCTGGCGTACATCGGTGCGCAGCTTGATCAACGCACCCTGCTGCGCGGCGAAGGTTTTCGCAAGGCACTGCAGAAGGCCGGGCGGTATGATCCCGATCTGGAAGTGCTGACCCCGCGCGCCTCCTCCGTCGGCCTTGGCGGCGAGCTGTTTGTGCAATTGATGACCAGTCACCCGGATGTTGATGCGATTTTCTTCGGCAACGATGACCTGGCCCAGGGCGCGCTGCTCGAAGCGATGCGTTGCGGCATCAGGATCCCTGAGCGAGTGTCGATTCTCGGTTTCAACGATTTGCCGGCCTCTGCGCACATGGTCCCGCGCCTGAGCAGCATCAACACGCCACGCGAAGCCATTGGCCGGCGTGCCGCGGAGCAGCTGTTGACGCTGATGGCCGGCAACACTGTGGCCCGTCCGGTGCAGGACATGGGATTCGAACTGAAGGTGCGCGAAAGCACATAAACCTGGCTTTTGTGACGAGGGGGCTTGCCCTCTCGCCACAGGTCATGTGCCGGACATGAGCTCCACAAACGCCGACGCGCCTTTCTGCAACGGCTGATTCTTGAGCCACACCGCGTGGACCGGTAGCAGCAGACCATTTTCGACGTTGCGAAAACTCAAGGACTTGAGCCTCCCTGAGTCGAGCAACGGTTGCACCACCGACAGCGGAAAATTACCCCAACCCAAACCTGCTTCGACCATCTCCACGGCCATTGTCAGCGTATCGGTACGCCAACAGGACTCGGCCAGCACGGGGCGGGTTTCGCTGATTGGCAAATCTCGGCTGGCGACGATGATCTGGCGCTCATGCACCAAATCTTCCAGAAACAGATCCTGCCCCTGCAACAGCGGATGATCCGCCGCCAGTGTGGCGATGAATCGTTCCGTGCCGACAAATTGAAAGCGCTCCAGCACATTGACGCTCAACCCGGCGAACGCCAGGCACACGCTGACGCGCCTCTCATGCAGCATGGCCAACACGTCATCTTGTGGCGCCGTCAGCATTTCAATGTCGAGCAGCGGATAACGCTGCGCAATGACCTTGATCGCAGCCATCATTCGAATGTTGTCGATGTCGGCGACCACGCCAATCGACAACGTGCTCTCCAGGCCCAATGATAATTCGATCGCATGCACTTGCAGCTGTTTGAGCTGCCCTGAAATCAGCCGCGCGTGCGGAACCAGCGCACTTGCCATCGCTGTGGGTACCGGCTCGCGATGGCTTCGATCGAAGAGTGGATAACCGAGTTCGGCCTCTAGATTGGCGATGCCCATGCTCACCGCCGAAGGCACCTTGCCCAAGGCCCGGGCTGCTGCCGAAAACGAGCCACGCTCAATCACGGCGAGAAACAACTCGATGCTGTCGCTGCTGAAATTCATGCTCTTCCTGTCAAGTAAACTGAAAGCTTCTGACTTTTTCTGTCAGCTCCATTGAAGCTATCTTGCGACCTATTCGCCAGCCCTGCTGGCTTCAACTCGCAAGAAAAGGCAATTCTCCATGCAAGGCGTCAAACGCAAACTCGTCTATGTGTCTCTCTATGAAGTGATTGGCATGACCTTCTCTGCAATCGGTCTAGCGCTGCTGTCTGGTACTTCGCCCGGCAGCACCGGGCCCTTGGCAGTGATCATCACCACCATCGCCGTCACCTGGAATTTTATTTACACAACGATGTTCGAGCGCTGGGAAAGCCGTCAGCCCTCGCGCACCCGTACCGTCAAGCGGCGCATCGCTCATGCAGTAGGTTTTCAACTAACCTTGATTGTGTTTCTCATCCCGTTGATCGCCTGGTGGATGAACATCAGCCTCGTGCAAGCTTTTCTGCTGGACCTGGCGCTGATCATCTTCATCCCTTGCTACACGTTTGCGTTCAACTGGTTGTTTGACCGTACGTTTGGTTTGCCGGCCTCCGCCCTGCCTGACGCTGCCTGAGTTGCACGCGGGCCGACAGCCTGTCAGATTCCCGAAGCATTCAATCGCTAAAGGAGTAGCTCCATGGAACATGCACTGAAAATTCTGGGTAAAGCGTCGTCCATCAACGTCAGAAAAGTCCTGTGGACCTGCGAAGAGCTCGGCGTTTCCTACGAACGCGAGGATTGGGGCAGCGGATTTGCTTCGACCCACAGCCCTGAATTTCTCAAACTCAACCCCAACGCCCAGGTGCCCGTGATCATCGATGACGCCGGCGTGCTATGGGAATCCAACACCATCTGCCGCTATCTGGTCGGCAAACACCGCAACGTTGAGTTGCTCCCGCACGAGCCGGCGGCGCGCGCCCAAGTGGAACAGTGGATGGACTGGCAGACCGCAGAACTCAACCGTTCGTGGGGCTACGCGTTCACGGCGCTGGTACGTAAAGACCCGGAATGTCAGGACCCGCACCGCATCGCCAGCGGCTTGCGCGACTGGAATCAGAAAATGGCGATACTCGAAAAACAGCTCGCGGCAACCGGGGCTTATGTGGCCGGTCCACGGTTTACGTTGGCAGACATCCTCATCGGGCTGTCGGTCAACCGGTGGCTGATGACGCCTATGGAGCGTCCGGAATTCCCGGCCATTGACGAGTATTTCCAGCGCCTGGCGCAACGCCCCGGGTTCCTCAAATATGGCTGCAACGGCGTGCCGTGATAGCGGAGCGCTTGCGGTCGGACATTGCCGGGGTGAGGCAAAAGCTGACCGGATCGGGCGTGCGACAGACTGTGCCATTCTAGCTAAGTTATTGATAGATAATATAATTTCTATATAGGCATACTATTTGCTCTAAGCACTGCACCACAAAAACCACAAGGTCTACTTATCATGTTGGTCAGTGCTAATACGCAATTGCTCATGGCGCCCCGCCTCAAGAAGCCGGGCGAAGATCCCGTCGCCGATGCCGCTGCCGGATTGCAGGGTGCGATGGCGCAAACCCTGCAAAACAATGTGCAGGCGCAGACCGCCCAAGCCAGTGCGAAGGTCCAGGAATCAGCGACCCAAACGTCCACGCAGCAGGCCAGTAAGGCGAGCAGAATCAGCGACAACGTAGATGAAGCGTTTGCCAAGACGCGCGTTGGCTTGCAGCTGGTGTACGCCCAATTGCCGGCTGATGTGCTCAATCGCCTGCATGGTGGCGGCGCGACGAATGAGTTTCAGGCCTATATGAACAAGACGCCGCAAGAGCGGATTCAGGACGCAATCCTGCAGGAAATGGGGCTGACGAAAGAGGAGGTCGCGCAGATGCCACCGGAGCAACAGCAGGCCGTGGCAAAAGAAATGGCCGAGCGCATGCAAGACAAGGCTGAAATGGCCCAAGCCGAGAAAGAAAACGCAGCGGCTGAAGACGACAGCACCGTCGTGGCGACACTGTAACTACCTGCGTTCCCCCTGTAACTACCTGCGTTCCCCCCTGTAACTTCATGCGTTCCCCCCTGTAACTACATGCGTTCCCCCCTGTAGCAGCTGGCGCAGCCTGCGTCGGCTGCTTCGGCTGCGGCAGTTTCACACGGGAGCTGCGTTGCCTTGGACGCAGGCTGCGCCAGCTGCTACAGGGGATTTGCGTTGGCTGGACGCAGGCTGCGCCAGCTGCTACAGGGGGGTTTGCATTGGCTGGACGCAGGCTGCGCCAGCTGCTACAGGAGGATTTGCGTTGGCTGGACGCAGGCTGCGCCAGCTGCTACAGGAGGGGTTGCGTTGGCGGACGCAGGCTGCGCCAGCTGCTGCGGTATCGGTGTTTGGCCGGGTCAATTTAGCTGCAGGGTAGAGTTGAACTGGCTGATTGCATCCACGACATGCCGCGAGCCTTGCTGGATTTCCAGAATCACCTCGCCCGCCTCGTTCGCCAACTCCACGCCAAGGCCGGTTCGACTCAGACTCGACTGCATGCTTGACACCGCACTCAACGACAAATCGTGATTTTTGCGCACCACATCGACAATCTCCAGGGTCGCCTGACTGGTACGCGCCGCAAGGCTGCGAACCTCATCCGCCACCACGGCAAATCCTCGTCCATGCTCACCGGCACGCGCCGCCTCGATGGCCGCATTGAGCGCCAGCAAGTTGGTTTGATCAGCGATGCCGCGAATGGTCTGGACGATGGTGCCGATGATGTCGGACTGTTTGCTGACCGCATCAATGCTCTGCGCCGCCTCATTCAAATCCTTCGAAATGTCCTGAATAATTTGCACGGTTTGCTGCACCACCTGCGAGCCCTTCTGCGCACAGGCGTCGTTTTGCACCGAGGTGCTGTGCTCAGACTCGGCGGCGGATTGCAAGGTGGTGACTTGTTCAGTGATGTCACTGGCAAACTTCACCACTTTGTATAAACGCCCTTTGGCGTCGAACAACGGATTGTACGAAGCCTCCAGATAAATCGTCCGCCCCATTTTGTCTTTGCGTTCGAAACGGTGCGAGTGGTATTCGCCACGATTGAGCGAAGCCCAGAACGCTTTGTAATCTGAAGCATCAGCTTCGGCGCGAGGACAAAACAGGCTGTGGTGCTGACCGGTGACTTCGCTGAGTGAGTAATGAGTGGTCTTCAGAAAGTTGTCGTTGGCCGTGATCACATGACCATCGGGAGTAAATTCGATAACCGCCATGGAACGACCGATGGCCGCAAGCATGCTTTCCTCTTCGTGTTGCTTGCAGACTCTCGCGGAAATATCCGTGGCCACTTTGATGACGCTGCTTACTTGCCGATCGGGACCGAACACCGGCATGTAACTCGCTTCGAGCCAGATTTCCCTGCCGCTTTTATCAAGCCGCAAAAACGTCCCACTGATCGGTTCGCCCCGCGCCAGGTCATGCCAGAGTTTGGCGTACGCGTCGCTACGGTGGAACGCTTCTTCGCAAAACATCCGGTGGTGTTTGCCGCGCACTTCTTCGGCGCTGTAACCCATGGCGGCACAAAAGTTTTCGTTGGCATCGAGCACGATGCCTTCTGGCGTGAACTCAATCATCGCCATCGAACGGCTGACAGCCGCGAGTTTCGCGTTGGCCTCGGCCAGCGCGCAACTAATGCGTTCGATCTCCAGGAGATCTGCCTTGTGATGCAAGTTAAACATGGTCGTAATCACCCTGAGCGCGGTTTTTTGATTTGATGAAAGTTCTTTGGTCTTTCAACGGATCCACCACAACGTTCTAAGAAACAGGCACACGCCCCTCTCCACGGCTGGGACAGGTCAGGTGATCAATGATGTTCAAACGGAGTGTCCATGGTGCAACGCTCGTATCAAGACATCCTTCTCTTGATAGCCCGGGACCGGGCCAACCCTGATGCATGCTTGAATAATTCCCTTTACCGGACCGCTCCGTTTTTTTTCAGGTGCACTGTTTGCGCACTCCAAGCCGGGCAAAACATTTTGACCGACATGTGAGTAACGACAGCATAGACAGGAGGCGAAAGTAATCAAGGCTACGAGTCGGCCACTATTCAGGACTATTCCGTTTAATCACCATGAAGCTTCGGCTGGCACAAAAAGCGGTGCAGTGTTGGCCGGGAATTGGCGAGGGCGTTCAAACGCTGCCGGGGTCATGCGGGGAGGTCAAACTGGAGCCCAGGAACCGGGCTCCATTACCGCTGGATCAATGACCGAACACATCCACCTTCTTGGCCTTCTTGTCCGCGCGTTTTTCATCGGCCGTTTTTGCCGGTTTTTTCTTTGCCGCTTTTTTTGAATCCATGCCTTTGGCCATGATACTTACTCCACTCATACGGGATGTGAATTCAGGTATACACCTATCCTTGCGCACGCGTTCTTTTATAATCGCCCGATTTTGCGCAGCCACAGATCAAACCCATGCCCGACACTCAGTACACCTTGCTCGCGGAGCCGCTATGGCCGTTGATGAACAAGTTTTACCGTGCCCACCAATCGCCAATGAAAGCCGTGCGCGAAGCTCGACTCTGGGTAGCCAGGCGCGATGAGATTGTCGGCGCGTTGTGTTTACGCCCCGTGGCGGGCGGGCATTGGCTGACGGGGTTGTTCGTGGATCCCGCGTGCCGTGGGCAGGGCATCGCGGCGGCGCTGATCGGGCAAGCGGTGCACGATGTTGAAGAACCGGTGTGGTTGTACTGCCATCCGGATTTGCGCGGGTTTTATGAGGACTGCGGCTTCAACGTCGATCCAACCATGCCGTATGCGATGGTCGAACGGTTGAGCCGCTATGCGCGCAGCAAACCGATGATTGCCATGGGCTTAACGCCGCGAGTTTGATGCGTTGAACGCAGACTATGGCAGCAGCGGCCTTCACTCATCAGAGTCAGGGTCAAGGTCCGGAAACAACACCTCGGTAAAACCGAACTTGCTGAAATCGGTAATCCTCGATGGGTATAACCGGCCAATCAAATGGTCGCATTCATGCTGCACCACTCGGGCATGAAACCCCTCGGCAATGCGCTCGATTGGCTCACCTTTTGGATTGAAACCCTCATAGCGAATCTGCTGATAGCGATCCACCGCGCCACGCAGGCCCGGCACCGACAAGCAGCCTTCAAAACCCTCTTCAACCACCGCGCTAAGCGGCGTGATCAATGGATTGATCAAAATGGTCTGCGGCACGGCTTCGGCATCTGGATAGCGTTCGCTGTGCTCGAAACCAAAGATAACCAGCTGCAGATCGACACCAATCTGCGGCGCCGCAAGGCCAACGCCGCCGACACTTTCCATGGTCTGGAACATGTCATCGATCAGCTCCCAGAGCTCCGGGCTGTCGAACATTTCCACGGGGACTGGCGCAGCGATGCGCAGCAAGCGTTCATCGCCCATTTTCAGGATTTCACGGATCATTTGGTGACTTCGTCAGTGCTCGGCTTGATCGAGTGATCCCGACCCAGTCCCGATACGTGTTGTTTGGTTTCTGTGTCCGCGCCTTCTCCAGGGACCTTCTCGCCCGGATCCTTGCCTTCGGATGACATGTGTTCGATGACCGCGTTCATTTCCGCACCGAGCAACAACACCGCGGAAGAAATATAGAAATACAGCAAGAGCACGATGATCGCACCGATACTGCCGTACATGGCGTTGTAGTTGGCGAATTCCTTGACGTAGAAACCAAAACCCAGCGACGCCATGATCCATACCACGACTGCTAACACTGAACCTGGGGTTATAAAACGAAAATCCTGTTTGACGTCTGGCATCACGTAGTAAATCAGCGCCACCGCGACCATCAGAAGAATCACTACAACTGGCCAGCGGGCGATGGTCCACAGCGTGACGATGAATTCTTCCATGCCGACCTGAGCCGCGATCCAGCCCATTACCTGCGGGCCCAGCACCATCAGAGCAGCGGCGATCAGCAACATGCCCGCAATACCCACGGTGTAGACGATAGACAGAGGAATAAGCTTCCACGCCGGACGACCTTCAACGACATCGTAGGCGGCGTTCATCGCGCTCATCATCAAGCGGACACCGGCGGAAGCGGTCCACAGCGCGATGACGATACCGACCGACAACAGACCGCCCTTGGACTGCTGCAGTTGGTCGATCACCGGGTTGACCTGCTCCAGCGCCTGGGGCGGCAGCACCAGCTCGGATTGCAGACGCAACCACGAGAAGAAATCCGGCAGGTGCAGGAAGCCGATCAGGGCGATCAGAAACAAAATGAAGGGGAATAAGGAAAACAGCATTTGATACGCCAACGCCGACGCGTAAGTCGACATCTCGTCGTTAACAAACTCTTTGACGGTGCGCACCATCACCCGGGTGATGGGCATACCTTTCATGTCCGGGAAAATCATGAGCGTCTCCTTTCGCCGCAAATCGGTAGAAGTCGTGGCGACTCAGGGGCCGTTTTTACATCAAAGTAGCCTAAGTGGCGACTCTGAAACACTGTGCTTGTTTCATACCCGTCAGGCTGACACAAAAACGGCCATCCGCAGATGGCCGTTTCGGTCGCGCACAAAGCCACAATTACGCTTTGTCGACGCCTTTCTTGACGGCGTCTTTGGCGTTGCCCACCGCTTGCTGAGCTTCGCCTTTCTTTTCCTGGACCACACCTTCGGCGCGCATTTTGTCGTTATCGGTAGCCTTGCCGACGCCTTGCTTGACGTTGCCGACTGCTTCGTTGGCCATGCCTTTTACTTTATCGCCAGTGCTGCTCATGGTGTTTCTCCTGTGAACAATTGAACGAGGTAAGTGGTTACACAAAGATTGACCGGGCCGACTTGCATGGAGTTTCATTTTTTTTTCGAGCGCTTTTCATCGGCCAACGCAGTCGGGGCTTTATGTTTGCGCGACAACCCCCGAGAATGCGCCATGTATTCAGGCCTCTGGCGCTGAAGATCCAATACTGTAGGAATGTTATGAAACTCGATAAAAAGCAGGCCATTGCCCGCAGAAACCAGGAGCTCGGCGGTGCTGTGCTTGGCGTCAATAACTGCCATTTCACCGAATTGAACCGCAACCGCAATATTTGGTGGTTCGACCTTCCGGTAGCGCGTCTGGCGATTGGTCAGTACGAATGGATTCACCTGCTGATGCATACTCCGGATACCGACGAACTGCTGCACCTGAAGGTGCCGACGGTGTTCCTGCGCGAGAAGCTTGAAGGTCTGGTCGTGCGTAATGAGGGTAAGCGCAAAGCTGCGCTGAGCCTGGAACTGAGCGCAGACAAGGATTCATATCTGCAAGACATGCGTCCGGCGGGGACGAACGTCAATTTCGCGCAGTTTCGGTTGTAATTCATTGTCTGTGTGACGGGCCTGCGGTAAGGGATACCGCCTGTGGCTAGCCTACTATTTGTGGCGAGGGGGTTTAGCGAAACGTCGCACCGCCCCGTTTGGCTGCGCAGCAGTCGTTAGATGGCGATCGCGACATCCCTGGGGGAAGTGGGTTAAGGGTTATTGGTTATGGGGCTGCTGCGAAGCCCAACGGGGGCAAGCCCCCTC
>NZ_CABVGX010000058.1 GCF_902497625.1 Pseudomonas fluorescens | reverse complement strand
CAGGCAAGTCCTCTCACCACAGGCAAGCCCTCTCACTCCAGGCAAGCCCCTTCACAGGCAAGCCCCCTCACCACAGGCAAGCCCCTTCACCACAGGCAAGCCCCTTCACCCCAGGCAAGTCCTCTCACCACAGGCAAGCCCCTTCACCACAGGCAAGCCCCTTCACCCCAGGTAAGCCCCTCACCACAAGGTCTCAGGCCGAGTGCCGGACCATGTCAACATGCGGAATCCCGGCTTCGAGGAATTCCTCGCTGACCAGGCTGAAACCCAGGCGCTCATAGAATGGCATGGCCTGCACCTGCGCACTGAGCATTTGCTGATTCAGTCCGCGTTTTTCAGCTTCGCCGATCACTGCATGCATCAGCGCGTCGCCCACCTTCAAACCGCGCCAGTCCTTGAGCACCGAGACGCGGCCGATGTGTCCGTCGGGCAGCAGGCGCGCGGTGCCTATCGGGAAGTCGCCTTCGTATGCGAGGAAATGCACCGCTGTCGCGTCGTCAGCATCCCATTCCAGCTCAGGCGGAACGGACTGCTCGGCGATGAACACCGTCTCACGAATGCGCCGGATCTCGGCGTTGTCCTTTTGCCAGTCTGCGACACGTACGTGAATTTTATTCATCAGCAAACACCAGGCTTCCTTGCTTGATCAGTTCACACAGCAGGCCGCGACCGTCTTCGTCGCTCAGCCACGCGCCGAGATTGTCGGCATGCAGGGCATCGGCGGCGCAGATCATCTTCAACAGTTCGCGCAACTTGCCCGGCAGGTAGCGGCTCTGGCCGCTGGCGAACAGCAGCAGATCGTCATCGACTTCCGACCAGGCCAGGCGCGCGCTCGGGTTGCGGATCAGCACAGCGCCTTGTTCGAGGCTGGCCAGCAGGTCTTCTTCTTCGATGTCTTCCGGGCCCACTACCAGCTCCGGGTAACGCGGCTCGGTCATGAACTGGCCAAACCAGGTCAGCAGCAGGCGCTCATCGCTCATGTGCTCGGCCAGCAAGCCTTTCAAGCGATCCAGGGCATCGTGCTGAATCTGATGCGGATCAACCGCCGGCTTGGCGTCAGCGTCGGTGTAGCGCTCTTCGTCCGGCAGGAACTGGCTGAGGAAGTCGGTAAAGTGGGTCAGCACTTCAGCAGCGCTAGGCGCACGGAAGCCCACTGAATACGTCATGCAGTCATCAATCGCTACGCCGCAATGGGCCAGACGCGGCGGCAGGTAAAGCATGTCGCCCGGTTCCAGAACCCATTCATCAGTGGCTTGGAAATCCGCGAGGATGCGCAAGTCGGCGTGTTGCAGAAGCGGGCTCTCGGAATCGCACATCTGGCCGATTTTCCAGTTGCGCTTGCCATGACCCTGCAGCAGGAACACATCGTAATTATCGAAGTGCGGGCCGACGCTGCCGCCTGGCGCGGCGAAGCTGATCATCACGTCATCGATCCGCCAGCTCGGCAGGAAACGGAAATGCTCGAGCATTTCGCTGACTTCCGGCACGAACTGGTCGACCGCTTGCACCAGCAAGGTCCACTCGGTTTCCGGCAGCTTGCTGAATTCGTCTTCGGCAAACGGGCCGCGGCGCAATTCCCAGGGACGCTCGCCGTGCTCGATCACCAGACGCGATTCAACTTCTTCTTCCAGCGCCAGACCGGCCAGTTCATCGGCATCGATCGGGCTTTCGAAATCAGGAATTGCCTGGCGAATCAGCAGAGGTTTTTTCTGCCAGTAGTCGCGCAGGAACTCGCGCGCCGTGATGCCGCCCAGAAGTTGAAGAGGAATATCAGGATTCATGTGTAACCTATTGAAAAAAAGTACTTTTCAGACGGGAATAAAAACGCCCGGCGCAGCCGGGCGTCTCAAACGGGTACAGCGATCGATCAGATGCGTTTGGCTTGTGCCACAGCGTTGCCGATGTAGTTTGCCGGGGTCAGCAGTTTCAGCTCGGCCTTGGCTGCGGGGGGCATGTCCAGACCGTCGATGAAAGTTTGCAGCGCTTCAGGGCTGATGCCCTTGCCACGGGTCAATTCTTTCAGCTTTTCATACGGGTTTTCGATGTTGTAGCGACGCATGACAGTCTGGATCGGCTCGGCCAGTACTTCCCAGCACGCGTCCAGGTCAGCAGCGATTTTCTGCGCGTTGAGCTCCAGTTTGCTGATGCCTTTGAGGCTGGCTTCATAGGCGATCACGCTGTGCGCGAAACCGACACCGAGGTTGCGCAACACGGTGGAGTCGGTCAGGTCACGCTGCCAGCGCGAGATCGGCAGCTTGCTCGCCAGGTGCTGGAACAGTGCGTTGGCGATGCCCAGGTTGCCTTCGGAGTTTTCGAAGTCGATCGGGTTGACCTTGTGCGGCATGGTCGACGAACCGATTTCGCCAGCGATGGTGCGCTGCTTGAAATAACCCAGGGAAATGTAGCCCCAGATGTCGCGGTCGAAGTCGATCAGGATGGTGTTGAAGCGGGCGATCGCGTCGAACAGCTCGGCAATGTAGTCGTGCGGTTCGATCTGCGTGGTGTACGGGTTGAAGCCCAGGCCTAGCTCGTCTTCGATGAAGGCGCGGGCATTTTCTTCCCAGTCGATTTCCGGGTAGGCCGACAGGTGTGCGTTGTAGTTGCCGACAGCGCCGTTGATCTTGCCCAGCAGCGGAACGGCAGCGACCTGAGCGATCTGACGCTCCAGACGGTAGACCACGTTTGCCAGTTCTTTGCCCAGGGTGGTCGGCGAGGCCGGCTGACCGTGGGTGCGCGACAGCATCGGCACGTCGGCGAAACGGATCGCCAGTTCGCGAATGGCTTCGGCGGTCTGGCGCATCAGCGGCAGCATCACATCATCACGGCCTTCGCGCAGCATCAAAGCGTGGGACAGATTGTTGATGTCCTCGCTGGTGCAGGCGAAGTGGATGAATTCACTGACAGCAGCCAGTTCCGGCAACTTGGCCGCCTGCTCTTTGAGCAGGTATTCGATGGCCTTGACGTCGTGGTTGGTGGTGCGCTCGATCTCTTTGACGCGCTCGGCGTGGTCCAGAGAGAAATTTTCCGCCAGGGTGTTCAGTACAGCGTTGGCCTCGGCGGAGAACGCCGGCACTTCGCTGATGGCGGAGTGGGCGGCCAGACGCTGGAGCCAGCGCACTTCAACCAGAACCCGTGCACGGATCAGGCCGTATTCGCTGAAAATAGGGCGCAAGGCCTGGGTTTTGCCGGCGTAGCGGCCGTCAACAGGGGAAACCGCAGTGAGCGAAGAAAGCTGCATGGGGTGTTCTCGGACAGTCGGGCAACGAAATGGGGCGCGTATCATACATGAAAAAATTCGCCGGTCCGTTGCCAACTGACCAGCGTCTTACGCGTTACAGACTACAAAGGGTGGTTCAGCTGTTGCGCATCAGCGGGTACAGCTCTTTGAGCAATTTGCGCCGGCTGATCACCAGCTGCCAGCGATGCCCGCCCAACTGCCGCCACAGGCGTGCCGAACGAATGCCGGCGAGCAACAGCGCGCGAATCTTCGAGGCATTGCTTGGTTGCTGCAGGTTACGCATGTCGCCGTGCACCTGAATCCGTTGGCGCAACGTGCTCAGGGTGTCCTGGTACAACGCACCACAGGCCGCGATCACGTTTTCGTGGGCCGCGCCGAAGTGCTCGACCTGGGACTGGATCTGCGGCAGACGTTTGCCGATCTCGTCCAGCATGTCGTCACGCTTGGCCAGTTGCCGTTCGAGGCCGAGCATCGCCAGGGCATAACGCAACGGTTCGCGTTGCAAGGTGCTCGGATCACGCTCGAGGGCGCCGATCAGTGCGCGATAGCCCTCGCGCAGATTGAGGTCATCGCCGCCGTAGACTTCCAGGGTGTTCCTGGGGTCGCGAATCAGCAGGCTGCCGAGCATGCACGTCAGGCCGGCTTCAGTGGTCTGCCCGGTCTTGGCGATCTTGTCGACCAGCACGGCGGCGAGAAACACGCCGCCCAGCGCCGTCAGTTGCTCCTGAGTCGGATTCATTGGGCTTGGCTCTGGGAATGCTTGCTGCTGGTCCACGGCTCGGCCACTTCGATCACGCCGCCGCCGAGGCAGACTTCACCGTCGTAGAACACCACGGACTGACCCGGGGTGACCGCGCGTTGCGGGTCGGCAAAGATCGCGCGGTAACCGTTGGCGGTTTTTTCCAGCGTGCAAGGCTGGTCGCTCTGTCGGTAACGCACTTTGGCGGTCAACTGGCGCGGCTCGGTCAGATCGATCGGGTTGACCCAATAGATGTCAGAAGCGAGCAGGGCGCGGGAGAACAGGTACGGGTGATCGTTGCCTTGGCCGACGATCAGTTCATTGTGTTCCAGGTCCTTGATCAGCACGTACCACGGCTCGTCGCCGGCGTCTTTCAGGCCGCCGATGCCAAGGCCCTGGCGCTGGCCGATGGTGTGATACATCAAGCCATGATGACGGCCGATGATTTCACCTTCGGTGGTTTTGATCTCGCCGGGCTGGGCCGGCAGGTATTGCTTGAGGAAGTCGCTGAAGCGGCGTTCGCCGATAAAGCAGATCCCGGTGGAGTCCTTCTTCTTCGCGGTCGCCAGTTCATATTTTTCAGCAATCGCGCGCACCGCGGGCTTCTCCAGCTCGCCGACCGGGAACAGGGTCTTGGCGATCTGTTCACCGCCAACGGCGTGCAGGAAATAACTCTGGTCCTTGTTTGCGTCCAGGCCCTTGAGCAGTTCGGTGCGGCCATCGATATCGCGGCGGCGCACATAGTGACCGGTAGCGATCAGATCGGCGCCGAGCATCATGGCGTAGTCGAGAAACGCCTTGAACTTGATCTCACGGTTGCAGAGGATGTCCGGGTTTGGCGTGCGACCGGCCTTGTATTCAGCCAGGAAGTGCTCAAACACGTTGTCCCAGTACTCGGCGGCGAAATTGGCGGTGTGCAGCTTGATGCCAATCTTGTCACAAACGGCCTGGGCGTCCGCCAGGTCGTCCATGGCGGTGCAGTATTCCGTTCCATCGTCTTCTTCCCAGTTCTTCATGAACAGGCCTTCCACTTCATAGCCCTGCTCGATCAGCAGGAGAGCGGAAACGGAAGAGTCCACGCCGCCGGACATGCCGACAATGACGCGCTTCTTTTGTGTGTCAGAAGGGGCTGGATCACGCATAGGGATTCAACGAGTGTCTTGAAAAAGGACGCGATTCTAGCAGGCCCAAGGCCACAAGGCTAAAGAGAAGGGCGGATCAATTCGAGGCCGAAGTGGTTGCCGTCCAGATAATCATCGATGCAGCGGATGATCAGTTCACTCCGCCAATCGTCCCGCTGTTCGATTAATTCGTCGCGCGTCAGCCACTTGGCGCCGACGATGCCGTCGTCCAGTTGATAATCCGGGTGGTGCCGCAGTGGTTTCGCGGTGAAGCAGATGCGCTGATAAGTCACGCCGTTGCTCGGCGCAGTGTAGAGGTAGATGCCGACCACACCGGTCGGTTCGACGTCCCAGCCGGTTTCTTCGAGGGTTTCGCGTACAGCGGCCTCGATCAAGGTTTCGTCCGGGTCTAGGTGGCCGGCCGGCTGATTGAGCACGACGCGCCCGCCCTTGAGCTCTTCGACCATCAGAAAGCGACCGTTGTCTTCGACGATGGTGGCGACGGTGATGTGGGGTTTCCAGTCCATGAAATGACCTCGGTCTTGTTGGAGGGTGTAGCAGCTCCCGAGCTTGCGAGGCTGCGTCCGGCTGCGAAGCAGTCGTAAAATCAGGCTACGCGGTGTGCCAGGCAGACCGTGTGTACAGGGTTTGCGACTGCTTCGCAGCCGGACGCAGCCTCGCAAGCTCGGCAGCTGCTACAGGGGCGCCAGTCACAAACAGAAACCCCGGCACTCGGCCGGGGCTTCTTTGCATCCTTACAACCTTACACCAGCGCAGCGATCGCGGCGTTGAAGGTGTTGCTCGGGCGCATGGCCTTGCTGATCAGCTCGGCATTGGCGTGGTAGTAACCGCCGATGTCCACTGGCTTGCCCTGAACGGCGTTGAGCTCGGCGACGATGGTCGCTTCGTTCTCGGTCAGGGTTTTGGCAAGTGTGCCGAACTGCGCTTGCAGTGCCGCGTCTTCGGTCTGGGCAGCCAGGGCCTGAGCCCAGTACAGCGCCAGGTAGAAATGGCTGCCGCGGTTGTCGATATTGCCGACTTTGCGCGATGGCGACTTGTTGTTGTCCAGGAACTGGCCGGTGGCCTGATCCAGGGTCTTGGCCAGAACCAGCGCCTTAGGGTTGTTGTAGGTCACACCCAGGTGCTCAAGGGAAGCAGCCAGGGCGAGGAATTCACCCAGCGAATCCCAGCGCAGGAAGTTTTCTTCCAGCAGTTGCTGAACGTGCTTCGGTGCCGAACCGCCAGCGCCAGTTTCGAACAGACCGCCGCCATTCATCAGCGGAACGATCGACAGCATCTTGGCGCTGGTGCCCAGTTCCATGATCGGGAACAGGTCGGTCAGGTAGTCGCGCAGTACGTTGCCGGTCACCGAAATGGTGTCCTTGCCTTCGCGGGTGCGCTGCAGGGTGAACTTCATCGCGTCGACAGGTGCCATGATCTGGATGTCCAGGCCGGCGGTGTCGTGATCCTTCAGGTAAGCCTGAACTTTCTCGATCACCACGCCATCGTGGGCGCGCATCGGGTCCAGCCAGAAAATCGCCGGCGTGCTGCTTGCGCGAGCGCGGTTGACCGCCAGTTTGACCCAATCCTGAATCGGCGCGTCTTTGGTCTGGCACATGCGGAAGGTGTCGCCGGCTTCAACCGACTGCTCCAGCAAGGTACGACCAGCGCTGTCGGATACCCGAACCACGCCGTTCGACTTGATCTGGAAAGTCTTGTCGTGCGAGCCGTACTCTTCGGCTTTTTTCGCCATCAGACCAACGTTTGGCACGCTGCCCATGGTGGTCGGATCGAAAGCGCCGTTGACCTTGCAGTCTTCGATGACCGCTTGGTAGATGGTGGCGTAGCAGCGATCCGGGATCACGGCCTTGGTGTCGTGCAGCTCGCCGTCAGTGCCCCACATTTTGCCGGAGTCACGGATCATCGCCGGCATCGAGGCGTCGACGATGACGTCGCTCGGCACGTGCAGGTTGGTGATGCCTTTGTCGGAGTTGACCATGGCCAACGACGGACGAACGGCGTAGACCGCCTGGATGTCCGCTTCGATTTGCGCTTGTTGCTCGGCAGGCAATGCCTTGATGCGAGCGTAGAGGTCGCCGATGCCGTTGTTCAGGTTGAAGCCGATCTGTGCCAGCACGTCTGCGTGCTTGGCCAACGCGTCTTTATAGAACTCGGCAACGATCTGGCCGAACATGATCGGGTCGGAGACCTTCATCATGGTGGCTTTCAGGTGAACCGACAGCAGCACGCCCTTGGCTTTGGCGTCTTCGATCTCGGCCGCAATGAACGTGCGCAGCGCGTTTTTGCTCATGACCGCGCAATCGAGGATCTCACCGGCTTGTACAGTGGTCTTTTCTTTCAGGACGGTGGTGGTGCCGTCTTGAGCGATCAGTTCGATATTGACGGCGTCAGCGGCGTCGATCAGGGCAGCTTTTTCGCTGCCGTAGAAATCACCGGTGCTCATGTGCGCAACGTGGGACTTGGAGTCTTTGGCCCAGGCGCCCATTTTGTGCGGGTGCTTGCGTGCGTAGTTCTTGACTGACAGCGGTGCGCGACGATCGGAGTTGCCTTCGCGCAGAACCGGGTTCACGGCACTGCCCTTGATCTTGTCGTAACGCGACTTGGCTTCTTTGTCGGCGTCGCTGCTCACGGTTTCCGGGTAGTCCGGCAGCGCGAAGCCCTGGGCTTGCAGCTCTTTGATCGCAGCTTGCAGTTGCGGAACCGAGGCGCTGATGTTCGGCAGCTTGATGATGTTGGCTTCAGGCGTAACGGCCAGGTCGCCCAGTTCGGCGAGGTGGTCGGCTACGGCTTTGTCACCCAATTGCTCGGGGAAGCTGGCCAGAATGCGCCCTGCAAGAGAGATATCGCGGGTTTCAACGGCGATATCAGCCGAAGCGGTGAACGCTTCTACGATAGGCAACAGTGAATAGGTGGCGAGGGCTGGGGCTTCGTCGGTGAAGGTATAGATGATCTTCGAGCGGGTGGGCATATTCGGATTAACTCTCTCTTCTTTGCTAAAGCGTGCGCAGAAACTCGAGGGGCGCCGGGTAAGCGCGTTCGTTCAAAGTCGTCCATGAGCCGAATGTCGAAGTTTGTGCGCGGTGATGTTGGGTGCATCAGTCGAGCGGCAAGCGGGTGGACTGCGGTAACAGTCCTGCTTTTCAGGCCGGAAGTCTCGTCGTAGAGAGGTCGGCCGTCGTGACTCTGTGGTCAGCGGGCGGCATTATACATAGGTAGCTGGCAATCTGCCGATGGTTCAGAGGTAACGATTCTCGTCCATTGGTCTAAAGGTCGCAGGGGACTGCGGGGCGTAGAGTCGGTGAACGTGCTTGAGTTTGGCGCTTTTCCCTTTGCTTTCAGGCTTGTAGGTCGCGAACGGCGCCGCTTTGCGGCAGATGGATGGAACATAGGGTTTGCGCGCTGATTCAACTGGGGTACGCTCGAACGAAGCCAGATGTTCAATCCAAACAATGGAGTTCAGCATGGGATACAAGAAGATTCAGGTTCCAGCGGTCGGCGACAAAATCACCGTCAATGCGGACCATTCTCTCAATGTTCCTAACAACCCGATCATCCCCTTCATCGAAGGCGATGGTATTGGCGTTGATATCAGCCCGGTCATGATCAAGGTTGTCGATGCTGCTGTGAAGAAGGCCTACGGCGGCGAACGCAAAATTTCCTGGATGGAAGTCTATGCCGGGGAGAAAGCGACTCAGGTTTACGATCAGGACACCTGGCTGCCTCAGGAAACCCTGGACGCAGTCAAGGATTACGTGGTTTCCATCAAGGGCCCTCTGACCACCCCGGTCGGTGGCGGCATCCGTTCGTTGAACGTGGCCCTGCGTCAACAACTCGACCTTTATGTGTGCCTGCGCCCGGTGCGCTGGTTCGAAGGCGTGCCAAGCCCGGTCAAGAAGCCAGGCGATGTCGACATGACGATCTTCCGCGAGAACTCGGAAGACATTTATGCCGGTATCGAATGGAAGGCCGGTTCGCCGGAAGCGACCAAGGTCATCAAGTTCCTTAAAGAAGAAATGGGCGTCACCAAGATCCGTTTCGACGAGAACTGCGGCATCGGCGTCAAGCCGGTTTCCCTGGAAGGCACCAAGCGTTTGGCGCGCAAGGCTCTGCAATATGTAGTCGACAACGATCGCGACTCGCTGACCATCGTGCACAAAGGCAACATCATGAAGTTCACCGAAGGTGCCTTCAAGGAATGGGCCTACGAAGTGGCGGCCGAAGAGTTCGGCGCGACCCTGCTCGATGGCGGGCCGTGGATGCAGTTCAAGAACCCGAAAACCGGCAAGAACGTCATCGTCAAGGATGCCATCGCCGATGCCATGCTCCAGCAGATCCTGCTGCGCCCGGCCGAATACGATGTGATCGCGACCCTGAACCTCAACGGCGACTACCTCTCCGACGCGCTCGCGGCGGAAGTGGGCGGTATCGGGATTGCCCCGGGTGCCAACCTGTCCGACACCGTGGCCATGTTCGAAGCCACCCACGGTACTGCGCCGAAGTACGCCGGCAAGGACCAGGTCAACCCCGGTTCGCTGATCCTGTCCGCCGAAATGATGCTGCGTCACATGGGCTGGACCGAAGCGGCTGACTTGATTATCAAAGGTACCAATGGTGCGATTTCCGCCAAGACCGTGACCTATGACTTCGAGCGTCTGATGGACGGCGCGAAGCTGGTCTCGTCCTCCGGTTTCGGTGATGCCTTGATTTCGCATATGTAAACGAGCGGCATAAAAAAAACCGCCTTCGGGCGGTTTTTTCATGACTGGCCGACGTCAGCCTGACACTTTCTCGCTCTGGACTGCAGCAGTGGTCTCAGTTATGGCGGGTTGTTCGGCACCGGTGATCTCCAACGCATGCAGGCCCTTGGGGCCCTGGACGATTGTAAAATTGACGAGTTGACCTGCTTTCAGGGTTTTGTATCCGTCCATCTTGATGGCCGAATAGTGGGCAAAGAAATCAATCTCCTTGCCATCCTCGTCATGTCCTTCCAGGGCATCGGTATTGACGAATCCGAACCCCTTGGCGTTGTTGAACCACTTGACCTTACCGACCGGCATGCTCACATCCCTCTGCAACAGACTCCATCACTGGAGTATCATCCAGTACATCCGCAATCGAATCCGATAAATAAGATTGACTCCGCGGACCTTTTTTACCCACTGTGGGCTCTATTGGTTGTAACACCGTTTTGCCGATAGTCAAGGTGACCTGGCAGTCGGAGTTGAAATTGCCGAGGCCCGCCCCCACCACTGTATTTGAACAACAGACGAACCTTTCTTTCCATGCATGCAATCAGCCAGATTCGACTAACATTCAATCAGGATCGCCCGACTCTCCAGATAGATCGCCCGGAGGAACACGACGACGATTCCGCAGGCATTGCTGTTCAGGAGGCCAAGCCTGCATTACAGGCGCCGCCGATGTACAAGGTGGTTTTGTTTAATGATGATTACACACCGATGGATTTCGTCGTCGAAGTGCTCGAGGTGTTTTTTAACCTGAATCGTGAGCTGGCGACCAAGGTCATGCTGGCCGTCCATACAGAAGGACGGGCAGTATGTGGAGTGTTTACCCGCGACATCGCCGAGACCAAGGCCATGCAGGTCAACCAGTACGCCAGGGAAAGCCAGCATCCGCTACTCTGTGAAATCGAGAAGGACGGTTAATCGCCGACCACTTGGGTATGAGGTGAAGCTATGTTAAACCGCGAGCTCGAAGTCACCCTCAATCTTGCCTTCAAAGAGGCACGTTCGAAGCGTCATGAATTCATGACCGTCGAACACCTCTTGCTGGCCCTATTGGACAATGAGGCTGCCGCCACCGTTTTGCGTGCGTGCGGCGCCAACCTCGACAAACTCAAGCATGATCTGCAGGAGTTCATCGACTCTACTACGCCGCTGATCCCCCTTCATGACGAGGATCGCGAGACCCAGCCAACCCTGGGCTTCCAGCGCGTTTTGCAGCGTGCTGTGTTTCACGTGCAGAGCTCGGGCAAACGTGAAGTAACCGGCGCCAACGTGCTGGTTGCAATCTTCAGTGAGCAAGAGAGTCAGGCCGTGTTCCTGCTCAAGCAGCAGAGCGTGGCGCGCATCGATGTCGTCAATTACATCGCCCACGGCATTTCCAAAGTGCCCGGGCATGGCGATCACTCTGAAGGTGAACAAGATATGCAGGACGATGAGGGCGGTGAGTCTTCTTCTTCAGGCAATCCTCTGGATGCTTATGCCAGCAACCTCAACGAGCTCGCGCGCCAGGGGCGCATTGATCCGCTGGTCGGGCGTGAACTGGAGGTCGAACGTGTCGCGCAGATTCTCGCGCGCCGGCGCAAAAACAATCCGCTGCTGGTCGGCGAGGCGGGCGTGGGTAAAACCGCAATTGCCGAAGGCTTGGCCAAGCGTATTGTCGACAACCAGGTGCCGGACTTGCTGGCCAACAGCGTGGTCTATTCGCTTGATCTGGGTGCGTTGCTGGCCGGGACCAAGTACCGCGGTGATTTCGAGAAGCGCTTCAAGGCTTTGCTCAATGAACTGAAAAAACGTCCGCAGGCAATCCTGTTCATCGACGAAATCCACACCATTATCGGTGCGGGTGCTGCGTCCGGTGGCGTGATGGATGCGTCCAATCTGCTCAAGCCGCTGCTGTCGTCGGGTGACATTCGCTGCATCGGTTCGACCACGTTCCAGGAGTTTCGCGGGATTTTCGAGAAGGATCGGGCGTTGGCCCGGCGTTTCCAGAAGGTCGATGTGTCGGAGCCGTCGGTGGAAGATACCATCGGTATCCTGCGCGGCCTGAAAGGTCGTTTCGAGCAGCATCACAGTATCGAATACAGTGATGAGGCCCTGCGTGCCGCTGCCGAACTGGCCTCGCGCTACATCAATGATCGGCATATGCCGGACAAGGCCATTGACGTGATCGACGAGGCGGGTGCCTATCAGCGCCTGCAGCCGGTCGAGAAGCGTGTGAAGCGCATTGAGGTGCCTCAGGTCGAGGACATCGTTGCGAAAATCGCGCGGATTCCGCCGAAGCACGTCACCAGTTCCGATAAGGAACTACTGCGTAACCTCGAGCGCGACCTGAAGCTGACTGTTTTTGGCCAGGATGCTGCGATCGACTCCTTGTCGACTGCGATCAAACTGTCCCGTGCCGGTCTCAAATCGCCTGACAAGCCTGTCGGTTCGTTCCTGTTCGCCGGTCCGACCGGTGTCGGTAAAACCGAAGCGGCACGTCAGTTGGCCAAAGCGCTGGGGATTGAGCTGGTTCGCTTCGACATGTCCGAATACATGGAGCGCCACACCGTATCGCGTCTGATCGGTGCACCTCCGGGCTATGTCGGTTTCGATCAGGGCGGCCTGCTGACCGAAGCGATCACCAAACAGCCTCACTGCGTGTTGTTGCTCGATGAAATCGAGAAGGCGCACCCTGAAGTCTTCAACCTGCTGCTGCAGGTCATGGACCACGGGACGCTCACCGATAACAACGGGCGCAAGGCGGACTTCCGTAACGTGATCGTGATCATGACGACCAACGCCGGTGCCGAAACTGCAGCGCGTGCGTCGATCGGTTTCACCCATCAGGACCACTCGTCCGATGCGATGGAAGTGATCAAGAAGAGCTTTACGCCGGAGTTCCGCAACCGTCTGGACACCATTATCCAGTTTGGTCGCCTCAGTCATGAGGTCATCAAGAGCGTGGTGGACAAGTTCCTCACCGAGCTTCAGGCGCAGCTGGAAGACAAGCGTGTGCTGCTGGAGGTCACCGACGCTGCACGCAGTTGGCTGGCGGCCGGTGGTTACGACTCGGCGATGGGCGCGCGACCTATGGCGCGCTTGATCCAGGACAAGATCAAGCGTCCGTTGGCGGAGGAGATTCTGTTTGGCGAACTGGCTGAGCATGGCGGTGTGGTGCACATCGACATCAAGGACGGGGAGCTGACGTTTGACTTCGAGACCACGGCGGAGATGGCCTGACGGTCATTGATCTGCTGTAAAGCAAAAGGCGCCTTCGGGCGCCTTTTTTGTGCTGGGTGGGATCTGAGTCAAGTGTACATCTGTTGCTGCGGTTGGCTGCTCAGGGTTCCGCCCTTACCACGCCCGGATGAGGGCAAGCCTGCCGGCCTCAACCCCCTTTGGGCAATTCGATCACAAACCGCGTCCAGCCATGATCTGACTCACAGCGGATGTGCCCGCCATGGGCACCTACGATCGACTGAGTGAGCGCCAGCCCCAACCCTGCATGTTCACTGCTGCCTTCCTGTCGTGCGGGGTCGGCACGATAAAATCGATCAAACAAACGCGGCACCAGTTCTGCCGAAATCCCTTGCCCGGTATTTTCGATCACCAGACTCAAGCGTGCGGAGCCATCAATTATTCGCACCCGAATCTCCCCATCCGCCGGGGTAAACCGCAGGGCATTGTCCAGCAGATTGGAAAGCGCCCGCCGCAGCATATTACGGTCACCCAGCAACTGCGCGCTGCCATCACGGCTCAGCCTGACTCGGGCGTCTTCGGCCAGCGGCGCAAAGAACTCCAGCAAGACATTCACTTCCTCGGCAAGGTCGAGCAGCTCACGCTTCGGCGTCAGCAACCCATGATCCGCCTTGGCCAGGTACAGCATGTCGTTGACCAGCTGTGCCATCCACTGCAATTCCTCGAGGTTGCTGTGCAGAGCCTCGCGGTAATCTTCGATCGGCCGTGGACGGGTGAGGGTGACCTGGGTGTGGGTCAGCAGGTTCGACAGCGGCGTGCGCAGTTCATGGGCGATGTCGGCGGAGAACGCCGAAAGGCGCTGAAAAGAGTCGTCGAGACGTCCAAGCATGGCGTTGAAGTGGTGGGCCATTTCCGCCAGTTCCGGGGGCATGTTTGCTTCCGGCAGGCGCGCATTCAACGACTGAGCCGAGACGCCGCTGGCCACCGCACCCATGCGCCGCAGCGGGCGCAAACCGCTGCGCGCTGCCCAGGCTCCGAGCAGCGCAGTGGCGAGCGCCGACAGGCCCACGGTCAGCCAGATAAGACGCTGCATGCGTTGCAGGAAGTGCTGGTGATGGGTGATGTCCAGCAATAACGTCAGTTGAGGCGAGCCAGGCTTTTCTGGAAACAGCGGTGCGTTCAAGAGTCGATAGTCCGTGCCGGCATCGCTTATCGTCCACAGGCCGGGCTTGTGCGGCAACTGCTCGGGCACGCGCGTCGAGCTGTCGTACCAGCGTTGACCGTCACTACCGGTAATGCGCAGCGACAGATCGGCCTGGCGGCTCAATTCATCCGCCAGCCTGACTTCGCTGTCGCTCGATTGAAGGTCGTGCAACGCCCGACGCAGACCGATCAATTTGCCATCCAGCAGTTGCTGATCCAGCTCGACAAAATGTGCCTGGCTGGCGTGGCTGAACAGCAGTCCGGCGCACAACGACACCACGGCCGTGCACGCGGCAAACAGCAGCGCCAGGCGGCTGCTCAAGGAAAGTCTGCGCATCAGAGTGGGCGCTCTTCGAGAACGTAGCCCATGCCGCGTACGGTGTGGATCAACTTGTTGGGGAAATCATCATCGACTTTCAGGCGCAGGCGCCGGATCGCGACTTCGATGACGTTGGTGTCGCTGTCGAAATTCATGTCCCAGACCTGTGACGCGATCAGCGACTTTGGCAGGACTTCGCCCTGGCGCCGCAACAGCATCTCCAGCAGAGCGAATTCCTTGGCGGTGAGATCAATGCGCTGACCGCTGCGCTCGACGCGACGGCGGATCAGGTCAAGACGCAAATCAGCCAGTTGCAGGCTGGTATCCTGCGGCGTGGCACTACCGCGGCGCAGCAGGCTGCGGACCCGAGCCAGCAGTTCGGAAAAGGCAAAAGGTTTGACCAGGTAATCATCGGCGCCCAACTCGAGGCCGTGAACCCTGTCCTCCACCGCGTCGCGGGCCGTCAGAAAAAGTACCGGTGTGTCGAGCCCTGCGTTGCGCACCGCTTGCAGAATCTGCCAGCCGTCGCGGCCCGGTAACATGACATCGAGAATCAGCAGCGCGTAGTCACCGCTCAAGGCCAGCTGCTGACCGGTGTTGCCATCCGCCACCAGCTCGGCATTGAAGCCGGCCTCGGCGAGGCCCTGACGCAGGTAATGGCCGGTTTTCGGTTGGTCTTCGACGATCAGCAATTTCATGGACAACTCGAGGCAATGGAACAGACGTTTTATACCGTGGACGGCTTCGGTACGGGCTAACCTGACAAAGTTGTAATCTGCTCGTCAGTTTGCAGGCAGCCTCGGCAGTCTAGAGTTTTCGCACGCTGAACCCTATCTTTGGAGTACGACTATGTTCTTGCGCAAATCTCTGCTGCTGGCCGCGTGGCTGTTGGCACTGAGCTCGCCGACCTGGGCTTCGCCGGCCCACACCTTCGACTTTGGTCGGCCGGCCGCGGCCGCGACGGCGACTCGCACCGTGGACGTGGTGATGGGTGATATGTCGTTCACTCCGAAGGCGATCGACATCAAGGCCGGTGAGACCATTCGTTTCGTGCTGGTAAATAAAGGCCAGTTGCTGCACGAATTCAACCTCGGCGATGCAGCGATGCATGCCCGGCATCAGCAGGACATGCTCAAGATGCAACAAGGCGGCATGCTCACGCCTACAGGCGTTAAGGAAATGGACCACGGGTCCATGGGCCACGGGATGAAGCATGACGACCCCAACAGCGTGCTGGTCGAGCCGGGCAACACCGCCGAGCTGACCTGGACATTTACCAAAGCCGGTGAGCTTGAGTTTGCCTGCAATATACCTGGCCACTATCAGGCGGGGATGGTCGGCAAGTTGACCGTGGGTGCTGGCGAGTGAAACGCGACCGCGATCTTGCTAGAATCGGCTGATTCTTCAGTCAGGTTTCCGCCATGCATCCCGCAGCCGAACATTCGCCGCTGGGCAAATCCAGTGAATACATTGCCACCTACACGCCATCCCTGTTGTTCCCGATCCCGCGCACGGCGAAGTGGGCCGAGCTGGGCCTGACGGCTGAAACCCTGCCGTACACGGGAGTGGATTTCTGGAATTGCTTCGAGCTTTCGTGGCTGTTGCCATCCGGCAAGCCGGTGGTGGCGATCGGCGAGTTCAGTATCCCGGCGAATTCGCCGAACATCATCGAATCCAAGTCGTTCAAGCTGTACCTCAACTCATTGAATCAAACCCCGTTCGCCGACACCGCCAGCCTCGAATCGACGCTGGCCAAGGATTTGTCGGCCGCAGCGGGTAAAACGGTGGGCGTGCGCATTCGCAGTCTGAATGAGGTGGCGGCCGAAGGCGTGGTTGCGATGCCGGGCGTGTGCATTGACGACCTTGACATCAGCGTCAGCAATTATGAACAGCCGCGTCCGGAACTGCTGCGTTGCGATGACTCGCGCATCGTCGAAGAAAGCGTGCACAGCCATCTGCTCAAATCCAATTGCCCGGTGACCAGTCAGCCGGACTGGGGCAGTGTGGCAGTGGAATATCGGGGTGCGGCGCTGGATCACGCAAGCCTGCTGGAATACATCGTGAGCTTCCGCCAGCACTCCGACTTCCATGAGCAGTGCGTTGAGCGGATTTTCCTCGACCTGCAACGCCTGCTCAAACCCGAGAAACTGACGGTGTATGCACGTTACGTGCGGCGTGGTGGGTTGGACATCAACCCGTATCGCAGTACTGAAGAGGCGCAGTTGCCGAATCATCGCCTGGTTCGCCAGTAACGCCGTCGGCTGCAAATCGCAGGCATTAAAAAGCCCCGCTATCGCTAGCGGGGCTTTTTTGCATCCGGAGGATTCAGATCCCCATATTCCCCAACGCCTGCACAATGTTGCGCAAGGTACCGGCGAGGGTAGGGTGTTCCAGCTCGAAGCGCTCGACGGCCAGGTTAACGTTGTCGGAAAGACTGGAATCCTGAGTCTTGGTTTCCAGCTCGATTTCGGCGTCAATCTGCGCCATCAAGTCGCGCAGGTTCTCCCGCTCAGCTTCGGTCAGCGGCGGATTCTGTTCCAATTGCTCGCGTAGAGTATTGAGTTGTTCTTGCAGTTCGCGGGCAGGCATGGCGTTCTTCCTTTTAATCGATAGGCACTGGCATAGACCGCAGCAGCGCGCCAAAGGTCTATGGCTGAGCTTTAGATTAATCCACTCGTGCCCGATCTGCATGATCCCGGTCAGGGCTTTTCGCCTTTGAAGCGGCGCAAACTGATGTCGGCCAGGCAGTTATCGAGCTCATCGAGATGGTCGATCACAGAATGAACGCCCAGCGCGAACAGATCCATGGTCGCCTTGCCGCGCTTCATTTCCCGCTCCTGTGGGGCCAGCGCCTGCCATTCGTTCGGTGCCAGTCCGCAGAGCGAACCGTAGGAGGCCAGGCCGATCGTCCATAGCCCGGCGTTAAGTCCCGATTGCAGCAGTTGCGGTTCGCCGCTGACCAGCACGCAGCCGTCCAGACGTTCGACGCCCAGGTTCATCAGCGCCTGCCAGCAGGCATGCGGTGCGGGCCATGGATTGACCGTTTCGGCGTGTTGCGATGGCTTGATCCAGGTGGGCAAGCCAGCAGCAAGCGAATGACTGAGCTCAAGCGCGTGCTCGTCCAGCCAGGCGCAGGGGATTTGTTGAAGCTGCAAGCGGCGCAGGCTATCGAGGGCGCCCGGTGTGGCGTTGGCGGTTTGCGCAGAGTGCTGCTGTTGCAGGCGCGTGCGAGCGCCGAAATCCACCAGGCAACCCGTGAGACCGAACAGGACGGCAGTCAGGCTGGGTGCTGCGAGAGGCAAGGCTTCGGCGTGCGACATATCAACGTCCCTGAAATAAACACAAGCCTAAGCGGCGTCAGTGACAGTTGGATGACAGTGATATGAATCGCTTGATTCGGACGAATCATCTGCAGGCCGGCACGTACATAAGTGCCTAAAGCGGCTTTTCCGTCTTATACTAGCCAGCTTAACGCCCAGGCCAAGTGCCGGGGCCAGTACAATCCTAGGAGTTCTTCTATGCGCTGGAGCAATCATCTAGCCCGGCTTTCTGTGTGCGCCAGTGTGCTGCTGGTTCCGTTCGCTGCTCAGGCGGCGACGGAAGATGACCCTTGGGAAAGCTTCAACCGCCCGATATTCAAATTCAACGATGTGCTCGACACCTATGCGCTGAAACCACTGGCCCAGGGTTATCAGTGGGTGACTCCGCAGTTTCTGGAAGATGGCATCCACAACATGTTCCGCAACGTCGGTGATGTCACCAACCTTGCCAACAACGTCATGCAGGCCAAGCCAGCGGCCGCAGGCGTCGACACGGCCCGCCTGATCTTCAATACCACCTTTGGTCTGCTGGGCTTCTTTGATGTCGGCACCCAGATGGGCCTGAACCGCAGCGACGAAGACTTCGGTCAGACGCTGGGCTATTGGGGTGTAGGCAGCGGGCCGTATGTCGTGCTGCCACTGTTGGGTCCGAGCACTTTGCGTGATGCGCCGGCCAAATATGTCGACGGCTATACCGGCCCTTACCGTTACATCAACGATGTACCGGTGCGTAACTCGGTCTTTGGACTGAATATCGTCGATACCCGCGCCAGCCTGTTGTCGGCGGAGAAGCTGATCAGCGGCGACAAGTACATCTTCGTTCGCAACGCCTACCTGCAGAATCGCGAATTCAAGGTCAAGGATGGTCAGGTCGAAGACGATTTCTGATCTCGATTGATGAACCCGAGAAGGCGGCCTATGGGCCGCCTTCCGCTTTTGGGAAACTGCTTATTTCATTCTCAGGATTGTAAGCCCGAGTTTCTGACTGCCACCGTCCTGATCTTTAACCCATACCACTTCGGTGTCGGCTTCCAGGCCTTTCAACGCCGCGTGATCCGACTCGATGCGCACGTTGATGCGGTCGCCGACCTTGAACGATTGTGGCGCCTGCACTTGCATGCCGCTGCTGGAAAGGTCGATGCAGACGGCTGCAACCTCGTCACCCTCGTGAATCAGCGCCACATCCGCATCAATCTGCATGCGGATGAAATCACGCTTTTCGCTGTAGTCCCGATCGCTTTGAGGCATGGGCTTCATCCTTCCATTGAGTTACGGATTTGTGTGTTCTTATAACTCCCGGTCATTTGACAAGTAAAGACGTCAAGCGACGATCGGCGTGAGCTTGAAACGCCCCGCGGATGGGAGTACCGTCTGCGCCTTAGAAGGGCACCTCTGATAGTTCTGCAAAACGGGCAACTGCTCGAAAGCAATGCGTTAGAGAGGCTAGAAAGCGAATCCAGTAGTCTGTGCCGGGTCATTTACCCGGCCCGCTACGCCAACCTAATTCTGGCGCCGTTTGCCCACATGCCAAAAACCAGTGCCACGCTGCTGATAATCGATGATGACGAAGTAGTGCGCGCGAGTCTCGCCGCCTATTTGGACGACAGTGGTTTCAGCGTCTTGCAGGCCAGCAATGGCCAGCAGGGTCTTCAGGTATTCGAGCAGGACAAGCCCGATCTGGTCATCTGCGATCTGCGCATGCCGCAGATGGGCGGGCTCGAACTCATCCGCCAGGTCACTGAGCTTTCACCGCAGACCCCGGTCATCGTAGTGTCCGGTGCCGGCGTGATGAATGATGCGGTGGAAGCCTTGCGCCTGGGCGCTGCCGATTACCTGATCAAGCCGCTCGAAGATCTGGCGGTGCTCGAGCACTCTGTGCGTCGGGCCCTGGATCGCGCGCGTCTGTTGCTGGAAAACCAGCGTTACCGCGAGAAGCTGGAAAGGGCCAATCGTGAACTCGAAGCCAGCCTGAACCTGCTGCAGGAAGACCAGAATGCAGGTCGTCAGGTGCAGATGAACATGCTCCCGATCAGCCCGTGGAGCATCGACGAGTTCCAGTTTGCTCACCAGATCATCCCGTCGTTGTACCTGTCAGGGGATTTCGTCGACTATTTCCGCGTCGACGAACGCCGGGTTGCGTTCTATCTGGCGGATGTCTCCGGCCACGGTGCCTCTTCGGCCTTCGTTACCGTATTGTTGAAATTCATGACCACGCGTTTGTTGTTCGAATCCAAACGTAGCGGCACATTGCCGGAATTCAAGCCTTCGCAAGTCCTTGGTCATATCAACCGGGGCCTGATCAGTTGTAAGCTGGGTAAACACGTCACAATGGTCGGTGGAGTCATCGACGAGGAGACAGGTTTGTTGACCTATAGCATCGGTGGTCATTTGCCGTTGCCTGTGTTGTACACGCCAGACAGTGTTCGGTATCTGGAAGGGCGCGGTCTGCCAGTCGGTCTCTTCAACGAGGCGACCTACGAGGATCACGTGCTCGAATTGCCGCCGACGTTCAGCCTGACGCTGATGTCGGACGGCATTCTGGATCTCTTGTCAGAACCCACACTTAAAGAGAAAGAAGCGGCGTTGCCCCAGCGGGTCAAGGCTGCGGGCGGCACCCTGGATGGGTTGCGTCAGGTTTTTGGATTGGCCACGCTGGGGGAGATGCCGGATGATATCGCCCTGATGGTGTTGAGCAGGAATCTTCAATGAGTACCGGTAGAATCCAGTTCGCCGAGCAGGACGGCACCTTCGTCCTGAAGTTCGTCGGTGAAGTTCGCCTGACCCTGTGTTCGGCGTTGGATGCGACTATTGAGCGGATCTTCACGGCGTTGAACTTCAACGCGATCGTGATCGACCTGACCGAGACCCGCAGCATCGACAGCACCACCCTTGGCCTGCTGGCCAAACTGTCGATCCTGTCGCGGCAAAAGGTCGGTTTGCTGCCGACCGTGGTCACCACCCATGAAGACATCACGCGTCTGCTGCAGTCCATGGGTTTCGAACAGGTGTTCAACATCGTTGATCGTCCGATCCCGTGCCCGGAGTGCCTGACGGACCTGCCTGACCAGGATCAGTCGGAGGAGGTGGTGCGGATCAAGGTGCTTGAGGCGCACAAGATCCTCATGGGCCTGAACGACTCCAATCGGGAAGCGTTTCATGACCTGGTGAACGCGCTGGAGCGGCATTGACTCCTGTGATCGACGCATAAAAAAGGGCGAACCTACCAGGGTTCGCCCTTTTTGCATTATCGCTGAATCAAATCACAACTTGGCCTGCAACAGCGCCTCAAGCTTCTCCTGGTCGCGAGCAAACTGACGGATGCCCTCAGCCAGCTTCTCGGTCGCCATCGCATCCTCGTTGGACAACCAGCGGAACTGGGCTTCGTTCAGGCTCAAACGCGCTTCACCGGCATGGCCAGGGGTCAACTTTCGCTCCAGCTTGCCAGTGTCGGCTGCCAGTTTGTCGATCAGGTCCGGGCTGATGGTTAAACGGTCGCAGCCAGCCAGTTGCTCGATCTGGTTGAGGTTGCGGAAGCTCGCACCCATGACCACGGTCTTGTAGTCATTGGCCTTGTAGTAGTTGTAGATACGCGTTACCGACTGTACGCCCGGATCATCCGAACCGGTGTAGTCGTTGCCGTTGGCTTTTTTGTACCAATCGTAGATGCGGCCCACGAATGGCGAAATCAGGAACACGCCCGCATCGGCACAGGCCGCTGCCTGAGCAAACGAGAACAGCAGGGTAAGGTTGGTCTGGATGCCTTCTTTTTCCAGAATCTCGGCTGCACGGATACCTTCCCAGGTGGAGGCGATCTTGATCAGCACGCGGTCACGGCCGATGCCGGCCTTGTCGTACAGCTCGATCAGACGGTGCGCGCGCTTCAACACGGCGTCCGTGTCGAACGACAGCCGCGCGTCCACCTCAGTGGAAATACGGCCAGGAATCACCTTCAGGATTTCCTGCCCGACCGCGACACCAAAACGGTCGCTGGCAAGCCCCACATCACCCTTGCAGTCGCTGACGCACGCGTCGAGCAACTCGGCGTAACCGGTGATGGCGGCTGCTTTCAGCAATAGGGAAGGGTTGGTAGTAGCGTCGACAGGTTTGACCCGAGCGATCGCTTCGAAGTCGCCGGTGTCGGCAACCACGGTGGTCATTTGCTTGAGTTGTTCCAGCTTGGAAGTCATGGGCGTGCTCTATCCTATGGGTCTGTTGACATTACCCGAGCGCTTGCGGCCGCTCAAGGGTGTGTACGTGTATCGGTGGCCCCGATGGCAACAACCGCAGAAGGGCTGTTTGAAAGGCGGGGCGCGCTATCGATTGTTCGATGCCGAAAGACGCCACAGGTTCAACCGCGGTGATCGCCAGCGGTCACCGCAAATTGATTAACGTCCTTCGAGCAATATGGCGGCCTGATCCAGCAACGCCAGAGGGTCTTTGGATTTGTGAATGTCCACCGACAACAACTGGCGAAATTTTCGCGCCCCGGGAAACCCGGTCCCCAGCCCCAACACATGCCGGGTGATGTGATGCATCGAACCGCCGGCATCGATGTGGGCGGCTATATAAGGCCGCAACTGCGCCAGCGCTTCGGCGCGGCTGATGACCGGCGCGGTGCTGCCGAACACCTGCTGATCCACCTCAGCCATGATGTAGGGATTGTGATAGGCCTCGCGACCCAGCATCACGCCATCGAATATCTGCAAGTGTTCGTGACAGGCGTCCAGCGTCTTGATCCCACCGTTGAGGATGATTTCCAGATCAGGAAAGTCAGCCTTCAATTGCGCCGCGACGTCGTAACGCAGAGGCGGAATATCACGGTTTTCCTTGGGCGACAACCCCTCCAGAATCGCAATCCGCGCATGCACGGTAAAACTGGTGCAGCCGGCTTCACGAACGGTGCCGACGAAATCACACAGCTCGGCATAACTGTCGCGCCCGTTGATCCCGATGCGATGCTTCACCGTCACCGGGATCGATACCGCATCGCGCATCGCCTTCACGCAATCGGCAACCAGCTGCGGGTGCCCCATCAGTACCGCGCCGATCATATTGTTCTGCACCCGATCACTGGGGCAACCAACGTTGAGGTTCACCTCGTCATAGCCGTGCTCCTGCGCCATCCGCGCGCAGGCAGCCAAATCCAGCGGCACACTGCCACCGAGCTGCAGCGCGAGCGGGTGTTCGGCCTCGTTATGCCGCAGGAAACGCTCGTGGTCGCCATTGAGCAGCGCGCCAGTGGTGACCATTTCGGTGTAGAGCAGGGCGTGTTTGGAGAGCAGGCGCAGGAAGAAACGGCAGTGACGGTCGGTCCAATCCATCATGGGGGCGACGGAGAAACGGCGGGACAGCGGGGCAGCGTGTAGAGACATTGGGAATCTGAGTCAGCGAGGCGAGGGGCGTAGTTTATCAGGAATGCACGCGCGCAAAGGGATCGCTCTGTATGGCTACCACTGGCTACGGGGACGTTGCCTCGGTTGAATTATGCCCAGTCAGCTTGAGGCAACCAGCCGTCACCGCTTACAGGCGGATTATGTCATCCCAGGCCAGCTCAAGCATCGGCCCCCGACGCCCACCCCTGCAGCAATCTCCCCATCCACCTATCCGATATTTCCTGCAAAAATTTGACCGCAACGCCATCACGACGTTAACTGTATATTCGTACAGTATTGGATGTCGCGCGTCATGAGTTACTCAATTCTAGGTCCCATCAGCGAGGGCGGGTTCAGGTTGCCGTTGTGCCTGTTTCGGGTGCCGGCAGGTTTTCCGTCGCCGGCGGCAGATCACATCGAGGCGCAGATATCGCTGGATGAGGTGCTGAATGTGCGGGCGCCGCATGTCTATCTCGTGTCACTCACAGGGGAGAGCATGCAGGGGGCGGGCATCTATGAAGGCGATCTGGCGATTGTTGACCGCTCGATAGAGCCGGTGCACGGCAATGTGGTGATTGCTCTGCTGAATAATGAACCGGTGTGCAAGCGCCTTTGCCTGCGTGGGAAGGATGTGATCCTGCTGTCGGATAATCCCAAATATCCGCCGCGCTACGTGCTTGAAGGGGACGAGTTGACGATTTGGGGCGTGGTGACGAGCAGCGTGCGCAGCCATGTCTGAAGTCCCGGCGGTGTTTGGCCTGATTGATTGCAACAGTTTCTACGCCAGTTGCGAACGGGTGTTTCGGCCCGATCTGGCGAAGGTACCCATCGTGGTGCTCTCCAATAATGACGGCTGCATCATCGCGCGCAGCTATGACGCCAAACCCTTTGTGAAAATGGGAGAGCCGTACTTCCAGGTCAGGCACAAGCTCAAGCAGCACGGCATCGTGCCTTTCTCTTCCAATTACGCACTCTACGGCGACATAAGCGAGCGCGTGATGAGCCTGATCGAATCGATGGTGCCAGCTGTAGAGGTCTACAGCATTGATGAGGCGTTCGCCGATCTTACCGGCATCGCCGATCTGGACAGCCTTGGTCGCCGGATTCGCAGCCATGTGCTGCGTTGCACCGGCATCCCGGTCGGGGTCGGCATTGCTCACACCAAAACGCTGGCCAAACTGGCCAATCACACGGCCAAGCGCCTGCAGGCGCAAACCGGTGGGGTGGTGAACATTTGCGATGTGGTCAAACGCGACTGGGTGCTGCGCAACACTGATGTCAGCGAGGTGTGGGGTGTCGGTCGACGGATGAAGATGCATCTGGATGCAATGGGGATCAAGACCGCGATGGACCTGGCCAAAGCAGATCCATGGACATTGCGCAAAAAATTCAGCGTTGTCATCGAGAAGACTGCTCGCGAGCTAGCCGGTGCCGCCTGCCTTGAACTGGACGAACCTGACCCGCCGAAGCAGGAAATCTGCTGCAGCAGAATGTTTGGCAGACGCCTCTCGGAATTGCCGCCCATCAAGGAAGCTGTCGCGACCTACATGATGCGCGCCTCGGAAAAACTCAGGGCGCAGAATTCGTTGTGCAGGAAGATCCGCGTCAGCATTCGCACCGGCATGTTCAATCCGGAAGAAGCCAAGTACGCGAATGGGGTGGTGGTCGATTTGCCTTATCCGACGGATGATGTGCGATTACTGACCCGGTTGGCAGTCGATGCACTCGATCGGTTGTTCAGGCCGGGGTTCAAATACAGCAAGGCGGAAGTGTTGCTGCTGAACCTGTGTCAGCCCGGCGAATACACGGAGGATCTGTTCGCAGCTTCGCAAGCCACCGAGGCGACAAGGGTGATGGCAGTGCTGGATCAAATCAACGGCCGGTGGGGCAGAGGCACGTTACGTACTGCCAGTGTGCCGAGCCACCCGGAATGGGCGATGCGACGGGAAATCATGAGCCAGAGCTACACCACGCGACTCGATCAGCTGTGGAAGGTGCCCTGCAACTAATGGCCTCTGCCACGAAGGGTGGCGACATCGTATGGGCCACTTGCGCCGGCACCGTGCAGGCGCCGGTAGTCCCAAGCAATTCAGCCTCCGTGCTGACAGGTCGGTGTCACACGATGCCGATAAAGGACAGGATAAACAGGACGATCACGACGGCGCCGACGATGTAGATAATGTTGTTCATGGTTTGCTTCTCCAGTTTGGTAAGGGACTGACACATTGGTGTCTACTACAACGGACAGCCTCAATGACGATTCCGTTCCGCTGCCGTTGCCTGCAATGCAAAGTGACGTACAAACATTGCAGGAAGTACTTGCTCAGTTGGATTAAGTTAACTAAATTCAAACAGGTGCTTTTGGTGTACCGTCTGGTTACTAACCACGTAGAGATCAATAATGTCCAAGCTCGCAGAATTCCGCCAACTCGAGAAACACCTTGCCGAACAACTCCAGGCGCTCGAAGCCTTGAAGGGTGACGCCGGTCTCAAGAAAGAAATTGAGTTCGAGACCAAGTTGCGCGACTTGCTCGCCAAGTACAGCTACAGCCTGAAAGATGTCATTAGCCTTCTTGACCCGAAAGCGAGCCGTCGCGCCCCTGCACCCGAGCCAAAAACCAGCACTCGCAAGCCGCGCGAAATGAAAGTCTACAAACACCCTAAAACCGGCGAAGTGGTTGAAACCAAAGGGGGCAACCATAAAACCCTGAAGGAATGGAAAGCGGAACACGGCTCTGCGACCGTCGAGTCCTGGTTGACCAAGTAATACAAAACTGAACAAAAAACGGGCCCCTTTGAGGGCCCTTTTTTTATCGGAAATATGTGTGCGAACCGTTCATGGATCAGGAAATGGCAGCGCCAGCAGCGTCACTGAAAGACGTTCAAGGAGCGGAGATTCTGGTATGTATCTGCGTAGACCAGTAATAACTGCGGCCACTTTCGACAGGATCAAACAATGCAACAAGTTCACTGCTGTGAAACTCATTCTGCACCCGATTTTCCGCAATCAAACCGATGCCGACGGAGATTGCTTGAGTGAGAAGGGCGGTAAGCTGGGAGTGAGGTTGTGATTTCATATGCCTGTGATCAACACCGTGGCGATCAAACCAGTGCGACCAAGCGATGGCCTGTAAACAACATTAAGCGGTGGATGGCTTCAGCGCGCAGCCTGTCGCGGAAAATAGACAGAGAACACAGTGCCGCTCTGCGCAGCCGAACTCACCGACACTTCGCCACCGTGCGCCACGGCGATTTCCCTGACAATGAATAAACCGAGGCCGACGCTGCGCACTTCACTGTCGGTCTGGGTGCCACGGGTCATCGGCTCGAACAAAACGCTCATGATTGCTTCTGCGATCACCGGGCCACGGTTGTGTACGCAAACAACGGCCTGGTCATCTTCCAGGCGAGACGTGATCGTGATCGGTTGGTGCAAATCCCCGTAAGCCACACTGTTGGCCACCAGGTTACCGATGATTTGCTGAACCCGATCTGCATCCATATGAGCGCTGCCGGCGCCGGTCGACTGGTGGATCAGCGTCGATTGTGGAAACGCGACGCGTAACTCATCAACAATCTGCCCGGTGACCTGATGCAGATCCATCGACGCAGGCGCAATGCTCAAACCGCGCCCAACGCGGGCGAGGGCTAAGTCCAGCAAGTCAGCGATCATCCGTTGCGCGCGTTCGGCGGACTGGCCGATGTGGCCCAGCAAGCGGGTTTCTTTGGGGGCGCGCTCTGCGGTGCTGAGCATTTGCGCAGCCATTTTGATCGCCGTCAGCGGATTCTTCAGATCGTGGCTGACGATGGCCACCATCTGTTCGGCAAACGTGGCCCGCCGCTGGGATTTCTCATAGGCCAGGTTCAGTTGAGTCTGTGCCTGTTGAAGGGCGGTCTCGGCCTCAGTCTTTTCGCGCAACAGGTCTTCGGCGATTTTTCGCGCGCGGACCAGTTCGCGTTCGTACTTGTCGCGGTCCGTCGTGCCGAACAAGGCCAGTTCGTAGAACGCGCCGCCAGCATGCTCGCGCCTGACACCGTTGAGCAGCATGGTGACAACGCGTTTGTCGCGATGCACCAGGTCGAGTTTGACCTCGGCCACTGAACCCTGCATTTGCATGAGCGGCGCCCAATGGGTCTGATGAAAAATCCGCCCGCCCATGGTCAGCAGGTCCTGAAACCGCCGGCCAATCAGCGCACCGGATTCGAAACCGACCCAGTTGCCGAACGTTTGATTGCTTTGCAGGATCGTGCCGTCTTCCTTCGTGACCACTAGTGCGCACGGCGCCAGCTCGAACAAGGTCTGCGCGTCGGGCAGCAACGGTTCATCGCTCGGCATGCGCGCCTACCCATGGCGACAGGAAGCTGTCCATGGCGTCAGAGCACGCACTCGGCGCACTCATGTGCGGGCAATGGCCAACATTGTCCACCAGGCACAGCGTGCTGTTTGTGAGCACCGTGTGCAGGTATTCGCCTACGGCGATCGGGGCGATGAGGTCATCGGTGGATTGCAGAATCAAGGTTGGCGTGGTCAGGCCGGCAATGTCCTTGCGGTTGTCCGACATAAACGTTACCCGCGCAAACTGCTTGGCGATCTCGGGATCGGTCCTGCAGAAACTGTTGGTGAGCTCTTCGCCCAACGCCGGTTGCCCTGGTGCGCCCATGATCGCCGGGGCCATGTTGCTGGACCAGCCCAGGTAATTACTGTCGAGGGTGTCAAGCAACGAGTGGATGTCTTCGAGCTGGAAACCGCCCACGTAGTCCTCGGCATCGATGTAGCAGGGCGACGGACCGATCATCACATGAGCGGCAATTGTGCCGGGTGCCTGACGATCAGCCAGAGCACCGATCATCGCGCTGACCGAGTGGCCGACGATAATCACCGGGCCGCTGGCGAATTGATCAATGATTTCGTTGAGGTCCTGCGCGTAGCCGGCCAGCGAGTTGTACTTCTGCGTGTCGTACGCGCCAAGGTCCGATTGACCTGCGCCCACCAGGTCGTACAGCACGACCTTGAAGCGATTCGCGAATGTATCGACCAGGTAACGCCACATGGTCTGATCACAGCCAAAACCGTGAGAAAACACCAGTGTCGCCGGACCATTGCCCCTGACTGTTACGTTGTTGCGGTGTTGAAGGTCCATGCAAAGAGTTCCCGGTCGAGCCAGAGGTGTCTGGCCGTGGGGAGTTTAGATAGTCCCGCGCAGCAGGTCACGCTGCATTCAACGAGTGGTCACGCCCTTGGCAGCTGACGCCATGGTGCCACTACCGCAATTGATGTAGGACGAGGTTTTCAACCAGCGGTTATCCGGGTAGTAGGAAAACAACAGCTGCCCGTCTTTCATCGAATTGATCAGTTTGCGCGCGACCGCCGGTCGGACTGCCGGGCACCCGAGACTGCGACCGATCCGCCCGTTCGCCCGCGCCAGTACCGGGCTGACGTAAGGCGCACCGTGGATGACGATGGCGCGGTCAAAAGCGTTATCGTTGAAGCCCGGCTCCAGACCTTCCATGCGCAACGAATAGCCGTTTTGCCCAACATAGCTTTGTTGGGTGCGATACAAACCGAGGCTGGTGGCGAAGCTTTCATTCTTGTTGGAGAAATTCACCGCCATGTTTTCGCCGCTGTTGCGTCCGTGGGCGACCAGTTCCTGAAACAGTAACTTGCGTTGTTTTAAATCGAACACCCATAGGCGCTGTTCGGTCGAAGGCAGGGAGTAATCGATCACTGCGAGTCTTTGCGCGGGGGCTGCACCTTGGGCGATGCTGCATTTTGAGGCGCGGACTGCGAGGTTGATGACGTTGGCATTGGCTTTGGGCGCTGCTTTGATAAGAGCGGTCGCGAGCGAATCGGCGTAGGCTGACGGTACGGACATTGCAGTCAGTAGTAGTGCCGGGAAGACACAGCCAAAACGTAGTAGCGCCATATAGATGTCTCATCTTGTTGAGTTCGAGTCTAGCAGTGCGTTGGGATGCCAGGCGTTGAATGCGGGGGATTAAGGATTATTCATGGTGCTTTTAACAAGGTTATTCGTCATAAGCCGCGTTTTTTTTATGGGCTTTCTGATCAGCGGCACTGCTTGGGCGGAAACTTCGTCGATTGAGTCGACATCTGCGGCCAGCGCCGTTTTGCAAGCTGCACCTGACGACGACGTTGGTCAGGCCATCCAGGCGTCTCTGGAGCCGTTGAAAAGCGCTTTTCCGCCGTTGCTCACTGCATCCCGTCATCGACGCGTCGACGTCAGTCGCCTGGTACTGGATTTTTACGCCCATCGAGCCTATCAGCCGGCCTGGACCCGTGAAGCTGACATCGATCAATTGATCACCAGCCTGCAGGCGACAGATATCGACGGTTTGACGCCAACGGATTTCCACATCGACGAACTGGTTCGATCCCGGGCGACTTTGAAGGCCGCGCCTGCACCCCCAGAGCAGCAAGCGGCTTTCGATCTGGCCACCACGCATACATTCATCAGCGCACTGATGCAGCTGCGGCGCGGCAAGGTAGACCCCGCGCGACTGGACAATCACTGGAATTTCGATGCAAACGGTGTCGACCCGCGTGACGACGTCAACGCGTTCTTCGCCGCTCTGGATAATCACGACGTGGCAAAAGCGTTCGCCGAGGCGCCGCCGCAAGAATCTGTATATGTCGGCTTGCGCCAGGCCCTGGCGCAGTTGCGCGATGTCCATCGGCGCGGAGGCTGGCCGAAAGTGGTGGTCGATCATTCGCTCAAGCCCGGCATGGACGAGCCGGCCGTTGCACAGTTGCGCGCGCGGCTGGTCGCTGCAGGCTTCCTCGATCCGCGCCTGATCCGTGGCACTCAGTACGATGGCGCCGTGACTGCTGCGGTGAAAAAATATCAAAACGAGCAATACCTGACCGCCGACGGCATGGCGGGTGCGACTACGCTGGCGGCGTTGAACGTGCCGGTCGAGGCGCGCATCGACCAGGTGCGAGTCAATATGGAGCGGGCCCGTTGGCTGCTATACAAGCTTCAAGGCACGTTCGTCATTGTCGATATCGCCGGCTACAAGGTGGCAATGTACCGAGATGGTCAGCCGATATGGCGCTCCCGGGTGCAGGTCGGCAAAGCGGCGCGCAATACGCCGATCTTTCAGGCGCAGATCAGCTATATCACCTTCAACCCGACCTGGACGGTGCCGCCGACAATCCTCAAGGAGGACGTGCTGCCGAAGGTTCAAAGCAATCTCGATTACCTCGCCGCCCACCGGATGCGCGTGCTCGATCGCGAGGGCAACGTGCTGGACCCCTCGACCGTCGACTGGAGCAATCCGCGCGGCATCAGTTTGCGCCAGGACGCCGGCCCGGACAGCTCGCTGGGGCAGGTGGTGATCCGTTTCCCTAACGATTACGCGATTTATCTGCACGACACCCCGCATCGCGAGCTGTTTTCCAGAACCATTCGCGCCACCAGTTCGGGCTGCATTCGTGTGGAAAATCCGCTGCAGCTGGTGGAGTTGCTGTTCAACGACCCGGTCAAATGGAACAGCGCCGGTATCCAGAAGCAGTTGGCCAGCGGCAAGACCCAGAACATTCTGCTGCCGGTGAAAGTTCCGGTGTTGCTCGCCTATTGGACAGTGGACATGGGCAGTGACGGGCGCGTGGCGTTCAAGCCCGATGTGTACGGTTACGACGCGCCCGTATTGCGTGCGTTGAATCGGCCTTCGCCGATGCCCGTGGTGAACTTGCAGGCAGCAAGGGTGGCGACGAGCAGCCTGCGCTGAGGACATTTTGCCCTGCGCCTTGACGTACACTAGGCGCGCCAACTCCAGAGTGGGCCTCCGCCCATGCCGTACTCCTGCAGGACGTGCTTTTGCCTATCTCGCCAGACGATCCGCGCCATGCCAACGGCGCCACACTGAAACGGCTGCCACTGCGCAAGGCAGCGGTGCTGTTCGTCGGCATTGTGTGCCTGTGTCTTTGCGGCTTGTTGTACCTGCAACTGGAGCAGTCGCATCGGCACGATCTCGCGCAGGCTGAAGAGGACTCTTCGAACCTGACGCGTGCCATGGCACAACAGGCTCAAGACACCTTCATGAAGGCTGATCTGGTGTTGACCAGCTTGGCGGACTGGATTCAGGCAGAGGGATTCAGCGAGGAACAGAAGCCACTTTTGCGCAAGACCTTTGCTCGACGTGTTCAGGCACTGACCGAGCTGCACGGGGTATTCCTGTTCGATCAGAAGGGCCAATGGGTGGTTACCTCCTTTGAAGATCTGCCCCGCGGTGAGGGTGTTCGAGACCGTGAATATTTCCGGTTTCATCAGCAGAATGTGTCGTCCATCGCGCACATCGGCCCGGCCATTCGCAGCCGTGAAAACGGCGAATGGATCATCCCGGTCTCCAAACGGGTGAACGACGAAAACGGCACGTTCCAGGGCGTGCTGATGGCCGGCATCAAGATGTCGTATTTCGACCAGTTCTTCAAAAGCTTCAGCCTCGATAACGATGGCTCGATGTTCCTCGCGCTTGGCGACGGCACACTGTTGGCGCGACGTCCATTCGTCGAGGCGCAGATTGGCAGGTCGCTGGCCAAGGGCGAGATATTCAGCAAATACCTGGCGGGCGCAATGTCTGGCAACGCGATGATTGCTTCCGTGCTGGATGATACCGTTCGCCTGTATGGTTTCCGTCAGCTCGATGCTTATCCGTTAGTGGTCTCGGCTGCGTCATCCAGAGACGCGATACTCAAGGACTGGTACGCCACCGCGTTTCAATCCACGGTGATCGTTGCGCTGGTGGTACTGGGCGTCGGGCTGTTTGGTTGGGTGTTCGTGCGCCAGGTGCGCGTGGGAGAACGCATCGAGAAGGATCTGCGCAAAGCCCAGGAAGCGCTGAAATTGATCGCGACCCACGACAGCCTCACAGGTCTGGGAAATCGCCGGCTCTTTGAGCAGGCGCTCGACATCGAGTTCGGCCGCGGCGCCCGCCAATCAACACCTTTGAGCCTGATCATGCTCGATATTGATTATTTCAAACGCTACAACGATGCCTACGGACACGTGGCCGGCGACCACTGCCTCGCACAAGTTGCCAAAGCCGTCAAAAGTTGCTGCCAGCGGCCGACGGACCTTGCGGTACGCTATGGCGGCGAAGAGTTTGCCGTGTTGTTATCGGATACCGACATCCATGGTGCGATGGCCATTGCCGAACAGATTCGCCGCCGCGTCATGGCGCAAAACATCCGCCACAGCGGATCGCCTAATGGCTTTGTCACTGTCAGTCTCGGCTGTTATGCATTTGTCCCGGCAGGGCGGGATGACAAAGAAGTGTTTATCAATCGCGCTGACGCCGCGCTCTACCAAGCCAAGCATTCGGGACGCAATCGGTCTGCGGTGCTCTCATTGGAAGATGGCGTCGAGACGTTGATGCGCTCGGACCGTTAAACTTTTACTGAGCGTCAGTTCACACAACAGCCGACGATGTCTGTCATCGGCTGCCTTTGCGCGTTCAGCTGCCTGTGCCACCGCCGGCGCCACCCGTGCCGCCACCG